>CACHJU010000006.1 GCA_902580225.1 uncultured Verrucomicrobiota bacterium
GAGACTGATCTGATTGTGACATCTCGGCAAATTTTGAGCGTACAACCCCGGAAAGATTTTTGTCTTCAGCAAGCAACTGAATAGTCCACGCCCGAATGTACTGTTCGGTATCATCGAGCAAAGACAGGGCATGCTCCTCGGTAACCCCGTCGGTCACATGAAGAGCCCACAAAGCACGTAGCCGTTTACCCACTGTTTTTGCATCCGACAACATAGTCTTGAGTTTGGTGTGAACCACGGACTTATTGAGCTTTCCGGAAATGGTGCGGTGGTGGAAAATAATGCGGGACTGACGAACATACCAGTCGTTGGAATGAGCCTGCATTTCAACCAGTTCAACATCGCTAAGCTTTTCCAGATCAAAGGCGTTGGGACCCTTCACTCCTTTGGGCATAATCCGATAGACCCGTGCGGAATTAGCGAATCGAATCTCAGTTCCACAAATATTTTGATCGTGCCAATCCAAAATATAAATGCCACCATCAGGACCGGTCTCCACACTGAATCCGACCCAGGCCAAATCATTTGCGAGCAGAAAGTCATCTCCATGCTTACCAATATAACTCGACCCCTTGGGAACCATATAGTCAATCAAAACCGCATGTTCATGAATATTGCACATAAAAAGTTGATCGCGGTATTTCTCAGGAAAAACATCAGCCAAGTAGAAACGGGCTCCACCGTGAGCGGACTTGTGGACATGGTCACGGATGGTCTTAATGTTATCGTATACAAATAGATTTACATTCTGTTTACTTTGCTTGTGATAGACACCGCCCTGAACGACATGGAAGAGATGGGGGATCACACAACAAGTAGCAAAGCTTTGCCCCATATCGTTGAAATCGAAACCCCAGGGGTTGGATAATCCCTCAGCAAAGACTTCAAATTCCTTGGATTGAGGATGGAAACGCCAAATCCCGGCATCGATAAATTGCCTGTCTTCATCCTTGGCTCCTGGATGACCAACCCGCGACTGGGTGAAAACACCATGGCAGCCATACAGCCAGCCATCCGGGCCCCAAATAAAACTATTGAGAGTTTCGTGCCGGTCCTGAATACCCCAGCCGTCGAGAAGAACTTCATGGGGACCGTCGGGTTTATCATCACCATTGGCGTCGGGAATAAAGATGAGTTCGGGAGGCATGCCAACATAGACCCCACCCATGCCGACCGCGAGGCCGGAGCTGAAAGTCAAGTTCTCGGTAAAAGTTTTCTTCTTATCAAAAACACCATCCCCGTCCACATCCTCAAAAATTTGGATGCGGTTTCTCTTGTCCGCACTGTGTGCTTTCCGGGTTTGATAATTGTAATTCTCCAAAGTCCAAAGACGACCACGGAAATCGAAGCAAAAGGCAATGGCTTCCCCAATATCAGGCTCGGCCACGAAGGCCTTGACCTCAAAACCTTTCAGGGTCTTCATATTGGTAATCGCCTCATCGGGTGTGAGAAAGGGTGCGTTGCTGGTCTTAGGTTCAGCCCAAGTCAGGAAGAAAGGTAGAAACAAAAAAAGAAGGAAGAAATATGACTTCATGGTAGCAGTTGTTGTTTTTCTTGTCGCATTGAGGTGAGTAGATCGGGAAATTAGTTTATTTTGCATAATCTGAATCATGTTTTCGATCTTCATAAATAGGTTTATTTGTAGGCTTAATTACTGAACAGCGAAGATTCCCTGCATAATTAATCCATGACCGGGATAGGTGCAGATAAAGTGGTAGTCTCCGGGTTCATCGGGCACGGCGAAATAGAGAGTATATTTCATACCCTGAGGAACCTGGGGGGTGGAGGCGAGTAATTCGGGTATTTCCGGAATGAAGTTTTTCTTAAGTCCTGCCGCACCCATAGCAACCGCAGCGTCCAGTACAGTCTGTTTTGAACCGGGAGTAATGATAGCCAAGTTGTGCATCATTCCACTAGAATCATCATTCGGAAAAACAAAAACGATTTTTTCGCCTGCATTTGCTTCAATGCGATCCGTGTTGAACTTAAGACCCGGTAACACGCCCACCTCAATCCGGCGTGCATCCGCAAAACCAGCGGGTCTAGCTTTGACTGGATTTTGATCGATCTTGGAGAGCTCCCCCATTTCCACAATCTTTCCGTATACTTTATTGAAGGAACTGCCTAGGATTTTTTGTAAATTTCGTGCGGTGTAATTTGGAACATCTGCTTTGGCGACCTTTCCGGTTCGCAACGCCTCGAGCAATGCCTTGGCATAGGACAGCTTAGAAGCGAGGGTATCAATGGTTGCCCGCTTGGCAACGGTGTCAAATTTTTCGTATTTGGAAATTAGTTCCTGGGGAGCTTCCGGGTAATCAAAAAAAGAATAGGCCCGAATTGCGTCCAATTTCAAACGGCTATCCAGTAATAAATTGAGGTTTTCCGGAAGCTCCTCGAACCGCATCGTCACCAAGCCGTAAAGGGCTTCCTTTCGGCCAACGAGATTCGCATCTACGTTCAAGAGGAGTTTTAATGCATCCTGACTCACGGAAAGATCTCCAAAAATTTGGCTGAGCTGGTCAGCCAACTTAATAATTTCCGGATCTTTAGATCGAGCCAGTTTAATGCGCAAGGACTTCCATGAAGCAGGAACTGCAAGGTCCCGCTTACCGGATAATCCGGCGAGTGTGCCACGAAGCATGGAAGCCTGTATCGTAGAGTCTTCGACCTGATTTAGGGAGTTGAAGATATGATTAAGTTGAGGATTAAGAGAATTTCCTTGTGATTGGAGGCATAAAAACCAGAAACTTAAGCTTAGCAAACAGGTACATTTTAAATTATGGACGGGCAATTTCATTTTGATTTATGTTTTAAATTATAGGGAGAACTCGTAGGTATTCCAACTAAGCCTGCCGTTTCTTTAGGAATTCCTAAAGATAGTCTGCTTTTGATTTTTAAGAAATTAGGATCTTCGCTCAGATTATGGAATTCATGGATATCCTTTTTCAAGTCATATAATTCCTCAAATCCATCAGAGTATTGAATCAAGCGATAGCGGTGATTCGATACTGCATGAGAGGGAGCTGAATCCCCCCAAAATTGAAAGGAGGTAAGGGATAGAGATTTTTTCTTTTTGTCCGGATTTTTCAACTGGGGGACCAAGGACTTTCCGTCACACTGGTCGGGAACAGGTAAACCAGTAAGGTCGCACAATGTCGGATAAAGATCGGTCAGGGTGACCGGATGGCGGGTTTTCATTCCATCCTCACTGACCCCGGGAGCATGGATAAATAACGGCACTCGGGTAGTCTGATCCCATAAGGCGAATTTTTCCCAATTCTCTTTTTCACCTACATGAAAACCATGATCCGTCCATAATACGATTATTGTATTCTCCTTAAGCCCAGAAGAGTCAAGGGCGTCCAACAAACGGCCAACCTGATGATCCACATAGCTAATACTGGCAAGATAACCCCGTATCAAGTGCTTCCATTGTTTGTTTTCGGTAACCCATTTGTGCCAACCCATACGTCCATGGGGACGGGCATCCTCGAGGTCATTTTTCAGGTATTCAGGGAGCCGGACCTTTTCAATCGGGTAAAGATCGAACCACTTTTGAGAAACTTCGAATGGAATGTGTGGACGAAATAAACCGACGGCTAAAAACAAGGGATTGTCTCTCTTTTCTTTCATCCGCTCGATCGCCCAATCCACCACAAGATGATCCCCATGGGTTTCGTCATCCTCTTCAATGACTGCTGCTCCAAAGTAATGATTGCCGAGAGGTCGCTTTCCGATAAACCCCTCATTCTGGTTGACTTTCGTGCTCTCCGGTCTGGGCCAATCCCCGGAAATAGGATCAAGTGGATCACCCCGATACTCATCCCAAGCATCAGGGTCGTTCTGGGAATCTCCCGGGGTCCATTGGAGGGTATGAAAAATCTTTCCACCACCGGCCGCCCAGTATCCATGATCACGAAAATGCTGAGACAACACCACCGCCTTTTCCAAAACCTTGGACTCATGCCGCCAACGCGGACCGTGGGCTCGGAACATATTCCGGTAAATCCCGGAGCGAACGGGATGCACGCCCGTCATCACGGCGACCCGGGAAGGATGACAGGCGGGAGCCGCACAATGAGCATTCGCAAAAGTAACCGAGCGTTTCGACAACCTGTCGAAGTGGGGGGTCTTGATTCCGGGGTGATTATCCAGGGGTGAAATATAATCATTGAGATCATCAATGCTGATGAACAGCACATTGGGTTTGGATTCCCCAATGGCCCAAGCCCAAACCAATACAAACAAAGCTAAGAACCAATTCTTCATTCCGGGTTTTACGGTCCTGACTGAATCAGGAACTCATACTCCATTCCGGCAGACGAATAAGTTCTCCTCCCTTGAGAGCGGACTCATGTGCAAGAATTCCGGTCAGGGTAATATTGGCGGACTGCACCGCATTGGGATAACCCTCCCCAATTCCCCGGAGTAACTCAACAAATTGATGAACCAAATGAGGATGCGAACCGCCGTGTCCGGCACCCTGCGTGAAACTCAAATGTTCCTCACCGTCCTCATTTGAATAGACACCGCCGGTGGTGAACGGAGCGATTTCCTCGGGTAACAATTTGGCAAAATCAGGGCATTCCACCTTCTCGGGAATTTCCGGTTCAGGTTTCTTGGCAGTATGCACCACAAGCGGTTCACCCTCGATCAGGGGCCATTCCACAGCTTTCTCAGATCCGTAGACTTCAAAACTTTCGCGGTACTGACGGGCCACATCAAAAAGAGAACGATAGACTTGGGCACTCAAGTCGCTGTTTCGAAATTTCAAATGAGTGGTTTCCACGGCGAAAGGGGAACTGTAATGCCCGTGCATTTCCTCACGAATGGTTCCACTGGGAAAGCAACTGACATACTCCGCCTCATGGCGACCCAAGCCGAGAACGGGCCCCACACAATGAGTGGCGTAATGCATTGGAGGAAGACCGGGCCAGTAACCGGGCCATCCATCCATATCCTGCTGGTGGCTCGCTTTGAGAAACTGTAATTTCCCAAGGGCTCCATTATCGTAGAGTTCCTTCATATATAGAAACTCGCGGGCATAGACTACAGTCTCCATCATCATGTACTTCATACCACTTTCCGCAGAAAGTTTTACTATGGCCTCGCAATCCTCCACTGAAGTTGCCATGGGTACGGTACAGGCAACATGCTTACCCGCAAGCATTGCCTGCAAGGTGGCTTCCGCATGGTGTGGGATGGGAGTATTAATATGGACCGCATCAATTTCCGGGTCGGCGAGTAACTCCATATAATCGGTGAACCTTTTTGAGATACTGTACTGATCAGCGACTTGATTCAGGCTTTCCTCATTTCTTTGACAAAGAGCGACAATCTCTGCGTTGGGGTGGCGTTGATAAATGGGAATGAATTCGGCACCAAAGCCGAGTCCGATAATGGCTACTTTTGGTCTTTCAATACTCATAATGATTTTAAATTTTGTGGGTGAAGTGTTTTTGGTAATGAATGGGAGGAGTCATGGTTGAACGATGAGTTCCCCCTTCATGAGGCGCCAATGACCGGGAAAAGTGCAAAGAAATGGATAATTTCCTTTTTTGGAGGGAACTTGAAAGATGAGATCGTATTTTGTTTCTGGAAGTACCATTGGAGTCTGGGCGATTACTCTAGCATTTTCAGGAATATAATTGCGAGCAGCGGCACCCGGTTTTGCCATCATCAAGTCAGTGGCTTGACCCACTGCATCGTAAGTTCCCGGAGCAATAATAACGAGATTGTGAGGCATATTGTCAGTATTATTGAATGAAAGTTTGAGCCACTTTCCCGATTTTGCGGTGAAAGATGACTTACTGAAAAGGAGTCCGGGAATCGCATCAATTGTCAAATTAAAATCAACTTGTCGATTTTCCGCTTTCTCTACTTGTTTGTAAATTGGCATCATTTCATTAAGTGAAATATCATCAAACCATGCTTTACCCGTGGATCGTCCCCACCCGCCAAACAGGCAATTTACCGTAAATCTGCCAGCAGAAGGGTTCACAAAAACGGTTTCCACTTTCTGCCAATCATTGGTCCTTCGGATACCCGTGGTCATCGCCTTTTGTCCCAGTTCATGAACATTGAGCAAAGCACCCATGCCACCCCCTTCGACCTTGTCCGTCTTGATCCAGGCAGAGAGAGAATAGCGGACTCCTGACTTCAGACCCACGCTCGCATAGGCACTGGTATCATGACCACCGTTTGATGAAATGCTTAGGGAAGACTTGCCGGTTTTTACCGAATTCTTACTTCTCTCAATTGCATGCTCCATTGTGCCACTCCCGCTGTAAGTCCGGACTTTCCAACGGGTGGGTAACCTACCATCCGAAGATTCGAAAGAGGAATTGGGCAAAAGATTTGGACCCTTTTCATACCCCACCAAATTGGCTTCCACCGCCCCCAAAGCCTGCAGGGGTAACCGAAGCCATTCATCCTTGGCATTTTCCTCCACCCGCATAAGAAGGGATGCGAGATCACGGATTCCCTCGTTTCGCGGAAAGGAGGCCAGTTGAACGAAGGAAGCGAGCCTGACCAGACTATCCTTGTCTCCGAAGGTTGCACTGTCATGGAGCATTTGCTGGCCCTTCATGGTGGACGGAAGAGCCCGGATCGCGTTACGGCGTAAAGCAGGATCTTTTGAAATAAGACATTTTGCATGGGATTGGCCGTCAAGTGCACCCAATCCATGCAAAGTCCAGAGAGCGTGAAGAGACGGAGGTGAGGATTGATCCAGTAATTTCTTTAAGGAAGGAACTGCTTCCTTGAATTGACTATTCAGCAAAAGCCGTTGGGCAGTCAGACGCCAAAACATATTGTCATGGCTGAGAGCTTTGACCAGCTTTTCCCATTTTGCATTTTCCAGATTGAACGCAGGTGCCTTGTTCTTTTGGTAAACCAAGCGGTAAATGCGACCATGCTGGCGGTCGCGATTGGGATTAACATGGGCATTCCCGGGTCCGCGTAGAGCTTCATATCCACCTCGGTTCAGATTAGGGGTCGGGTTGTGCTGAATGATAAAGTTGTACCAATCAGCAATCCATAGATTCCCGTCGGGACCCACCTCGGCTACGATTGGAGAGAACCACTCGTCCGTACTCGCCACCAAGCTGTATGCATTGACAGACTCAAAACCCGAACCCTTCGGTCGGACATCATACATGCCAAGAAGATGCCCGGTCGGGCCACAAATAAATGCTCTCCGGTTACGCCAGGATTTGGGAAAACCAGAGGATGTAGCAAAGGCATGACCGCATCCGGCGGTGTAAGCATTAAAGGCATCGACCTGACGGATATTGGGTGTGATTGGATAAAACCTTGGAGAACTCGCGATCATTTTTGCGGTCATCCGCTTTTCTCCATTATGTACCCGAGTTGGAACGCCGCCAAAGAAGCTCGGATTGTTGTTGGCGGTGGAACCGAATATATCCCCCTGCTCGTTCAATCCGATTCCCCATGTATTATTGTTAAACTGATGAAGAAACTCCATCTTCGATCCATCCGATTTGAAACGGAAGGTACCCGAACGAAAACTATGCTCTTCTCCATTCACTTTTCCTTTGAAACCTGAATATCCCACCGTACCGTAAATCCAGTTGTCCAAACCATAACGCAAGTTGCTAGGACCGGCATGTGTATCGTTAATCCCAAAACCGCTAAAAAGAACCTCACGAGTATCCGCTTGATCGTCCCCATCTGTGTCTTGAAGGAAAAGCAGATCGGGGGCATGAGCTAAAATCACTCCCCCCCGCGCAAAAGTCAGGGATGTGGGAATATTAAATCCATCTGCAAAGATGGTAAACTTATCCGCCTTACCGTCCCCATCTGTATCCTCGCAAATTTTAATGCGGTCGTTTCCTATTCTCCCATTCTTGAGCTCATTGGGGTAGTCCACCGTTTCCACGACCCATAGCCGACCCCTTTCGTCCCACTGGAAATAAATCGGATTTACAATATCGGGCTCAGATGTGAAAAGTTCGAGTTTAAATCCCACCGGAACCTGGGTGTGTTTGATACTTTCCTCTGGCGAAAGTGGCAACTGGTAAGCAAGTGGTTCAGGTCTCTTCTCATAGTTTGGAATGTTATCCCGGTTCTCGTATTCCAAAGGGTCTCGACTGGCTAAAAATTTTTCATAGCGATCACGAACCTGATCTCCCACTGCCCAAAGAATTCCCTGTTTGATGAGTTGATGAAATTCAGCTTTTTCCCAAACCCGTTCATCATGTCCAGAGGCGGTGTAAAAGACCCGACCCTCTCCTTCCGTACGGACCCAAGTCCATGGTTCCGGTTGTTTATTCGGATCACCAGGGAGTGGATCGCGTACCATGAGTACCGTTCGATTCTTCGGATTATGTCGCACATGAAAATAAGTCTCATCCCACGCCTCCAATTTACCGATCCCCCGAACGGCGGGATGATTTCTTCTTACAACTCTCGGACTGAAGACCGCACCCTGGTGACTCTTGAAGCGGCCTCCGACAAGCTGATCATACTCGGGGATATTGGCAAAGCACCAACTTGCACAGTGAACTGGAATAAAACCCTTTCCCGATCGAACAAAAGATAATAAATTCTTCCATTGAACTGAGCTAAGGCTAGGATGGTTCGCATAAAGAAGCAGTGCATCGAACTGGTTTAGGTAGCCAGCATCGTCTAACGCTTGGTTTACACTGGTGACATAATCAAAATAGATTGCGTCCCGCCCCAAAGACTTGGACAAAATAGGGTAATACTCATTAGAGTTATGAAGTTTGGATTCATGCCCCAGAAAGAGTACCCGAACCGGACTGGCAATCATATTTCCGACAATCAAAGAAAACCATGCCAGGATGAATAACAAAAAAGGAAGTTTCATAAAGGGTAATAATTGAGAAAAGGGGGATAAATTAAAAAAGTCATAATATTATCATAACTTTAGAATAAACGATAGATTGACTTCGTCATATTTTATTAAATGTTTGACATATTAAATCTGAAAAAAAAAGACTATAACCACGGAATTTCTCAAAGAAATTGATCCAAATCAACATTTTAAAAATGCTTGGAGAAATTAAGGGAGTATCATTTTTTGTTTAGGACAAAAACTTTCGTTTAATTTTCGCCAATCCTTTTTTTTACAGAAGATTGGGACTTCAGTCTCAAAAAGGAATTACTTGGGAAAGATGATTTTACAATCTTCCCGGAACCTTTGGCCAAAAAGTTCAGGAAGGACGATGAGTCGGTAATGAAGGAAAAACTGCCAAGGTTAGGGTTGATTGAATTGTTGCTTAATCAGCAAGGCATGCCGGCTTGGTACAGCAGCAATAAATTTCCTATTTTTGATAAACAAAGAAAAGCAATCGGAATCATGGGATCGATACAAAAATACGAAAAAGTTCCCGTTAATTACTCCCGAGATAATGAGATGGAAATGGTCATTGAGGAACTTCGTGTTCACAACGAAGGCACTCCAAGCATTGCAATGATTGCCAATTAATGCCGCCTTTCACATCGCCAACTAAATCGGAGATTCAAAGAAGTAACCGTTCTTACGCCTCAACAATTTTCAGTTCAAGTTCGCATTGAAAAGGCCTGTAAACTGGTCAAAGAATCGGGCCGAAGCCTCATCGACATTGGGTACGAATTAGGCTTTTGTAATCAGAGTGCTTTTACTGCACAGTTTCGTAAAAGGATGAGTATGACTCCTTGGCGGTATCGAAAGCAATACAGTTAAAAACCCTTACTATTTCTAGGGCTGCCCACTCTTCCAAATCTTTATATTGTTGATATCATTTTTTGATCTAGGTCCTTTTGTACTTCTGCCCCGCTTGATATCTTTTTCAAGCAGGGCGAGTAGCGAAGCAACCATTTCAGGTTTTTCCTTATAGAGATTCTTTTTTTCACCCAAATCCGTTGACATTTTATACAATTGGCCGGGTGGAGACCCTTCAGGTGCCTGCCTTTCGTTAGGAGAAGTCCAACCGCCAGATGCCTTTGCAAGTAAGAGTTTCCAGGGTCCCTGGCGGTAGGCAAAATGACCGCTTATGGAATGATGAATCACGCCCTTTCGAGTCGATACAATCTTTTTCCCATAAAGCGCAGGTAGAAAACTTACGCTGTCTTCCGCACCATTTTGGGGCAATTTTTGTCCCAATAGATCGGAAATTGTAGAAAAGAAATCGGTAAGGCAGATCAATTGATCCGATTGTGTACCCGGCTTCACTCTGCCGGGCCATTTCACGATAAATGGTATCCTATGTCCACCATCCCACAGATCCGCTTTCGATCCACGGAGGTTGGCACTCACCACATGGCCCTGCTCCGCAAGTTTATTAATTCCTGCTGCCTTCGAGCAACCATTATCACTGGTGAATATAATCATGGTATTCTGATCCGCTTTGATTCGTTTAAGTGCAGATTGTATTTCACCCACCACATTTTCGGTCTGCATGACAAAATCTCCATATGCACCCAAACCACTCTTCCCCTCCCATTCGGGAGTCGGAACGATCGGGGTATGGGGAGAGCCAAGAGGCACATAAAGGAAAAACGGTTTCTTGGAATCTTTACATGATTCGATATATTCAATGGATTTGCGGGTTAAACGGGGAAGCATGTTGATAACCGGGTCATGTGATGTCACTTCGTCATTCTCAATGACGGCTTCCATATTACGGGCATGATGAAATCCATGAAAATAATCAAAACCCCGATGAATGGGTCCATCTGGAATCTTAGCCCCGACCGGGGGGCTTTTGTATTTCGCTCTGGAATATTCTTCTCCGTTTTGAGGATCCAAATATTTAAAATTAAGATGCCACTTTCCAATAATTGCAGTGTCATATCCATTCTTTTTCAAAAAACCAGGTACCGTTGGACGGCCTTTTGTAATCAAACAGGGAGCAAAACCCTGAACAACTCCGGATTGAAGTTTTGTACGCCAACTATATCGCCCCGTCAAAACTCCATAACGGGTGGGAGTACAGACCGAGGATCCTGAATGTGCATCCGTAAAAACCATACCCTGAGTAGCTAGCTTATCCACATGAGGGGTCGGTATTTTGCCCTTTTCTGGATTTAAACACTGAATATCCCCATACCCAAGGTCATCGCACATAATGTATATTATGTTTGGTTTTTCTGCCCATAATTTGGAAAGGCTGAATAAAGTAAGCAGGGCGTATAATTTCTTGTTCATAATCTATGTAGTGATGAAAACTGATTATTTGGACAAATTCAAAATAGGGTTGCTCCTAAATAAAGATCTTGAAGAAAGCTTGGTGCTTGCGAACAATTTGGAGGATGTTTTAGTTATCTCTTTAACCTCAAACTCATGCGACACCTCTCCGTAAACTCAAAACTTTTCTCAAACAACCGCAATAAACTTTGCGGCAAATTACCTGGCAAAGCAATTGCGGTTACTAACGCCAATGATGTGCTGCCCACCAATGCGGACGGCACACTTCCCCTCCATCCCAATTCCGATCTCTTTTATCTTTCGGGCATTGAACAGGAAGAAAGTATACTGATTCTATTCCCGGATTGTTCCAACCCTAAGCACCGGGAAATTTTGTTCGTTCGTCAACCGAGTGAACATTTAAAGATTTGGGAAGGGTATAAGCATAGCAAAGAAGACGCTCAGAAGATTTCAGGCATACAGACTGTTTACTGGACCGAGGACTTTGATAATATCTTTCGGCTTATTGCCGCTGAGGCTGAAGTTTTTTATCTAAATGACAACGAACACAGTCGTGCAGCCAATGAAGTGGAAACCCGTGAGCAACGGTTTAACCGTAAAGTTCTCAAAGATTACCCCCTTCATAAAATTGAACGCTTGGCCCCGTATCTGCATGACCTACGCTTTTCTAAAAGTGCAGAGGAAATTAAATTGATCAAACAGGCAATCAATGTAACCACAAATGGTTTTCGAAAAGTTCTTCGCATGGTCAAGCCAGGTGTAACCGAGTACGAGATTGAAGCGGAATGGGCGAAGGAATTTATTAAACGCAGAAGCAAGTTTGCCTATACCCCAATCATCGCATCCGGAGCCAATGCCTGTGTTTTGCACTATTTACAGAACGACCAAACCTGTAGAAAGGGACAACTTCTTCTCATGGATGTCGGCGCCTGCTATGCAAATTACAATGCCGACCTTACCCGCACCATTCCCGTAAGCGGAAAATTCTCACGACGGCAAAAGCAGGTATATAATTCAGTTTTACGGGTCTTACGTCAGTGCATTGATAATGCAACGATTGGAAAAACCCTTAAAGAATGGCAAAACGATTCTCATGACATGATGACGGAAGAAATGCTCCGACTAAAACTCATAACAAAAGCACAAGTCAAAAAACAGGATCCGGATGAGCCGGCCTGTAGAAAATTCTACATGCATGGGTTGGGGCATTCTCTTGGTCTCGATGTTCATGATGTATCAAATGGCCAGTCCGTCTTTCGGGAAAACTCAGTCTTTACCGTGGAACCTGGAATTTATTTACCGAATGAAGGCTTTGGGGTTCGCCTCGAGGATAACATTCAAATTACGAAAAATGGACCAGTTAACCTAATGTCCAAAATCCCCATCGAAGCGGAAGAGATCGAACAGATAATGAATCGTTAACCCATCCATTTAAAAAATCATGAAAATAATCACCTACTCACTCGCCCTATTTTCTCTGGCTCTTATGGCAAGAGCTAAAAAGCCAAATGTCATTGTTATCATGGCAGACGATCTTGGTTATGGAGACCTTGGCTGCTACGGGGCAAACCCCAAGAATCTGAAAACCCCGAATATCGACAAACTCGCCAAGCAAGGATTAAAGTTTACCAGTGGTTACTGCTCGGCTTCAACCTGCACACCCACTCGTTATTCCTTTCTTACTGGAACCTATGCCTTTCGTAGAAAGAATACCGGGATTGCTCCACCCAGTTCTCCTCTCATCATCCCGGAAGACACCTATACCCTACCCGATATGCTCAAGCAGGCGGGTTATAAAACAGCAGTTGTAGGCAAGTGGCACCTTGGACTTGGAAGTCCAGGAGTGGGTCCCCAATGGAACGAACAACTAAAACCAGGACCGCGTGAAATCGGATTTGATTATAATTTTCTCTTACCCACAACCAACGACCGGGTTCCGCAGGTCTATGTTGAAAACCATCGGGTCCTCAATCTTGATCCGAAAGATCCTCTCTGGGTGGGAATGAAGAAACCAAGCGATGATCACCCAACAGGAGTAACCCATCGTGACACTTTGAAAATGGATTGGACTCATGGTCACAACCACACGATTCACAATGGCATCAGCCGTATCGGATATTATACCGGTGGTCACGCTGCCCGCTTCAGGGATGAAGACCTAGCTGACAAATGGGTGGAAAAATCAAAGGAGTGGATAGGGAAAAATAAGAAGGGTCCATTCTTTCTCTTCTTTGCTTCCCATGATCTGCATGTACCGAGAATTCCCCATGAACGATTTCGTGGCACATCTGTGATGAGTTACCGTGGCGATGTGATCGTACAACTCGACTGGTGTGTGGGAGAAATCGTAAAATATTTGAAAAAAGAGGGTCTGGAAAAAGATACCATGATCATATTCTGTTCGGACAATGGACCTGTTGGAGATGACGGCTACGCAGATGAATCTCTTGAAAAAATGGGAGATCATAAGGCAGCCGGAATTTACTCCGGTGGTAAATACAGTATTTTTGAAGGGGGTACCCGTACCCCATTCATCACTTACTGGCCCGGAACGATCAAACCGGGAGTTTCAGATAAATTGGTCTGCACGATTGATTTGGCCGGAAGCTTGGCTAATCATCTTGGAGTTAAATTACCCAAGGATGCCTGCCTCGACAGCCTCGATGTAATGGATTCAATGCTTGGTAAAAAGAAAGCGAAGGGACGACCTCATCTTATCCAGCAGGATAATGGACGTGGAAATAATTATGGCTACCGGGTTGGAAATTGGAAACTGCAAAGACACGACTCTAAAAAAACCTCCAATTATCAGGTAAATAAATTGTTGGGTGGACAGCGTGGACAGAAAGTTCCCCAATTCGCACTGTTCGACCTTTCCCAGGATCCCGCCGAGAAAAATGATCTCTCTGCAAAGCATCCACAAATAATGACAAAAATGAAAACGGGACTGCAAAAATTCCTCGACGACGGACGAAGTCGTTAAATTTCTCCCTCTCGCGGAGTATAATCCTATGATGAAACTTCAACCAACTAAAATGAATAGATACCTAATCACCTCCCTTCTTCTGTTGACCCCTATCTGCGTATTACAGGCCGATAAACTCTTAATCGAAACCGAAGCCTTTTCGAATCATGGGGGATGGAAACTTGATACTCAATTCATCCGCGAAATGGGTTCCCCCTACCTTCTGGCTCATGGACTCGGTACTCCGGTTCAGGATGCGACTACCACAATTGAGGTAAAAGAAGGCGGAAGCTATCAATTATTTGCCCGTACCAAGGACTGGGTTGCCCGCTGGGAAGCCAAGGGAAAACCCGGTCGCTTCCAGATCGTCATCAACGACATCCCGGCAAAAACCATCTTCGGTACAAAGGGAGCCGAGTGGGAATGGCAAGGTGGAGGACAAGTTACTCTTAAAAAAGGGAAGAACGCCTTGGCCCTTCGCGATCTGACTGGATTTAACGGGCGGTGTGATGCGATCTACCTGACTCTTAGTAACGAAGTCCCACCGAATAATTCCGAAATTCTCGCCAACTGGCGTCGAGAACTTTTAGGTATTACCCAAAAACCGATCGAAAAGAAATATGACTTGGTTGTCATTGGTGGAGGTTACTCCGGAATGGGTGCAGCGATTTCGGGGGCCCGTATGGGATGTAAGGTTGCCCTGATTCAGGACCGAGGGGTTCTCGGTGGAAACGGATCCAGTGAGGTAAGGGTTTGGGCAAAGGGAAATATCCGTCGGGGAAAATACCCTCGCATTGGAGAAATTATTGAAGAAATTTGCGACCATGCCAAAAAGTCTCCGGGCACCTATGAGGAATTTGAGGATGCCAAGAAGGAAACGATCGTACGGGCCGAAAAGAATATCGATCTTCAACTCTATCATCACGCCTTTAAAGTTGATAAGAAAGGCAGTAAAATATCCGCAGTTCATGCCTTTAATGTAAGGACTGGTCAAGTAACCCGTTTCTCGGGACCTCTTTTCGTGGACGCAACCGGGCACGGTACGATTGGTTTTCTGGCGGGGGCTGATCATACAATGACCCCCAAGGAAAGAATGGGAATGAGTAACATGTGGGTGTGGGCAAACGATACCAAGGAAGTGTCCTACCCGGAGACCCCATGGGCCTTAGATTTGAATATGGCGGATTTCCCCTACCCTCGAAGATTTCATGGAGAATGGTTCTGGGAAAGCGGATACGATAAGGACCCACTTGGAGATGCCGAGGGGATACGGGACTGGAATCTTAGAGCTGTCTTTGGAGCATTCAATGCGATGAAGAACCGGGATGGGGCCATGGATCACAAAAATTCTAGGCTTACCTGGGTTGCCTATATCGGAGGCCCCCGTGAATCCCGCCGTTTGCTTGGTGATGTAATTCTCACCGAAGAGGATATTGTTTCCAAACGCGACTTTCCCGATGGGACTGTACCTAGCACTTGGAGCATCGACCTGCATTACCCGAAGAAGCAATATGCCAAAAAGTTTCCCGACAACCCTTTCATCTCCTATGCAGTACATGGACGCGGAGTGGATCGTAGTTATGGCTATCCCGTGCCCTATCGTTGCTTTTATTCCCGAAATATTAATAACCTATTTATGGCCGGGCGATGCATCAGTGTGACCCACGAAGCACTCGGAACAGTTCGGGTGATGAAGACTTGTGGGATGATGGGAGAAGTGGTCGGACGGGCTGCATCCATTTGCATAAAGAAGAATTGCCTTCCACGCGATGTTTACGAATCCCATCTCGATGATCTGATTGAACTGATTAATCTACCAGGCAAAGCGTTTCGAACTACCGTGAACGACAAGATTACCATACCCTCTGATGCCCTTGCTTTAGCTTGTCCAAATGGAGCCCCAAATGGATTGAATCACAAGAAATTCCCCGGGGTGGTCGACGACACCAAAGCACAGTTCGTGGGAAACTGGAATCAAGGCCAAGGGCTTAGACCTTATTTCCACTTTGGCTACCGCTATTCGAACGACCCGACAAGCACCGCTACTTTCACTCTGGAAGCACCCAAGGCTGGACAATTTGATACGCGTATTGCTTACCAACCCCATCCCAACCGGGGGAAATCCGTTCCCGTGAAAGTGACCACAGGCGATAAAACCATCCAAATGAACTCGATTGTCAACATGACCCAAAAACCAGGTTTTGAAAACGGCTTTCATTCGGTCGGAAAAGTCACACTAAGGAAAGGGCAAAAGGTATTGATCAGTCTGTTCGCGAAAGGAGCTCAGGGAAATGTTCATGTGGACGCCGCTCAACTTGTTCTGGTTGATTAGAGCATCCACAAGTCTGGCATAGGTGAGACGAATACGCCATTTTTGCCGGTTTATTTGTCTCGTTATCATCGTGGGGTTGATTCATCAATCCCATCAGGATTTCTTGACCGACCTTAAGGAGAAGGGCCAACCGATACCACTTACCGAGGTGCAGGAAATCCTGCCCTCGGCATTCTCTCTTTGTCCCGATAAGGATAATCCATCTACACTTCAGGCACTTGATCAAAATAAAAACTACTTAGGAATGGTTAGCCAAAGCTCTCCTGAAGGAGATTCGGCAATCGGATTCTCCGGTCCTACGAATGTTATGGTTATTTGGGATCAGGATCAAAAGGTGTCTTCTGTCTCCATTCGTTCCAGCGGGGACACGGTTGATCATGTGAATGCGATTATTGAAAAGCCTGACTTTTTTGAGCAATTCACCGGGATGACACGGAAGGAACTCGCTCAATCCAATAAAATAGAAGCTGTATCCGGGGCTACCCTTACCAGCTTAGCAATTGTGGACGCAATCTCACTTCGCTTTGGCGGGGAAAAACAGGCAAGCCGATTTCCGAATCCGATTCAAATCGAAGAGGTGCTGGAACACATTCCCGCGGCATCTGAATTGATTCCCTCTGCCACCCACCCTTCCCTTCTAGAAATTTTGGACATCGATGGGACGAAGCTTGGGCAGGTTGGAAGAAGTTCACCCTATTCTGACCAGATCATTGGGTATCAGGGTCCGGTTGATTCTCTTTTAGTCTTCGATGTAAATGGCTCCCTAACCGGAATGAAAATTCGTTCGAGCTTTGAAAACGAACCCTATGCGGAGTACCCCAATGACGACGCCTACTTCGCTTCGTTGTTTACTGGTCGGACCATTTCTCAACTCGCAGACATGAACCTGACCGAGGAAGAAGTCGAAGGCGTATCCGGAGCCACCATGACCAGCATGGCCATGGCCGAGGGTATTGTTAAAACCGCCACGAGTTGGCAGCAGGAAAGATTGCTGAACCAAGAAGCAAAGAAATCATTCGTCAACTGGAAGGCCAGGGATTATGGATCGCTTGCCGTTATTCTACTTGCAGGTTTTGTGGCGTTTAACAAACGGGGGAAAACGAAATTTTTTCGCCTATCCCTTCAAGTCCTGCTGGTTTGCTATCTTGGATTGGTAAATGGAGACATTCTCTCTCAGGCTCTTTTTGCGGGGTGGGCCCAAAGCGGAGTGCCATGGGAACGCGCCCCGATTCTTGCCCTACTCACTTTAGCCGCATTGTTGGTACCTATGACTACCGGTAAGGCTTTTTATTGCCATCAACTATGTCCGCACGGGGCAGCCCAGCAATGGATGAGAAAATTCAAAAAAAATCCGGTTCGCCTCCCTAAGAAATGGGATAGTATTCTCAAATATTTACCCATCGGTTTGCTTACACTAGTCGTCGTTTTTGCCTTCACTGCTTCCGCTCATTTAGTCGCCATCCTCGAACCTTTCGACGCCTACGTCTGGGAGGTGGCAGGAGGGATCACCATTGCGATTGCCTTGCTTAGCTTGCTGGCATCTGCCTTTATTCCGATGGCATACTGCCGCTACGGATGCCCGACAGGGGCCATGCTCAAACTCTTTGAATTTGGAAAAAACGATCAGGGATGGAGCCGGAGGGATTACTTTAGCTTTGCCCTTCTTGTTCTCTCGATTCTTCTATATTTATTCATTTGAATCTGCACATTCCAGTATTTGTTACCATTATCCTATGTCTTTGCGGGTGCTCGGAAAACACGATCTCGGATAGCCAGTCAATTACTGAACTTAAAGGGAAAGCACTGGGTACCACATGGTCTGTCAAAGTACTTACCACTACCAATTTTAGAATTGAGGACTTAAGATCTGATATCAGCCAAAAACTCGAAGATTGCGATAAAATCTTTTCTCACTGGCGAACGGATTCTGAGCTTTATCAATTTAATGGTGCCCTGACCACAACGCCTATTTCTATTCATCCACAATTGCTTGATCTTTTAAAGCATTCCAAATGGATTCATAAACAAAGTGACGGAACCTTCGATCCCACCGTCGCACCAGTTGTAAACTTATGGGGATTCGGACCGGTTGGAAAAACAAGATCCACTATTCCAACTGACAAGCAAATTAGCGAGGCATTATCATTAACCGGAATGAACAAAGTTGAGCTTTTACGCAAAGGGTTAGTCCAAAAAAAACTACCCACCCTGCAACTTGATTTTTCCGGATCAGCCAAGGGCGAAATCATTGATCAAATTTGTACACTGCTCCAAGGCTGGAATTTCAATAATTTCCTGGTTGAGCTCGGAGGAGAAGTACGAGCCTATGGTAAAGGTAGAAACGGAAAGGGTTGGATCGTCGGCTTAGAAGATGGAAGTGGGGACTCCGGTTCCATGGTTTCCGTTCCCCTCCGAAATTATGCAGTGGCAACATCCGGGACTTATCAACTAAACAAACCAAACCCCGATGCCAACCGAAGTGCGTCCCATTTATTGGACCCACGGACTGGCCGTCCCGTTGAGCATCAACTCATTGCCGTCAATGCCTTCGCTCCAACCGCTCGGGATGCTGATGCCTGGGCCACAGCTCTAATGATTCTTGGCTCGGAAGAGGGGATGAAAAAAGCGGAGAAATTAGATATGGTCGCTCGCTTCTGCAGGATTCAAAATGGGCACATTGAGATTAGTTTGAGTACCGCATACGAAAGACTTTATCTATCTAATATTCCATAATATCACGATACGATCGGACTTGTTTTAAAATGCATATTTACAATGACAAAGAAATTTTGCTTTTTCTAGTAGTATAAACAGAGAAACCACTGAAACCATAGAGAGCGAGATGGTTCATGCCTTTGCCAGTGATTCCCATCCAGAAGCTTCGAGGCCCACATTAGAATTAAGTTTTTAAGAACAAATCCCGTCTTTCGATCATTCAAAAGATGGTGCTATCGCCTTGCAAAAAAAGTAGGGAGCTTAGTAGGATCATCCAATGAAGTTTCAGTTATTTTTTACCCTTATTCCATTCCTTTTATTTTCACAGATTTCTGATCGGCCAAATGTTATTCTCTTTATGGCAGATGACATGGGTTTGGGAGATACATCAGCCTATCAGTTTTACACCAAGAATACGGACGAAAAGCAGATCCACACCCCGGCGATGGAAAAGCTTGCCAAGATGGGAATGCTTTTCACTGACGCCCATACCCCTTCTTCCCGTTGCACTCCCACACGCTATGGATTGCTGACTGGGCGTTACCCTTGGCGTGCACGAATGAAACACTGGGTGCTGTTTGGCGTTCAGGGAGATCCTCTCATCGAAAAAGACCGCCCCACCCTCGCCACTCTTTTTCGTTCCCAAGGGTATGCCACGGCCATGGTGGGAAAGTGGCACCTCGGACTGCGATACACCCAAACAAATGGAAAACCGGCTGCCGGCTGGGAAGATGCGGATCTAACTAAAGATGTTTTTGACGGCCCCTGTGATCATGGGTTTGATTATGCCCGTTTTACCTCACGCTCCCATGGAACATCCGGACCGGATGCGGGCACAACTGGGCCCCAAACAGGAAAAAATAAAAAGGGGAATCGTAACACTCCAAATCAGTCAATCGGCCCTGGCCACATCCATAATCGGGAAATCATTGGATCCACCGGAAATGGGAAAAAATTAGTTGAGAAAGGAAAAAACGCCTATGATTTACACGACCTGGGTAATCGGCATTCCAATCATGCGATCGAATTCCTTACTCAACACCTCAGAAATAAGGAAAGTTCCTTCAATCCATTCTTTCTTTATTATCCCAGTAATTCAAATCACGGACCCTACACCGTAGCCAAAGAAGTGGGCGGCGAGAAAGTTCGGGGAGCGGGCAAGATGGTATCAGGAAGTCCAGCATCAACTCGGTTGAATTATATCTATGAAAACGATGTGGCCCTTGGAAGACTGATTAACTATCTCGAACAAACCAAGGATCCACGCAGACCGAGTAAAAAACTAATTGAAAATACGATTATTATTTTCACCTCAGACAACGGAGCGGAAGTAAAAACCAAAACTGCAACCGGCCCCGTACGAAGTAATAAAGGCAGTTGTTACGAAGGCGGACATCGTGTGCCCTTCCTTGTTGCTTGGCCTGATGGCAAAATGGGAAATGGAAAAACAAGCAGTCAGCTAATTGGATTACAGGACTTATACGCCACTTTTTCAGAAATTTTAAAAGTACCCCTGCCCGACTTGAGAAACGGAGAAAAAGGGGCGGAGGACAGCTATAATGTTTTACCTGCTTGGAAAGGAAAAAAAATTCCCAATCGCCCGATGTTCTACAATGACCATAAGGAATCTAAAGATGGGGCGGCTAGTGCCATGCGGTTGGACAATCCAAAGGTTGATGGAAAAATAATAAAGGGCCAGTGGAAAATATTTTTTGAGGCCTCTCTTCTTAGACAAGCAAAGGCAAAACCGGTCGAATTGTATGATCTGGGAACTGATCCGATGGAGACCAAAAATCGTTTAGAAGATCCGCAACTTAAACCTTTGATCAAAAAACTCATTTCAACTGCAATTCAGCATCGCACTGTGGGTGGACATCGTTTTACAGCCATCGCACCCAGGAAACGAATTACTTTTGACTGGACCCAACCAATGCCGATACCCGCCCCGCTTACTTTGTCAATTTCTGGTAAGGGAGGACTCCCCGCCCAAAAACCCGACGGACTTGGAATCGAAGGGAAAGGATCGTCCCGGATTGATTCAGGTGAAGGAATTGCCCTGCGCTTTGAACAGGATGTTTTGATTGAATCGATTGCCTTAAAAGCCGGAGGTGGATCAAGTGGTGGAAGCTTAATTAAAGGAAAAAACTCACCTTTGGCCATCTATTGTATCGATGCGGATAATGACGCCAAAGATCAACAGGGAATCATCAGTGACCTTGGAATTATCAACAGAGGAGAAAGGCTCATACTGGACGCTGGGCCACATTTAGGAGTGGAAAAACCAGGAAGTTGGAAACTGCAAAGTCTTGTGGTCCGGCCCTTTGCTCAAAAATAAATTTTTAAATCTGACATAATTTAATTAAAATAAAGTAAAGCTATCTTTTCTAATCCTGGGTATTTTACTATTTTGCATTTCGGGATTTGCCCAAAAACAAAATGTTCTTTTCATCGCTGCAGATGATTTATCCTGTGCCCTCGGTTGTTACGGAGATCCGATTGCTAAAACTCCTCATCTCGATCGGTTGGCCGCAACTGGAGTCTGCTTCTTAAAAGCATATAATCAGCTACCCCTTTGCAACCCGACCCGGGCATCCGTGATGACCGGACTCCGTCCAGATACGATCAAAGTCTATGACCTGGAAAGACACTTCCGGGAAGAGGTTCCCAATGCAGTCACGCTTTCTCAACAATTCATGAAGAATGGATGGTGGGCCGGGCGAGTCGGAAAAATTTATCACTACAATGTTCCGGCATCGATTGGAACCGATGGGTTTGATGATCCCCCGTCCTGGCAAAAAACCGTGAATCCAAAGGGAAGAGACAAAACGGACGAGCATCTAATTTTTAATGCTGAACCCCACCGTAAGATTAGTGCCGCCCTGAGCTGGTTGGCCGCCGATGGCAAGGACGAGGAACAAACCGACGGGATGATCGCCACGGAAACAATCAAATTAATGAAGCAAAAAAAGGACGAACCCTTCTTCATTGCGGCCGGCTTTTTTCGACCTCACACACCTTATGTCGCACCCAAAAAATACTTTGATATGTATCCCCTGGAAACATTAAGGCTTCCTTATGCTCCTAAAAATGACAGGGAGGATATCCCCACCGCTGCCTTTGCCCATAACTGTCCGATTCCCCACTACGGGTTAGATGAATTGACTGCCTCGAGGCAATGCAGGCGTATTATGCATGCGTTTCCTTTATCGACGCCCAGGTTGGCCGAATACTTGACGCCCTCGATCAGCTCGACCTGACGGACAATACCATTGTCGTTTTCTGGAGTTACCATGGCTACCACTTGGGCGAACACAATGGTATCCGGCAAAAGCGAACTCTTTTTGAACAGTGAGCTAAAGCCCCGCTGATTATTCGGGCACCCAATATCAATGGAAATGGTCAGCCATGTCGACGGATCGTTGAATTCGTCGATATCTACCCCACCCTCACCGAACTCGCCAATATTCCAACGCCCAAGGAAATAGAGGGACAATCGCTCACCCCACTTCTTAAAAACCCACTAAACAGGTGGAATAGTTTCGCGATTACCCAAGTACTCAGACCCGCTGATAGTCGTTTGGAGAGTCCTCTGATAGGACTAAGCATCCGGTCAGAAAGATGGCGTTATTCAGACTGGGCTGAAGGGAAACATGGAGTCGAACTTTACGATCATTTTGCCGATCCGATGGAATTTAATAACCTTGCGATTAAACCAACTCGTGATAATCAAAAAATTATGAAACGCCTTCGGAAAACCCTTAGCAAGAAAGCAAGTGGTCAAACTACCAAAACTCCATTTAATCCCAAAAGGCTGTAAGTTTTCGTGAACCCAATAACCATCATTACGGTCGTCGCAGGATTGGATGGATGTGATCTCAACTCACCAAGCATGTTCGATATGGACGGGGTAGACTGGCCAATAACAAATTCATAAACTTGGATAAAACCCGCTATCATGATCTGGATGCCCTGAGGGCTTACGCAATGTTTCTTGGCATTTTGCTTCATGGCCTACTCTCCTTCCTGCCAACCCCGATATGGCCGGTTCAGGATATTAAACAATCGGAATTTTATTACATTCCTTTGATGTTTATTCATGGATTTAGGATGTCTCTGTTTTTTTTCATAAGTGGGTTTTTCACCATGATGATGTGGCAAAAAAGAGGAACTCTCAGCTTGTTACGACATCGGAGCAAACGGATTGTTTTACCATTTCTTATTTTCGGAGCCCTACTCTTTCCCTTTCTCAACAATATGGGGGCTTTTATCGGAAAAGCAGAAGACAGCAGATCCAAAGAAACCGCTCCACAGACAGAAATGACTAAGGCTATTAATCCCGATTATAAGGTACCTAACGACCTTGGAGGTGCTGCCAGCGTAGGCAATTTGCAAAAGATAAGGGAATGGCTTCAAAAAGGAGCCATTATCAATGGTAAATATGATAAAGACTTAACTCCGCTTCATTGGGCGGCAACCATGAACCAAGTTGATGCCATCCAACTCTTGGCTGACGAAGGAGCAGATCTTAATGCAAGGGATGGGCACCAATCAACCCCCTTGTTAGTTGCCGCCTTTTTCGGGCAAGCGGAATCGGTAGAATGCCTTCTTCAAAGGGGAGCCGATCCCAAACTGAAGAATAAAGACGGTTCCCTGCCCGAGCAGGCGATGATGGCCAACCGATCCATAACCGAATGGGTAGCAAGAGATATTTTACAAATTCCTTTTAACTGGACGAAAATTAGCGAAGGAAGAAATCAAGTAAGAAAACTACTCACTGGCGATCATTCTTATATTGGTCAGGAGACAAGTTGGTTCGTTCGTAACTATTTTTTGTTCGGCCAATTTTGCACCCACCATCTTTGGTTCCTTTATGACTTAGTCTACCTGACAGTGGGCTTCCTTTTTCTTATGGGCATTCTAAAATTTATTCCCATAAATGGATTTGCAAGATGGCTTGCCGAGTCACCTCTTCGACTCCTTTGGCTTGTTCCCCTTACCTACTGGGCTCAGCTTAACATGGGGAGTGGGGAAGATGGGGTTTTTGGACCTTCAACCGCGGTTTTTCTGAAACCCGACTGGATTAAACTGGGCTACTACGCGATCTTCTTCGGGTACGGTGCGATTTGTTTTCCTCACAAAGGTTTCCATGAAAAAGTTGGACGATTTTGGCCAGTATATTTTGCCTTAGCCACGATTTTGTTCATCGCCGTTCTGTCCATCATAGAGAAAAAGGACGAAGGATCGAACTATGAATGGATCTCGCTTTACTCAGCTCTTTTCGTGTGGCTTATGATTTTCGGTTTAATTGGATGGTTCCGTAAATTATTCTCACGGGAGAATCCGAAAGTTCGCTTCGTTTCCGATTCCGCTTATTGGCTATACATAACTCACCTACCTCTTATTCAAATTATTCAATATTGGCTTTCGGATTGGCCATTACCCAGTTTTATTAAACTTATCTTCGTCTGCATCGTCACCACTGTTTTACTGCTTCTTTTCTACAGGTACTTCATTCGATATACGGTAATCGGAACCTTGCTTAACGGCAAAAGATTGAAAACCTATGACGCAACTTAATCTAGTAACGAATAAATCATTTCTTTGGCTAAGTATTTTCTTCGCCGTTCTGATTTGGTCAGGCATTGAGCCCAAGGACCGATTAACTTGGGTATTGGAGGCAGGCCCCGCAATGATTGGACTCCTGGTTATGGCGAAAACTCGGATATCCTTTCCGCTGACTCCCCTGCTCTACTTTTGGATTCTGCTCCATTGTATCGTCTTAATGGTGGGTGCAAAATATACCTACGCCGAAGTTCCCTTATTTAATTCGATAAGCGAAACTTATGGCTGGGAACGCAATAATTACGACAAAGTCGGCCATTTCATGCAGGGATTTGTCCCCGCCTTGTTGGCTCGTGAAATTCTGGTCCGCAAGCAGATCGTGAATTTTGCAGGCTGGCGGAATTTCATAATCCTTTCGATCTGCCTCGCATTCAGTGCCTTTTATGAATTGATCGAATGGTGGGCAGCCCTGCTGATCGGAGAAGATGCAGAAGCCTTCCTCGGCACTCAGGGTTATGTGTGGGATACTCAGTCCGACATGGCTTGGGCTCTTTTGGGTGCACTGGTTTGCCTGATTGCCCTAAAAAAATCGCACGACCTGCAAATCAAGCCATTGCTCAAATAAGTCATCGGATATATAATATCCAACCATGACTAAAGAAACGGATTGGGAAGAAAGATACCAGGAAGAAGACACGCCCTGGGACAAAGGGGAACCCGCTCCCGGTCTCATCGACTGGCTTAATAAGCAAAAGCTGGCGCCAGAAACCCGAGTATTGGTTCCGGGATGTGGTCGTGGCCACGATGCGTCCGCATGGGCTAAAGCTGGGTTCGAAACGACCGGGATAGATCTTTCATACCTTGCCTTATCATACGCTCGGCAAAAATACGAATCCGTGCCCAATCTTGCCTTTTTCCCCGGGGATTTTTTGGAAGAGAAGCCACGGGAAACTTACGATTTAATTTTTGAACATACGCTCTATTGTGCAATAAACCCGGTGCGCAGGGATGAATATGCACAGGCGTTGGATCATTGGCTCAAGCCAGGCGGTCATTTTCTGGCGATTCATTTTGTTTTTCCACTTTCGGAAGAAGGACCTCCTTTTGGAGCGAGTAAGGATGAGATCATCAAACGATTCGAGTCCACATTTGAATTAATCGAAGATTGGAAGCCAAGACATTTTGAAGGAAGGCAAGACGAAGAGCGGATGTTTCTTTGGAAAAGAAAATAATAGAAATTCTTTCCCAGGCTTATTTTAAAAACTAAGCAAAACAGATGATTGAGCATTGGAATTTGAATATTCCTTTTTATCCTTACTCTAATGCGATTTAGGAGGTATTATCCAATCCAATTACTTGCACTGGCGATCGGTGCAAGTACTTTAGGCATGGCAGAACCGCTGGATGGAAAAAAACTTTACATCCAACACTGCGCCGAGTGTCACGGTGAGCGAGGTGAGGGCGTGGAGGATGAGTATTCTAAGCCATTGATCGGAGACTGGCCGGTTACCAAGTTAATTCATTATGTGGATAGAACCATGCCTGATTATGATCCCAATCTGGTCAAAGGAAAAGAGGCAGAGGCCATCTCACAATTTGTGTTTGAAACTTTTTATCAAAATCCAGAACTTTTTCAAAAGGATTCTAAGATTCAGCTCGCCCGGCTGACTAACCGGCAATTCCGCCAATCGGTATCCGACCTCTTTGCCCAGTTTATGGGGACGCCCAAAATTGATTATTATAAAGCGGGATTAAGAGGAAAATACTACAATGCGGAAGGGATGAACAAAAAGAAAAAAATGCATTCCGAAAGAGTGGATCCAAAAATCGCATTCGATTTTGGGAAAAAAGCACCTTATCAGGAAATGAATCCAAAAAAGTTTTCTATTTATTGGGAAGGATCGATTCTTCCCCGTGAATCCGGATGGTATGAATTCTTTGTTAAATCTCCCAATGGTTTTGCTCTACGGATAAACAAGCTTGATGGAAGACCCTCGATCGATGAGAAGGTGACCGCGGGCGTAATGAGAGAAGTCGGCACGACAATATTTCTTCTTGGCGGCCGGCCCTACCCCCTTCGCCTGGATTATCACAAATTTGATGACCCCATCGCATCGATCGAATTGAGCTGGAGAACACCGGTCGGACAAAAAGAAATTATTCCGCCTGAATTCCTTTTTACAAAATTGGTAAATCAATCTTACATCCCCCAACAAAAACTTCCCCCTGATGACTCATCTCATGGATACCAAAGAGGTATACAAGTAGATCAAAGTTGGGACGAAGCGATTACATATGCCGCATTGGATGCGGCTCAGTTCGCGGCGGAAAGAATAAACCAACTGGCCAGGACCAAAGATGATGATCACCAGCGAAAAAAGAAGGTTATAGAGTTTGCCTCCCAATTTGTTCGCTATGCATTTCGACAAAAACTTAATGAAGAAGATGCAAACTTTTTTATAAAATCTAGGTTCAACGATCAGACACCTTTACATGTATCGATTGAAAAAATTGTCCTCATGACCCTCAAATCCCCGCGGTTCCTCTATCCTGAATGGCAGGCACTCGAAAAAAAGAAAGCGGATTCATATGTCGTAGCTACCAGGCTCGCACTCTACATGTGGGATTCAATACCAGACAAACACTTGCACAAACAAATGGATATAGGTCATTTTAGAAACAAAGGACATATTGAAAGCCAGGCCAAACGAATGCTTCAAGACCCACGCTCAAAAGCAAAATTCAATGACTTCATGCTTCATTGGTTGGAAGTGAAAACCAAAGAACTGCCATCAAAAAATACTCAAAAATACTCAAACTTCACTCCTGCTCTTGCCCTCGACCTGAGACGTTCGCTCTTTCGGGGTATCGAAAAAGCGATATGGGAACAAAATGTCGATTGGCATAATTTTATTAGCATGCCTTCGATTCAATTTAATGACCGCATCGCAAATTATTATGGTTTACCCTTCCCTGCTGAAACAAATGCTTCCGGTTTCATTCCATTAGAATCTCAAAAAATGGGTCGCGTTGGCTTACATACCCACCCCTATATTTTAGCCAGCCATTCTTATGCTGAAGAAAGTTCGCCGATTCATAGGGGAGTTTTTGTCAGTCGAAAAATTCTGGGACGGACACTCAGACCTCCCAAGGAAGCCGTTTCTTTCCGTAATGCTGACTATGATCCAAATTGGACGATGCGGCAAAAAGTAACCGCTCTTACAAAACCGGCAAATTGTATGAGTTGCCACGACTTAATCAATGCAACGGGCTTCACTCTGGAAGGATTTGACACAACCGGAAGGACACGGACCAATTTAGGCACTAAACCTCTCAATCTTGCTACAGAATATCTAGACGAAAATGGAAACCAAAGAAAACTCGACGGAGCCAAAGGGTTACTCCAAGAGGCACTAAAATCGACTAGGCCATCAAAATATTTCATCGAGGAACTATGTAAGCACCTTGCAAAACACTCAATACAGAGCTATTCTAACATAAATTTTTTAGAACTTTCCAAGATGTTATCCTCCAAAAAATTAACGATAAAGGATCTTTATTTAAAAATAGCCATGCAAGCATCTACCGATGGTTATATATTTAATAACTGAGTGATTAAATATGAATTTAAACTCTATCAACCGACGAACTGCACTTAAAAACCTCGGGTTTTCCTCGCTTTCCCTGCCCATCCTTTCACAGTCATCAAGCCTCTTTTCTGCGAATGAGGATACAACCGTACCCAAGCAAAGGCTTATCGTTATGTTTAGCCCAAACGGTACCATTCCAGATCAATTTTGGCCGGACACCATAGGGGAAGACTTTGAACACAAAACTATTCTTAAGCCACTCGAACCTTTTCACGACCAATTGCTCATTCTACGAGACCTTCATAACAAGGTAAGGGGAGACGGAGACAACCATATGCGTGGAATGAGTTGCCTGCTTACAGGTATTGAGCTTTTCCCAGGCAATGTAATGGGGGGAGGCAACACCCCCTCCGGTTGGCCCAAAGGAATTTCCATAGACCGAGAAATTTCCAATCATTTACAATCCCAACCCCATACTCGTACTCGATTTGGTGCGTTACATTTTGGAGTGGGTGTTCAGGACACTGCTGATCCATGGACCCGAATGTCTTACAACGGACCGAATCAGCCTGTCACTCCACTTTCTGACCCCTATGATGCATACAGGAAAATATATGGTAATGTTCGTAATAAAAAGAAAGTTCGATCAATTCTGGATGATTTAAAGGCTGACCTACATAAAGTTGCCAACCGACTTCCGGAATCTGATCGTAAATTGTTAATAGAACATTCCAAATTAGTGCAACGAATGGATAAGGAATTCAAGGCAGGCAGTTCCCTTTTCAACCTTATTGCACCGCCACCCGAATTACCTGAGGGAATTCGTAACCTCAATGAAAACATTCCGCAACTAGGTCGCTTACAAATTGATTTACTTGTCAATTCCTTCGTCAATGACTTTGCCCGAGTGGCCACATTACAATACACCAAGTCTGTTGGACAGGCGAAGATGAAATGGTTGGATGTGGAGGATGCCCATCACACACTTTCTCACGAATCAGATAAGAATAAGGAAGCACATGATAAACTGGTTCGTATTAACACATGGTTTGCGGAAGAACTTGCTTATTTACTCAAAAAACTAGAATCCACTCCGGAACCCGGACATAAAGGATCGATGCTTGATCACACCTTGGTTGTTTGGACAAACGAACTGGGCAAGGGTAACAACCATACGCTTGACCATATTCCTTTTGTTCTCGCTGGGAACGGCTTTGGGTTTCGAATGGGACGCTCGATGTCCTGCGAGAATGTTCCACATAATCGCTTCCTGCTCAGTTTGGCTCATGCAGTCGGACATCCACTTAAAACTTTTGGCAACCCCAAGCTTTCTGCAGGGGGCCCACTCATCCTAGGCTAAAACAATATGAAAGCTAAACTTCTTTTGCTCCTCTTTCTTCCTCTTTTTACCCAGGCAGAAAATTACCATAATAAATGGGTATCCCTTTTTGACGGTAAAACCACCGATGGATGGATCCCCCGTGGAAATGTTCAAAAATTTGAGGCAATTAACGGGGAACTTCACTTATTATCAAAGGGAAATATTTGGGTTTTAAGTGACCTGGAAATGAAAGACTTTGAAGTCGAATGCGAAGTTAAGATTCCGCTTGATTATGAAAAATTTAATTCAGGACTTGGATTTCGATTAACCGGGAAAAACGGAAAACCCAAAGGCTACCAATTCGAAATTGACCGATACAAACCGGGAGCCGTTTATGGAATTGGCTTAGGCGGTTGGCTTTACCCCAAAAAAGAGCAGGAAACAGAGTACAAGGTTCGTTCGAAAAATCTCTTCAAAGCAGCTGAATGGAACCAAGCCCGAGTTGTTTGTAAAGGTTCAAGTATTAAGACTTTTCTTAATCAAAAAATGATAGCTGAAATTAAAGATAACCAATCTATGACAGGTTGCTTTGGAATTCAGCACCATGGGAAAGGGGGAGTAGTGGCGTTTCGTAATATTCGTGCCCGTAAAGTAAAATAAAAAGGGTTCTTGACCCATTTAGCTCGCTGAAATAATCATTCTCTATGAATCCAAAACCCAGTTGTTTACCTTTTTATATTGGCTTAACCTTTATTCTATTTTGTTCTTCTATTATCGGTTGTTCCAATCAAACCGATGACCGGGTAACCGATGATAACTCTTCTGCCAGTCAAAGTTACTCTTTAGACTTTTGCGTGGTCTCTGGTAATGATCTTAATGATGAAGATACCGATATGATTCCATTCACTTACGAACACGAAGGAATCCAAATTGTATTTTGCTGTAAGCCCTGCCTTCCTAAGTTCAAGAAAGATCCGGCTAAATACATGGCTATTATAGAGGAAGAAATGGAGGACATGGCAAAGGAGCCATCAAGCTAATTTATGTTATTTGTCGTTTAATGATTGCCACCAATTCTTTTTAGGTGGATTGCGGATATTTTTTTGAGCGGTTTCTGAAAGTCCACTCGAAGGTAACCAAGCTTCAACTGAATCCTTATCCTGTCGATACCATTCCTGACCGACTTTTTTGATGGTCGATTGCTGAAGCTTTTCATCGGATATTGAAATTGCCCATTCCATGGCTGCTCCACCATCCTTGGTCGACACGGTGGATGCATAAGCGGCCAAAGCAGAATCAAGCTTTGGCCCTGATTCTCTTTCATTAAGCCAATCTCCTGCCGACAGCGGATCCTGTTTTGCCCAGTTTGAAATCGAGCTTTTTATTCCAACTTCCTGAGATTTTCCATCCGGTAAATTAGAGAAGTAATCTATTGAACTTTCAGGGTCAGTTTCACTCCACTTCCTCCCCAGATTTTCAAATGCCTTGGCAGAGTATTTTTCGTTGGCATGCGTTTCGAGCCATTCCGCAACTTCTTCTGGACGATCACGGGCAAAAGTTCGACTCAAGTTCATAAACGCTCCCTCTTTCAACTTCGGGTCAGGTAATTCCTCGGCCCAGGATGAAGCCTGACCAAACCCACCCTCCCTGTTATGGCGATCGGCTAGAATACCCACTAACTTACCAACTTCTTCTCCGCCTTCCAAGCCCATCACATAATCGGTGGCTCCCTCAAGGTCACGATTGGCCCATCCTCGTACCAGACCAAAATTATAAATTTTAGCCATACCCGCATTTTCAGGATACTGTACCCACTTCCGGGCGGCTTCTGGATCAAGGTTTGCCCAGCCTTCCAGTACTCCTGCGGTGGCAAATCCTGCTCCTATACCTGAAGCTCGGTCTTTACAATAATCGATCGCTGCAAGCGGATCGAATTGGGACCAAGAATAAAGTAACATTTTATATTCCTGCATATTCTCAAAGCCCATATGCAGAGATTCAAAAGCCTTCAATGCCTGACCAATGTTATCTTGATTTAAATTTTCAAAAGCCCGGGCAAACGCCGCCGAACGCTTAATTGGATTAGTTTCCGATTGGGCAGCCAGTAACATTTGCTCAAGTGATTTTTGGGAAGTCAATGTTTTCACTTCCTCCTCCTCTTCCTCGTTTACTTGAACATCCCGATCAGGATCAAAGGTTTTTGTGCTTGGTTTGTTGTTTTTCGATTGGAGCTCTACGGATGGCTTGGGGGGCAATTCTTCAGAGACGATCTTATTATTATCAATTGAAGATTTGGGCAGACCCAGATAATAACCAAACAAGAAAAGGGCGGAACCAACCAAGAGCAGAAATACTCCTGACCATTTTTTTGAACTCTTCGATTCCATAATCACAAAATAATTTCAACGACCTGATAGTACAACGACTATTATGGGAAAGTTACGAAATATTCTATTTGATTTTTGTAATTTTACCATAAAGGTGGCCACCGACTTTACCATGACTCCATGTACCGGCATATTTCTTTCCATCAATCACCACATGAGCACTAAAAGTTCCCAAACCGGGAATATTCATTTTATCCATGGTGATAACCGGAATATCACCAACCCATTTAACGGGTAATGGCATGGGCAAAGTTACATCTTTTTGACCATACTGAATTCTGGCGGTAAAAATCCACAGGTCCTGCTCTCCAAATTTTTGAACCGATTGGATCTCATAAACTTCCTCAGCAGGTGGATTTTTGGATCCATCAACCGTAAAAAAACCACTAAAACGAACTCCTTTCATTGATTTCTCGAAATTTTCAAACAATTCGCTCTGAGGTGTAATTTCTCCTGATACCGAGAGAAAGGAACCAGCAATTAATGCAATAATCGTCATCATGTAATTCAAACACTTCATTAGTAAAATGAAATTATATTGTAAAATGCATGCAAACCCGAAAACTTATATTCTGTAAAATAAATTAGTAATTCTATTTTTAATTACTCTTAAAAAACAATATTTAAGAAAATTAAAATTTATAATCGCTTCATTAAACAACAAGTATCACGATGGAGTTACAATATTTATAAATATCTGCCCTCTCATAATAATATCTAAATTCACGACATTAACATTATATGATGAAACCCAAATTCCTGCTTTTTTTAATAATTTTCATTAAATTTTCAGGCTTTTCCTTTGCACAAATTGAAAATCAAGCCACTCCAATCGAAAATATATCGGTCAAAAAAGGATTTAAGATTGAGTTACTCTTTACTGTTCCCAAAGAAAAGCTGGGGTCATGGGTAAATCTATGCCTGGACAACAAAAACCGTATCATTGCCAGTGATCAATTTGGTGGACTCTATCGTTTTGAGGTCCCAGCTGAGGGAAAAACACTCAAAGAAAGTGATATCGAAAAAATCCCTGTCGATATCCGTGCCGCAAATGGTCTCCTCTGGGCATTTGATAGCCTGTATGTAGCCGTCAATGATTATGAAAAAAAGATGGAGAGCGGAGTTTACAGGCTCACGGACTCGAACGGAGACGACCAACTTGACAAGATTGAAAAACTGCGGGGTATGCAGGCACGCGGTGATCATGGTGTACATGCTCTAATACTCAGCCCCGACCAAAAATCGATTTACCTGATCACAGGGAACAATACCACTCCAGTCGAAGCGAACCGTTCGCGTGTACCCATGGATTGGGGGGAAGATCACCTCCTCCCCCGAATGCCCGATGGACGGGGGCATAATCGTGATCGCCTGGCTCCTGCCGGTATCATTTACAAAATGTCTCCGGATGGAGAGGATTGGGAGATTGTGTCATCCGGATACCGAAACATTTTCGACGGTGGCTTTAACGCAGATGGCGAGCTCTTTACCTATGATGCAGACATGGAATATGATTTTAACACACCGTGGTATCGCCCAACTCGCATCTGTCATGTCACCAGTGGATCGATGTACGGTTGGCGAAATGGAACCGGCAAGCGACCCGAATTTTATCCGGACACATTACCTCCCGTAGTCAACATTGGTCCCGGCTCCCCCACCGGGGTCACTTTCGGATACGGTGCAAAGTTTCCACCCAAGTATCAGAAAGCGATGTTCATTTTGGATTGGAGTTGGGGGAAAATCTACGCCATTCATATGAGTCCTGATGGAAGCACTTATTCCGGGGAAAAAGAGACTTTCATCACCGGCAGTCCGCTACCGGTAACAGACGCAATTATCCATCCAATGGACGGATCCATGTACTTTGCTATTGGCGGAAGAAAAGTTCAGTCTGGACTCTATCGGGTCATTTATACTGGCAAAGGAAAAACCGCTCCCATCTCCACGAAACCTCGCGTGAATGAACTTGCAAGTCTACGGCATCAGCTGGAAAAATTGCATGTCAGCGAAAATCCCAAGGCTTTAGAATTAGCTTGGCCACATACTGATCATCAGGATCGCTTTGTCCGATGGGCGGCCCTCATGGCCATCCAACATTTACCAGTTGAAAAATGGGCGTCGAAAGCTTTGCAAGAAGAGGATTCTGGTAAACGGGTAAATGTACTTCTATCCCTAGCCAAAGCTGCAGGAATTGATCCTTTTCACCGTCAAAATACGGATCCTCCCATCAACCAAAAACTGAGCAAACAGATCCTCCAATCCCTTCTTCAAATCGAATGGAAAGAGTTGACTCCCAATGAGCGGCTCGCCCTGGTGCGAACCTATCAGGTTGCGATGGTTCGTTTTGGCAAACCATCCCCCCAACAAGCTGTAAAAATTGTCGCACAATTGGATACTCAATTTCCCGCTAAAAATTTTGAAATGAATTGGTTACTTTGTGAAACCCTTGCCTTTCTCGATTCCCCCACTGCAGCCCAAAAAGGAATAGCTCTCCTTTTGGAGGCTCCCACACAGGAAGAGCAAATGGAATATGCCCGTTCTCTCCGCAACCTGCAAAGCGGATGGACTCACGAACTACGGGTACAATACTTTAATTGGTTTTTAAAGGCGTCTAATTACCGAGGAGGAGCAAGCTTCACCAAGTTTATCGAGTTTATTCGAAACGATGCCGTTGCCAGTTTGAATCCTGTTGAACAAAAAGAACTTGCCGAGTTACTCGCCAAGAAGGCTATAGTCAAGTCTCCTGCTGATGTTATGGCAGAGGCGATGGCTGGTAGGACATTCGTTAAAAATTGGAAATTGGAGGAGTTGAGTAAGGCTGCATCCAGTGGGCTTAAGGGTAGAAATTTTAAGGTTGGTCGCAGGATGTTTGCAGCAGGAGGTTGTTACGCGTGCCACCGATTTGGAAACCAAGGCGGCATGAATGGCCCCGACCTGACCGGATCGGGCGGTCGCTATTCAACTCATGATTTGCTCGAACAAATCATTTATCCAAGTAAGGAAATCAATGAACAGTTCGTTCCCACTTTCGTAACTTTAAAAAACGGGAAGACCTTGTCCGGAGTTGTGGTAAACCTGAATGGTAACCGCGTTACCTTAAACACCGATCTCTACGACCCGAACCAAAGAACAAATGTGCAAACAAATGAAGTTAAAAGCTTAGGGCCGTCTACTGTCTCGCCGATGCCCCCAGGACTACTTAATATGATGGAACAAGAAGAGGTAATGGATCTGCTCGCTTATATTTTAAGTGGTGACGATCCTCAACATAAGTTCTTCAAATAATGAATATTTCTATGAAAACTACGGGTATATTTTATATAACAGGGTTCGTTTTATTTATTTGTGTTCATTGTCTTGTCGGAAAGAGTAGTTTCGAAGTTACCGCAATTCCACAAGAAGTAAGAAATCGCTTAAACTTGGATGAATTTTATCAGAAGCATATTGACCTTCACGGATTTTCTGTAATTGGATCTGCCAAAGTTTCGAACTTCGCTCTCAAAGAAGCTGCTTTTCTGATCAAAAAGATAGTTGGAAAAAGAAACGACTTACTATCAATGCTGAATCGAAATAAAGCACGCTATGCGGTAATGGCCAGAGATGAATTTACCACTGACATTCCCGAACACTCGGACCTCAAACCTTCCCAATATTGGGATCGTCGGGCTCGTGGGTTAGGTGCTACCTTTGCCCGACCTGCTGTGACATGTGGGGAGGAAAACCTCCTTGGTATCAAAGGCGACCCGTATACAAAGGAGAATATTTTGATTCATGAATTTGCCCATGCCCTTCACCAAATGGCACTCATACAATTAAATCCAAATTTTCAAAATAAAATTGAGAAATGTTACAACAATGCAATCAAAAGAAAAATATGGGGAGGAACTTATGCTTCCACTAATGTCAATGAATACTGGGCAGAGGGAGTGCAATCATGGTTTAACACAAACCGTGAAAATGACCGGGAACACGGATTTATAAACACTAGAAAAGAACTTAAAAAAGCCGATCCCCAACTCGCCCAATTAATTAATGAAACCCTTGGTGATTCAGAGTGGAGATATCAATTACCTCAAAAACGAAATCAGGTCTCATCTCATTTAGTAGGCTTCAATTACAAAGCAGAAAAACCATTTGCATGGCCAAATAATTTAATAATCTGGAAGAAAGAATTTGAATCAGGCGTAATCGGCTTGGCACCCAAAGGAAGTCCGAAAATAAAGCCATTACCTTCCAAAACAAATGAAAAAACAAAATCTCAGTTCTCAGATAAAAGAAATTACCTATTTTTGCGTAACCTTTCATCTAAAACAATTTTCCTAGAATGGATCGATTTTGAAGGAAGCCCCAGGCAAAGAAGAACTTTGTATCCCAAAGATCATTTTGAAATTAATTCTTTTGTAAGTCACGCTTGGCAAATTATCGATCGAGATTCCAACAAAAGAATCCTTAAATTTATCTTGCCCAAAAACAAAACCTCCCAGTTCACATTCTTGGATTCCCACTACAGATAGAGAAGATCCATTTCACCAATAAAAATTGTCAACAATTTTAAATTGACGAATTTTCTATTATTATATTCATTAAGACTTTATGGAAAAGAATTCTATCAAAGCAGATTACACCAGGGAAGAAATCTGCGATATTCTAAGGTCGGATCTAATTGCCGGTAAATATAGTCATGATCAACCATTGCGTGAAATTTCCCTTGCCAGACGCTTCGGTGTGAGTCGAGGTCCAATAAGAGATGCTTTTTTAAAACTTACGCAAGAAGGTTCATTAGTATACGAAACCAATCGCGGAGTTCGCGTTCATTCAGCAATCGCAGATGAGGAACGTAAAGTAATGATGAAGATGCGTTTGGATTTGGAAAAATATTGCATCTCAAAATACATTGACGAAGCTGACCAGAAAGATCATGACGAATTGGAAATTTTGCTCGAGCGGTTCAAGTGTTCCTGTTTAAGAGACTCCTTGCCCGGAGTCGCGGAAAGCGACTTGTCTCTTCATAGACACTGGGTCGCTCGGGCATCTAAAAACCTCGAACCAATTTGGTTGGGACTCGCAGTTCGTATTTTAATGAAGTATTCACGATTGGAAAGCTTTGAAGAATCCATTGAAGAACACGACAACATTGTGGAAGCGATCCAGGTAAAAAATAAAGACGGAGCCCTTAAAGCACTTGCTTTAAATGTAATTTAAATTCTCTACCCTATCGACTGTGTTTACCACTCGATCAAGTTTGTTATCATTGTTAATTTTTTTTGTTTTTATCACAAAAATTAATGCAAATATGGGTGATAAGATTTTTTCCCTCAAAATTAAGCCCTTATTTGAAAGCAAATGCTTCGCCTGTCATAGTCAAAAGGAGGGTAAGGTCAAGGGGGATTTAGATCTTACCTCGCTTGAGAATATATTTATTGGAGGTGAAACATCTGACCGTGTACTGATCCCTGGGGACCCAAATGGAAGCCTACTTTTAAGTGCGGTAAAATGGCTTGATCCAGAGTATGAAATGCCCCCAAAAGAGAATGATCGCCTTAGTTCTCAACAAGTGGAATGGGTACGCCAATGGATTGAATTAGGTGCTCCCTGGCCTGATCTGGCGATTCAAAAAAAATATCGGGCCGAAGAAAGAAGGAAAAAAATTACGGAGGAAGGAGAGATCGTCGATACCAGTGGTGGTCTATCCTACGAATGGACATATCGGCGCTACAAACCGGAAGACCTGTGGGCATTTAAGCCCATATCCAAACTCAATCCTCCAACTTCCCATCATCCTATTGATTGGTTCATCCATGAATCTTTGAGTCCAGCAAAATTCAAACCAGCCAAAGAAGCGGATTTCAGAACCTTGATCAAAAGAGCTTACTTTGATCTGCATGGGCTGCCTCCCACCCCTTATGAAATTTTCTTATTCCGAAATAAATGGGATAAAGATTCGGATCATGCATGGGAAAGTTTAATCGATGAACTTTTGATTAGCCCCCATTTTGGTGAACGCACAGCTCAGCATTGGCTAGATGTTGCACGTTATGCAGACACAGCTGGTCTTTCCAATGATTATGAACGTTCTAACATGTGGCGGTACCGGGATTATGTGGTTCGTTCATTTAATGATGACAAAGCCTATAATCAATTTATCATTGAACAAATTGCCGGCGACGAACTTTGGGAAAAGCAAGAAGAGCAGGATAAAGACCCAGAATTATTGATTGCGTCATCGTTTTTGCGAATGGGAGCCTGGGATCCAGCTATGGTATTGAAACCACAAGCCAGACAGCTTTACTTGGATGATGTGGTCAACGCGGTGGGACAAACTTTTCTAAGTACAACCATGAGATGCTTTAAATGTCATGATCATAAATTTGATCCCCTTCCAACCAAAGACTATTACAGAATGTACTCCGTTTTCAGTGCCACACAACTGGCCGAAAGAGAAGCCCCGTTTCTGCAGGAGGAAAATAAAAATGGACTGCATTCAGGAAAAAAATTCACCGAACAAATGCTCGCATTTGCTAAAGATAAATATCATCACTTGCTGGATAAACAGGAATCCGCCGCCAAGAAATGGTTCAAAGAACAGGGCAAAAAATATCTTAATGAAGAGAAGCGCCGTAGTTTACCAGATGAAGAAAAGCCTCCTCGATATGTGGGACTTACTCCTGCTGAAACGGGTAGACTGAAAGTGAGAAAACAGGATGATTGGATTTGGAGTCGAAGGTTGGAACGCTATGAACCCCTGACCCAAAGCGTCTATAATGGACCCGTACCTAAAAGCCTGAATTCCCGTAAAATGCGGATGCCCAAAAAAGTTCCCAACTCCCCGATTCCTCAGTCTAAAATCCTTATGGGAGGGGCGATTGAAGCACCTGATGCGGTGGTAACCCCAGGCGTTTTGAGTGCCCTTGGATTGGCCACTTCAGACAATGAAAATGATCTCTATGCTCTGACAGAAGCAAGAAATGGCAGAAGACTTGGCCTTGCCCAATGGATTGCTCATCCCAAGAATCAGTTAACTGCCCGATCCATTGTCAACCGTGTATGGCAGAGACATTTTGGAAAACCATTAGCGGGCAATCCAAATAATTTTGGTGCAAAAGGAAAAAAACCCACTCATCCAAAACTGCTGGATTGGCTCGCTAAGGATTTTGTGGAAAACGGATGGAAATTTAAGCGGCTTCATAAATTGATCATGACCTCAAAAGCCTATCGAATGAGTACGCACCATCCCGAAATGAAAAGGTTACAAAATATCGACCCTGACAATCATCTTCTTGCGTACCGGGAACCCCGTCGCCTTTCTGCAGAAGAATTAAGAGACTCGATGCTTGTGAGTACAGGGGAACTGAACCGTGAAATTGGCGGGCTTCCCATCATGCCGGAAATCAATATGGAGGTGGCACTACAACCGAGAATGATTCAATTCTCCATTGCCCCTGCTTACCAGCCTTCCCAATCACCAAAAGAAAGAAACAGAAGAACGCTGTACGCCTATCGCGTACGGGGCCAGCCCGATCCGTTCCTCGAATTGTTCAATCAACCCAACCCCAATGATTCTTGTGAGGACAGAGTCTCAGAATCAGTAAGTCCACAGGCTTTTACTCTTCTTAACAGCGATCTGATGAATGACCGCGCCACCGCTCTTGCTATTCGGATTAATAAAGAGACTCAAGACTTACATACTCAAATCAAACGTGCGGTCCAATTAGTCTTTGGAAGAGTTCCTTCTTCCCAGGAATGGAACCGTTTAGAAAAATATGTAATGAGAATGACCTCTTATCATCAGTCTCATAAACCGGAATCAAAAGTCTATCCGACTTCCATCACCCGTTCCTTAGTTGAAGAAAACACAGGTGAATCTTTTGAATATGAAGAAATCCTTCCAGCTTTCAAAAATTATAAAGCGGATAAGAAAGCTCACGAGGTCAATCATTCCACGCGGGCCCTAGCCGACCTCTGCCTCATTTTGTTCAATTCCAACGAATTTATGTATGTCTATTAATATGAATGTGCCTGTTTCAATTCCCTCTTTAAATCGTCGCGATTTTCTTTATGGCATGACCTCTTCTCTTGGCTCCTTAGCCATGACCGACCTATTGGCTCAAGATAGGGCATCCGGAAGTGGTCTAAAAAAACCAATGCATGAACCTAAGGCAAAAAATGTAATTATGCTATTTATGGAGGGCGGGCCAAGTCAGGTCGATACCTTTGACCCAAAGCCCAAACTAAACTCTCTTCACAAGGCCGAGTCTAAACGGACGGGTACTCTAGAATCTGGAAATAAATTTTTTGTAGGCAGCCCATACGGAACTCGAAAAGTTGGTAAATCCGGATTGGATATGAGTGATCAATGGGAACATCTTCCTGGAGTGGCCGATGAGTTATGTAATTACAGAGGTTGCTTCGCAGAGTCACTTAATCATCCGGAAGCACTCTTTCACATGAACACAGGTAGCCGCTTGGGTGGGGATCCGGCTCTAGGTGCCTGGGTTAATTACGGGCTTGGATCACATAATCAAAATTTACCCGGTTATGTCGTAATGACTGAGCTCGCTCTACCCCAAGGGGGATCACGAAATTGGTCCAATGGTTTTCTCCCAGGTCAGTACCAGGGAACAAGGCTCAGACCCACCGGTTCCCCCATCCTTGATTTACAGGGACCATCTCATAAGAATCGTTCACATCAAAGACAAACTTTTGATGAAATCGCATTCCTCAATGAACAACATGCAATAAAACATCCCTATCATAAAGAACTGGAAACGAGGATGCAAAGCTATGAACTGGCTTATCGCATGCAAATGGAAGTACCAGGTGTAATCGATTTGGAAGGGGAATCTGAAAAGACTAAGGAAACCTACGGTCTCAATCGAAAAGAAACTTCCGTGTTCGGAAAACAATGCCTTATGGCGAGAAGACTGGTTGAAAAGGGAGTCCGCTTTGTTCAGATATTCTCCGGGGGATGGGATAGCCATGACTATTTAGAGCGGGCCCATGCTGCCCGTATAAGAAGTGTCGATCAACCGATGACTGCCCTGATCAAAGATTTAAAATCAAGGGGCATGCTTAAAGATACGCTTGTTCTTTGGATGGGTGAATTTGGAAGAACTCCGGATAATAACCGGAGAGGAGGTGTCTACGCAATCGGACGAGGTCATAACAATAAAGCCATGACTATTCTCATGGCAGGTGGAGGGGTCAAACCTGGGGCAATTGTAGGCGGAACCGATGACATTGGTGCAGAAGCAGTCGATGTCGCCCATCCTATTCGAGATTTTCATGTTACCTTACTTCATCTTCTTGGACTGGATGATAATAAACTAACCTACTTTCATGGAGGCAGGTACAAGCAGCTAAGTCAATTTGGAGGTCAGGTCATCAAAGAGCTGATTGCCTGATCATTTTCATTGATGATAAGGATCCTTTTGGCTTTACCTTTTCTTTTGATGTCAGCCTTTTGCATATTTGGATTCCTTGCTTCCTTCGAACTAACCAAGCCTCTAGAACGATTACCATGGCAATGCATGTACGGGGTTATTGGACTGGTTTCCATTCTTTCCTTTCTCCTCATTGTAAAACCCAAAAGAAAATTATAAACTCACTAAAAAGATCCATGAAATTTATTTCCTTCCTTGGTCCTTTTTTCCTTACGCTTCTAAGTACAACCCAGGGCAAAAAACCAAACATTCTCTACATCATGTCGGATGATCATGCAGCACATGGAATATCAGCCTATGGAGGACGTTTAGCCAAAATCGCCCCAACCCCCAACCTCGACCGCCTTGCAAAAGAAGGAGCTCTTTTTAAAAACGCCTTCTGCACTAATTCAATCTGCTCACCTTCCCGTGCCTGCGTCCTGACCGGACAATATAATCACACAAATGGAGCAGTCGACCTCAGTGGTAAAGTACTCCCAGGCAAGCAAATGCTCGCTATTGAAATGGGTAAAGCAGGCTATGAAACCGCTATGATCGGAAAGTGGCACCTCAAAGTCGAACCCAAGGACTTTAACTACTACTGTGTGCTACCTGGACAAGGCAAATACCACGGCCCCTCCTTTCGAATTCGAGGAGAAAAGCCATGGGGGAAAAACCTGATCGAATTTCCAGAAAAACATTCCACAGATGCCATCACCGACTTGACCCTTGATTGGCTTAAGAAAAGAAAGGATGACAAACCTTTCTTTCTGATGCATCACTACAAGGCTCCTCATGATTACTTTGAAAATGCAGAAAGATATGAAAATTATCTTGCTAATATTGATATTCCGGAACCTCCCACTCTTGGGAAACGAAATCCCCAATTCGGATCTCTCGCCACCCGCGGAGACAATGATGAGTTAATTCCCCATATCGGAACATCCATTGGAAATCGTAACCCCCGGCGATCCTACCTGCGTGATCTACCCGAAAGATTCCCTAAAGAATTTCCTGAAAATTATGATCCTAACAATTTTACCAATGAAGAAAATACTCGTCTTGCCTACAACGCCTATCTCAAAAAATTTCTTAGGTGCGTAAAGGGAATTGATGATAATCTAGGTCGCCTGTTTACCCATCTTGAAGCCAGTGGCCAAATGGATAATACCTTAATTGTATATACCGCGGATCAGGGCTTCATGCTCGGCGAACATGATTATCAGGATAAACGATGGATGTATGAGGAATCCATGCGGATGCCCCTTATGGTTCGTTTTCCAAAATCCATTCAATCAGGCCAGAAATTTGATTCGATTATTGAAAATGTGGACTTCGCCCCCACCCTGCTCGACTTTGCCGGTGCGTCTATCCCAAAGTCTGTCCAGGGTCGTTCATTCAAAAGTATACTTGAAACTGGAAAAGAAAAAAAAGTATGGAAAAAAGCCGCTTATTATCGCTACTGGATGCACATGGCTCATCATGATAATCCCGCCCACATTGGAATGAGAACCAAGCGTTATAAACTCATTTACTTTTATGGGTGTAATTATCAAGGAGATTACCAGACACCGGCAGGATGGGAATTGTACGATATGGAAAAGGATCCTCAGGAAACCAAAAATATCTACGATGATCCAAAAAACGCCAAGCTTGTCAACTCACTCAAGAGTTGGATGGTAAAACTGCGAAAAAAGGTGGGAGATGATGGATCCCATTATCCAGCATGCGAAGAGATTGTTCAGGAGTTTTGGGACTACAGTGAAGCAGATCAGGAAAAAGCCAAAAAAATATCTGGAGAGTATTTATCCAGAAGACAGGCTGAGCTTACATCAGGATTGTTCAACCCCAAGACCTTTGGGAAACCTTAATTTATAATTCTCTAAACTATTGACTTCTCTACATGTTTGATCATTCGATTGAGGCGTTCTTGGCTAGTCACAAACACCCTCAATCAAATGAAAAATATTAATTTTCTATTCCAGCTTTCCCTTTGCATATTTTCATGCTGCCTTATTTATGGAAAAAAACAGCCCAACCTGATCGTCTATATGATCGACGATTTGGGATGGAATCAAATCAGTGCAAAACAGGTCACAATGGGAACCCATACCGGTTCATTCATTACCCCCAATATAGAGAAAATTGCCAATCAAGGTTTGAGTTTTACTTATGCCTACACCCAACCCAATTGCGCACCCTCCCGTGCAGCCATGCTGTCGGGACAATATCCTGCCCGGGTAAACAACAGCGTGTATGTTGTCGGGAACCTAAACCGGAACCAAAAACCGGGCATCACCAAGGAAGAAGCAAATTTCACCGGCCCAAGTCAAAGTGAAGATGTTGCCTCCTCAGCTGTAACGATTGCTGAGGCACTTAAAAAAAATGGATACAACACTGCACATATTGGTAAATATCATGTGGGTGGTCACGGCACGGATAAAACAATGCCTGAAAATCAGGGGTTCGACATCAATATTGGAGGATATTCGCAAGGTCACCAACCCACCTGCTTTTCCAAAAAGATTAATGATTCCTGGCAATTCGCAAGACTTGGGCAGGGAGACTTCGACCGCTTTGCCAAACCCTACACGGAAGCGTATGTCGAACAGTATGGAATCCCCAAGAGTCAGGTTGGGAAACCCAAACATGTTTGTGATGCCTTGGCCGATGCAATGGAAGAAACAGTGGATACGCTGGCTGCCAAAAATAAACCTTTCTATTTACAACTCTATGCTTATGCGGTTCATGGACCCGTACAGTCCAGGCCAGACCTCAAAGAAGCCGCACAAAAACGTCTGGATGCAAAGAATTCTAGAAGAGCTAATTTAGCCGGATTCATATTCGGAATGGATGCAGTCCTGGGAAGACTCCTTGATACGATCGAAGACCCAAATGGGGATGGGGATGTAGGTGATAGCATCGCTCAGGACACCTTGATCATTTTCACCTCAGACAATGGAGGTACTCATGGTGACAACCTTCCTTTGCGTGGCGTGAAAGGAATGTTTACTGAAGGTGGGATACGTGTTCCCCTAATTGCCTATTGGCCTGGTATTATCCCCGCGAATACGGTTAGTAACAGGATGATTCACGGAATCGATTTTTACCCCACTCTCCTTGAACTTGCTGGAAATTCCTGGCTTCCACCCGCAAAAAAACACCCATTAGATGGAGAATCTTTTTCTAAATTTCTTCACAACCCAAAACTTACTGATAAACGTTCTCCCATCTTTTATTTGTTTCCAGGATACATGGATGTGCGAGCCCAACCCTGCGTCGTCGTAATTGATGAAATCGAAAATAAACGCTATAAATTACTTTATTACTACGAAACCAATGCATGGGAACTTTATAACCTGACTGATGATATTGGAGAAGACCAAAACATAATCAAAAAACATCCCGAGCTTGCCTCCAGTCTGTCAAAAAAGATTCAAGACTGGCTCGGACAAAATCATCCAACTTGGAAACCAAAATTTCCAATTTCTAAAAAAGACGGTAAACCCGTTCTGCCCAAGTTTTTGTAAGCAAAACTTTTTCCTGTTAAATTATTTATACAACAGGAAGTTGATTAAATGAACAAAATATACTTCGTAATGTTTCTAATTGTTGCGATGGTTTCGACAATCTCAGCTGAAGAGCGTCCCAATATCCTTTGGTTTGTAATCGATGACATGTCCGCCAATTTCTCCTGTTACGGAGAAAAAACCACTGAAACTCCTCATGTGGATAGACTGGCAAAAGAAGGTTTATTATTTACCCGTGCCTATGCAACCTCTCCAGTCTGCTCCACTTTTCGATCCTCTTTGATTACCGGAATGTACCAAAATTCGATCAAAGCTCATCATCACAGGAGTGGCAGAGGAAAAAATAACATTCAACTACCTGATGGAGTGAGACCCATTCCTGAAATTTTTCAGGAAGCAGGATATTTTACATGCATTGGTAGTGGACTGGAAAATTTCGATTTTAGAAGCCTGCCAACCAAAACCAAAAGAAGAGGTAAAACGGACTATAATTTTGTTTGGGATACCGAGATGTATAACAGTCATGACTGGTCCGACCGCAACGAGAACCAACCGTTTTTCATGCAGGTTCAATTGCACGGGGGGAAAATTCGGGGAGCCGCTGAAAAACACTATGAAATTCTTGAAAAAAGAATGGCAATCCAATTTGGACTTAAACCAACCTCCCACGATTTGGTTAAATTGCCACCCTATTATCCAAATGATTCAGTTCTTCTCAGAGACTGGGCGACATATTTGGATACAGTTAGAATAACTGACTGGCATGTTGGTCAGGTTATCCAAAGGCTCCAAAAAGAGGGGATTCTTGAAAAAACACTAATCATTTTCTTCACTGATCACGGGATCAGCCACGCCCGCGGAAAACAATTTCTCTATGATGAAGGTACTCACATTCCACTTGTAATAAAAGGTCCAGGCGTTCCGAAAGGAGTAAAAAGGAACGATCTAATTGAGCATATTGATATTGCTGCACTTTCACTTGCAGCAGCTGGAATTAAAATACCCGCGAAAATGGAAGGTCAAGATATTCTTTCTTTAAAGTACCAGCCAAAAAGATTCATCTTTGCCGCCCGTGACCGTTGTGGAGAAGCTGCGGATCAAATTCGTTCAGTACGTTCCAAAGATTTCCTCTATATAAAGAACTTTTTCCCGGATAGACCACACCTGATGCCCAGTAATTATAAGGACTCTAAATTAATCATTAAGCGACTTCGTGAGCTCCATCTTAAAGGAAAAACAAATACCTTGGCCAACAAACTATTGTTCTCCCCAACCCGCTCAAGAGAAGAGCTTTATCTTTATAAGCAAGATCGATGGCAGACCAAGAATCTCGCGGAAAACAAAAAGTATGAAAAAACAATTTATGAAATGAGGAAAAACCTCTCCGAATGGATCGTACGAACAGGAGATCCAGGACCAGAAACGCAGGAAGTTTATATTCTTGAAACCGAGGATCAAATGAGCACGACCGGAAACAAGGTTTCGAAAGAAATTTACCGAAAGAATTCAGAAATTTATAAAAAATGGCTTAAAGAAGGAAAATAGCTCAAACTTCTTGTCAGAGATGAGTATCTGTCAGAGTAATTAGATTTAGGACATTATTCTCCGAAACAATTTGAATTGCTATGTCATTACTATTGTAATGAATTTAAAGATAAATCCTCTCCCTCCATATAAATGAAAATTACTCAAGATTCCCCAACCTATTTAGAATGCAAAAAATCAGCCCTTTTCGGATACATCTTCTCAATCATTCTCATGATTGGAGCAATAATTGGGGTGATTGTTATGTTAATGAAAAGCTCTTCCCAATGGTGGATTGGTCTAATTGCCCTAGCGATCGGCATCCTAATATTATTTCTAAACAAATCAATTACCCTGATTGCTGATGGAAACATAAAGCAGGTTAAGATTGCCACTAAATCTCTGCTTAATGCGAGTAATAATGCTTATGCCTTTCATGATATTAAAGAAATAATAATTGAAGAAGATAGACAATACGAGCGGGACTCTGATGGTGACCGTAAAGATAAAACCAGTTATGTTCTAATTTTCAATTTTCATAATGGATATCAAGAAGCCCTCAATTTGACCCCTGGCTCATCTTCGAATATCGCTGTAAATGGGGTAAATATGAGTCGTTTTTCTCAAAACAATGCAGTTATGAATATTGGGCAACGACTTTCAGAAGTAATTGGTGTTCCTTTTAACCATAAAAGGCGTGGTGATATGGATCTTGGGGATGTGGTAAACTCGGTTAGTGAAGTGGTGCGTCAAGTGAAACAAGCTTCACGGGACGATCAGAATAAACCACAAGTTTGATTCCCATTTCATAATCCCTTTCCTTAGGTTAAGTTTACCTTAAGTTTCCATTTTTAGCTTTAGGGATTCTTTTTAGTTGGGTTATCTGGTGCGATTTGATTCTTTTAAGGAAGAAAATCCTCTTTTCGCCCAAACCCTTCAGCCCTATGTTTAAATTTTTGTATAAACTGCTTTATTTTAAATTATGCCTATTTCCGTTCATGCTCTTTAGTGCGGAAGGCAAAAGAAAACCAAATATCATATTCCTTCTATCCGATGACCAGAGTACTTACTCTCTTGGCTGCTACGGAAACAAAGATGTAAAGAGTCCTGAAATCGACCACTTAGCCGAGGATGGCATGGTCTTCGACCGACACTATGATACCACGGCCATTTGTATGGCTTCCCGCGCCTCAGTCATGACAGGCATGTTTGAATACAAACACGGCACCAATTTCAATCATGGTGACATGTTGCAAAAAACTTGGGAAAAGACCTATCCGGTAATGTTACGGAAGCATGGATACCGAACTGCCTTTGCCGGGAAGTTTGGATTCGATCTTCGGGAAAAGCCCAATGGAAAAAGACTGCCCTTGCCCCAGAAAGATTTCGATAAGTGGGGAGGCGGTCCGGGACAGACTAATTATAACACAGCAAAAAATGAGTCGATGAAGCATTATGCGAAGGATTACCCTCACTCCACTCGATCTTATGGTGCCTTTGGTCGGGACTTCATTCTCGAATCCACCAAATCGGACAAGCCCTTTTGCCTATCAATAAGTTTTAAAGCACCTCATAAACCAGCTACACCTGATCCGATTGACAATCATGTTTACGCGGGCAAAACTTTCAAAAAACCGGCAAATTATGGAAGAAAATATGGGGAGCATTTCTCCAAGCAAAGTAAACAGGACCGACAATACGAGCGCTTTCATTCATGGAATTACTCGGATAAATACGATGATGTGATGGCAACTTACCATCAACAAATCTACGCGATTGATGTGGCGGTGGGCATGATTAGAAAAGCACTAAGGGACAGTGGCACCGAAAAAAATACCGTTATTATTTATACCTCTGATAATGGATTCTTCTGTGGTTCCCACGGGTACGGTTCCAAAGTATTGCCTTATGAGGAATCAAGCCGTGTTCCTCTCGTAATTTATGATCCGCGCCATCAAAATTCAGGAAAAAAGCTTAGGTCTTCTGCACTTACCGGAAATGTTGACTTCGCTCCAACGATTCTCAAGTTAGCTGGTTTACCTGTCCCGCGAAATATGGACGGAAAGGATTTAATGACAGTCTATGATAATCCAAAATCCTCTCTGCATAAATCTCTTCCCTTGATCAATGTTTGGGGAAGGGCACCCACTCATTGCCTGGGAGTAGTGACAGAAAATATGAAATATCTTTACTGGGGATATGCAGCAGAAGGATTTGAAGTAACCGAAGAACTATACGATTTGAAAAAAGATTCATTGGAGCTTACCAATCTTGCCCAAAACCCCAATGACATAAAACGCATCCAAAAAATGCAGAGACTCTATGACCAGCTATTGAAAAACTGGAAAAAGCAAGCGGTACCTTATAATGATTATCAGAGGTTCGGAGAATTATTCAGCCGACATCAACCATGGGAAAAAAGAATGAAATTTCTATCTGCCAAAGGGCTGACAAAGACAAAAGAAAAGAAGTAAAGGCATGCCAATGAGCAAAAAAATAGTCCAATTAACATGGATAATTCCATCTGTGCTTCTAGGTTTTACAACAAAGGCCAAGCAACCCAACATAATCTATCTCATGCTTGACGAGTGGGGATATTTTGAATCGGGACACATGGGTAGTTCCGAACTGATAACCCCAAATATCGATCAATTTGCCGCTGAAGGTATGCGCTTCACCAATGCCTATGCAGGTGCTCCAGTCTGTGGTCCCACCCGTTGCTCCCTTCTCACGGGTCTGCATGCCGGAAATATGTCTATGCGGGTAAACAACGGACACTCCCCAATTCGAGCAGATGAACCGACTTTGGCAAGCATGCTCAAATCCAAAGGATATGCCACCGGGGGATTTGGGAAATGGGGCATTGGGGGACGTGGAACGACCGGCGTTCCAGAGAATCACAGTTTTGATCTATTTTTCGGATATTATGATCAGGTGCATGCCCATACATTTTATCCAAGTTACTTAATCAGAAATAGTGAGGAAGTTCCTTTGCCCGGTAATTCAGGGAAGAGCTTTTATGAGGGAAAGACGCATGCCCATTTGGAAATCTTTAAGGAATCAATCGCTTTCATTAAAAAACACAAAGATGAACCTTTTTTCTGCTATCTTCCTTGGACGCCCCCTCATGGATTATGGGGTATCGACAAGGATGACCCCTCATGGAAACTCTTCAAAAGTAAGCCATGGACCGCAGGGCAGCGAACAAACGATGATGCAAAAGTCTATGCTGCATTCATGCATATGGTGGACCAGCAACTTGGAGAAATAATCAAATTACTCAAAAAGCTAAAATTGGATGAGAACACCATTTTCTTTCTTAGTGGAGATAATGGTGGGCAGACTTACTTTGCCACGGAAGATCGACCCCATGGCTTTTTTGCTCCGAACTTGAACCCAGAGACTGGTAAAAGATTTCGTGCAGGGAAAGGTTTCCTCTACGAGGGAGGGCTCAAGATTCCTTATCTTGTCCGTTGGCCCAAAAAAATAAAACCGGGCATGGTATCTGAACATTTATTTTATCACCCGGATGTCATGCCTACCCTTGCTGAAGTTACGAATGCTGATTGCCCGGAAACCGATGGTATTTCTTTTTTACCCACCCTTCTTAGCAGGGGAAAACAGGAAAATCATTCCTACATGTACTGGGAACTTGGGAGACAAAGGGCACTTCGAAAAGGTAACTGGAAAGCGTACCGCGATAAAAAAGGAAACTGGGAACTTTATGATTTGTCGAATGATATTGAAGAGGAAATGGATTTAGCTGATCAAGAAGGAAAGATACTTCAGGATCTAATCGCTCTTGCTGAATCCTCTCATCAACCGGCCCGTCCCGGAAAAATTCTTAATCAGGCACTGGTTGATAAAGACCGGAGAGAAGCACCTCATGAACGAAATTTGCAATTTAAGAAATCCAAAAAATAGTCTGCCAGTAGTAATGAAGTTTTATATCGCCATCTTTCTTCCCCTCACCTTTTGGTTATCAGTATTTGCTGAAAAACCTAATGTCTTGGTATTCCTCGTGGATGATCTCGGTTATATGGATATTGGTGCAAATAATCCTGATTGTTTCTACGAAACTCCTCATATCGACGAATTGGCTTCCACCGGGATGCGCTTCACCGATGGGTACGCCGCAAATCCGGTCTGCTCACCTACTCGCTACAGCTTAATGACTGGGAAATATCCAACCCGGGTTAAGGCGACTAATTTCTTTTCCGGCAAACGGTCTGGTAAATTCAACCCCGCCCCCTTGCATGACAAAATGGATTTGGATGAAATAACCCTTGCCGAAATACTAAAAGGTCAAGAGTACCAAACCTTTTTTGCCGGTAAATGGCATTTAGGTCCTAGCAAGGAATGGTGGCCCAAAGGACAGGGCTTCGATATAAACATGGGGGGATGGGCAAAAGGTGGACCTTACACAGGTAAGAAATATTTCTCCCCTTTCAAAAACCCGGAACTTCATCCAGATAGTCCGGATGGGGAACATCTCCCAAACAGATTGGCAAATGAAACCGTAAAATTCATTAATCAGAATAAAGACAAAGCATTTCTAGCCTACCTATCCTTTTATTCCGTCCACACACCTCTTCAGGGAAGAAAGGGCTTGATTGAAAAGTATAAGAAAAAAGCCACCAAAATCTCAGGAGAAGAATTTGGTCCACTCCACGATCGCAAAGTCCGAATTCTTCAAAAACATGCGGTCTATGCCGCGATGGTGGAAGCCATGGATGAAGCCGTGGGTAAAGTTCTCACAGCCCTCGATGAAGCCGGTGTTACTGATAACACCATGGTCTTCTTCACATCGGATAACGGTGGACTTTCCACATCGGAGGGCAGTCCAACCAGCAACCTGCCCCTCCGCGGGGGAAAAGGATGGGTTTATGAGGGTGGCATTCGCGAACCCTGGATTATCCGATACCCGGGTGTAACCAAGCCTGGTTCAGTCAGCAGTGAGATGATTTGTTCCATTGATCTGCTTCCCACCGTAGCATCAAGTGTGGGATCAAAAATCAAACACGACATTGACGGCATCGATCTAACTCCGGCCTTACTGGGGAAACAATTAGATCGGGAAGCTCTCTACTGGCACTACCCCCACTATTCCAACCAAGGTGGAATTCCCGGAGGTGCGGTCCGAATGGGAGATTACAAACTTTTCGAAAACTATGAGAATGGAAAGGTGTCCCTGTATAATTTGAAAGAGGACATTGGAGAAACCAAGGACTTGTCTTCCTATGAGCCCAAAAGGGTTAATAATATGCGAAACAAGCTGCATGCCTGGTACAAAGAAGTAGATGCCAAATTTCTTCAACCCAAAGGAGAATCAAAGAACCCCTGGAGTCCGTAATCACTGACTATGAATTATATATTCTTATACATTACAGGCTTACTTTTAGTTTCATCAGTATGGGCTGAAAAACCCAATGTAATTCTCATCATGACCGATGATCAGGGTTACGGAGATCTTGCCTCCCACGGGAACCCAATTCTAAAGACTCCAAATCTGGACCAATTACACTCGGAATCCGTTCGGTTTACCGACTTTCATGTCAGCCCGTTCTGTACGCCCACCCGGGCCGCATTAATGACCGGAAATCATCCCGGTGTGACCGGTGCTTATCGAACTAGTGCCGGGAGGACGATGATGCACCCTTCGGAAAAAACCTTGGCCCACCTCTTTGCTGAAAATGGCTACAAGACTGGTATGACTGGGAAATGGCACCTAGGAGACAATGCCCCCCACCGACCACAGGACCGTGGTTTCCAGGATGCGGTCTGGCATCGATGCGGAGGAGTTGGGCAGGCATCCGACCATTGGGGAAATGATTATTTTGATGATACTTACGAACGGGTCCGTCCGGGAAGCCGGATTGGAACTTTTGAAAAATTTGATGGTTATTGCACGGATGTATGGTTTCGCGAAGGAATGCGGTTCATCTCAGAAAACCAGAAAGAACCATTTTTTCTTTATATCGCCACCAATGCTCCTCATGGTCCCTACCGGGTAGATCCAAAATGGGCTGAACCTTATCAAAAGAATGAGGTCAATAATGCCAATTTCTTCGGTATGATTGCAAATATTGATCACAACCTAGGACTACTACGGGATCATTTGGAAGATTTAAAACTGGCAGAGAACACCATCCTCATTTTCATGACTGATAATGGCACATCTGCAGGATGTAAGTTTCCAGGACTGGATACAGAGCCCATCTTGGGTTTCAACGCGGGGATGCGGGGTAAAAAGTCTTCAATCTATGAAGGTGGTCACCGCGTACCCTTCTTCCTTCACTGGCCATCGGGCGGTTTCTCTAAAGGCCTCGAAATAGATATGCTTGCCGCACATATTGATGTTCTGCCCACGCTTGCTGATCTTTGCAAACTTCCCAAACCAGGCAAAAAATATGATGTGGATGGTCGATCTCTTACTCCTTTACTTGCAGGCAAAGCTAAATCCTGGAAGCGCAATCACCTGTTTTTACAATATCATGGAGGAGCCCATCACAAAATTGCACTCGGTCCCCTTACCAATTCAATTGTGATGACAGAAAGATGGAGATTGGTGAATACGGATAAAGCTGAAGAACTCTACGATATCGTCAATGATCCGGCACAACGAAATAATATCGCCAGCCAAAGACCTGGAACTGTTAAGGATTTACGCATAGCCTATCAGTTATTTTGGAAACGCGTTTCCCCGGGTTTAAAAGCAGTAGCCATCGATCTAGGAGATCCTAGTGAAAATCCAGCAGTTCTATGCTCGCAGGACTGGCGTCCTGAAACGGGTAACCCGCCTTGGAACTTTCGTTCAATTAAAGGTATTCCCAAAGTGACTTATCCTTGGCTGGTAAATATCCTAGAGGCCGGCAAATATCGGTTTACTCTTAGACAATGGCCGAAAGAAGCCGATAAGACCATCGTTGGCGTCAAGGCTAGAATTAAAATTGCCGGGCTTGAGAACGAAGCTGTGATCAAAGATGGTTCAAAGGAAATTAAATTCACTCTTAGCTTACCTTCAGGAATTTCTGAGCTTTGGACTTTTATATACAATCAACAAGGACAAGTTGGTGGTGCCTACTTCACCGAAGTCGAAAAACTATAAAATTTAAAAAATCATGAAATCATATATACTCACCCTTGGTATCTTCCTTTCCTGTCTCCTTTACGCCAAGCATCATGCTCACCCGAATGTAATCTTCGTCCTTGCTGATGATTTGGGAATCGGAGATATATCCCCTACCAATCCGGACTCTAAGATTAAGACTCCGCATCTTCAAAAGATGGCAGATGAAGGGATTACTTTTATGGATGCCCATTCTTCAAGTTCAGTTTGCACACCAACCCGGTACGGCGTTCTTACCGGGCGTTACAATTGGCGATCCCGTCTAGCTAGGGGAGTTCTTAGCGGAACCAGTGATCATTTGATTCCAGCTGACCGGGCAACCGTGGGACATTTGCTCCAAAAAGTCGGTTATCACACCCAAATGATTGGTAAATGGCACCTTGGATGGGATTGGGCCAAAGCGGACAAGAGTGAACAGAAATGGAAGGATATTAATTTCACTAAACCGGTGAAAAATGGACCCGACATCAATGGATTCACCAACTATTATGGTCATTGCGGATCTTTGGATATGCCTCCCTATGTATGGGTAGATACCGGGAAGATAACCGCCCAACCCGACCGGGAAGAAGGAGTTACCAGAAACGAAGATCCATATGGTTGGTATCGGGAAGGTCCGATCGGGCCCGATTTTAAAATTGATCAGGTACTGCCCCATTTATTCGATAAAAGTGTGGCCTATATAAAAGAGCGTGCCAAAAAGAAAAAACCTTTCTTTCTCTATCTCCCCTTGCCAGCACCGCATACTCCAATCGTACCCGTACCTCCTTACAAGGGTGCGAGTAAAATGAATCCTTATGCTGATTTCATGATGCAGGTCGATGGACATATGGGTGAACTATTGGCAGCAATCAAGGCGGCCGGGATCGACGAAAACACCCTAGTTTTCTTTACCAGTGACAACGGTTGTTCACCCCAGGGAAACTTCGAAAAATTAGCCGAATTTGGTCACGATCCAAGTGCGGGGTTTCGTGGACATAAGGCAGACATTTACGAAGGTGGTCACAGGGTACCGTTGATCGCCCGCTGGCCAAAAGGAATCAAGGCCGGTCAAAAGACCAATGCCCTCGTATGCCTAACCGATCTGTATGACACCATGAGAGAAATTACTGGGCAGAAGAAAATTGATCAGGGAGGCGAGGATTCCTTCAGTCTGGTCCCTGCTTTTAAGGAAAAATCAAAAACAACCCGCTCAACCCTTATCAGTCATTCGATTAGCGGACACTTCTCTATCAGGCAGGGAGACTGGAAACTTTGCCTTTCCGCAGGAAGTGGTGGATGGAGTGCTCCAAAGGAAATGGAGGCAAAAAAGCAAGGCTTGCCCACCATTCAATTATTTAATTTGAAGCAGGAAAAAAATGAGAAAACAAATCTTCAGGCAAAAAACAAAGCAAAGGTTAAAGAGCTAATCGAGCTACTCGACAAGGAAGTCAGAAATGGAAGAAGTTCTCCGGGGAAAAAAGTACCAAATGACCGAGAGGTATCCTACCTTCCAAAAGGATTCACTATTCCAAAATCCAACTAATTTCATTACCAGATAGTCATGATATTTTATTTAATTACATTCATCACCTTTGCCCTCTCAGTCTCTCTTTTTTCCGAAAGCTGGAAAATTAAGAGCCAAACAGAATGGAAAAAGAATCTTCAATCGAGCAAAGGGATCATCATCAAAGATAATGTAGTCTCCCCCGAGGGAAAAGCCGGTCACTTCAAAACAAAGCTTAAGAAATTCAAAAGTAAGAAATCTCTTCAATCTCTTACCATTCACCAGTCACCTGTATGGCAAAACTGGGAAGAAGTCCCTGGCGTTGGCCCATCCAATCTTAAGGATGCACCCGTCTTCCTTGCAAAAGGATCCAAGGATTACTGGATGTTCGGCCGATACAGCCCCCCCAAACCATCCAAAGGTAAAAAATCCGGTAACTTTGAAGCAAAAGATGCCAAGCTCCAGGGATTCAATGTTCCCCTCAAAACAACTCTGGATGAAAACCAATTCAATGCACCAGGCGGTTTAGAGAAAGGATTGGGTGGCTATCATGCCTGGCAAAGTAAGGATATGCAAAATTGGGTACACCATGGCCCAGTTACACCAGGCTTTGCAAGATGGACGACAACGGCCGAACAGATCGGAGGAAAAACCTACATTTACTACGACTTCCCCAATGATCAGGATCCCCATCTCTTTATTGATGATGATCTGACCGATGGTAAACCGGGTAAAAACATGGGACTCGCCTTTGCCGATCCATCGGATGGTTCAGACTGTGCAGTCATTCGGGACCTTGATGGAACATTTCATATCATTTATGAAGACTGGAGCCCGATTCATGCAGGAAAGCATTCCTGGGATTCCCCTCTGGCTGGTCATTCTGTAAGCCCAAATGGCATACACCCATTCAAAATTTTAGATCCGGCTATAGATCACCGGACCAAGCCAACGGGAAAGATGGCCAAATATAATCATCCACATTGGACGAAGGAAGACCCGAAGAGATTTCCCACCAGTGTGGCCGAATATGAAATCCATCAACCTGAGCAGGATGCCTATGGCGACTGGGCCGCTATAAGTATCGGTGGACAGTATTACTTATTTTGTGATTTCCATCCAGCTAATGACAAAATTAGAATCGCTTGGTTTACTTCTTCCAGTATGAATAAGCCTTTCGAATTCTGCGGAGAAATAGGCCAAGGACACCCCGACCCGGATATTGGTTTTGCAGAGGGAAAATTCTACCTCATCACTCAGACTGCAAAGGATTATGTAAGTACCGGTCCCTGGGTTGAAAAAGTTGAATCTCGTGTTGGAGTGGATACCACCAATAACGGTAAAATTGATAAATGGAGTAAATGGTCAGAGATGAAAGAAAGTTACGACTACATCAAAGGCTTCTCCAAACAAATCAAGAGGACCCCGGCCAGACAAAACCTTACGGGTCTACCGGAGGGCTTTGCCTTTCAGATCGAAGTTAAGATCAGTGATGTGACCTCCAATGCTTCCAAGCCTTTGATTGAAAGTTTGGAACTCTCCTTTAAGGACTAGTTTTACAGCAAAAGAAATCATCTGCGAAATTTATGAAACTACTTAAATTTTACCTTCCTTCCTTGTTGTTCATTTTGGCAACGGGGCTTCTTTCTGCCAAAGAGACTTTTTTTAATGGGAAAGACCTGTCTGGATGGAGTGCAGAGGATATGTCGTACTGGTCGGTGCAGAATGGTGGCATTGTCGGAACTAAGGGCGACCAAAAAATTCAAGGGAATCAATTTCTCTGGTACGACAAAAAGGTGAATGACTTTAAATTGACCCTCAAAGTAAAACAGATTCCTTTTGCAGCCAACGCCGGTATTCAATTTCGTTCTAAACGTGAGAATAATGGCCATGCTGTGGGATATCAGGCGGATATTGGTAAAGGTTGGTGGGGTTCTCTCTATCATGAACATGGCAGAAAAATCTTGGCCAAGAACAAGGATAAAGAGGGAAAAAACCTCAAGCCTGAAAAATGGAATAAGTATGAAATTCTCACCGTGGGTCATCGAATTTGGCTGGCAATCAATGGAAAGATCACCGTGGCACTCCGGGATCCAATTGGAGAACTCGAAGGCCAGATCTCCCTGCAAGTGCATGGAGGCATGCCCCAAAAGGTTATTTATCAAGACCTCACTTTGGAAAGAAACCCCCAAGTCAAAATGCTTGGAATGAATGAAGCCGAATTAAATAAAATTCTAAAACTTGCCCCTAAAGGCCGAAATTGACATCAATCACTGGACAGGATTTCACCCCTACAAAACCTTTGATCTTGAAGCTGGGAAGAAGATAACCTTTAAATTTCCTGATGGTTTCGCCGCCCATTGGATTCGTTTCAAATCCAATAAGGAAATTAAATCAACCGCTCAACTCATTTACAAATGACCAATAAAATATCCCTCCTCTTTTTAACATTTTTTGCAATGTCAGGATCAGCAAAACAAAATGTTGTATTCATCTTAGCAGACGATATGAGTCGGGACACCTGGGGTGCATACGGCGGAAAAGACTGTAAGACTCCAAACATCGATCAATTAGCCAGGGATGGAACGCGATTTGATCGTGCCTATTGTACGGTGGCCATGTGTGCTCCCTTTAGGCAGGAACTTTACAGCGGAAGATCCCCCTGGCGAACCGGCACACTACCCAATCACTCAAAATCAGTTTCCGGAACCAAAAGCATTGTTCATTACCTAAAACCCCTCGGTTACCGGGTTGCCCTGCTCGGCAAATCCCATGTGGGCCCAAATGAATGCTATCCATTTGAGCGCCTTGGAGAAGTAAGTAAAAAAGTGGATGCCAATCCTGAAATCCTGGATAAGGCAAAGGCATTTCTCGATGACTGTGAAAAAACAGAAGATCCATTTTGCTTATTCATTGGATCTCATGATTCTCACGCTCCATTCACCACGGGTGACCCCTCATCATATGACGCCAAAAAAATTACGGTCCCATCCTATTGGATTGATACGCCCGAGCTGAGGGAGGTTATGATTCAATACTACGCAGAGATCACCAATTTTGATCACTTAGTGGGAATGATGCGCAAGGAACTGGAAAAAAGAAATCTATGGAAAAATACCATTTTCATGGTATGCAGCGAACAGGGAACCCAGCTCCCCTTTGCGAAGTGGACCTGCTATGATAACGGCCTACATACAGGATTGGTCGCCCACTGGCCCGGCCTTTCCAAACCTGGATCAGTTATAGATGAGCTTGTCTCCACTGCTGATATAACTCCCAGCTTGGTCGATGAACTGGGAGGCAAACTTAAAAAAGGTGCCGTGGATGGAAAAAGCTTCCTTAGCTTACTAAAAGGTGTGGAGGAACCGATACGTCAGTATGTATATGGGGCCTTTACGAATTGTCGAATCATTGACAATCGGGAACGCATCTATCCGATCCGGGCCATTCGCGATAAAAGATACTCCCTGATTTACAATCCAAATCATAAATCCATAACATCCAATGTTACGCTCACACAGGCACTAAAGATGATTGAGGACACCCAAATAAAACCCAAGGACCTCAATCCGTCTGGCTCCTGGGTGGCAAAGCCAAAGAAAACCAAAATGGAACAAGCACTCGTTCATAAATTGCATAACCGGGACGAGTTTGAATTATACGATTTACAAAAAGATCCATTTGAGATGAAAAATTTAGCGGGTAGTGCAAAGCACAAGAATGTTCAGCGAAGACTTAAATCTGCCTTAATGGCGAAACTAAAGGAATTAGAAGACAGCAATCCCATCAATACTGAAAAGGGATTTGTATCGGTTGGTAGCAAAAAAGGTAAGAAAAACTAGTACGACTTGATCCAGTCGACTTGTAGTTTGAACGGTCCATCCTGCTTATCGTAGATCATAAATTCGATACTATGGATCTTGGACTTGATCATTGGATACTCTTCTTTCGACAGCGGCCTCCCCCGCCAACTTACATCCATTTCATCAAAAGGAATCTTTATCTCACGCCAACCTTTTAAATCACTATCAGTATTAAAATTACTACGGTAAGAAACAGACTTCCCTTCAACACGAACGCCCAATTTATAAGTTCTTCCATCTCCCTTGTACCGAATATGTAGTCCTGTTTTGTCTCCCAAATCAAAATCAGATGGTTTAGTGCGAATAGAAGAAAATCCACCCCCATTTGTATTGGTATTTCCGGAAAAGATTAAACGCTTCTTTTTAGAGGTAAATCCTCCTTTTGAACGACCGCCCATGACATTGTCATTAACGACAATCCAATTATGTTTTGGATCATCAGTAATAAAATCAAAGAGTAAGCTGCCTTTCTCCATTTGTTTTGTGTGTTTGGTAATTCCTGAGGACTTGGGAACTATGGCAAGATATGAAAGAGATATTAAAAAAATCGTTAGATTTAGGGATAAGTAATTCATGTATATAAATTAACTTTAATATGCTTCCAGTCAAGGTAAGCACATTTGCATTACCAAAGGATTGAAACAGGGTATTTTCTTAATTCTTCCTCATTCGTTAAAAGATACATGTCCTCCGCCAATGCAGTAGCTGCCAAAATACGATCAATCGCATCATCGTGATGATAGGGAAGCTCAGCGAGTCTGTAGCAATATTCCCGCGTCATGCCAATTGATCTGATATTCCAGGTTTTAACCTGTTCCTTGACCCATCTTCTTGGTGTGCTTGGCATTTCCAAACTACCGTCATTATATTTTAGGGATAGTTCCAGAACGGATGCATCACTGAGGTAGAATTCGTTTTCCTGATCTGAAAGAATTTGACTTGCGTTTGAACTCAGCCTTGCCGGTTCGGATGTCAGCCAAACAAATGGAAAAGTATCCAGTAATACACGCATTAAAAATATACCACAGTATCACCCACACTACCCGCCACTTCTCGTTTCTCCACAATTTTAAGGGGTTTAGAAGTAACGGTACCCACATCGGGTCTTTCTTCATTCGGGAGTTGGGTGCATGGAACCAAACGGGCAATCGGCTTTTTTCCCCTCGCCAGTACAACTTGCTTTCCATCCTCTGCCTGTAAAAGCAATTTTGAAAGATTAGTTTTAGCAAAATGGACAGTATACATATACCTAAGCTAAATTAAAAATTAGCTTAGTCAATAAAATTTTCTATTTTTGAAAATCTTATTGAAAAGAGTTCTGTCTTTAAAAATTCCAATTTAATCGAAGTAATCTTGCCATATTCAATACACTGGAAGTAATTTTAAATAGTTTCTATAAACTTTTTTTAAAAATGAAAAAAATTCCTATTTCTCACACCCGCCGAAGTTTTCTTACAAAGTCAGCGACTGGGGCAACTGCAGCGACTATTCTTCCCCGTCACATTTTGGGTGCTCCCCATATTCCCCCATCTGAAAAATATGGTACTGCCCTGATAGGATGTGGAGGAAGAGGCCCGGGAACCTATTCTCAATTATGTAAGGGATTAAATGTCGAACTTGTCGGTGCCTGCGATGTTAACCTCGATCGTGCTGAAAGATTCTCTCAAGCTAGAAGTAAAGGTAAAGCTGAAATTTATCAGGATTTCCGAAAACTTCTTGAGCGAAAAGACTTGGACTTGGTTGCGATTGCCACACCCCCTCATTGGCACACCAGTATATCCATCGCATCTGCAGAAGCCGGCATGGATGTTCTCTGCGAGAAACCGATGACCCGATTTGTCGCCGAAGGACGTGCAGTGGTTAACGCTTTCAAACGGTACGGACGGATTTTTCAGATCGGTACTTTCGGAAGGTTTGGCAGAAGCAAGGACAAACACGCCGTGCTCAAACACAAGATTATGTCCAGTGGTCTACTCAAGGATTGCCGGGCAGTTCGTAAGAAAAAAGGTGGGTTGAAAGTGAAACAATGGAGTGGGACCCCAGGAATTGCTCCCCAGACAATTCCTGAAAATCTGGACTGGGACTTGTATTGCGGTCCTTCACCCTGGAAACCCTATGAGAGCAGAAGGACGGGTGGAACCCATCGTGGGTACTGGGACTATGAAGGCGGTGGAATGTGCGATATGGGACAGCATCACTTTGACCCTGAACAATGGACTTACGCAAAAGACTATACCAGTCCAGTCAAGATTACCCCTTTCGCACCTCCGGCCCATCCGGAAGTAACTGGAATGTGGGCCTGGGTGGAACTCAAATATGCGGACGGCTTTAAATTTGTTATGGAAAGTACTGAGTGGGGTCCATCGTATGAACAAGATGAGGTTCGCGATGTATCCATGAACGATCTCTCAATCGAAGATCAGAAAAAGATAAGTGAAATGCCTAACCCTGAACCGCTGCTTTCCTTTGCAGAAGCCGTAAAGCAGAGAAAAGAGGCAGGAGGACACCCTGAGGCGGCTCACCGGGCGGCCTGCATACTACATCTGGCCAACCTGGCCATTCGCCTCGGGCGTACACTTAATTACGATCCTGACAAGGAAATATTCATCAACGATGAGGAAGCTAACCGCTTCCTCAATCCCCCAATGAGTGCACCTTGGCGAGTCTAAACCACAAATCCACTTCTTGCTGATGAAAACAATCGAAATCATACAAGCCTTTCCACAGCCTGACGGAAAGATACTCCGTACCATTGACAAAGACGCCTGTGAACAGGCAGTGGTGGACATCCTGAAAGGAGGAAAGCAAATCGTCCGGGAAATCGTTGACCTTATTCTGGAACCGGGAAATGGCGACGATATCCGCCCTAGGCACGCTCTTCATGCCACCGCCATCCGGGTTGGAGGAAAAGAGAGAAAAATGGAAAGAAAAGAATTCTCCTCCGTCTTAGCCGGGATGTTAACTGACGATCGTCCCCTCGCAGTTAAAGGATTCATCATCCGTCAGCTTCAGATTTGTGCCGGACCCGAACAGGCAGAAAAAATAGCTCCTTTTCTCACTAACCCGAATGAACATATTTATGAATACGCGGCTCAGGCATTGCAGGCGATTGGCGTGGGTACCGTGGTTCACTTTCGGAAAGCATACCCCGATGCCTCAGGAGATTGCAGACTCACCATTCTTCAGGCCCTCGGAGTTTTGGAAGACAAAAAATCCCGCGAGTACTTTTTAAATGCAGTTGAGGATAAAGATCTGGAAATCCGTCTTGCAGGAATGTGGGGTCTTATGAAAATTGCATCCTCCAAGGATATGGGTGTTTTGCTTTCCCAATCGGAAAAGGAAAAAGGCTGGGGGCGAATCAAAGCAACCGCCTATTGCTTTGAACTCGCCGAAAAGCTAACTGTAAAAGGGCAGAAAGAAGAAGCCGGCAAGATTTACAGACAGATCAAAAATTCACGAAAAGAAAAAGCAGATAACTATCTCCGCCAATCGGCCGACCTGGGGATATCTCTCCTTAAATAACCCTTCACCTAAGTTACTAATGCGTTTATTTTTCCTCCCATTCATCCTTGTTCAATTAGTTCATTCCCAACCCATCCAATGGAACCAGTTCCGCGGACCCAATGGAGACGGGGATGCAGGTAAGGCCAATTTACCGATCCAATTTTCGGAAACTGAGAATTTAACCTGGAAAACCCCCATGCCTGGAAAAGCCTGGTCATCCCCGGTGGTAAAAGATGGAAAGGTGTGGATTACCAATGCCGAGGAAGACGGATTTAAAATGTGGGCAATTCAACTGGACTGGAAAACCGGTAAACTATTAAAAAAGGTTTTGGTTTTTGAAAACAAAGAACCCCAGTTTTGCCATCCAATGAACAGCTATGCCACCCCCACTCCTGTGATCGCCGGAAATCAGGTTTTCGTTCATTTTGGGTCCCATGGAACCGCTGCCCTGGACGCCAATACGGGAAGGAAAATTTGGGAAAGAAGGGATTTAAAGTGCGACCACTACCGGGGTGCAGCGGCTTCCCCCATTCCCCACCTCGATACACTGATTATTCATTTCGACGGCCATGATTTCCAGTTTATTGTCTGCCTTAATCAGAAAACGGGAAAAACTATTTGGAAAAAAGAACGGGCCTATGACTTCAAAACTGACAATGGTGACCGGAAAAAAGCATACTGCACACCCAGCGTGATCGAACACAAGGGCCGCCTCGAACTTATCAGCCCGGGTGCCGTTGCCACCGAATCCAGAAATCCCCAAAACGGCGAATTGTATTGGACCGTGAGAACAGGTGGAATGAATTCCTCTTCCCGGCCAATTCTCAGAGACGGAATTATTTTTGTATTCTGCGGCATGGGTTCGATGTCCGCTATTAAACCGGGCGGAAAAGGGGATGTTGATGACACTCACCTGATTTGGAATCGTCGCAAAGTGGTGCCCAAAAAATCTTCGCCTCTTTTACTGGGAGATTATTTATTCATGGTATCAGACGAAGGCGTGGCCTCCTGCAATAATCCGAAGACCGGAGAAGTTTACTGGGCGGAACGCCTGGGCGTAAAGGGCCAGTGTGCCTCCTCTCCCATACACGCGAACGGGAATATTTACTCTTTTTCAAGTGCGGGTGACTGCGTGGTATTTGCACCTGACCCCCAGGAACTCAAAGTTATCAGCCGCAATAAACTTGACAATGGTTGCATGGCATCTCCTGCAGTGGTCGGTAATTCTCTGCTTGTGAGAACCAAGGAAAACTTATATCGATTTGATCGGTCCGATAGGCAATAATTTTTAATAAATGAAAAAAAAGATCCTCCTCATCAGTCTCCTGTTTAACGGGGTTTCCTTGTTTGCCAAAGATTCCTGGAAATCACAGCCCAATTGGTTAGAGCTTCCCGGCAATCGTGATAAAGTCGGAAATATGCATGGTGATATTGCGGTAAGCTCAAATGGTGACATCTATGTAAGTGTGGGCGACCCCAAGGCCGGCTTGCAAGTTTATGGAGATAACGGAAAGTGGAAACGTAATGTTCCCAATGCCCCGAGTGATCTGCATGGCTTCGTTATAAAAAAAGAAGGAAAACAGGAATTTATTTATGCGGTTCGGGTAGGAGTAGGTGAACTCCTTAAATTGACTCTCGACGGTAAAACTGTTTTGAAAATCTCCGCCTATTCCATTCCGGATGAATTCAAAAGAAAAGGCAAAGACGGAAAACCTTTCGTCCGGTTGACTGGAGCCGATGTATCCGCAAATGGAGATATCTTTTTGACCGATGGTTATTCTTCCGATCATATTCACCGATTTGATAAAAAGGGTAAGTATTTAAACTCCTTTGGTGGAAAAAATGCACCCTATGGATTTCGCACCCTCCACAAACTAGTCATAGATTCACGTTTCAACCCAGCACGGATTATTGGGATGGATCGGGCTAACAACCGAGTGGTCCATTTGGGACTCGATGGCAAGTTTATTGGCGTGGTGGAAGAAGGTCTTTTACTTCCAGCCTGCGTTCATATTCACGGTGACTGGGCGGTTATTGGAGAACTGCGGGGCCGCATATCAATCATTGATAAAAAGGGTGAGATTTATGCACAGGTGGGTGGAAATAATAAGAAAGATGAAATAGGTACCAACCGTACGCCTCCCGCGAAGTGGAGAGAAGGAATTGTCACTGCCCCTCATGGTATTTCCTGTAATTCCAAAGGTGATATATTTGTTGCTGAATGGAATACAATCGGCCGGGTTCATCGATTTAACTATATTTCCAAATAAATTATGCTTAAAAATACTCGACTTCACTCAATCCTTATCACATTACTTTGTCTTTTGTTTTCCCCACTTTTAGGGAAGCAGAAATCGACGAATAAAACCATTAATATTTTAAATGGCAATGATCTTAAAGGATGGAAAATACCCAAGGGCAATGAGGTTTCCAATTGGTATCAGGTAACCAATAATATCCTTGAAGTAAGAAGTGGGCCCAAGAAAAAAGGCTCAGTTCTATGGACTGAAAAGGAATACCAAGACTTTGAAGTAAGTTTGGGATTTCGTTTTATTGACGGAATCATCGATTCAGGTATCCATCTAAGAAATTCAGATCAGATCCAAATTGGAATTTCTGGATCCCTAAAAAGAGATATGACCTGCTCCCCATACATTCCGGGTAAAGGTTATCCAGTTGAGGCCAAGAATATTAAAAAACTCCTCAAACCGAAAGGTTGGAACCAAATGCGCATTCGAGCAATTGGTCAAAATTATACCGTATGGTTACAGGAAGAAGAGGTAATGAAGTATAAATCATCCTCGGCTGAAGAAAAAGGACCTATAGGCATCCAACTGCACGGAAATCGAAACATGAAAATTGATTTCAAGGAGATTTTAATTATGGAACTGTAGCACGATGGAAGATTCTAGCTCGTTCGAATAGGGAAAGCTCTTCATAGTTTTTATTGTCAAATATGAAACTGCAAGTTCTCTACTAGCGGGGCATAATGAATTGCCTTGCAAGGAAAGAAATAAGAAAGAAATCACAACATATTATGATTCAGGCTTGCCCTTTTTAAAGCTCAGCCAAATTCTTTTTTCATGCCAAGCAAATCTCCGGTTACTCGATTACTTTTAGACCTTGTCTCTATACCAAGTATAAACCCATCCCTTGGCCAATCGAACTCCAACTTAACCGGAGAGGAAGGGGTAGCTAACCTTCTTGCCGATCAAGCTAACAAATTAGGAATAGAAATCCAAAGACAGGCAGTTTTACCGGGTCGGAAAAATATTCTACTCCGCTTGAAGCCCAAAGGTAAAATTAAATCGCGGGTTATGTTAGCTCCCCACATGGATGTGGTACCCGCAGATGAAAACTCATTTAAACCCAAAATTAAAAAGGGTAAATTACATGGAAGAGGTGCATGCGATACGAAAGGTTCGATGGCAGCCTTCTTTCAGGCGTTTTGTGATCTGGCAAGAAACGGAGCCTTACCGCTCAGTACCGAAATTATCTTCGTGGGATTAGTCGATGAGGAATTCGCACAGGCAGGCTCTCGAAAACTAGCTAAGTCTGGCCCTCAAGCCGATCTTGCGATTGCGGGTGAACCCACCGAGCTAAAATTGGTTACTGCCCACAAAGGTAACTCCTGGTTACAACTTAAAACCACCGGGGTGGCCGCTCATGGTGCCACTCCAAAGAATGGTAAAAATGCGATCGAAACCATGACTCCCATTCTAAAAACCCTATTTCATGATTATCCAAAAATATTAAGCAAGCGAACCCACCCGTTACTCGGTTCTCCCACCCTGAATATTGGAAAAATTTCGGGGGGCAACCAACCCAATATTGTCGCCGACAAATGCACCATTGATTTGGATAGACGAACGATTCCCGGAGAGAACGAAGATTTAATCAAAAAAGAGCTCATGGCTCTATTCCGAAAAGAAAAACTGTCCGCCCCCGATTGCTCAAGTATTCGTTCTGTACCATGTCCACCCTTGGATACAGATCCAAATCTTCCCTTCGTTCAAACTCTGCTTCGGGCATCCAAAAAAAGAAAAACTCATGGGGTATCCTACTTTACGGATGCCTCTCCAATCGCAATGGGTGGAACTCCTGCAGTTGTTTTTGGTCCAGGTAACATTGCACAAGCACACGCAAGGGATGAATATATAGATATTTTACAATTGGAAGAAGCTTACAAAATAATCGGTGCATTTTTGAAAAATATGCCATAATTTTTTCCATACCCCGAGTTCTCGAATCTGGAAACTTCTTAAAACTTCGAAAAATGTTTTGATTCCAAATCAATTTATCATTCAAATTCAATACTATGATAAAATCATTTACCCTACTCTCTATTTTCCTGCTTATAAATTTACCTACTTACGGAGAAGAATCGAACCATTGGGATATTCTTTTCGATGGTAAAAACTTAAACAATTTCCGTGGTTACAAAAAAGAAATGCATGGTAACGCATGGACTGTTGAAGATAAGGTCATTAAGTTAAAGAAAGAAAAAGGGAAAATCGGGGGAGATTTGATGACCAAAAAAAAGTATCAGTTTTTTGAACTGCAATTGGAATGGTGCCTACCTAAACCGGGAAATAGTGGAATTATTTTTCGTGTTGGGGAAACCGATGGCCCGGCTTACAAAACGGGTCCGGAGATGCAGATTTTTCATAAAATGAAACCGGGAGGTAAAACTGATACCGGATCCTGCTACGCATTATATCCACCCAAGGTGGCAAGTATGAATAAAATTGGGCAATGGAACAAAATTCGCCTTATAATCAAACCGGGGGATCATGTAGAACACCATATGAACGGACAGCTACTGTGCAGATATTCTATAGGAAGTAAGGATTGGCAAAGTAGAGTGCAGGCAAGCAAATTCAAGAGTTGGGAATTGTTCGGCAAAGTTGAAAAGGGTCATATCTGCTTTCAGGATCATGGGAATGAAATTTGGTTTAAAAATGTTCGTGTTAAAACACTAAAATAAAAAATTTGTTATGATAAAAAATTTGATTTTTTGGACTGGCATTGGCTCTTTACTAACCCAGTCACTTTCGGCATCTGAATGGCGTTCTCTTCGAGGTCCCACCGGGATGGGTATTTATTCTGGTGAGATGCCGATTGAATGGCATTCAAGGGATATTCTATGGAGCAAAGAAATCGAAGGGAAAGGACAATCTTCCGTGGTGCAAGCGGGTTCTGTAATATTTGTAACTTCGGCACAGGAAAATAATCTCCGTTTTTTGTACTGTCTCGAGAAAGAAAAAGGTGATTTGTTGTGGAAGAGAGAGATAAGAAACGATCGTGTCGAGTCGATCCACAGAATGAATGGATGGGCCACCGCAACTCCAGTTACCGATGGAAATTATGTGATCGTTTTTTTTGGTCCCGCTGGCATGCATTGTTTCGATCTTGAAGGAAACAAAAAATGGTCCTTGGATTTGGGAGAATTTCCCAGTCATTGGGGGGTTGCGGCATCGCCCATTATTCATAATGGACTGGTTATTCAAAATTGCGATGCAATTGGAAAATCCCGACTGGTTGCCATTCATATTGAAACTGGAAAAATTGCCTGGGATACTCCAAGAATGGAGAAACCGAAAGGCGGATGGTCCACACCGATTATCATTACATCACAAGGAAAAAAACAACTGGTGTTAAATGGTGAGTTTGGGGTTAAAGGCTATTCGGTTAAAGATGGAAAGGAACTATGGTTCTGTGAAAGTTTTAATGGAAGGGGGTCACCGGTTCCTTTTTATGATGGCAAACTACTCTTTGTGATTAATGGAAAACCTGGAGACTTATATGCAGTCGACCCAACCGGCAGAGGCAATATCACCAAAACCCATATGAAATGGCATTCCCGCCGGAATGGCGGCCGGGATTTGCCTTCTCCCGCATCGGTGAAAGGAATGGTTTTTGCCACCAGTATGAGTGGAATAATCACTTGCTATGATGCCAAGTCTGGAAAAATTTACTGGGTCGACCGGTTAAAAGGAGCTTTTTCAGGTTCGCCCTCTGTTTCATCCGATTTTTATTACATTCAAAATGAAGCGGGTACTACATTTGTCATTGAACCAGACAGGAAAAAGCTCGTGATTAAATCCCAAAATTCCCTATGTGAAGACGGAACCGAAGTATTTAGGTCTACACTATCTCCAATTGAAAATAAAATTTATACCCGTTCTCAATCGAAATTATACTGCATTCATAAAAATAAATGAGTGAATCGTAGGAATTTTCAAGCCTTCGAAATTTGTTCTCGGGATTTAAAAAAATAACCATGATAACCAACTATTTGTGCTTATGAAAAACCATCCAGTCAGTTCAGCTTTATCTCGTCGTCAATTTCTAGGAAACTCCGGAAGAATTGCATCTGCCAGTGCTCTTGCGGGAATTGCCTTACCCGTTGTGCATGGACAAAGTGGAGACGAGACCAAACTTGCATTAGTAGGTTGCGGTGGCAGGGGAACTGGGGCCGCTAGCAATGCACTTTCAGTTTCACAGGCTAACGGACCGGTTAAACTTGTGGCCATGGCGGATGTGAATAGTGGAAAGCTTGAGCGTAGTTACAATGGTTTAATTAATAAGCACAAAGATAAAGTCAAAGTATCTGAAGATCAAAAGTTCATTGGCTTTGGCGGCTATGCCAAAGCGATGGATTTACTTGACCCCGGTGATGTGGTAATTTTCACCACTCCCTGTGCCTTTCGTTGGGTTCACTTTGAATATGCGATCAAAAGAGGGTTAAATGTATTTATGGAAAAACCAGTCACTCCGGACGGCTATTCTTCCCGTAAAATGCTAGAGTTAAATGAAGAGGCCAAAAAAATAAACCTAAAGGTTGGAATCGGTTTAATGTGCAGACACAGTCAGGCAAGACGGGAACTTAAGGATCGAATTGTAAACGGGGAACTTGGAGAAATCCTCAACATGCGTGCCTACCGGATGCAAGGCCCTATTGCTTCATGCTTTTCAGATAAAAAACCAGAAAATGAAAAAGAACTGGCCTATCAAATAAGTAATTTTCATAGCTTTCTGTGGTTAAGTGGCGGTTCGTTTAGCGATTTTTTTATCCATAATATAGACGAGTGTTGCTGGATGAAAGGAATGTGGCCGGTTAAATGTCAGGCACAGGGTGGACGGCACTATAGGGGAGAAAAAGTTGATCAAAATTTTGATAATTATACAGTTGAATATACCTTTCCTGACGAAACCAAACTTTATTTCCATGGTAGAAATATGTCAGGTTGCCGTCAAGAATTTGCCAGCCATGCACACGGAACAAAAGGGTATGCTTTAATCTCTGGTCCAGGAGGGCACCGCTCACAGGCTCGCATTCACAAAAAGCAATCTCCTGATAGTGATTTAGCTTGGATGTTTGGCATGAATGAAGGGGGTCGACCCACGAGGGAAACCAATCCATATCAGGATGAATGGGAAAGGCTAATGGATGCAATCCGAAACAATAAACCACACAATGAGGTTGAAAGAGGCGTGCAGGCAAGTGTGGTGACATCGATGGGACGGATGGCTGCCCATACGGGTACTGAAGTAAGTTATGATCAAATGCTCAACTCCAACCATATTTTCGGACCTGGAGTTGAAAATCTAACCATGGATTCTAGTCCTCCTCTCCTCGCTAACGCAGATGGCACTTACCCCGTCCCTCAACCCGGTATCAAAAAGACTGAATATTGACTGTAAACCCATTTGCTCACAAATTAAATCCAGGGCAGTGAATAACTTTCTTAATAAAATGTGCATAACTTAAACCCTTGCACATCAGTTCATTAAGAAGACCAGAAACAATCATTAAAAAATAAAAGCTCAATCGCGGTTGACGAGAAGAATTCCTTATTCCTAAAGTCAACATGTCCAAGAAAGTTTTGGGGTAGGCTTTCTTGGTTTTTAGGCCCGTTCTTGGCAACAAGAACGGGCCGCTTTGTTTTTAAATGGGATTTAGATTCAGTACGCATAACATTTGAGACGCCAATATAGATGTCCATTTTACTTTTGTATTGTATTCATGAACTTTCACTTCCAATTTACTAAGAATGAAATCGAAATCACTTTTAATCTTTTCAACCTTAACCTTTCTTTTTGGTGTTTCTTATGGTCAGTCCAAGCAAAAGCTAGTTTGGTCAGATGAATTTAATGGAGAATCTCTCGATTATTCAAAATGGGGAGTCGAAGAGAACGCTTACGGTGGCGGAAACAATGAACAGCAGATTTATCGATGGGATCCCAAAAATCTGCGTATTGAAGATGGAAATCTCGTGATCGAAGCTCATAAAGACAATCCCAATGTGGCGGGAACGACTCGGCCTTATTCATCGGCTCGAATTCGAAGCAAGCACCGAGGAGACTGGAAATACTGCCGAGTAGATGTTAGGGCAAAATTACCGGTCGGTAAAGGAATGTGGCCCGCAATCTGGATGCTTCCCACAGATGAGAAATACGGTGGTTGGGCCGCAAGTGGTGAAATTGATATTATGGAATTGGTAGGACATGAACCATCCACATACCATGGTACACTTCACTATGGAGGTGGATGGCCTAAAAACAAACATACTGGAAAAGAATTCAAACTTAAATCCGGTACTTTCGCTGACGATTTTCATATTTTTTCAATCTTTTGGGAAAAAGGAAAAATCATCTGGGGCATAGATGGGAAACCATGGCAAACGCAGGAGAAATGGGATTCGGAAAAAGGAAGTTTCCCTGCCCCCTTTGATCAACGATTTCATCTTTTGATCAATTTGGCGGTTGGAGGCCGCTGGCCAGGTAATCCAAATGACCAAACCAAATTTCCCGCCAAAATGCTCGTCGATTATGTAAGAGTTTATCAATTCGAAAAATAAATCTTCTGATTCGAAAAATCAACCCCGTGAAACTCCTAACAGCTTGACAAAAACATGGACGGTTTTTTGACTAAAAATGAATTCACTAAGCCCGAGTTGTTTAATTCCTTTGATTCCGATCGTGACGGCCGCGTAAGTCTGCAGGAAGGAAAGGAAGGAATGGCTAGGATAAAAAAAAGGAAGAAGGAACAAAAAAATAAACAACGGGGAGGATTGCGGGAAATTATCGACCGTTTGCTCTAGCCTTCTTGATTCATTGTAAGCAAATGATCGACTATTCGGGCCATCCCCAGCGGCGGGATTGATTCACCGACCACTTGACGGATTAACTTGGGAGAAAAATCCTGGTTTCGACTCATCCTTCCATAGGGGATCCCATCGAATAAAAATCTCTTCTTCCACCGGGGATGATCGAGAGTGGATAATAGCAAAATTTCACGCAGGGATAGAACTCGGTTTTGATCCGGATGTCCCTTCACATCACTTGAAATGACTCCACTGTTCATTGTTAATGTGCTCGCCGGGCGGTCCCACTTCATCCTGCGATAACTGGTTTTAAATCCCTTGATCAGTCTCGCCCGACCGTCCTGAACCACCATCGGACGGGGTAACAACCCGCCGCATTGCTCACAAAAAACCGATTCCTTCTTGCGATTCTTATAAGAACATTCAGGGCAAATAAGATTATCAAAGGCACTCCTCCCCTCCGGGGTATTTTTCATCCAAAAATATTGCTTCTCATTCCAGCGGGGAACACAATGAAAAGGGTCTTGGGCATCTTTTAAAAAGGTCCGGGAGTCTAGAGCAGACAGTTTACCAATTGTCTCACGGAGGGTCACTAAGGGATGACAACCCCGAACTCCGTGACTGGGAGGGGGATGAAAAGGACTTAAATTCCTGGAAAAAATATTTTGCCGGACCGGAATCTTTTGTGTAATTTTGGGAACCCGGCATCCAATTGTAATTAATCTTTCCCTGTGATGAGGAACACCATAGGATGAAAAATCCAAAATACAGGAACGGATTGCATATCCCAAGGGATGTAATCTTCGACCCATACAATTCAGAATATTTTCAGGTTTATTCTTCTCATTACGAATCACCGTATTTTCCATCCTTCTAACATTCTCGAGAATAAACCAATCGGGTTGAAGCTTTTCCAAAATTGAAATCCCTGGTAATATCAAACGGTTCCTTTCATCTTCACGGGCCCGCATACCCGAACGAATTGAAGATGAAATCCGGCCTGCTCCATTCGCAGACATTCCCTGACAGGGTGGTGAGAGCGTCAGCAACCAAGGCCTTTTTCCCTTTAATTCAGTTCTAAAAAAGGAAATATATTCATCTTTCAATTTCCAAATATCTCCTTCAAAAACCTTCGTTTCTGGAAAGTTTTTGGATATTAGTTGAGATCGAGAGATCATTAATTCCAAAGCAGCGATGACTGGAATTCCGCACCCCCATTCAATACCTACATCCCCAAGTCCCCCCCCGGAAAAAAGGGATCCTGACACGGGGACAGAATTGGTATCAAGAGAATTTTTCATCTGGATCGATCTTTAGCCTACTCCTTAAATTCGGTCAATGCACCATACCATTCAAAAGCAGTGAAATGAATCATCCTTCAGATAATATCTTAAAGATAACCCGATAATTAGAATGGACAACGAGATCGGAACCATCAATTTTTATTCTTTTATCATGAAAATAATTGTTTCACTTTTTATTAGCCTGTCTCTTTGGGGACAGTCCTTTGCTCACGATCCAGCTTCCGAAATGGCAACCGCAGCCAAAAATTTCCTCGATTCCCTCGATGAATCTGCGAAAAAGAAGGCTTTTTTTCCCTTCACTGACAAAGAAAGGGAAAACTGGCATTTCTTCCCGAGTTCCTTTGTCAGTCCTAACGGACGCATAGGACTTTCGGTCAAGGAAATGACTTCCCCCCAACGAACAATGGCCCAAACCCTCCTTTCCTCCGCCCTTAGCCATCGTGGTCAAATTGAAGCCTCCACGGTTATCCTTCTTGAACAAATCCTTTACGAGAGAGAGGAACGCGAGATGAGAAACCCGGATCTTTACACATATGCCGTCTTTGGCCGACCCGACAAGGCAGGAACCTGGGGTTGGCGCTTCGAGGGTCACCACCTCTCCCTGAATTTTTCTCTGGTCAACGGTCGGATATTTTCCATTACCCCCAGTTTCTGGGGAGCCAGTCCGGCCAAAGTAACTGAAGGGAAACACGCCGGACTTCGGGTTCTTGCCGATGAGGAAAAGAAAGCCTTCAAATTCCTCAAATCCCTTTCCCCACCTCAAAAGAAAATGGCCATCCTTTCCAACAAGGCACCCAGAGAGATATATTCTGGACAGGATAACACAGTCAATCATTCGACTTTCCTGCCGCCGAAAGGCCTCCCCATCACCAAAATGAATCCCCGCCAAAAAGGATGGCTATCTGAATTGGTCGATGTCTACACTGTTAAACACCGATCCCGGGCTGTTGAACAAATAGCAGGTAACAAACCCCTCCTCCACCCCACCGAAACTTTTTTCGTATGGTCCGGAGGACTGTCCCCTGAGACCGGTCATTACTACCGGATTCAGACGCCAGATTTTCTTTTTGAATATGCCAATACTCAAAACAATGTGAATCATGTCCATGCGGTTTGGAGGGATTTTAAGGGCGATTTTGGAAGGGATCTACTAGCTGAGCACTACGCCGAAAATCATTCTTCAGGAAAAGAATGGAAAAGTATGTTTGACGGGAAAACACTCAAGGGCTGGAAGCCGAATGAAAACGAGGATTCCTTTAGCGTTAAAAATGGATGTATCGTGGCTAATGCACCCGGCCGTTGCCATCTTTTTTACCAGACAAAAAAACCGTTCAAAAACTTTGAGTTCAAGGCCGAGGTGATGACCCTTCCACAATCAAATGCCGGCGTTTATTTCCACACCCGTTTTCAGGATGAAGGTTGGCCCAAGGCAGGGTTTGAATGTCAGGTCAACAATACCTACCACGATCCCAAAAAGACCGCCAGTATTTACGGTGTTCAGGATTGTCTCGAAGCACCCGCCAATGATGATGAATGGTTTGACCTTTACATCAAAGTAAATGGTAAGCATGTCATTACCAAGGTAAACGGTAAGGTCATTTCGGATTGGACCCAACCGGATGACTGGAAACAGGGCGGAAATTTTGAGCGGATGTTGGGCGAAGGTACTTTTGCTCTTCAAGGGCATGATCCTGGAAGCACGGTTCTTTTCCGCAATCTCTTTGTTAAAAGACTGCCTTAATTAATATTCTTCAAATGAAAGCCTTTTTGATCAGTTCGCTCATTCTTCCCCTTCTCGGATTTGCTCAAAATTGGCCCCAATGGCGCGGCCCGCACGCATCCGGTCATGCACCCAAAGGAAACTATCCCAAAGTCTGGTCTTCCCAAAAAAATATCCTCTGGAAAACAAGCCTACCCGGACGGGGTCATTCGTCTCCAGTTCATGACGGGAAAAATATATGGATAACCACCGCATTGGAAACCCCCGCATCAGAAGAGGAGAAGCAAGAGAGACTTAAAGAAAATAATGGATTACCCTCTGTTACGGTTCTTTCCAAGTTGAGTCTACACGCCCTTAAAATTAACCCCATCTCTGGAAAAATTCTTAAAAATATTAAGATCTTCGAAAAAAGTCAGCCTCAATGGGTTCATAAATTAAACAGCTATGCATCCCCCACTCCGTTTTTGGAAAATGGAAAATTATACCTTCATTTTGGTGCCTACGGGAATGCATGTATTGATTCCGAATCAGGTAAGATCATTTGGAAGAACGATGAAAAAAAACTCTGGATCATGCATGAGAACGGCCCGGGAAGTTCTCCCATTCTATGGAAAACCCTAATGGTTTTTCATTTGGATGGAAGCGACCGCCAAAGCATTGTCGCTCTTCATAAAGATAGTGGCAAAATTGCCTGGCAGACACCCCGAAGCGGGGAAATGAGGGAAAATCCACAATTCCAAAAATCCTACTCCACACCGATTATTAAAGAATTCAATGGAAAGACCGTTTTAATCTCGTGTGCAGCTGACTGGGTATATGGGTATGACCCCCAAAACGGTGAAGAACTCTGGAAAATTAAATACGGTATTCTCGGATTTTCTAATGTTGCTCGACCAGTTACTGGTCATGGTATGATTTATCTATCCACCTGCTTCTCAAAAGCGGAAATCCATGCCTATCAATACGAGGGTCTGGCTACCCCGAAACTTGTCTGGAAAATGACTAAAGGAGCACCTAAAATGCCTTCACCTATTCTCATAGGGGAACAACTCTATGTGGTAAATGATGGAGGAATTCTCTCTGTTGTGAATGCTAAAACCGGCGAACTTGACTGGCGGGAAAGACTCGATGGCGAATTCAGTGCCTCCCCAACCTATGCCAACGGACTCCTTTACCTGTCTGACCAAGCAGGAAAGACCACCATTATACAGCCTGGAAATAGCTTAAATATACTTTCCGAAAATGAATTGGAAGGCAGCCCACATATGGCTTCTTTTGCCCCCTTTAAAAGCTCTTTCCTTATTAGAACAGATAACACTCTTTATCGGGTTGGGGAAAAGTGATCAACTTTCTCGAAGACCGGAGAACACATTACCGGTTGGCTTTGGCGGTATAGAACTAAGCCATTTTTGAAGCAGGTTTTTCATCCGTTTGACCGTTTCCAAATTCTTTGCAGCCAGGTCACTACTTTCCAGCGGATCATCAACCAAATCGAAGAGTTCCACATGGGACTGATCTTTATTAAGCACCAGTTTCCACTGCTCAGAAACCACGGCATAGGCAACCCAATGATCTGGTTTTGCCTGGTTAGCGGGCCAGGGTGCAGACATTCTCCAAAAGATTGGTTTCTTCCGCAGTTTGTTTCCCTGCCCCATTAAAGTTGAGACTTGGCTGATTCCATCTGATTGGTACGACTTGGGCAATTTCACATTCCCAAGTTCACAAAAAGTGGGCAACAAATCGACCGCTGACAGGACCGAGGTTTTATCCACTTTCCCCGCAGCAATTTTCCCGGGCCAACGGGCAATAAAGGGAACCCCGATACCGCCTTCCAGCAAAGCCCCTTTATAAGCACGTCGCCCTCCTGTAATCCCCTTCGCTGCACCGATCCCATATCCCGGACCGGTTGCTGAATCATAACTCAGGGTAATGGGAGAATTCGGAGACCCCCTGGCCGGCCCGTTATCCGAGCTAAAAATAACCAGGGTATTATCAGAAATTTTCATCTCGTCCAGAGCATTCAACAATTGACCGATTCTCAGGTCCGCATGGTACAAGGTGGCCGCATAAATATTGTCCGCCTCCGGTAAATCGGGAAAAAGTTTCTGCAATTTGGGATCTACATGAAAGGGTGTGTGCGGTTCATGAATCCATAAATTGATAAAAAATGGTTTTCCACTCTCCTTGCTTTTTTTCATGAATGGAATTGCACTCTTCACATCATCGTGCACAAACATTTGTGGCCCAGAACAATTATAGGACCCATAATCATCATAGCCATATTCAGTGAGAAACGGAGCATCCGGAATCATATCATTTGCCAGGTGCCATTTTCCATAATGTGCAGTGGCATATCCAGCTTTTTTGAGAAATTTTGGTAACAAGGGGGCTTTGGTATCCAGCCAATCAGGCATATTGCGCCTCTGATTGCTTGGCACCCATGCAAAGTGCCCGTCAATATTATAACGGGCAGGAAAATGCCCGGTCATCACTGCGGTCCGACTGGGTGAACACACACCGCTTGCCACCGTAAAACGATAAAAATCAGTCCCCTCCTTGGCCAGTCGGTCAATGTTCGGCGTCTTCAAATAAGGATGTCCATGGCAACCCAGATCACCCCATCCCCAGTCATCCGCGAAAATAAAAACAATGTTGGGTGAATCTTTTTCAGCATGAAGAGAGAAGGTGATAAGAGCCAAAAACAGGAGGGAAAAACAGGAGATGAATGAAGTCATAATGAATGGATTTTCTTAAATGTGGAAGACTGGAAGTTGTATTTAAAAATCCGATATTGAGCCAAGAAAGAAATATGTCAACGACAGGGCATTCATTGCCGGTCGAATCAAAATTTTAGATCAGATCCTGATTTTCAGATTGCCAATTGAAATTCCCAGGTTCTCCATGTTGGGATGAATAAATTGTCCTTGATTCTTTTCCCTCTTATGGTTTCGGCCAGTATCCTCTATTCGGCCAAGCCCATGAATATTGTCTTCATGTTTGCTGATGATCATGCTTATCAGGCAATCTCTGCTTATGGCTCAAATCGGAATCAAACCCCCAATATTGACCGTCTCGCCAAGGAAGGTATGCTCTTTGACCGGGCCTTTGTCACCAATTCAATTTGTGCACCAAGTCGGGCGGTTATTCTCACTGGTAAACACAGCCATCTCAACGGACAGTTGACCAACGGACAGCGCTTTGATGGGGAACAACAAACTTTTCCCAAACTGCTCCAGAAAAAAGGCTACCAGACCGCCATGGTTGGAAAATGGCACCTCAAAAGTGATCCAACTGGTTTTGATTTCTGGCAAGTGCTTCAGGGTCAGGGTCCCTATTACAATCCACCCATGAATACCCCTGACGGCGTGAAAAAGATTACCGGCTACACCACTGATGTGATCACCGATGTGACCCTGGACTGGCTTAAGAACAAAAGAGATCCCAACAAACCTTTCATTCTCATGAGCCAGCACAAGGCACCCCATCGGAATTGGCAACCCGGTCCGAAATACCTGACCAAATACGACGGCATGGACATTCCTGAACCCGAAACCCTTCGGGATGACTATAAAAACCGTCTCGAACCCGCCTCCACCCAGGCAATGACCATTGACCGTCACCTTTCCACCAGCGACTTAAAAATCAAGGCTCCGAGCAACCTCACGCCCGAACAGAAGGAAAAATGGGACGCCGCTTATGGCCCTAAAAATAAGGCTTTGGAGGATGCGAATTTAGAAGGAGATGCCCTTTTCAAATGGAAATACCAGCGCTATGTAAAAGACTATCTCCGCTGCATCGATGCGGTCGATGAAAGTGTCGGACGTATTCTCGACTACCTCGATCAGTCCGGTTTGGCAGAGAACACTGTGGTCATTTACTCTTCGGATCAGGGTTGGTATTTGGGAGAACATGGATGGTACGATAAGCGTTGGATGTACGAGGAGTCATTCCGTACGCCCCTCCTGGTTCGTTGGCCCGGGGTCACCAAACCCGGTAGTAAAAATACTGATCTCGTCCAAAACCTCGATTATGCTCAGACCTTTCTTGATATCTCCGGCATAAAATCACCCAAAGATATGCAGGGAAAATCCATTGTTCCCTTACTCAAGGGAAAAAAGCCCAAAAACTGGCGTAAATCTCTTTACTATCAATATTATGAATTTCCCGGTGGCCACAGTGTCAGACGCCACTACGGAGTTCGAACCGAGACCCACAAGCTGATTTACTTTTACATGCTCGATGGCTGGGAACTCTATGATTTGGAAAAGGATCCAAATGAACTTAATTCAGTGTATGGACAACCTGAATATGCTGCCCTTACCAAAGAACTTAAGGATGAGCTCAACCGACTTCGAAAAAAATACAAGGTACCGGTGGATGACCGCCCGCTCACCAAAGTACCTAGAACCCCTAGAAAACCAAAAAAAGAAAAGAAGAAGAGCTGATCCGAAAAAAGTTTATTATGGAAAGTTTTAATCAATCACCTTGATTGGAAAATACCGGGACGGAGTGTGTTCCTTTTCCATAATCTCTTTTATTTGTTGAACCACATTTGGATGCTTTGCGGCCAGATCCTCGGATTCTGATTCATCTTTGGACAGATCAAATAGCTCAATTTTCAGAGGATCATGGTTCTTTCCTTTACGGATCATTTTCTGGCGAATCCCTTTCCACTTTCCCATCCAAACTGCCTGTTGTCCCCCGTAACCGGAGAATTCCCTATACAAGGGAGGTCTTTTAGAATTAGCTTTCCCGAGGAGACTGGGTTTCAAATTATGCCCGTCATGCTCGGCAACCAAAGGGGTTTTTGCATCAATTAAATCATGCAGGGTGACCATCCAGTCTTCAAAACCAGTCCGTTGATCCGAAACCGAACCGGGTTTTATCTTACCCGGCCATTTTGCAATCAAGGGTACACGAATACCACCTTCATAAAGGGATCCTTTCAAGCCCCTCAAATTCCCGACGCTGTTAAAAAAGTCGTAATCCACTTCCAGTTTCAGATGACTGGTTCCATTGTCCGAGGTAAAAATCACAATCGTATCCTCGGTCAGACCAAGCCGCTTGATTAAATTCACCAAATTACCAACATTCCGATCCATCCGGGTAATCATCGCCGCATATGCCGCACGGGGAGTAAAATGAGGGGTGTATCCATATCCCTGGGAGCGCGTAAAGGGTGGGTCATTCCAATTAAGTTTCAGGTAGGGTTTCAATTCATCATCGGGCACATGCAGGGCCACATGAGGAATAAGCGTCGGATAATAGAGAAAGAATGGCTTGTCCTTATTTTTCTTAATAAACTTCAAGGCCTGTTCATTTATCCGGTCGGATGCATAATCCTTTCCTTTGAAAATTTCATAACTCTTGGGATCCTCTGGATCTGTTCCTTTTACCAGGGATGCATGTCCCGGAACTGGAGGGTTGTTCTTCAAGGGAACCCGGTCCCGGTCACTCCATAAATAATCCGGATAATAACTGTGGGCATGGCGTTGACAGTTGTATCCATAAAACCGGTCAAACCCTTGATTCATCGGATCCCCTTCCGTACCCGGGCTGCCCAGACCCCATTTTCCAAAGGCACCGGTTGCGTAACCCTCTTTTTTAAAGATCTCCGCCATGGTCAGTTCATTAAGAGGTATCGGCCGTTGTCCCTCCGGTTTGATTTCTCCATTATTTCGGATGAATGCATGGCCGGGATGTTTCCCGGTCATCAACACACAACGGGATGGGGCACAAACTGCATTTCCTGAATAATTCTGGGTAAAGCGCATTCCCTCCTCTGCAAGTTTGTCAAGATGGGGAGTCCTTATTTTTTTCTGCCCGTAACTTCCCAGTTCCCGATATCCAAGATCATCGGCCAGTATAAATATGACATTCGGTTTTCGTGCTTCTAAGCAGAAAATAGGAAAAAGAGTTATGAACAGAATGAAAGAAAATGAATATTTTTTATTCATAGGATTGGATTAGGGGATAAGGATAAACTTTTACAAAACCATGGATTGTTGTAATTTGTTAGTGTAAAAACAAGCGGATTTTTTCTTTACTACTTGAATTGTCCTCCTAGAGTTTAAATATTCACCCTATATCAGACCGGATTCCTTTATCTATGAAAATACCATTCATTCCTTTTTTAACTGCCAGTATTATGCTTGTAGGTTCGCTCGAGGCTGCCAAAGTCGTTTTCCTTTACGGTGCTCGAAGTCATGCATCCGGCGATCATGAATTCCAGGCTGGTTCCCACTTATTGGCCAAGCATATTAATGCTCAGGACAAAGTAGACCTTCAGGCAACCGTTCATCCAGGCTGGCCTGAGGATGAATCCATTCTTGACGATGCCGATGCCATTGTAATCTATGCAGACGGTACCAAAGTGATTGGGAACGGATGGGAAAAAATGGACCAATTGGTCAAAGAGAAAAAAACGGGTGTTCTCTTCATGCACTATGCGGTTCATCCCAGTGTGGAACAGGGCGAAAAATACTACCTTCCCTGGATCGGGGGTTTTTTCGAGAACGGGATCTCGGTTAATCCATTCTGGCGGGCAAATATAAAACCGAAAAAAGGCCATGAAACTGCCCATGGGGTCGGCCCCATTTCGGCGGTGGATGAATTTTACTTCAATATCAAACTCCACCCCGACTCCCTCAACCTCGGAGCCGCCACACCCACCGAAAAAAATCTTCTCCGGATCAATAATATCTGGACCCGGGCGGCTTATTTGGCCAAGGGCAAAACTCAGTCCCTGCTCTGGGGAATCACCCGGCAGGGAGGCGGACGGGGAGCCGGTTTCACCGGTGGACACCACCATCGAAACTGGGCTATTGATGGCTACCGTCAACTTGTCCTTAACACCATTGCCTGGATTGCCGGGGAGAAAGTTCCCAATTCGGGCGTACCCACCTATCCGGTCACTGAGGATGAACTCAATGAAAAACTTGATGATTATGGCGACAAGACCAACCGGATCAAACTCCCCACCCTCGCGGATATTACTTTTACCCCCGGCCCATGGATGACTCCCGAGGAACATGCCGAATCCCGCCGGAAGCCCAAAAAGAAGAAAAAATAAACCCTTAATTTCAAGCCAGCCTTGATTAACCCAACCCTACTTAAAACAATGAAAAAATATTCCCTATTCATTCTATTCACCTCACTGGCATCCGGGCTTTTAGCCAAGCACCATGAGGGAGAAATGACGCCCATCTTCGACGGAAAATCCCTGGACGGTTGGACCCAGCTTAATGGAACCGCAGATTACCGGGTCGAAAAAGGAGCCATCATTGGCAAGACTAAAGAAGGCAGTCCCAATTCCTTCCTCTGTTCCGATAAATTATACGGTGATTTTGCCCTTCAGTTTCAGGTCAAATTGATCAATAACGAACTCAATTCCGGGGTTCAAATTCGTTCCCAATGCAAGGAACTGACGGAAAAGGAAAAAAAGCGGGGTGATAAACACGGCCGGGTCAACGGTCCCCAGGTGGAAATTGAAGCCACTAAAGATAAGGGTGCCGAATCGGGCTATATTTATGGAGAAGCATGTGGTGGCTGGATGACCCCAAAGGAGGACCTCATCCCCCACACCCACTTTAAAAATGGAGAATGGAACCAATATCGAATTATTGCTAAAGGTCCCCGTATTCAAACCTGGGTCAATGGCACTCAAGTTTCCAATCTTACTGATAAGGAAAAACACAAATCTCACCCCAAAGGCTTTATTGGACTGCAGGTTCACTCCATCAAAAAAGGATCAGGTCCTTACGAAGTTGCCTGGAAAAATATAAAGATAAAAGAACTGGGTAAAAAATAAATCTTCCCGCACATGAAATTTCTTGGATTGTTACCCCTGAGTCTGCTTCTTTCTTCCTTCTGTTTGGCGAATCCTGAGAAAAAAGAAAACGATGGATTCATTTCTCTCTTCAATGGAAAAGACCTTTCTCACTGGCAAACCACCGGGAACTGGCTTCCTCAAAAAGATGGATCCCTTCTCATCCAACCCAAACCTGGACAAGAAGGCTGGCAGCGGTATTCGGATTATTTAATCAGCAAGGAAAAATTCGGGGACTTTATCCTTACCCTTGAATACAAATACCCCCCCAAGGGAAACAGCGGGGTCTTCTTCCGCATTGGGGATCCAAAAAATCCGGTTAAAACTGGAATTGAATGCCAGATTCTGGACTCATCCGGCAAAGCGGATGATCAAATGGGTCACCATGACCATGGTGGCATAATCCGCACTGTTGGGCCGAGGTTTAATATGTCCAAAGAACCCGGCGAATGGAACCAAATGAAAATTCAATGTCAGGGTCATCAACTCATCATTCATTTAAACGGTGAACAAATTATAAACCATTGGCTGGACAGTGCCGGAAAAGGAAAACTGACCGGTGTGTCCGATCGACCGATTATTGGCCATATTGGCCTTCAGGACCATGGCGTACCTAACAACCTGTATTTTAGAAATTTACGGATTAAAAAGCTCTAATTTTTCAAAAGTTTTCTAACTTTTTGGTAAGAAATATTCTCCTTGTGGTAATTACCTATGTAATACACTTTATATAACATGCAATATCCCTTACCCTTTCTTAGGAATTTATTCCCAATATGGAATAAATGGGTTCTTGTTGTATCCGCATTCCTATTATCGGTTTTTTCCGGTTCATCCGTTTTTGCAAGTATGGCTAACCACTCCCTGATTCTCAAATCAGACGGATCACTCCATACTTTCGGAAATAATGGCTACGGACAACTGGGGGACGGAACCACTACCACCAGAAACACACCCACCCAAATTCTTGCGTCCGGGGTCTCTCAAATTGCTGCAGGTAGTTACCACTCCCTGATTCTCAAAGCGGACGGGTCCCTCCATACTTTCGGAATTAATACTTCCGGACA
>CACHJU010000007.1 GCA_902580225.1 uncultured Verrucomicrobiota bacterium
CAGTCATCATCAACTGCACTTCTTCTTCTCTAAGACGAGGTATTCAAAATGAGTCTTAACTTAGGAGGAGGCAGTACGACCTCGAACTTCAACGCCTTGCAACTCGGAAACGCACAAGCTATGCTTAGCCAAAGTCTAATGCGCCTTTCGAGTGGAAATCGGATCAATAAACCATCCGATGACCCTGGAGGCCTGGCTGTTTCAATGAAACTGAAACATGCTATTACTGTGACCAGCGCAACCAAAAATAATGTGGACAATGCACTCTCTTTTACGGACACCCAGGATGGTGCCCTAGAGTCTATTGCAGAAATACTTGACCGGATGTCAACGATTCGTACAAGTTATGGAAGCGGTACGGCAACCTCATCAGACAAAGATAGTTATGCATCCGAATTCAAGGAGTTACAAAAATCGCTCAACAGTTTTAGGAGCGAGACATTCAACTCACTTAGTTTGTTTACTACAGGAACTAACTCAAAAGATGTTTATATATCTACAAAGGGAGATTCCGGTTCGTCTATCTCAATAAGTTCTCTAAATATTGATGAGGCTTTGAGTATAAATGCGCAAATTAACTTAGGAGAAGCCGCAACCACCACTGCTGCGGTTACTATTTCCGATGTGAGCATTGAGAACATAACATCGGTCATTTCAAATGTAGCCAGTTTGCGAGCAACCAGTGGAGCGACATCGTCAAGACTTCAGTTTTCCTCTGATTTCTTAGCAACTAGCAAGACAAACTTGCAAGCAGCGAACAGCAGAATCATGGATGTGGATGTTGCGGACGAAGTGACTAACTATGCAAAATATAATGTCCAAGTGTATGCAGCAAGTGCAGCCTTGGCACAATCTAACCTCAATATGGGTATAGTCTTAGACTTACTCAATTTTGGCCGAAAATAAGCCCTGTGCTTTAATGATTTGGCGTACCACTCTTATTTCAAATTTGAACATAGAGTGGTGCGCCAGGTTGGCCAAACAATTTACAAAAAATGTCAATTATCTCTCCATTTATAGATAACCATCACCAAATTAGGCAGTCTATTCGTCAAAGACAAATCGTTGATTCCAATGAAAGAATCAGTTCGGGGAATCGCTTTAATGACAGTCAATCCGGAGACCCCGGGTCCCTGCGAATATCCACTCGCTTGGAAGTTGAAAACAAATTCTCTCATTCGACGAAAAAAAATTTGGAAAATGCATATATTTTGGCTCAATACCAAGCTGATGTGATGCATTCAGCAGATAATGTTTTGGGAAGGATGAACGATTTAGCTTACCAGGCAACCGATATTATGACTAGCAATAATCAGAGAGAAGTTTTGGACACAGAATTTAAGTCATTATCAGGGCAACTAACCGATCTCTTATTTGATCGTACATTCGGAAAAGTCTTATTCGACCCGCTAGCTTCTGAAAACATCAAAACATTCAATTCAGGTCCGAAAAAAACTGGTAGTGCTGCCAGAGTTGAAGAGCCTTCAATCGATCTAGGAGCTCTGTCCGCTAAAGTAAAACTTTGGTGGGACCCTATGTATGTAAGAGACAGATTCCAGATTTATGTGGGTGGAAAAAGAATATTCGACACCGGTGAATACCGGTCGAATGTAGGAGGCACTAGGTCCGAAACAGTATCTGATGTTCCCCAATATGATGGTAGTGGTAATAAGATTCTTGATTCAAATGGAGATCATATCTTTCAATCCCAAGTTATAGATGGTGATTATTTCGAAATTGATTTCGGACCAGGAACCATTGGTGTCCAAGAGGGTACAGACTCAAATCCCAATCATGGCAATTCTGGTGATGCTGGTGATTTCTCGAGCTACGGGTACGAGCCTAATCATTATATTTTCACCGATGCACCAGTTGGCGACAGTTCTGTAATACAATTTGTGATCAATGATGAAGGCCCGGAAGGCATTACAAAATCCCCAAATACACTATGGGACAGGTTTTATAAAATTGAAGCGAAGGAATTGATTGGTCCCAAGGGTATTAAAAATGAAAAAGGGGAACTTCTAGAAATACAACCAGTTGGTTTTGCCACAATGTCCGATCAAGATCTTCTATCAAGAGAGAATGCGAGCGTTGCTCTTACAAAAACCCGGGATGAAATCAAGAGTCTGCAAACTCAATTATATACACTGGCAAAAACATTTTCAGAAATCAAATTTGGAATAGAAAGAGTCGAAAGCAGAAGTCGCACTCAGCAGACAAGTCTTGGTAAGATAAAAGATGCGGATGTAGCAAGTGAATACACAAAACTAGCTAAAAATCTAATTGTCCAAGAAGCGACAAATCATGCAATGGTACACTCCAGGGTTTCAGCCGCAAACACCTTCAATCTTTTAATGTGACAAGCAAGTTCTGCTCTCTTGAAAATTTATGAATTTGATATCACCAGTTTTATCTTCACGTATTGAAACTCTTCATTCAATGCGAGCAAGAGATATAGCTGAAACAAGCAACCGAATTGCAACTGGAGATCGTTTCTCAAGCGACCCATCAAAAGACTCAGCAGCTTATCGAATTTCTAAAAGATTAGAAATCGAAAGTAAATTTTCAAATTCAGCAAGACAGAATTTTGAAAATGCTTACACTTTGGCTCAGCAGCAATCTGATATAGTTGCCTACGCAGAGTCGGTGATAAAAAAAATGAATGTTCTTGCTTACGAAGCAACCGATCCCACATCAAGTGATTATCACCGAGAAGTACTAGACAGAGAATTCCAAGAACACTCGAAAAGTCTGCAATCACTTATGTTTGATCGAACTTTTGAACAACAACTTCTAGATCCACAATCCGCTGATTATATCGACACACAAATAATTTATGAGGACGAAGAAAGTTCCTCTGGAGCGAATGTTAAAAGAGTTGACATATCAGCTCTTGGTGCAAAGTTAAAACTTTGGTGGAATACTACTGATGCCTTCTCTACCAGGGACCGGATTCAACTTAAACAGGGAGACAGGTGGTTTTTTGATTCGGGTGAATATTTATCTAACGACGGATCCGGATCCCGCAGAACTGAAAATATAAACGGGCAAATAGTACATGGAGATTATTTTGAAATCGACATCCAGCCCAATCAAATTTCTTACACCAGTGCATCTGATAATAAAGGCAATTCTAACTCATCACTCGCTCCGGGCTATCCAAAGGTACAAGCACCAAAGGGTGACAGCACAGTAATTAAAGTTGCGGTTAACGAACCTGGACCTGAAAATATCAATAGATCAAATCCGAGCGGTTGGTCCTGGCGATTATCTTGGGATGTTCAGCAAATTGAAGGTCCTAAAGGTGTTGCAGATGAAAAAGGATCTTTATACGAGTTGTTACCTCTAGGATTTTCAACTCTCAAAGGGTATGATATCACTTCTCGTGTAAGTGCAGCCAATGCTCTAGAACGGTCCGAACTTGAGCTAAAAAGCTTAAGAAATCAAATTTACACATTAGCTAAGACTTTCTCCGAGGTTCGTTTAAAATCGGAATATATGGGACAAAAAAACATTTCCCAAAATGTGGCTCTGGGGCGAATTAACGACTCGGATTTGGCAAGCGAATATACAAATCTTGCAAAAAATCTTTTATTACAAAATGTATCCAATCATGCACTGATTCACTCTCGTTTATCTGCTGAAAATGTTATCAATTTAATTAGCTGAAAATCATGATTGCAAGAGATAATGAATTATCATTTGTCACGGAGGGTTTTTCCGCTCAGGGATTACTTAGATCCGCAGTCGTAATAGGTCCTGAGGGTATAGGTAAAACGGTTTTTATAGAAAAAGTTAAGGATAAATTCTTGCTCAAAGAAATTAGACCTCTGATTATTGCTCCTTTTTCACTAAATTGCAGAGACTTACCCTCATTAGTTTCTTCTATGGCAAGAGATATATCGACTGGAAATGACATACAAAATTCTGAAATTGGAAAATTTACCCGTCTTCTAGGCTCTCAGATAATTCAAATTGAAACCGCCTTTCGCGAAGATGGTGACATTAATAAATTTGGTGATAAATTGGCATCCTCTTTTGTTACCGGAATTGAAGATGCGATCATTAATAGTGGAATTGATCTTAAAGAAATCAGCCCACTATTCATTATTGATGATCTAGATAAAATCGATACAAGCCTTCGCAATTGGCTGAGTAGTTCCTTCAACCAAAAGATCAGGAAATCAATACTTTTTAAAAAGTGCAGATTCTTATTTTCAGCAAAACAAGATTTCACCGAATTAAATAAATTCTTCGCTAATTTTGGATTTGAAAAAACATTTCCGATTAATCTACCATCCTTTACAGCGGATCATTGTTTACAATTTGCGAAGCAAAAAGGTTATGAAATCACAAATCCGGATGAGTACAAAATGAAATCTGAGGGCAATCCATTGAAATTGTTGAATATTTTAAAAAATTCCACTATTATAATTCCTAGTAAAAGTAAAGATATGAGCAAAACTGACCCAAAAAGTATTCCTTCATTTTCTGATTTTTCAGAAAAAGAATTAAATTATCTATTATTTGCATCCTATCCAACCAGGATAAATAGATATAACCTAGAATTTTTCTGCTCACCCAAAGACGCTGCCTTTTGTTTCAATTGGCTTAAGAGGCAAAAGAATATTGCTCAATCTCAACCTGATGGCGACTTAATCCTAGATGAACAATTCAAAAGTCAAATGAGGGAGTTCCACCAACAGGAAGACCCTGAAGAAGCTGAAAAAATGTCCACAACAGCGACTATCATTGATGCATTTACATCTATTTTCCCTAATCCAAACGATCATTGGATTCCCGTGAATCTCCACATATTTCAGTCATTCACCAAAAATCTATGTAAAAGTCTTTTCGATGAGATTGAATATGGTGAAATATCAAAGTTTATTGATGATAGAGATGATATTTTAATTTCATCCAATAAACAATTTACCTTCAATGATGATATTAAACTCATAACAAAAAGGTTTGTTGAAATTGGGGGTGGTTCACCCAAAGAAGGATTAAGTGAAAAAGCTAAGTCCGAATGGACAAAATATCAGGAGGAATCCACTCAAAAAAGAAGCCTTCTCGAACAGGAAAAATCAAACCTTGAAGAAGAAGCTTTTGATGCAGAAAAACAAATTCTTTATTTAGACGAACTGAAGAAACAATTGGTCAAGGATTTTAAGAATCCGCCAAAGCAGAATTCCAAGAAAGAATATTCCTTCAGTACATCTATGATTTTAGTTGTTCTTGGCTTTGCAACCATGGGTGCAAGTTTATTTTTTGATTCATTGGGTACCATACATGCATCTTGTGGTTTAGTTTTGACCATTTTTGGTTTTTTCTGGCCGAATGTCGAAATCAAGAAACCGGCACTTCAGACTGCCGGGGGTAGTCCTAGACTTGCAATCGAAACTCAACAACGCTCTCTTGCACACAGAATCAATGGTTTATCTTCTCGAGTATCCTCAATACACGGAAACCTAGATATACTCACCAAAGACTTGGAAGCTTTAGATCAAGGTATGAATGCACCTTATTTATCCGAATAAAACGTAAAATTTAGGAGTATTACGCAAAGACTAATTTCTGGGTATCTTTTTATTAATACATTCTAAATACTCGTAAATCGAGTTGATATCATCCTTAGAGAAATTTGACATTAGTTTTTTTTGTAAAGATATTGCCTCCTTCCTTCCCAAAAGAAAAATTTTCTTACCTCGCTTACTAAGTGAAATGTGATTTTCTCTTTTGTCGTTTCGATTCTCCGAGAGTTCTATGTATTTCAATTGCTGCAATCGCTTTATGATGGAGGATAAATTGTTTTTATTTGAAACAATCAAAATAGAAAGTTCACGCTGACTGAGTTTTTTTGGCGAAAAATCAAAAAGAGTTCGTAAAACGGTATACTGAACGGTTGTTATAGGTAGATATGAAATCCTCCGACTGAAATGATGGTTCAATCCGAACCAACATGCTCTGATTAAAACAGGAAATTTTCTTAATGCCATTCTGTTGAAAAAACTTTTTTTTCATCCAAGCTAAAAAGATGCCTTTCAGAAGATGGGTATTCGATTTGTAATCCCAAAATGAAAGATAGAAATCTTAACAAAAAACTGTAATTAGAAAATTTAAAATTACTTCGGTTGTGGATAAAAATGAGTAACATGAAGGTTTAGTTTTGAAAGGTTATTCGCAATGTCAAGTGTGCAAGGGTTGATTGATCCAAATTATTTAATACTTTATAATTATCTAAGAACAATTGATTTGAAATGAAACAAATTACAAAAATGGTCTAAATTCGGATAGTTTATTGTTTTTTCAAAGTCATCCTTGACCAAATTATTGAATTTAAGAATTATTTGAATTGTGAAAATTAGAATAGTTAACCTTTTGATATTTTCTGCTTTGAGCAGTTGCGAAAACCCTCAGCAATCAGAAGATCATTCAACTCAGATAATTGAAGAGACAAAAATTATACCTACTACCCCCAAAGAGAAACCTGTAGCCAAGACGATAATGCTAAGACCAACAGTTCAAAAAAATCAAATTGGTCAAAATCCAAATAAATCTTTCAATGATATACAAGCTAAGGTAATTCAAGGCAGAGCAAAATTTCCTTTTCCTCCAGAAAATTTTTTGAAGTGAGTTCAAAAGAACAAGAAGATCTCATTAGTGTTCCCATTACAGGAACTTTAGATTTACATGGTTTTCAACCCAGCGAAATTAAGTGTCTCCTAATTGAATACCTTTTTCAATGTCAGCAAAAAGGCATCTATAATGGTCGAATTATACACGGTAAAGGAATGGGTACATTACGAGAAATAGTTCATTCTATTTTAAAAAAGCATAAGCAAATTAAAGATTTTGGCTTAAGTGCATCCGAAGCAGGTGGATGGGGTTCAACATCATTTACTCTGACTACTGAAAAATGAGTATTAATGACATAATCCCCTTTGACCAACTTTTTAGTAGCAACGATGCGAATAGTAAAAAAAAGAGGAAAAAAATTGACCATGCTGCACTTGCCTCTCCATTAATGCGGATTCCAAAAATGGATGTTCATGTAGCACGAGATTTAATTGATATAGGAATTAAAGAGTTATATGAGATTCAGGGTCGTTCTGCTGAAAGCTTGTTTGAGGAAATTAAAAAAATGAGATCAGCAACTCCGATCTATCGTTTGTCATATTTAAGGATGGCTATTTATTTCGCTGAAAACGAAAATGCTGATCCAAAAATGTTACATCCATCAATTTGGGTAGATTAAAACCTGTGATAGCTAATTTTTCGAGTGAGTAACACTTGAGAGCGCACGCTTAGCTTGCTTAACCATAAACAATCCGTAAGCAAAAAAGGTAAAACCATTAAGCATCACCATAAGGGACTGGTTGTTCTTGAAACCAACTCCAAATAGAACTGCACCCACGATAGAGAAAATCCAACCAAACCATAATCTGTACTTAATTAATCTACGAAAATGCTCAACCTTTGCGGCTTTTTGTTCATCTGTTAAGCCACTCATATTTAGTTGAAACCCAATTCATCGTCCTGTTTACCACCAAGAGCCTTATTAATCAGATCCAGACGATCATTTTCACGAGTCAAATCATTTAGTAACATATTAGCTCTCTTAGTTAAATTCTGAACTTCTAGCAGAGCTTGTTTTCGTAAAACATGTTTGCAGAGTGTATAGGCGGCTAAATCAATAAAAGCTACATCGTCCTCAAGTGGATTCAGGAAGTCAAACATTTCTTGGGTGACCTCCCCTCCCAATTTTTGGTTTCTTTCGAGTTGAATGATAATTTGATTACGGAGTTCGACTGAATTTTCTTCAACAATTGTTTCGATAGGTTCAACTTCTAGAATACGATATGGAATTTCTTGTGGGATCGAAATTATTCGCACCCTGCTTAGACCCTGTAAAAGAACAAATGAGGTACCATCAGGATTTTCTTTGGACACTCTTATAAGTCCAGCGGTAGCTACCCCAAAAGGTAATTCTAAGTGCTCTTCTTCTTTTGAAACATTTTCTCTTTCCCCAACAATAGCGAAAATGCGATCTTCATTGAGTCTATCTAAAAGCATAGCTTTGTATCGTTCTTCGAATATCCTAAGAGGCATCATGGCTTTAGGAAACAAAACCACCCCACGTAGAGTCATGGCAGGCATACGATTGGGAATATCAAAGTGATTAGTATCCATTTACTTCTATCTTGTCCGAATTTAGCAAAAGGTCAAATCACCAAGCCCGCAATGGAAGCAGTTAAGAGGCAAGCAAAAGTTCCTCCAAGTAAAGCACGCCAGCCCAGTCTAGTTAAATTTGGACGTTGCACAGGAGAAAGAATAGCAATTCCCGCGACCTGTATTCCGACGGATGCAAAATTCGCAAAGCCACATAGAGCATAACTTGCAAGCACTATAGATCTTTCGTTCAAGAGAAGACCGGCATCCTTGAACTCCCCAAGGTGTGCATAGGCAACAAATTCATTTAAAACTAACTTCTCTCCAAGTAGCTGTCCGATTAGGCGAATATCTTCAACGGGCACTCCAATTAGCCAAGCAACTGGAGAGAAAACCCAGCCAAAAAGGAACTCTAGGGTTATGCCAGGTTCAGAGATCCCTAACCAGTCAACAATTCCCAATGGCTTGGCAATAAAATCTCCCAATATAAAATTTCCAAGACCGACCAAGCCTGTAAATACAATTAAAATTGCACCCACATTAAATGCGAGCAGTAATCCTTGGCTGGTTCCGGAGGTTAATGCATCAAAAATATTATGTGTTTCTTCTTCCTGATGTAACTCAATCTTATCATCCCGTTTCTCTGTCTCAGGTAAAAGTATTTTTGAACATACAATTGCAGCTGGTGCTGACATTAAAGATGCAGTCAAAAGATGCTTGGCAAAAAGAGCCTGGGAATGCGGATCAGTTCCTCCTAAAAATGCAACATAAGCAGCAAAAACTCCACCAGCAATCGTGGCGAAGCCACCCGTCATTAAACATAGAATTTCAGATTTAGTCATTTTATCTAAAAAAGGGCGAACTAGCAAAGGTGCCTCCGTTTGGCCAACAAAAACATTAGCGGACATTGCTAAGCATTCAGATCCTGAAATCCTCATGGTTCTTTTCATCAGCCAAGCCAACAAATAAACTACTCTTTGTAGAATACCCCAATGATAAAGTAGAGCCGATAGTGCAGAAAAGAATAAAATTGATGGTAAAACCCGAAAGGCAACAACTGTACCATAACTGGGTGCATCACTTGCCAGACTGCCAAATACAAAAGAAGCACCTTGATAAGAAAATTCGGTTAATTTTACTACACCTTGTGAAATACCTTGAACAAAATCAGTTACGAAAGGTGCCTTTAATAGAAGTATAGCAAAAACCAATTGTAAAGTAAGACCTGAAATAACAAGACGAATGGAGATCCCTTTTCGATTGCTACTTGCAAGCCACAATAAAAAAAGGAGGCAAAAGACCCCAAATAAAGTTCTTATCATCTCCATGATCTATTCTTCAGATTGTAAATCGATTCATGTAAGTGCAACCTGAAAGAGCATTATGCTCTTTAATCAGTATTGCAAGTATTCATAATATCATAAACTTATGATTGCTTGATCCATTGGCAACCTTCTATGTAATAGAGTATGAATAAAATAGCTGAAGAAAATATATTGGTTATAGGTGGCGGAACCGGAATGGGTAAGGCAGTTGCAATTAAATTATCCCAAGATGGTTTTAATGTTGCAATATCCGGAAGGCGGGCAGAAAAACTCAGGGAAACAGTAGATAAGAGCGAGCTAAAAATCAAATCCCACACTGTAGATGTGGTTGATCGAATTTCGGTTGCCCAATTATTTACTTGGTTTGAAAAAAACATTGGCAAACTCGACATTCTCATCAATGCAGCAGGTATAAACACAGCCAATCGCACTATTGAGAATTTAGATCCAAATCAATGGGATAATTTAGTTCAAACGAATCTAACCGGTGCTTATAATTGCGTAAGGGAAGGACTTGAAAAAATGAGGCCCCAAAAAAGCGGTTTGATAATATTAATTAATTCAGTGGCGGGCAAGCGGGCTATTCCGCTCGCTGGAGTTGCATACAATGCTTCAAAATTTGGAATGTCCGCACTTGGTATAAGCGTTGGAGAAGAAGAAAGAGAGAACGGCATACGGATTACAAATATTTACCCTGGTGAAGTAAATACCCCCATTTTAGAACAAAGAACAAACCCACCAAGCACAGAATACAGAGAAAAAATACTTCAGCCAAATGATATTGCGGAGGTCGTTTCTACTATTGTAAAATTACCGGCAAGAGCGAATATTCCAGAATTGGTAATTAAACCAAGTAAACAAAGCTTTGTTTAAGAAGCTTTTTAAATATAGGATTTTTTCCAAGTTCAACTAAATTTTCAAATTCATCTTGATCGAAGAAACAGCCGCTTCCACATTTTCCCTATGACCAAAAGCACTAAGACGGAAAAAGCCTTCACCAGCGGGACCAAAACCAGAACCCGGAGTGCCTACGACATGACATTCATTAAGAAGTTTATCAAAAAATTCCCACGAAGTTAGCCCACCAGGGGCTTTCAGCCATACGTAAGGGGCATTTCCCCCTCCATAAGTTGTGATCCCAACTGATTGTAATCCAGAATTAATAATCGATGCATTTTCAAGATAGAAGGCAACCTGATTATCTGTCTGTTCTTTACCCTCAGCACTCAAAACAGACACACCACCAGCCTGAACAACATTAGAAGCTCCATTAAAAAAAGTATTTTGACGACGCGTCCATAAGCTATGTAAAACTCCTGCTTCTGCGTCCTCCGCTAAGCAAGCTTCGGGTACGATAGTCCAAGCAAGACGGACTCCGGTGAATCCCGCGGTTTTAGAAAAACTATTTAATTCAATTGCACATTCACTAGCACCTTCAATTTCATAAATACTTTTAGGCAAAGTTGGATCAGTGATAAAAGAAGCGTATGCGGAATCAAAGAAAATAACCGCCTTATGTTCACGGGCATAATCGACAAAAGCTTTCAGTTGTACTTTGGTGGCAACATTCCCTGTAGGATTATTGGGGCTACATAGGTAAATTAAATCAACTTTTCCTTTGGGCAACTCAGGGAAAAATCCATTATCTTCAGTACAAGGCATATAAACTAAGCCCTCGTACCCATTGTCATCTGACAACCCTGTTCTTCCGGCAATCACATTACTATCTACGTAAACTGGATAAGCTGGATCCTGTACAGCAACCACACAGTCCTCTGAAAAAATACCCTGAATATTTGCAGAATCTGATTTTGCTCCGTCACTTACAAAAACTTCACTAGGATCAATATGTGCACCATTTTCCTTGTAAAAATTTGCAATACCTTTTCTGAGTGAATCAATTCCCTCCGAGGGACCATATCCAGAATAAGTCTCAACCCTACCCAAGTCATCCACTCCCTTATGCAAACCGTTTAAAACTGCAGGCACAATAGGCTCAGTCGTATCACCTATGCCCAATCTCATTACCTGAACACCGGGGTTTTCGTTAAGAAAAAGATTTGTTCTTCTGGCAATCTCGGGGAAGAGATACCCAGCAGACAATTTTTGATAATTTTTATTTACTTTTGCCATTTTAAAAACATACAAATATAAGTTCAAAAAAGAATTTGGCAATCGGCAATACTACTCTCCAGTTTGAATAAGTAGTCCATGTTTTCTTGCCGACCGAAAAGCCAAAAGAAAAGAACAGGAACCCATTGTAAAATAAAGAGTATTCAGCATAAAGGCCTTTTGAAGAAAATCGCCACGCCACTCGCCTTCTAGCAAAAGTGCTCTCATTCCTTCAAAAACATAGGATGTTGGAATAAATTTAGCAATGACCTGAAGCCATTCGGGCAGCGTTGATAATGGATAATAGATACAGGAAACCGGAGCTAACATAAAAGGCAAAACCCATGCTAAACTTTCTGCTCCTAGTCCGTATCGCAAAAGAATCCCAGTTACAACCTGAGAGATAGCCCAGCCCGTAAAGACTAAATTAAAAAAGAAAATTAATAATGGGAATCCTATATCAAAAACTGAAACACCAAAAAAAGGAATAGCTAATAAAGCGGCTGGAATCATTCCGATTAAAGTTCTGATAATACTTATCGAAGCGAGAGCAAGCATGAGTTCCCAAGGTCGAAGTGGAGCCACAAATAAATTCCCCAAGTTCCTTGACCACATTTCCTCCAGGAATGACAGGGTGTAACTAACATGTGATCTAAACAAAGAATCCCATACTAAAACAACTGAAATCAAAATACCCGAGGCGGTAATCTCAGGTTGTGCGGCACCAAAATGAACTGACACGAAGCCCCAAATAATAAGTTGGATAGTTGGCCAATATGAAATCTCAATGATTCTTGGCCAAGAACTTCTAAGCACATAAAGATAACGCAGCAAAAGCCCGTGAATTCGACCCAAGGAACTTAAATTCATACTTTTCCACCTCGACTAATGTCCAAAAAAACTTCCTCTAGAGTATTTCTTCCGTATTTTAAAAGTAAATCCGAAGGTGTTCCCTCCTCAACTAGTTTCCCGTTCCCAAGGAGTAATACATTTTCACATAATTGTTCAACCTCTTTCATGTTGTGACTCGTTAGAAGAATAGTTGCACCTTTATCCTGCTGATATTTTTTTAAAAATGAACGAATCCAGAAAACAGTTTCAGGATCCAGACTGGCAGTCGGTTCGTCCAGCAAGAGTAAGTCAGGTTGATTAATAAGAGCCTTAGCTAACGAAACACGAGTTTTTTGGCCGGCGGAAAGCTTGCTAACCCTTCGATCAAAAAATTCAGTTAGACGAAAAGTTTCTGCCATTTCCACAACTGCAGATTTAACATTTTTCAGTTCATAAAGCTTTCCATAAAAAGTTAAGTTTTCGCGAACGGTCAATCGTTGAGGTAAATCGACATATGGCGAAGAAAAATTCATTCTCTTTAAGGCCGGATAACGATTTTTTACAAAATCTTGGTCAAAAATATTTATCCTACCACTTGTAGGGATTAACAAGCCAAGCAACATAGAAAGTGTGGTTGTTTTTCCAGCTCCATTACCACCAAGTAATGCGGTTATAGATCCTTTTGAAAGCCTAATATTGAGATTATCCACAGCACGGATGGAACCGAAATCTTTAACCAAATACTCGGTTTCAAGAATAACACTCATTACATTTATAATAAGGAAATAGAAAATTTAACTTTTTTTGAAAAATAAAGCACGCGGTGTAAATAATAACATTCAATCTATTGTCACTTTCATTAATTCTTTAGTTATATCTTTAGCCCCTTGATCGATCGATCGACTTGCAAGAAATTTTCTTGCATCCACAACTTGAACTCGAACGATAACCCTTGAAAAGGGAAAAGGAATTACAAATTGATCCCAAGATTTTAGTTTCTTACAACAACCATATTCAAAGCCAATTAAAAGAATTGGGGAATTAGAAAGTTTACCTACCAAAAGAACACCTGGCTTAGCTTGATAAAGCGGTCCTCTTGATCCGTCAGGAGTAATGCCGACATCATTACCATTCTTTAAAGTTTTGACCAGATCACGAATCGCCTTAGACCCACCACGTTTGCTTGAACCCCGAACTGATTGTATTCCTGACCACCAATAGAATGCCTCGAGCCAAGCACCATCTCGACTCCCGCTAATTAATCCGAAACATTTTCTTTTTTTCCTAAATCTTCTTTGCCATTCTCCTGCAAGAAACAGACGATTGTGCCAAAGTGTGATAATGACAGGCTCATTATTTTGAATCACTTGCAACTTGGAATTTGAATCTAAAAATTTAAACCGAATTGAAGAGACCCACAAACGATAAAACAAACCAAATGGAAATAGAATAATCTTGTACTTTAAAGCCAAGAAAAAGGGCGATTGCGGAGAATCCCGCCTTGGTTTAATCATTGAAAAAGTTAGAACTCAAAATTCAAACCAAGTTCGGCTAGATGGGCGGGAGCTTCATTTTCATGAAAGTAGCGATAACCAATACTTAGCGCAAAGAGTTCACTGAACCTCCATGCCATTCCCGCTGAAACACTTACAAGTAGGTCATGATCTTTTCTGGAACTCAAATCCTTGTTGTCCTCGATCAAAGATAGATAATATCCGACTCCTAAACCCAAGTAAGCATCGATAGAATTGACTAAATTAAACTCATACCCCAAGTCTAAATAACCTGAGAATGTTTCACAGGCTCCAGTTAAATGCTTGGAAGAAGTATAGAGTTTGGAAGTGTCATGAAATGAATTTGTTTTAAAACCACTACCCAACCCGATCTTAAACCCGTTAACCTTAAAACCACCGGCAAGAACAGCCGAAAAGCCAGGATCGTATCTTTTATAAGATTGAGAGTTTTTATGAATCTTATAAGGGAAAGCCACCCCAGGCCTGAGCAAGAAATAATATCCCAGGCCAGAACGGGCATTCGGATTAAAAGTGCTTACAACTTGATCATCTTTAGTAAATGAACCGGGTGAATTGACATTAAAAGCTAATTGGTTTTGAGGGGGGAGAGGCTCAACCGGATTGTTAATAATTGGTGAATGGGTGTTTTGCTTGTCCGATTCGACTCCAGTTACATTTGGCTCGAAATTTCTTTCGAAAACAGGTCGGTTAGGCTGTTTCGAAGTGTCAAATGGAGTTTTAAAACTACCTTGTGAAGAAAGGCCATAAAAGATTTTATCGAATCGATCCTGTAAATTGTGTAACTTTTCGGAATAATTATTGAGTTCCCCTTTCATTCCGTGAATTCTTTTCTGCTGATAGAAGCTTTTATCATCAATGTTTTCGTAATAATCAACAACAGGCTTCGTGCTGGCAACAGGTCTGTAATCTGAATTGTAACTTCTTTCAGCTTGCAGAATGCAAGCGGGGAATAAAACTGAATAAATAACAGTCGATAAAAGAGCTAAAATGAAATTAGGAACATTATTCATAGGCAAAAAACAATTACGAATGGAAAGTTTTATTGAAAGCAAAGCAACAATAAATGTCTGAATCTTTTGGTTATTTAGAATTTCTGGAACTATTTCGCAAAGTTCTCTTTATGTATAAATATATGAGATGAAAACCAAAAAAGTATAATATATTGACGGCGATACACCCGGTTAAAGCAGTTCTGATTCCATCTTCCTGCCTTACCGCCCTTCGATGGGCAACCAAGTTTCTACTAAGAACTTCTTCAGGAGTCATGGGTAGGCGTGCATCATAGAATTCAGGTTCTAAACCTTGTTCGATAAATTGTGGGGGTATTTTTGGCTCAACCCGATTAATAATATCCCAGTAATCACGCGTGGGTGTATTTAATATTGGACCGACTTGAATCTCCCTGTGAAAGGTGAATTGAATAATGAATGCAGTAATCATAAGAAGTCCTTGTGAAACCAACCAGGCTTTAGTTCGAAGATGCATTTGTTAACTTGATATCGATATTTAACTTTGTGGCAAAAACAAATAATTAAATATGGTATAAACTAAATTCATGGTTGCCAATACAGATCCTTTTTCGAAGAAATGATCTTGGTAGATGAGGTTTTTATTATTCTTAATTTCTTTCTTTGGTTTCTTTTTTTTTGCAAATGGTGAACGGATTCACTTTGTACAAAAAAATGAAACCCTGAGTGCGATTGCACAAAAATATGGTGTTTCATCTAATGCAATTCAATCAATCAATGGGATATCCAATCCCAACCTTCTTTTTGTAGGAAAAAAATTAAAAATACCAAGTGGAACCCTATCTGAAATCCCTTACATTGTTAAAAAGGGTGATAGTTTAGGAAACATTTCGGCTCGATTTAAAATCAAGTTGAGCGATTTATGTGCTCGAAATGGAATCTCCAGTCCAAATCTGATTAAAATAGGCCAAAAAATCATCATTCCAATAAAAGGCTTTGCTAAGCCTCAACCTTCTTTATTACCTAGTTCTTTAATTAAAACGCTAAACGCCATAAAACCGTATCCTGCTAAATGGAAAAAAATTATCATTCACCACTCGGCTACCCCAGTTGATGATGCCATGAATATGCATCGGGTGCACAAGGCAAGGGGAATGAAAAACGGACTGGCCTATCATTTTGTAATTTCTAACGGATCAAGAAAAGCGTACGATGGAGAAATCTACATTGGAACTAGATGGAAAGGGCAATTAGATGGTGGACATGTTAAGAAGCAAAGTTGGAATAAAACCTGTATCGGCATTTGTCTCATTGGAAACTTTGAACTCAGAGCACCTTCGAATCGTCAACTTACTGCACTTGAAGGATTATGCGAATATTTAATGAAGCGTTGCAAGATAGCTAAAAGTCAGGTTACCACTCACAAAATACTACACCCAGGACACACCGCATGCCCAGGTAAGCATTTATCCCTCCCCTCCTTTCTTAGAAGACTGAATCCTTAATTCATTAAATTGTTTTTTATCGCGAACAAAGAGTACTTTCCCCAAACGTGTTTCTGAATTACGCAAAAAAGCCTGCTCAAATTCACTCAGTTTAAAAATTGAGTCAACCGGGTGCTTAATTTCAGTTAAAGCAAGAGGTTGTAAAACATCCTCAATTGCATTACGAACCTCATCCAAGCTCAGCTTCTTACGCCATCTATCAAGCCAAAAACCAACAAACCGAATATCATTGAAGATGAGATTACGAGTGGGAAACCGTATGGGAGAACCATCCATGGCTCCAAAAGTTACATGAACTCCACCATCGGAAAGGCATTTTGCCAAGCGCAAAGCACTTCTTCCCCCTACAGAATTAAGAGCAAGGGTGCATCCTTGACCACCGGTTAATTTATAAATTTGTTGAACTGAATTGTCCTCATCAATCAACACAGTTGCTTTACTGAACCCCAAAATTTTTTCTTGTGCCTCATGACTTCGCACTAAGCTTATGCAATGAATACCTAATCGTTCAGCAAATTGTATAATTGAAATTCCCACGGCCGAATTCCCGGCATTTTGAACAATATAGTCACCTGGCTTCAAGTATTCAAAATCATTAAGCAAACGCCATGCGGTCATTGGGTTTAATAGCGAAATGGCTAATTGATCGAAAGGAACAAGAGCAGGAAAAAGAATGAGATTATCTACTTTTTCTTTCATGTATTCCTGCCAAGCCCCCGAGCTTTCAGGTAAGGAAACCGGTTTGCCTAATAACTTTTCATCAACTCCTGCTCCAATAGCGAAAATAGTCCCGACTCCCTCCCTGCCGCCCACTGCAGGTAAATCACGTAACATTCCATAGGAACCATTGATCAGTCCTATATCAGAAGGATGAAGAGCCGTTGCTTGCATTTGAATAATAACCTCCCCTTCTTCACATTCGGTCAAAGAAGATTTTTCCAAATTTAGAACCCGACTAGGCTTACCAAATTCATGGTAAACAAGAGCATCAAATAAATCAGGTGGATTCATTTCAACCACCCCATCGAACTCATCCAGTCTTTGGCTCGACTTGGCCATTTTGATACAAAATTCTTTGAACTCCTCATCCCATAACCATGTCCTCCGAAAGGATAAATGTGCAATTCATTTCCTTCTACCCCTGCTTTCTCAAGTGCTAAATAAAGTAAAACGCTACCCTCCGAGGGTACATGATCATCTCCAGTGTGGGCAAAAAAGAAAGGTGGACAGTCCGCTGAAACCTCCACCTCTGGAAACAATTGATTTCTTTCTTTTCTGTCCACAAGATACGCAGGGTAAATTAAAATTGCAAAATTAGGCCGGCATGAAAATCCATCGGCTTCGTCCACTTTTGGGTAATTCCTTTTTTTAAAAGATGTGGAAACCATAGCTGCTAAATTACCACCAGCGGAAAACCCCATAATGCCAATTTTATTTGAGTCTATATTCCATTTTCGAGCATTTTGTCGAATGATACCCATCGCTCTCTGAGCATCCTGTAAAGGAGCATCATGCTTTTTTCTGTCTTTCCTTCGAGGAACCCGGTATTTCAACAAAAGTGCAGAAACTCCTATTGAATTCAGCCATTCACATACATCGAGACCCTCATGTTCATAGGCTAGAATATTGTAACCACCTCCAGGGCAGACTAAAACGGCAGTGCCATTTGCTATATTGGAGTCAGCAAGAAAAATATCTATTGTCGGAATCGAAACATTTGATAACCGAACAACATCAGAAATGTTTTTTGGAGGAATAAAAGCCTCAGGTTCAACTTCCCCTTTTTGTTCGCCAGGGGCAGACTTTGGCCAAAGCCTCAAATCTTCCTTAGGAGCACTAAAGAGATAAATCGAAAACACAAAAAGGAATAAGTTTCTTATGAACATCATCTCAAACCATTCATTAAAACTTGACCAAGTATGCAAAACAAAAACAAATTAGATGCATTTTTATTTTGCGAAAATTTTGATTTTTTACACATAAATTTAAAATATGAATCTAAACTTAATTATTCGAATACCAATTCTACTTTTGATTTCAATTACTGCAGAGGGTGATGTTACTAAGTTAGCCGACTCGCTAATCGGTATTCAGGCAAAGGGTAAGGGAAATGATAAGGCGGTTCAATCATGGAAAGAAGTCTCAAAACTTTCTGTCTCAGCGATTCCAAAACTCTTACATGCTATGAACCAAGCCAACAACTTGGGAGATAATTGGATTCGATCTGCAATCGCTGAGATTTTAGATCATGATCATTCGATTTATCCAGAAAAAGAGATTCAAGATTTCCTCAAAAGCAAAAAAAACACCGGCAGTTCAAGAAAACTCGCATTCGAAATCATTGAAGATCAAAACCCACAACTCGCACAATCACTTATTTCCCATTTTTTAAATGATCCAGAGCCTAGCCTTCGTCGACTTGCAATTTCCAAACTTCTGGAAACAGCTCGAAACTCTAAACATACAAAAGAAGCCAAAATACTTTATCAAAAAGTCTTAGCCAACTCATGCGAAGTCGACCAAATCATAGAAGCCAGCCAGGCATTAGAGAATGCGGGTGAAAAAATTGATATTCAGTCCTTGATGGGATTCTTAACCGAGTGGCATACTATGGGGCCTTATGATAATACTGAGAGAAAAGGATTTAATACTCCATACAAACCCGAGATGATGATCGATTCTTCAATCGATTACCACGAAAAAGATGAAAAGCCAAAATGGATTTCTTTAACCACCGAAGATCCATTTGGGATGTTGAATATTAATTCTCAGTATGGAGAAATTAAAGAAGTCCTGGCCTATGCACACACGACTTTTAATTCAGAGTCCAATCGTGCTGCCCAGTTCAGAATTGGTTCCAAAAACGCATGGAAACTTTGGCTGAATGGAAAGCTTCTCTTTGCTCGCGATGAATACCATCGAGGTAAGACACGAGTCGACCAATTTGTCATAAATGGAAAACTTAAAAAAGGTGAAAATCAGATCCTGGTAAAAGTCTGCCAAAACGAACAAACTCAATCATGGACAAAACAATGGGAATTTTGTTTGCGAATTACTGACCCAACCGGAACCGCAATTCATCCTGACCCTAAATTATCTTTTCTTTGGCCAAAACAGGCTATTTTTTATGATCATCAGAATAAAACCAAATAATAAATGAAAATAAATTTCTGTGCCATTTTGTTGTCCTTGTGTTTCATTCCTTTTTGCCTCTTTGCGAATTGGCTTTCTTTTCGTGGAGAAAGTGGAAATGGAATGATTTCTCAAAGTTTATCTCCAAATATCGATCTCGAATCTAAACTATCGTGGAGAATTGACCTGCCAGGAAGGGGTTTATCAAGTCCAATAGTTGTTAATAACAATGTTATGATAACTGCATCCAGTGGTCCAAACCAGGAAACTTTGCATATCCTCTCTTTTGACATTAAAAACGGCGACTTATTGTGGGAAAGAAGATTCAAGGCAACCGGACGCACAATTTGCCACGAAAAGACCTGTGTTGCTGCTCCTACCATGGTAAGTGACGGAAAAGTGGTGATTGCTCAGTTTTCATCCAACGATATTTTCTGCCTCGATCTAAAGGGACAGTTGAAATGGCTACGCGGACTTACATTTGACTATCCAAATGCTGCAAATGGTCTCGGAATGTCTTCTTCCCCAGTAATTTCTAAAGAAGTACTTGTTGTACAAGTTGAAAATGACGCAGAATCATTCGCAACTGGACTAAATCTTTTGAACGGTACGACTATTTGGCAAAAAAAACGACCTCGGGGTGCAAACTGGACCTCTCCTTCCATTCTTGGAAAAGGCAAGAGTCAGCTAGTTGCCTTACAATCGAAAGAAGGAATTACACTAATTGACCCATTAACTGGGAAGAACCAATGGAGCTTCATGGAAGGTGCATCCACCATCCCATCCTCAACTATCCTGGGTAAGATAATACTAGTTCCTTCGAACGGAATCACCGCAGTGAAGGGCCTCCCTGGCGGATTATCTCACACTCAACTTTGGCAGGACAACAAACTTGGTCCAGGTACTGCCAGTCCAGCCATTTCGGGAAGTAGATTTTATGTTATCAATAAAGCCAATGTACTAACATCCGCCGATATTCAAACTGGAGAAATCTTCTGGAGAATGCGTCTGAAGGGACCTATGAGTGGCTCTCCCCTTGCCACTTCAAATTATCTTTTTATCTTCAATGAAGATGGGCTAGGCCAGTTCGTCCGACTCGGAAAAGATAAAGGCGAAACAGTCAAGTCGCTGGCCTTAAATGATACCATCCTATGCACTCCTGCTGTGGCAGATAAATCCTTATTTATACGATCTGATAAAAGTCTTTGGAGACTTTCAGAATAGTTTTTTGAAAATTTTAATTTGAGCCAAAAATGTTGGCGGATCGAAGCTGTGCTTTAAGAGACACCTGACTGTTCCATAGAAAAACCTGCTCAAGGGACTTTATCCCATTAAGCAATTTCAAACCTTTATCGGAGACTTGTGTTTCGCAAAGATTGAGGGTTCTCAATACAGGTAATTGAGCAAGATTAGCCAAGTTCGAATTTCCAATTCCTGTTCCTCTTAGGTTAAGTTCGGTCAGCTTAGAAAAACCGCTTATTTCAATTAGGGAGCGGTCCGTAATCCTAGTATTTCGTAAGTCCAATTTTGTCAGATATTTAGAAATTGAAACTAGTTTCGTAATTTGAAAATCATCGACTAATTCAGGGTTCGTGACGACACGGGCCTCAAGCAGAGGATTACCAATTCCGATTGCACGAATCATTAATTGACTGCTCGAGGCAATTCGATCTAATTCCTCTTGAGGCAAAGGCTGAAGACCATCTGAGAGTTTATTGAAAAGAGTAATATGTTCAGGGATAAAAACTGAATGGTTTTCACGATTCTTTTTGGCGAGTTTTTCAACACCATCCAATTCCCCAACCCATTTTCCAAAATCAAGTCCCTGAGCAATCCATTTTCTCAGAATCTCCTTTTGCTTAAAAGTTAGTGGATTTCCCTTTGGGGGCATATGCTCAGAATCGTCTAGAGGTAAGAGCACCCGCTGATAAAGAGAACTTTGACTTGGATGATCCGCTACTACAACTGGTCCTCCGTCGCCTCCGTACATGATATGAGCGGCACCATCGAGACGAAGTCCTGCTTTTGGCTCCTTAATCTTGCCGTTTAACTCGAAGGGAGCTTTATGACATTCAATACACCTTTCCTCTAAAATGGGCAAAACTTGCTTACTGAAATCTATTACACCGAACAGGGTGCCTAAGGAAATATAAAAATATATAAAAACAAAAAAATGAGAATGAAAGGACATAAGAATAAAATTAAATCATCTTTAGTTTCTCGGCGAGCATGGAAAATCGTTGAACATCATTAAAAATCGGTACAATCATCTTTTTTGCTTGGAAAAACTCTTTCATAAAATTTTGCTCATTAAATGATTTTTAAGAATTTAGCTTTTCTTTTACACTTTGGGTCACAGTGCTTAATTGCCTCATATACTCGTGATTGGAAATGTCATGAAGAACCAGAAAAGCACATTGATTTTATATACAAAAACAAAAAGATTGCTCGCTATGTGTACGAAAAAATGGACCCAAATGATCGTGAAAGAACTTTCAAACCCTTTCATTATATTTATCAATCCGATGGAAAAAATTTTTTAACCAAAGGCCCTGGTGGAAAATTCACCCACCACCGTGGGATTTATTTTGGCTTCTCAAAGTGCTCGGTCTTGGACAGCGATGGAGCGCGAATTAATGTGGATACATGGCACTGCAAGAGGGGTTATCAATTACACGAAAAAACAATTCATCAGAATGTCGGCAATAAAAAAGCCACTCATACTGTAGAAATTTCCTGGAGAGTCGAAGATGGCACCATATTTGCCACGGAACAAAGAACATTATCTTTTTCCATTCTTTTAGATGATTCGATTCAAGTGGATTTTAATTCAAAGCTAAGCACTACCCAAGAGGAAGTCAGACTAGATGGAGATCCCCATCATGCGGGCTTACAATTTCGAGCCGCGAATGAAGTTGCCGGGGAAATTAAAAAGGAAATTTATTATATCCGTCCATCTGAGGGTAAAGACAAAAAAGGTGAAACCAAAAATTGGCCTAAAAACAAAGATATGACTAATATTCTTTGGAAAGCACAAAGTATCGTTGTTAATCAAAACAGGTACACGACTTTATATATGGATCATCCAGGCAACCCAAAACTATCCTACTACAGCGAAAGAGACTATGGGCGATTTGGTTCTTTTTTTAAAACTTCAATCTCGCCCGGTAAACCACTCTCAATTAAATATAGGCTAAATATTAAAAAACTTGGAGCGTTTACCCGCGGAATGTCAATCAATGAGCAATCAATTCATAGAAATTGAATAGAAACTTACTCATCCATCCAACCTTTGTCCGAAAACCTTCCACCCTATTTACTGGCTCTATCTGCAGGAGCGTTTTACTCTTTAAGTGTTTTGCTTTGCAAGCGCGGGCTAGAATTGGGTGCTGGAACCGTTCGTTCCTTAATCTTCTCCAACTGGATAATGGCATTTTTTTTTATTCCCTACCCCTTTATTCAAGGAAGTATTCCAGCTGCCACTGATCTTTTGAACGGAATTTTATTAGGAACAATATTTTCCATTTCTCAGGCCACATGTTTTTTTGCCCTTCAAAAAGGAGATGCTTCGATGGTCACTCCGATCATGGGCTCTAAGTCAATTTTTGTGGCTCTTTTCGTTGTGGCTTTCGGACTCACTGGAACCCCCTCTTCAGGTACATGGATTGCGGTTATTCTTGCCGCTATTGCAGTTGGATTAATTGCCTGGCCCCAAAAGAAAGAAAAAGGTTCCTTACTGGCAATTTCACTCGGTATCCTAACGGCAGCAGGATTTGGATTAACCGACGCATTAGTTCCGCATCTGGCTCAGCAGAGTACTCCGGCTCATGTAATCTTTGTAATGTTTATAACCGTCGGAGTGGGTTCTTGCTTTCTATTACCTTTTGTAAAAGATAATTTCTTTTATTTTGAGAAAAAAGCAGACAGGTGGCTGTTGGCATCCTGTATCCCTATGGGTGTACAAGCAGTCTTAATGTCTTTGGCAATGGGTTTCTACCAAGTTCCAGCTGAGGCTAATGTCTTTTATGCATGCCGTGGAATTTGGGCAATCATCCTAGCTTCCTTAATCGGAAATCAAATCGGATTAAGGGAAGGAAAAATGAGTAAGTCCCTTTTGATCCGAAGACTAATTGGTGCAATCCTTATGATTATAGGAATATACTTCACTCCCTTGGAATGATCTTGGACTCTTGAAATTCTTTCAGACGGTCTTTCAAAATATCAAAAATAATTTCATGCTCAGCAAGCGGATTGGTAAGAAAAATCTTAACCTTTGGATATTTCTCAATAACCCCATCACAGATTTTAACCAAATCACCATTTTTGCCAGCATGTCTACCTGAAAGGAGAAAAAATAAGGCAACCACAATTTCTCTAGCACCGCTCTTAGCCCAATTCAAAAGGAGGTTTTCAAGCAATGGATCATTGAATGAATATTTATCTCCACCCCTTCGCTCCATAGCGCAGGTTGATATATTCGATTCATCATATCCTAAAATAATGCGTAAATCATTACCAACCTTTTCCCTGACTCGATTAACTTCTATAACCGGAGTGCCATGATCGACCATCGCAATCATGGGAGAAGATAATCTCTCACGCTTAACAGCCCTGTCTATCTCACTTGCTAAAGCTTTTGCAAGTCGTAAATCCTCATATTTGTGAAGGCAATCAAGTATTGTGTAAGAACGGTCATGATTTTTAGACTTCCACTCATCAAGTTTACCGACCAGCCAATCTGTAATTCCAAGGCTCGGACCAAGAAATAAGGGAAGCACTAAGAACTCAATTTGCTTTTGACCGAGTGGACTAGTCAGAAAAGTTTCTATTGTTTGTGCATTTTCTCCATTCAACTCTTTTGAGTTTATTTTATTGGAATGAAGCAAGCCTAATGGGATAACCATAAAATCACTTGAATCAGACAAGCGTTCTGCCACTTTACGAAGAGTGAGAACCGCTTCTGGTCGAAGAGATCCATTATCAATTAGCAAACAAATTGGCAAATTCATGCGCTTTCTCGTTGACGAAGGTTGAGACGCGTGCAAGAAAATAATTACAGAAGATTAACTATGGGATGGTTAATCATTAAAAAGCGGGAGATAAAAGTATGAATAATTCAATGTTGATGGTGGGTGTTTTAGTGGTAGCATTCTTTCAAACTAGTTGCTCAAATAGCAAAGGGCCTAGCCCGGAAGATACATCTCTAATTAAAGGAACTGATAGAGGAACTTTCATTGGTTCTGCCGAAGATTTTGCACTAGATGATGGAGACGAATTATCTCCCATAGGAGCAACCATATCGGGGCTCGATGGAAATGATGGTCTTTTACCTCAAGATCCTTTTTGGAGTGACGCCGATAATTTAGTAAATGGAGATCGTCCATTCGAACCGGTTTTCTTTGGTTTTGATCAGTACAGCATTGGTCCAGAAGAACGGACTAAACTTCAAGATATTGCTTCATTCCTGTCAAATTCACCCAATACCCGAATTTTAATCGAAGGTTATTGTGATTGGAAAGGAACTCCAGCTTACAACAAATCCCTTGGTGATCGCAGAGCAAGCAGTGTCAAAGATTATCTTCTCGATCTTGGGATCGATTCGTCCAGAGTTGAAATTATTTCAATGGGGGATGAAATTGCCACTCCTGACGCTGATCCTACTACTGCTGGCTTGGAGAGAAAAGCACAGTTTTTAGTTCTTAAAGATTCTTGATCTTACCCTTCATGAAATTTTCATTATTCTTTTGTCTTCATCTTGCTTTCATCTTTTTTACTTTTTCATGCACAAAAAATGTACAGCCTGTAACAACTCTCAACCGAGACGGAACTGATTCAATAGATTCCGTTGATCCAAGTTTAGGGTTTAATGATGGTGCTGATGATATAGTTGACTTAGGGGATCCACTTAGAGGTAGCTTTAGTGAATCGGACCCACTAGTACCACGGGACCCTTCCCTTTCTGCATTTGATGATCCATTGAATGTTATCCGACCCTTCGACCCAGTTTTCTTTGGCTTTGATCAATACAACATTAGTTCAACAGAGAGAGCCAAAATTTCAGAAATTGCCGAATTTATGAAATCAAATATCCAAGCAAGACTTCTGATTGAGGGATATTGTGACTGGAAGGGAACACCCGACTATAATAAGTCATTGGGTGATCGGCGGGCAACTACGGTAAAAGATTATCTGATTGAACTTGGATGTGATGGAAACCGAATAGAAGTCACATCCTTAGGCGACGAACTTGCTGTTCCTGATGCTGATTCCGAACAAGCCCGCTTAGATCGGAGAGCCACCTTTGTTGTGTCTAAGGTAAACTAATTCAAAACAATTAGTTTTACTTTGAGGAAAAAATAAATTATCATTTTCAGGTTTGCCTTACCTGAAAGTCATTTCCCTCATTCTATGATGTCTTATTGACTTTTATCGCTTTTAACGCATCCTATTGAGACTCAATCTCATAAACCCATGAAAACATCATCTACATTAATCAGTACGATTATTTTTTTAATACAGTCATGCTCAGACCGAAATAAGGATGAAGTTAATTTAAGCTATGATAATAATTCCTCGCTTTCCGTTGAGACACTCAATATTGCCTTAAAGCCAAATAAAGATGTACAAGGACAAAGAAATGATGAAAAAATTCTCGGAGACGCACTATCCGAAATAATTGGAATTCCAGTAAACATTACAACCCCAAGTAACAAAGCTATCATTGAAGCTGGTCTAGCCAACAAAACCATTGACATTGGCTATGTGAGTTCAAGCGATGCCATTTCGTTTACGGATAATGAAGTTGGAGAAGTTTTACTTGCGGGTCTTCACAAAAGCACGGATCCGGATGGGAAAGAATACGAAGGTCCCTTTTATTATAGTGTTTGGCTTTCATTAAAAGATCGCCCCTATCAAAGTGTGGCTGATTTAAGAGGAAAAAAGATCGCATTTTCCTCAAGAACGAGTACATCAGGCTTTCTTGTTCCATGTTGGGACCTGATTACAAAAGAATTAATTCTAGAAGGTGATTCACTACAAGATTTCTTTGGAGAAAATAATATTTTTTTCGGTAATGGATATGTAACTGCGGTCGAGCAGGTTCTTGAGGAGAAAGCCGAAGCTGCTGCAGTCAGTTACTATGTCTTCGACAAAGATAAACATTTAACCATAGAACAAAGGAAAAGGCTTAAAGTTGTTCAAAGACAGGGACCTGTAGCCTCTCATACCTTTTGTGCAAGAATGTCTCTTCCTGAATCGGACCGTAAAATAATCAAGAATGCCCTACTTGAAATCGTAGAAGAAAAGCCCAAGTTAAGTCACAGTTTATTCGGAGGCACTTTGACCTCGGTTGATCCAATTGAACATTTAAGTGCTCCCAGAGAAGCCAAGTCAAAGGTGTCCAAAATTATCAAATAACCGGAAAAATTACCTTAATAAGGGAATTACTCTTTTTGTGATGTCCTGTCTAAAAACAAAAGACTTAGGTTTACGGCGAAATGAAAGATGGTTATTTAAAAACCTTAATCTTAACATTCCCGCAGGATCAGTTGTCGCAATTTTAGGTCCCTCAGGGGTAGGAAAATCTAGTCTTATCTCCTGTCTGTCCGGTTCTGAATCGCCCACGGAAGGTGAGATAAATTTCGAATGTAAGGCAGGGGAAATACGAAACCCAGAAAATATCAGTCCTGAACTTGGTATTATTTTTCAAAGTCTGCGGTTAACCGAACATGTAACGGTTCTAGAAAATGTACTTTACGGAAAAATTGCCCAATATGGATTAAAAGAATCTTTTTTTGGATTTCCCGAAAGTGATAAGAATATAGCCTATGAAACGCTGAAAGAATTAGGCATTGCACACTTAGCCTACAAATGGACATCTCAAACTTCTGGGGGAGAAAAACAGAGGACTGCTATCGCCCGTACTCTTTTTCAAGATCCAAAATTCATTCTCGCTGATGAACCAGTTTCAAACCTTGATAACTATTATTCAGGCAGAGTTATGGGACTTTTTCGAAATCTAGCATCTCAGGAAAAAAAAATCATATTCTGTGCTCTGCATGACCCTCAACTTATTTCACGCTTTGCAAATTATGCATTGAGCTTAAACCCTGAACGCCCAGAAAATTGGAATTTAAGGGAAATAAAACCAAAGCTATGAGTGCGAATCCAAAACATATCAGAGAATCCCAGGGATTGCCTACACGGAAATGGTATGAAAGACTCAATTTTCTAAATGTTTTAATCATCATATTCTTATTCTTGACCTTATATTCAGGTAAAAACTTAGTTCAAGAAAATCGTTCAGCTGATGTAATGGCGGGAATCGATTATTTTCTAAAAAAATTTTTCCCGCCCGACTTTTCTAATTTTCATCTTATTTTAGAATCGCTTGCAGAAACTTTTCAAATCGCAATTGTTTCGACTTTTATTGCTGTGATACTTTCCCTAATTATATCAACGGCAGCTTCCAGAAATATTTCACCCGCCTGGTTAGTTCAGACAACTCGAATGTTTCTTAATGTAACTCGCACCCTACCAAGCCTTATTTGGGCTTTTTTATTGGTTATATTTTTTGGCCCAACTCCTATTGCAGGTGTTCTTGCACTCACCTTCTACAGTCTCGGCTATCTGGGGAAATTTTTCAGCGAGAGTTTTGAATCAATGGATATAAAAGTTGCGAGAGGGCTTAAACTTATTGGGGCGGGCCCAATTCAAGCTTTCCTCTACGGCCTCTGGCCCAATGTCAAAGCTCAGGTATGGAGTCAGTCATTATGGATGCTTGAATATAACATACGTTCCGCGAGTATTATAGGATTGGTCGGAGCCGGAGGAATTGGGATGGAATTAAATAAAGCGATGGAAATGGCCAGCGGATTTCAACGGGTTACTGCAATTCTTATCTGCATCCTATTCATCGTGATTACATTGGATTTATTGGGGCAGGCGATTCGTCGATGGATTACCCAAAAAATTAGCCCAAAGTCAATTTCAGATTAACTTCTTAAAGAATTCTTCAAAAGAATCAATCGCACGATTCATAATTCCAAGATGAAAACTTTCGTTAGGTGCGTGTAAATTATCTTCATTGGTAAACAGGCCAATCATCAAAGAGTCCAATCCAGCTAATTCTTTCAGATCCTGAATGATGGGAATGCTACCACCTTCCCGTAAATAAATAGGATGATTCTTAAATTTTGCCTCAATGCAAGCTTCCGCAACTTTAAATGCTTTTTTCATTAAAACACTCTCTTTACCATTAGAACCTGGTTTGCCGGGAGGAATCACTACATAGGGATCCCCACCACCCTTTATCTGAACCTCAACCCGGACAGCAGATGAACAGGATTTGATGATAGCATTTTTAACATTTTCTGCAATCTCCTCAGATTTTTGATCCGGAACTAAACGGCAGGTTATCTTGGCAAAGGCTTCAGAAGGGATAACCGTTTTCGAGCCCTCTCCTTGATAACCTCCTCCTATTCCGTTAAATTCTAGCGTTGGACAAAATCTTATTGCTTCAAACGGTGAATAGCCAGAAGGAGGGAAAAAATCAGGCACTCCGAGAAAATGGGCGTAATCTTCTTCCTTTACAGGTAACTTCGACAGTTCATCTCTTTCCCATTGTTCAGGAGGACGTACAGAATCATAAAACCCGGGAACAGTGACACGACCATTTTCATCGTGTAAGGAAGAGCAGACCTTCATTAGAGCCTGAATTGGATTTAACAAGGCACCCCCATGAACCCCAGAATGTAGATCTTGCTTAGGTCCAAAAATTTGGACTTCCATAGCACTAAGTCCACGTAAACCAGTAGTGATGACCAATTGATCCGGGTTTGGACTACCTGTATCCGAAACTAATAGCAGATCACCCATCAATCTATGCTTTTGCTCCTCCAAGAATCCTCTAAAACTAGGGCTGCCAATTTCCTCTTCCCCTTCGATCAAATAAGTGATGTGGATTGGATAATCAGGAATTTCATTGAATACCCTTGCTAATGCGGACATATGTACAATTTGAGGCCCCTTGTTGTCTGCTGCTCCCCGTCCATACAACCTCCCATCTCTTACTTCAGCCTTAAAGGGTTCGGATTTCCATAAATCAAGAGGATCCGGGGGCTGCACATCATAATGCCCATAAATAACTAACCGAGGCCATTTAGGATCACCTCGGGTAGCCAGAATAATTGGATTTATAGGAGTGTCAACAAGGTCAACATCGAAGCCAAGTTCTTTTAGACGTAAACAGGCAAATTCTCGTGCACCCACCACTCCGGATGCAAACTTTGAGTCTGCAGAAACACTTGGATGTTCGACATATTGCTGAAGTGCATCGACAGGTGAATTCAACAAAATACTCATGGGTTTGGAACCTCTCCCCGAGCGAGCTTTGCATTCCGATAAATAGCCAAGGCACGGTCCATATTTGACCTTAGAAAATCGATACGATTTCCAGGATTTGGGTGTGTAGAGAGAAATTCAGGCATTTTTCTTTTTTTCCTGCTCTCCATTTTCTCCCAGAAAGAAATAGCTGCTCTGGGATCATATCCAGCCATCGCAGAATAATACAAACCCCTATGGTCTGCCTCTCTTTCCTGCGAACGGGAAAAAGGTAAGGCCATGCCTAATGTGGTACCCACACCATAAGCTCCGGTAGCAAGAACTCGATCTGTACCACTCTTGTTTCGCATTGCCGTGTTTAAAATTACTCCTCCCAAGGCAATTCCCATAGCCTGTGACATTCTTTTGTTACTGTGACGGAATGCAACATGAGCAATTTCATGACCTAATACTGCGGCCACTTCATCCTCGTTTCCATTGGCTAGAGTTAATAGACCAGAATTCACTCCCACTTTCCCGCCTGGCATCGCAAAGGCATTAGGTTCACTCTTTTCAAATAGCACAAATTCCCAATCTGTTCCGGGAAGGTCAACTTGTGCCACACCTGCAATTCTTCTCCCAATTCTATTAATCATCGTCTGGTGAGATTGATTATTTGAAATTTGTTCAGATTTCTTCATTTGAGAAAACTGTTTTTTTGAACGTTTTGCCAGACTCTCGTCAGAGAGCATGGCGGTCCCGCACCCTGAAAACATTAAATTACAAAAAATAAGGGCGAATGAAGTTAAATAAATATTTTTTTTCAACATAATTTTGAAGAGGAACTACAATCTATAATTGATAAACAATTTCACCAAACAAAGTGATTATAAATACGGATTTTTTTAATGACGAAAATGCCTGACCTGGGTAAAAACCATTGCCATATTCCGATCGTTTGCGGCCTCAATCACATCTTCATCCCGCACGCTTCCACCAGGTTGTATTGCGGAACTCGCCCCGGCATCAGCGGCCGCAATCAGCCCGTCTGGAAAAGGAAAAAATGCATCCGAAGCGACTGCCGACCCCTCGAGGGATAATTGTGCTTCACCTGCTTTCCATACTGCAATCTGGGAACTATCTACTCGGGACATCTGTCCTGCTCCCACACCTAATGTTCGCTCATCACCTGCATAAACAATTGCGTTACTTTTTACATGACGTACCACTCGCCATCCGAACAACATGGAACGCCATTCCATCTCATTTGGTTGTCGCTTTGTTACGACTTCGAATTCTTTGGGGTTAATCCTTTTTTGATCGCGATCCTGAGCAAGAAAGCCTCCTGGTACTGTCCTGATCTCTTGCAAAGTCTCAGGTCCAAAACCGGATTTCGAAACCAAAAGTCTTAAATTTTTCTTCTTTTGAAAAAGGTCAAGTGCATCGTCCGTAAACCCGGGAGCAATAATTACCTCACAAAATATCTCAGCAATTTTTTCTGCCAAACCAATATCCAAAGTATTATTGACCACAATAATCCCTCCAAACGGAGCTTGCCTATCAGTCGAAAATGCAAATTCCCAAGCTTTTTCAAGATTATCCGCGCTTGCCACTCCACAAGGATTTGTGTGTTTAAGAATGGCGACAGTAGGCCGTTCAAACTCACCTATTAAATAAGCCGAGGAAGAAATATCTAAAATATTATTGTAGCTCAGTTCTTTTCCCTGCAACTGATCAAAGTAATCTAGGAAATCCCCATAAAGAGCGGCTTGTTGATGAGGATTCTCACCATATCGTAATGCCATCGACTTTTTAGCCTGAAAATCAAGAGATGAGGGAAAACCGGAAATGGATTCGAGGTTCGGTTCCTCAGATACTTGGTTGGAAAAATAATCACTGATTGCCTTATCATAAGAAGAGGTTCTTTGAAAAACTTTTAACGCCAATTCCTTTCGAAGCCACCCCCACTCTTGACCTGAATTCATAGCATCAAGTATTCGACTGTAATCAGCAGGATCACAAACGACTGAAACATCACGGTGATTCTTGGCCGCACTCCTAAGCATAGAAGGGCCACCGATATCAATTTGTTCAATCGCTTCTTCAAATGATACATTGGCCCGAGCAACGGTTTCTTCAAATGGATATAAATTCACTACTACCAGATCAATCAGTGCGATGTCATGTTCTTCAGCTGCTTTTAAATGTTCAGCATTGTCTCGAAGGCAAAGAAGACCCCCATGAACTTTGGGATGCAAGGTTTTTACTCGGCCATCCATCATTTCGGGAAAGCCGGTGCGTTCACTAACATCACTCACTTCAACCCCTTCCTCCCTGAGCATTTGAGCAGTTCCACCAGTTGAGAGGAGAATAAAAGAATGATCGTCAACCAAAGAACGAGCAAAAGGAATTAGTCCGGTTTTATTACTTACAGAAAGAAGAGCGAATTTTTGCATACCCTCTTCTCTCTTTTCAATGTGGAGTGGGGCAAGCGTTTTTCGTTCTTTTTAGATATTCCGCTAATTTCAGAAAAAGAATTGGTCTTTTTCGTATGCATGTTATGGTAGAAAAATATTATAAGTTTTGAAAGAAGGAAGCATAGAATTAGAAGGTCTACATGCATCCCTTGATAAGTTGGTTCACCATAAAGAAAAATCAACTGTCAAAGGGATCAATCTTCACGCCTTTATATACTTTATATCCGTGAGGAATTTGAGTGATCGCCAAATTACCCTGATGGGAAGAAAATGGATACTTGCGAATAGTGACGGTACCACGACTGTTGTGGAAGGAGATAAAATTGTTGGCGAAACCCCGACCATAAACCCAGGTAAAACTTTCTCCTACAATAGCTATCATGTTACGCATCTTTCTGCAGAAGCTTCCGGTTCTTTTCACGGACTTGATGAATTCAACCAAAAGATCCATGTCAAAATTAAACCCTTTCACTTGGATATCCCCAAGGATGCAAGCATTGATTCGTCCCTTTCATGAGATTTCTCGACCTTAACCCCAATGGGGGTATTGGTGCCAACTGCACAATATGCGAGTCGGAAGGTTTTCGTTTTGCTATCGATTCTGGACTCCATCCAAAGCATGCGGGATTCGAATCTATTCCTGCACACTCTAATATTGAGCGTAACAGTATTGATTTTATTATACTTACTCATTGTCATCTTGACCATCTTGGAAGCCTCCCCATTCTATCCCGTGAGCACCAAGACGCTCCTGTCTTTTTAAGTTATCCGAGTTCTATCCTTGCCCGAAGGATGCTATCCAATTCAATATCGGTTATGAAAAGACAAAGAAATGAACTGAACCTAAGGGAGCTTCCACTTTACGGTCGAAGTGACCTTTCATCTCTTTATGACCGGATGAAAACTCTTGCTATTAAGAAGCCATTCACCCTGGAAAAAGATGGTAGATCTATGGATGTGACCCTTCACCACGCCGGTCATGTGGCTGGTGCGGTTTCCGTGGAAATCAAGACTAAAAAAGAAAAAATTCTTTTCACTGGTGATATTCTTTTTGATGGTCAGCGTACTTTAGAAGGTGCACAGCCATTAATGGAAAAAGTAGACATTCTGGTAACTGAAACCACTCGTGGTCTCTCCCAGCGAGCCCCAAGCCGCCATAGAGAGTCAGAAATTGTTAATCTTCTCGAACAATCAAAAAAAACACTGGTTAGAGGTGGGTCCGTTTTAATTCCAGTCTTTGCACTTGGTCGAATGCAGGAGATGTTAGTAGTTTTGGATGAAGCAATTAAAAGGCGTGCACTTCCAAAAGTACCGGTCTTTTGTTCCGGATTGGGAATGGATTTAGTAAATCATTTTCATGAAATCTCCAAAAATACAAATCGGATTCGATTTAACCGAAAAGTCCTTAGAAGTTTGGGTGCTCTACCCTTACCACGCAAGCTTGAACCAGGACGGGAACCGCCTGTGCAAGGAATATATCTTGTGAGCAGTGGAATGCTGGTCGAGCAAACTCCATCCTATATCATGGCATCCTCTATGCTGAATGACGACCGTAACAGTATTTTGTTCGTTGGATATTGTGACCCTAGCACTCCAGGTGGACAACTTATTGAAGCCGAGCACGGGTCTTCTTTTGAATTCGAAGCTTTTGATTGCACCCTTCCAATTAAAGCCACAATTAAACAATTCGATTTAAGCGGACACGCTGACCGGGATCAATTGGTTGCTTATGCTGAAAAGCTTTCCCCAAAAAATATTTTTTTGCATCATGGTGATCCGGACGCACGCAAATGGTTTGCTGAAGCACTCGCACCTACGGGTGCTGAAATTATAGATCCAGCACCTCTTCAATTTTATGAAACCTGATAATTCTGAAACATCTCCTCTTGCTGAACAGCTTAATCAAATTTTCGCACGTCCTTCCGGACGCTCAATGAATGAAATGCGCGAAGTTTCCTTTCAAACAAATATCGCTCCACATGCCAATGGGTCAGTCCTTTGCTCTTTTGGAAACACCCAAGTTATCTGTGCTGCAATGGTCGAGGATCGGGTGCCTGGTTGGATGCGCCAGCAAAAAGTGGGGGGGGGCTGGCTGACTGCCGAGTACAGTATGCTCCCCTACTCTACCCTTTACAGAAAAGACCGACCCATTAGTAAAGGTAAACAGGATGGAAGAAATATTGAAATCCAACGGCTTATTGGCCGTTCACTTCGTGCGGTTATAGATCTTAAAAAATTCCCTGATAAAACCCTTTGGATTGACTGCGATGTCCTGCGTGCTGACGGCGGAACCAGAACTGCATCAATAACCGGTGCCTGGCTTGCTACCCGAATAGCCATAAACGATCTACTCGCCAATCGAAAACTGAAGGAAGATCCCATTTTAGATCATCTTGCTGCTATCAGTGTTGGGGTATACAAGGATCAATGCTTGCTTGACTTAGACTATCCAGAAGATAGGGATGCAACTGTTGATGCAAATGTTGTCATGACTGGATCAGGTCAATTTGTAGAAATCCAATCATCCGGAGAAGAGGCGTCATTTTCAAGGTCACAGTTAGAAGAAATGCTTTCCCTTTCCGAAAAAGGAGTGAGTGAATTAGTTGCACTTCAAAAAAAGCAACTCAATTCTAGCAAATTAAACTGAAAATTGACTACCGTACCTTATTTTACTCTAATGAAGGCTCCTCAATCAATAGTCCCGTATCAACCTTTATAAAGCGAATTAAAGTATCCTCATTCAAGGGAGCAACGCCGGCAAATTTAATGGTTACATTCGGGTAAATAAAAGAATTTCCGCTAGGTGACACCTGATCTGAAAAAATAGTCAAGTTGCTGTAAGTTCGAATCATTAATGCTCCATTTTTCATTTCCTCATATTTAATGCTGGCATCATCTAAGACTTGTAAAAAAGGCCCGATTATTTGATCGCGGGCTTTTTGCTGACTAAAGGAATAAACAACCTCCTCTTGCGAGGTTTCAAAAATCGATTTACCTTGAGGATTTATTTTTTTTAGCTTTTTTTCAACAGAAGCTTTAAATGTTAGTTCCCCCTTTATAAACTGGATGTTTGCAGATTTAGTAACCTCTGCAGTTCCACTTAATTCATCCCATATTTGACGTTTAACCTGTCTGGTTATACTATCCGTTTCAGTCCCTAATTGAAGACCGACTGAAGAAAATAAATTTTTTAAATCTCCAACTACAAGATCTCTACTTTCTCCCTGAAGAGAACCCTCAAAGTTTTCAGCATATTCAGCCTTGCGCCAAGTAATTGACCCCAAAGAAACCATTTCCGGCAGTTCACTTAAAGCAAAATTACCTTCATTGAAAAGAATAGAAATACCCCATCTGTTTTTTATAAGACTAATTTGATTTTCAATTTCACCTATCATTCCACCGTTTCCTTTAACATACTGAAACAAAGCTACTGCTAATTCCCAAAATACTTCACTTCCTGCTATTCCACTGGTTTCAAATCTCTTACGAATAAACTCGACAACCTCATGAGTCGCATGGGCTTTTGCCTGCCAACTTTCATCATTCCCGGCAAAGTTCAATAAGATAGTCAAAAAAGGATTTTTATCAGGTAAATCGATCATGCTTTTTTTTAGGGGCGGCTCGACGAGAGGAACTTTCGTAATTAATTCACCATTCTCATAAAATTCTTCGGTTCGCTCCATTCCATCTTTAGACCACAGAGTTCGTTTTCCATCCGGTTTCCCTTCCCTGTATATTCCTTCATCGAATTTTTGTCCTTCCTTGGTCCAATAAGAATAAGGCCCACTTTGCATGTCTTCTATGTAGAAAACCAGTTTAGTTTTTTGTCCATTCTCATGCCAAAATACTGATTGTCCATGAAGCTTTCCATCAACAAAAGATTCCTCTTTCGCGATCTGACCGTTTTTATGCCAATGCCTTACTATGCCATTCGGTAACCCATCTCTGTAAGATGCCTCAACTTTCTTAGCTCCTGTTTGAAAATATTCGACCAATATTCCTTTTCCATTGCGTAGGGAAGTATCCGGGCATTCTTCACCATTTGGCTTCCATGAAAAACCTAGAGTTTTCTTACCATTCTCATATTTTATCAATGTGCTTAAGATTTCTCCTTTTAAATGTTTTTTTTGGGCCCACCCAGAAAAAGGTGAATTGTTTTCGCTCCTGACGGTTAACCCTAAATTTAATTTTAAAGTCTCTGTTAGAACAGCCTGCAAGGTAGCCTCTTCAATATTTATCTCATCCTTAAATTCTTCAACGCTCACGCTGGAGTTGGAATTCGTAGACCTCATATTTGATTTAAGGTATATAAAAAGGCCACCGCATATAAAAAGAAGTGAAATCAGGATAAGGGTAAGAAGAGTATTAAAGGATATTCCAGAACTTTTAGCCAAAATGATTTTCTTTTCAGATTTCTTATTTACATCCTCTCTTTCCGATAATGAATCAAAACCAATTAACTCACTCACACTTGACCACTCATCTCCTCCAACCAAACAAACTGGGTCATCCAATTCCAGTTCTCCTGATTTTTCTTTTACTCTGATTTGATCAATATTATAAGGACCGATATTTTTTCCACTTTGATTAATCCAATATTGTTTAGATTGCATTCATTCGTTAAATAACATCCATTTTCAAATCTTTCAAGGACGGGATAGCCTTTCTTATTCTTAAAAAATAAAATTGATCTTGGGTTATTTCAATAATGAGCTAATCCGAATTCTGTCCCAGATAAATAATAATATAAGACGCTTGTTTCAACCTGTTGGATTATCTGCTTATCAAATGAACTTCAAAATTAATGATCGAGACCGAACACGAACTTTCTTAACTTTTCTTCATTTTTTTCAAACGCTTCGCTTTTTCCATGCAGGCGCAAACGATCAAAAACTTTAGGACTAGATGCTCTCGGGAAATTCAGTTCAATATGCTTTAATGTTTTTGGGCAAAGATCGCTATGAGAACTGAGAAAAAATGAATCTTTTTCTAATGTTCGCATAATTTCATTTTCAACTTTCTTACGATAATCAGGACCAGGCAGAATACAGTCTTCAATGCCACAAGCCAAGATACACAAAAAGTCATCCGGTTCACCTTCCAGATAAGCGAGCATATCCTGATCGACTACTTTGTAGGGAATTCTGTTACTTATTCCTTTACTTTCAGAAAGGTGGGATAAAATAGATTTTTTCTGAATATCACCGTAAAAAGGTTCAACCGCAACAAAGTTCCTTGCCCCGCAAACGCTTGCCAACGCATATCCAAAGGACATCATACCTGCACCTAATTCGACTACTCTTCGACCCCTGATTACAGTGTGAAGAAGTTCCCCCATAGGGGTAAAAGACCATTCAAAAAGAGCTCTTGTAAATTCTCCCCCAGGTGCGGCAAACCCTGTACCTAAATCTCGGGAATAGTTTAGCCTGTCGCGCCAGTCCCTAACCCCATCAGTTTTATTTTGGCCCTTCGCGTCAAACATGGAAACTAAAATTTTCTTTTAAGCATAAAATAAATCAATTCACAAAGAAAATTAGTATCCCCTCCCACCGAATCAAGGGTTTGAATGGCGTTATTTGAGTGCTCTTCAGCTAATCGATGTGCTTCATCCAGACCCTTGAGAGAAACCCAAGTCACCTTACCGCTTTCATCATCCTGATGAGCATCCTTGCCTAGCTCTAGACTGGTTTTGGTTACATCTAACAAATCATCTACCGCTTGGAATGCCAAACCAAGAAAATGGCCGGCTTCACCTATAATCGAAAGTTTTTCTCTATTCACTCCCTGACTGCCCATCCGAAAACCCATCTTAAGAGCAGTCTCGATCATGACCGCAGTTTTATTTGAGTGAATATAAGATAAAGTACTCTCATCCGGCATTGTCCCCTCAGAAAGGAGGTCTTGCATTTGACCACCAACTAATTTCTGACTTCCTGAGGCACGAGCAAGCATTTGTATTAAATCAATAGCCAGTTCAGGATGACAAGAATAGGATGTAGATAGTAACTCAAAGGCAAAGGGCTGGAGCGCGTCTCCGGCTAGGATGGCAGTAGCTTCATCAAACGCTTTATGACAACTTGCCTGACCACGACGCATGTCTGAATCATCCATCGCCGGAAGATCATCATGTATTAGGCTGTAAGTGTGAATGCATTCAATGGCAAGGGCTGCTGGAAAAGGATCAAGGATACCGGGAAATATCTCATGTGCAGCTAACATTAAAATCGGGCGCAAGCGTTTACCACCTCCGTTTACACTATGACGTATAGCGAGGTGAAGCTGTTCAGGTTGAATATGCCCAGCAGGTAAGGACTGATCAAGCCGTTGATTGATCAAGCCTTGCCAGTTTTTCAGTTTTTCCAAGAAATTCATGACTTGCGAATTTAAATCAGTATGTCATGATTATTTGATTATGCCAAGTTTGGAAGCGGTGTGTGGAAAGCTCTTTAGTCACTCTGGTTGGGTGTCAAAAGTTGCGTGGGGAGGAGCTTTTTCGTTTATTCCAATTCTCAATCTTTTTTCCCTAGGCTATCTTTTGGAATATACCATTCGACTTAAACAAGAAAAACAATGGAATCTACCCGAGTGGAGGGAAATGGAACCCGCTTCACTTTTCAGCGGAGGTTTTCAAATGTCACTCCTTCTTTTAGCTTATTCGGGCAGTCCGATTTTACTAGGTTGGGTGCTGAGTATCGTCTTGGATTTTCTTACATTTGGTTTTTTGGGAATTGTAAGTTTCTCTCCCCTTGCTGTAGGAGCTTTTGTAGCACCTTTTCTTTTCTTGGGTTCTGTTCATGTTTTTATTAGAGACGGTCTATTTTCCGATGCGTGGAAAATTTCGATAGTATTTAAGATTTCTCAAACAATGGCTCCAAAATTAATTTTGCCGGTTATTGCATTTTGGGGAATTTTACTGCTCGCTCTTCCTCTTTATGGATTCTCTTTTTTTATAGGAACTTGGATTCTGCTTGCTTATTCGAGTGCGTTGAATTTAGCAAAATTCAAATAATCCTAACTAAATTATTTTCTCTAAAAATATGCCTAATTACGACTACCAATGTCAGGACTGTGGACACAACTGGGAATTATTCCAATCTATGAATGATTTACCTGTCAAAGCCTGTCCAAAATGTAAAAAAAGGAAAGCTAAGCGCCTATTGGGTTTAGGAGCCGGAATTATTTTTAAGGGAACTGGTTTTTACGAAACCGATTACAAGAACAAAAGACCGGAAAAAAAAGAATCTGGCTCTGAATCTTCTTCTGAAAAAAATTTTAAAAAAGAAAATAGTAAATCTGGAAATGATTCAAATTCCAAAAATGTCTCAAAAAAAGATTCAACTCCCAAAAAAAAGGATTTGAAAACCTCTGCCAAATAGGCATTAGTAAAATGTAAAGAATGGCTAAAAAAGCACTTATTCTTTTGGCAAATGGCTTTGAGGAGATAGAAGCCGTCGCCCCAATTGATCTTTTACGCAGAGCCGACATAGATGTATCGGTTGCATCCTGTGAAAACCAACTTTCTGTAATCGGACGTTCTAACCTAACCCTTCAAACTGACTGTCTGGTCAGCGAAATGGAAGAACAAATGTTTGACCTTCTGGTTTTGCCAGGCGGACCGGCTGTTTATGAACTTAGAAAAAAGCCTTTCATTTTAAAGATCATTCAGCATTACAATAAAAAAAAGAAATGGATTGGTGCAATTTGTGCCGCTCCTCTTTTACTCATGGATGCCAAAATTTTAGAACAATCTGACTTTACTGCTCATGCAAGTGTAATGAATGAATTGCCTCAACTTAATCAGCAAAAAGATGTGGTTTTGGATAAAAATTTAATTACCTCTTCGGGTGCAGGTACTGCAGTAGTTTTTGCTCTCGCTCTGGTTGAAGTATTGACGAACTCTGAAAATGCAAAATTGATTGCGGATTCAGTTCATGCCCCTTTCCAGCCTATCTGCAAGTAAATTTCCAATGAAAGCTTTCAAACGATTTGCAAAGGAAAAACGGGCAGCCCGCTTGGAGAATGTAAAAAAACCATTCCCTAAAAAACATGAGGTTTTGATTCAAGTCTCGCATTGCGGAATTTGTGGTTCTGATCTTCACGCATGGCTTAATCACAAAGGATATGAATCGGTTTTATCAAAAGTGACATTTGGACACGAATTATCCGGTACAATTGTCGAAGTTGGCGATGAAGTTAAAAAATGGAAACAAGGACAAGCAGTCGTAATGATCGCTCTTCAAACCAAACACGAGACTGAAGATTTTTTTTGCAAGAGTGGACTCCCCCAACTTTCACATCGGAGACGGGTACAGGGATTACATTTGGATGGAGGCATGGCTGAATTTGTCTGCATTGACCAAGAGTTTATTCTTGCTGTACCAGAAAATTTATCGATGGAATTAGCTGCCTTAACCGAACCACTTTCCGTAGCCGAACATTGCATTGAAAATCGCACATCAATCAAAGAAAAGGATCGTGTCATTGTAAGTGGACCTGGCATTATCGGTATTTTATGTGCAATTTCTGCTCGGGCCCGAGGTGCAGAAGTTTTAATCACAGGGACTGAAAAAGATGAAGGTATACGTTTGACAACTGCCAGAAAACTTGGGTTTCAAACTCGAACGGTTGGATCAAACCTCCCACCTTTATCGGACCAACTTAATACTGAATTCTCTGATGGAGCGGATGCTCTAATTGAAGCATCTGGGGCACCTTCTGCATTAGCGGAATCATGGAGATCCGTTCGTCCAAATGGAGTGGTCACAGCAGTTGCCCTTTATTCCCGAAACCTTGATTTCAATATGACTCCATTTGTTCGTAAACAAATTGATTTACGAACTAGTTATGCATCCGCATCACCAGACTACATTCGTGCCTTTAAGTTGCTCTCTGAAGGAAAAGTAAATCCTAAGGATCTTATATCCACTTATCCTCTTGAAAACGCGGAAGAGGGTTTTAAGGACAGCGAAAATTTAAAAGTGATGAAGGCTATGCTTATCTGTAAAGATTAAAAACTTATTTGATCGACTGCGTCACTCGGATTGATTTGCTTCTTCAGAGGAAAAAAACGAGGAAGCATTCAAATCACTTTCAAAAGATGAAATTGATGAGATAGAAGAAATGTTTGCATCGATCGGTGCCGGAGGTGGAGCAGGAACTGTGGCATTAGCATCAGGGAATGGCTCAACCGGTCTGGGGATAACTTTCAACAATTCAACTTCAAAAATAAGCGTTTCGTTTGGTCCGACTACATTACTTCCTGATTCTCCATACGCCATATCCGCTGGAATGTATAATTTCCATTTAGCTCCCTCTTTCATTAACTGGAGGGCTTCAGTCCACCCTTTAATAACCTGATTAACCGAGAAAGAAGCAGGAGGTTCCCGCTCGATTGAAGATTCAAAAACTTCTCCATTAATAAGAGTACCAAGGTAATGGACCTCTACACTGTCTTCGGCTTTAGGACTGGATCCGCTTCCTCTCGAAAGCACTTCATATTGTAGACCGCTTTCAAGCTTAAACACTCCAGTTCTTTCTCCATTCTTTTTCAAAAAAGTCTGTCCTTTCACCAAGTTGACATCAGCTAGTGATTTTGCCAAAGCCAAAAAATTATTAGTTTTAATAAGATCTTCCAGCCGATTGAGAAAATAGGATGCATTTATGTCGTCAGCTAATTTTTCTTTATGGGCATTCACAGAGTCCATGTCATTTTCTGCAAGAGATTGTAAGGCAAGTAAATATTTTGCTTCATTACGGTCAGTGGGGAGATAGGATTCACTAAGTGACAATTTTTCTAAAACAGCCTTTCCTTCTCCCCCTTTCATCAAATCCGATTTGAGCAAAGAAACTGCCTGTCCAAGCAAAGCTCTACCGGATAGTGGGTCAGAACCCATTTGATCATGAGCTATACGAAAGTTTTTGGCAGCCTCATCATATCGCTTTTCTCGATACTGTAAAACTGCAGCTCTGTACCGGGCTACGCCGGCTAAAGTATCATCATAATCGTCGGCAAAAGACAGAAAACGTTTCTCTGCACCATCGGAATTAATACTTGCAGAAAGAAAACGGTATGATCTTTCTGATTTATCATTTCGCTGAGAATTATCGAAATAGGTATAAGCGGCTACACCTATGGCAATTAAACCTAACAGAATTAATAATGAATTTTTGCTCTTCTGCCAAGCTTCAGACTCATTGTAACTACTCTCAGCTGCCTGCTCAGCACTTAGTCCCTCATGACCGGATTCGCCGCTCGCAGGAACATCGTTATTTTTATCAGATTCAGATTCGTTGTTGGTAGCCATAGGGCAAATGAGGAAAAAAGATATACTCTTTATTTTTCCGATAAAGTCAACGGCTAGCTTTCTTCTTAAAAAAAAAGAACGCCTATATTTTTTTCAACTAATTGGCAAAAAGTACCATTTAATTTCTATCATGCTGATCCCAGAATCGATAAGGATCATTATATTTAATCATTTCACTTAGCAAAAGTGCCTCCATGTCTTTCAGTTTTTTGGAATAAATAGAGCTTTCGGCCAAGTTTATTTGAGTTTCAAGAGGTTTATTTCCGATTTTTCTAACAACCTCATCCTCATGATGCTCAGCTAATAATTCATTAGGATTTTCCTTCAGATCGAAAAGTTGCGTCTTGCGAACTTCACCATCCATAGTGTCATATTTAATTAATTTCCATTTTCCCTTTCTAACACATCGCATGCCAGGTTTCGTACCACCACAATAAGCACCGTACAAAACATTACGAACTGAATCTTTTTCACCAAATAATACCGGCTTAAGACTTTTGCCCTGAACAGTTTCAGGGATTTCTATATCGGACAAATCACATAGAGTAGGAAGAACATCCGATAGATAACCTTTTCCAGCTGCACGGCTTCCTGGCTTGATCCCCGGACCGCTCGCAATAAATGGAACTCTCCAAGAATGCTCATATAAATTTTGCTTCCCCATTAACCCATGCCGTCCAACGGCAATTCCATGATCAGCAGTAAAAATAATATAAGTTTTCTTCAATTCCCCCATTGATTTGAGCTTTTTAATCACCAAGCCAATCTGGTCATCAATATTTTCGATACATGCATACTCCCGGCCCAATTCATTTCTAACCGTGGCTTCAGTGCGTGATGTATTTACCCCAGGAACTCGCACTTCATCTCGAAGATCTGGGTGTCCATGATGAAATGGATGTTGAGGTAACCAGGAAATCGGAAGCTTGGGAGAATTTGAACTTACTTGTGTAGGGGGGTCGGTTACATTTTTAACTCCATATTTTGAAAGTAAATCATCACGACCAATCCTGGCATCATGAGGGTGAGAAAATCCGAAATATATAAAAAAAGGCTTTTGCTCATTTTGGGCAGCTCTATGATCCAAATAATCAAGCACTTGACGACCATGCCATTGACTGCCACTTTCCTCATCAGCATTTCGACAACTTTTATCCCGTACGACATGAAAAAGATCATTAGCAAGTCCATAGCTGTTACCATTTTTACAGGTTCTAAATGTATGGTATCCGGCACGATTAAAGACTGCCGGTAAAGTATTATTAAGAATATCCTTTCCAGAAGTTTTTCCTTCTTCTTTTCGCAAGTGTTTTTTCCCACGGGGAGGAAGGTGCCAAAGAGTGCGACCACTCATAATCATGGTTCTGGAGGGAGAACAAACTGCACCACTCATTGACCCCATATGATAAGCCTGATCCAAAACTATTCCCGAGTCAGATAACTTATCTAAATTGGGAGTATCACAAATCGAATTACCATATGAGGAAAGTGTATGTGGCGCCTGATCATCAGTAAGAATAAAAAGAATATTGGGTTTGTTTGCTAACAGAAAAAATAGGGGAAGAATCTGGAATAAAAGAAAACATTTCATAACAAACCGACTATACAACACCACTCAAACGGTCAAGTGGATGAATAATCAAGTATTAATATAAAGAACGAGTTATGTACCTCTTCAATTAAGATTAATCAAATACCACAGTCTTATTTTGGTAAACCAGTACTCGGTTTTGCAAATGTCTACGAACAGCAGTAGATAAAACCAATTTTTCTAAATCACGCCCCTTTTCAATTAATTCTTTCGGTCCATGTCGATGACTCACCCGAGTGACATCCTGCCCAATAATCGGACCCTCATCAAGATCCTCGGTCACATAATGAGCAGTTGCTCCTATTAATTTAACCCCACGAGTATAAGCCTGATGATAAGGCTTAGCTCCAACAAATGAAGGGAGAAAGGAATGATGTATATTAATCACAGGACAGCCTACTTTTTCAAGAAAACTTTTACTTAAAATCTGCATGTAGCGAGCGAGAACTAGCAATTCTATTTTCTGCTTCTGGATCCAACTTAATTGCTTGGCTTCTTCTTCGAGCTTATTCTCGTTTGTCAAAGTAAATCCTTTGAAAGGTAAGCCATAATTACCTGTAGCCTCAAGCAAATCCATATGATTAGACAGAACACCCACAATTTCAGCATTCCATTCACCGGATCGAACGCGAAGGGCTAAATCATGAAAACAATGATCTGCCTTAGAAACCATTATGCCAATCTTTGGACAGTCGTCCTGATATCCAATTTGAACAGACATACCAAGCTCAAGCTGTGCCATCTGCTTAAAAGCTATCCCTTCTTCGAGTGGATCACTATTTGGGGAACACTCCCATTCCACTCTTTGAAAAAAAACATTTTGTTGACGGTCTAAATGCTGATCCGCATGCAATACATTACTACCCCGTTTGTGAATCCAGCCAGATATCTTGGCCACTATCCCAGATCGGTCAGCACCGTGCAACAAAGCAGTAATTGAATTCATCAAAACTTAGAATCTCGAATAATCCTGAAGAGATTTTACAGAAAACTTGCGATCTTTAAGAGAGCGAATGCCATCCAGAGCAGCAAAAGCTGAACCTAAAGTAGTGATAACCGGTACGCTATGAAGAACAGCCTCACTGCGTATACCATTTTCATCCCTTCTTGGAATCAATCCTAAAGGGGTGTTAATAACCAGTTGAATTTTTCCATTTTTTATTAAGTCTGCCACATTTGGCCGACCTTCACTTATTCTTAATACACCTTGGGCATTTATCCCGTGCACTTTTAAAAAAGCTGCGGTTCCTTCTGTGGAATAGAATGAAAAACCAAGTTTTGACAAACCCTTTGCAACAAGGAGTGCTTTTTCCTTATCCGAATCTTTTACGCTTAAAAAAACATTTCCTTCAAGTGGAAGAGAGGGCTTTGCTGCCATTTGGGTTTTGGCAAACGCTATGCCGAAATCCTTATCCTGCCCCATAACCTCTCCCGTACTCCGCATCTCAGGAGTTAGTACAATAGGAGAACCAGGAAAACGACTAAATGGAAAAACTGACTCTTTGATTGCCCAATGTTTTGGAACAATTTCCTCAACGAATCCTAAATCTTTAAGCTTTGCACCAGCCATTACACGGGCTCCGAATTTTGCAAGCGGAATCCCAATTGCCTTACTCACAAAAGGAACAGTTCGGGAGGCACGCGGGTTTACTTCAATCACGAACAAGCTTCCGTCTTTAATTGCAAATTGAATATTCATTAAACCAATCACCTTGAGAGCTTTTGCTAGATCATGTGAAGCTTGCCTTACTTCCTCAATCATCTCACTTGGTAAATCATGAGGGGGTAACACCATCGCTGCATCCCCGCTGTGCACACCAGCAAATTCAATGTGTTGAAGCATCCCTCCAACAATGGTAGTGTTTCCATCAGAAATACAATCCACATCCAATTCTATTGCTTCCTCTAAAAACTTATCCAGTAAAACCGGCTTACCAGGCGCAACCGCGAAAGCTTCTTTGACTACTTTTTCAAGTTCTTTTTCATCATATACAATGAACATTCCTCGACCTCCCAAAACAAAGGAGGGACGAAGAAGAACTGGATAACCAATACGCAATGCCGCATCTTTTGCATCTTCGGGTTCAAGGGCAGTTTCATTTTCTGGCTGCTTTAATCCAATTTGATTTAGAATTTGCTTAAATTTTTTGCGGTCTTCCGCAAGATCTATGCTTTCTGGGGAAGTCCCAATCACTTTAACCCCGGCAGCCTTTAATCCGCTAGCTAAGTTTAGAGGAGTTTGACCACCATACTGGACAATCGCACCATCACACTTCTCCTGATGATAAATTTCCAAAACATCTTCTAAAGTCAAGGGTTCAAAATAGAGACGATCGGATACATCATAATCTGTTGAAACAGTCTCAGGATTAGAATTTACCATGACGGTTTCAAATCCCGCTTCCCGAAGTGCAAAAGATGCGTGCACACAACAGTAATCAAATTCGATTCCTTGACCAATCCGATTTGGCCCACCTCCAAGAATCATAATTTTCTTTTCCTGGGATTTACTTATTTCATTTTCATCTCCATAAGAGGAATAATAATAGGGAGTAAAAGCTTCAAATTCCGCAGCACAAGTATCCACTAGTCGAAATGTCGTAAAAATTCCCAGAGTTTCTCTTTTGTTCTTCACTTCAGGTGGTTGGCAGTCCCAAAAGTTTGCCAATTGGCGGTCTGAGAAGCCAGATTCCTTTGCACTTCTCAATAATTCATAATCTACTTTCGAGATATCAGTCTCTTTCAAAATACATTCCAGGGAATATATTTCACTAAGTTGCTCAGTAAACCAACGGTCAATTCCTGACTTGAGCGAAATCTGCTCAGCAGTCATTCCAGCATCAAGAGCACAATGTAGATATTGGGGGCGTTCCGCAGAAGGTCTTTTCACTCCGGCCCGAATCGCAGAAACATCCAATTCTAATTCACAAAGTTTTTTTGATTCAAATCCTTCAAGCCCGATTTCTAATGAACGCAATGCCTTTTGAAAAGATTCTTTGAAGGTTCTTCCGATCGCCATAGCCTCACCGACCGACTTCATCGCTGAAGTAAGAGTGGAATCCGCTTCAGGAAATTTCTCAAAGGTAAACCGGGGAATTTTGGTTACCACATAATCGATGGAAGGCTCAAAGCACGCAGGAGTTTCCTGAGTCACATCGTTTTGAAGTTCGTCCAAAGAATAGCCTACGGCTAATTTAGCTGCAAATTTAGCAATGGGAAATCCCGTTGCTTTTGATGCTAGGGCCGAACTTCTGGAAACCCTTGGGTTCATTTCAATTACCACCATTCTTCCTGTTGCAGGATCGGTCGCAAATTGAATATTACTCCCACCGGTTTCAACTCCAATTTCACGAATACAAGCAAAGGAAGCGTCTCGCATTAATTGAAATTCTTTATCAGAAAGAGTCATAGCAGGGGCAACCGTTATTGAATCGCCGGTATGCACTCCCATTGGATCAAAATTTTCAATAGAGCAAATCACCACGCACTGATCTTTGTAATCCCGCATAACCTCCATTTCATACTCCTTCCATCCGAGCAGACATTCCTCTACAAGAACCTGATTGATTGGAGAGGCATCCAATCCTGACCTGAGCATTTCATCAAATTCCTCGCGATTATAAGCTATCCCACCACCCGTTCCTCCAAGCGTGAATGCGGGTCGCAAAATAAGTGGAAAATCACCCAACTTATCCAGATATTCCTGAGCTTGATCTTGGGAAGTTATGGAGTAAGAAAGAGCAACATCCAAGCCTATATCAAGCATGGCTTGTTTAAAGAGTTCTCGATCCTCCCCTTTTTTAATAGCTTCTGGCTTTGCACCAATCATTTCCACCCCATATTCCTCCAAAATTCCAGCATGATAAAGCTCGAGAGATAAATTCAAGCCAGTTTGCCCGCCCAGAGTGGGTAAAAGTGCGTCTGGTCTTTCTTTTTCAATAATCTTACGAACACTTTCAACTGTCAACGGCTCCACATAGGTGGCATCGGCAAACTCAGGGTCAGTCATTATCGTAGCTGGATTACTATTCACTAATGACACTCTATAGCCTTCTTCGCGTAGTGCTTTACAAGCTTGGGCACCACTGTAATCAAACTCGCAGGCTTGACCTATTATGATTGGTCCAGAACCAATGATTAGGATGTGTTTTATGTCGTTTCTTCTAGGCATCAAAAATATAAATATAATGTTGGGCAAAAAAAAAGACCCGTATCGAGCCTTTTAAAAATGTTTTGGACAGTTTAATCAAATCCAATCGAAAAATAAACTAAAGAGAAGCCTTTTTTTTGCACTTCGAACAACAGAAACCTATGATTAAGGTTTTACGTACTGGCTTGGCTGAAAAAGAACAAACCTTATTACCTGGTAGAGTCTTCCTTACGAAGTCGAGTAAATTCGAAGATGCTTTCTTCATACAATTTGTACAACAAACTCCAAAAGATAATACTTGTGCAGAGTCTACCTCATTCATTGAAAACGGACACTTATCATTAACCGTTTTAACCGATGTTGTTGCAGCGTAGCTGAAATGGGAAAGCAAGGAAAAATAAAATAGTATTCTTATGGACATGATTTTATGTTAAATATCTAAAGTGAAAACTCAATTCAAAGATCTTAGGCAATTGGGGGTAATCCGCCTCCTATTAGATCAACTAATGCATCTTTTACTTTTTTTCCCCCAGAAACAACCTGTATAGTATGACCAATGCTGTTAAAGTTTTTCAAACACTCAATTATACAATCAGCTAGATCCTCTCTGGGCAAATACCCATGAAAACCAAGATCTTCAGCTACTTGAATACGACCAGTACCCCGTTCGTTAATCAATGTACCTGGAGCCAGTATTGTATAGTCTAGCGTGGAAGCTCGAAGTCGGGAATCAGCAACACCCTTTGCTCGCAAGTAATATTGAATTCTCTTAGAGTCACTATTCGGGTCAGCTCCTATGGCACTTACCATTATAAATCGCCGTATTCCTTCATCTTCACAATCCTTCATTAATTTAATTGCCGCATTTTGATCTACATCAGTCGTTTTGTCAGCCCCAGTGTGCCCGCCCGAACCAGCTGTGAATACGACCGCGTCCAAACCGGGAAGAAATGAGGATACCCCTTCCTCTAAATCTCCCACAACTGAGGGAACACCCAGCGCGGTAAATTTAGTTTGCTGAAGTCCATCACGAATTAAGCCGATCGGAGAAAAACCAGATTGACCCCATAATTTTCCACATAAAATTGTTCCCACTTTCCCGTTCGCACCGGCAATTAAAACTTTCACGCTTCTTTTATATAGACTCGTTCTGAAGTTTGCAAGTGTCTGATCAACAGAATTTGTTCGTCCTAATCTAGACAATTCATTAAATTGACAAATTTAAATGACTATACCTGTAAGAACCCGAATTGCCCCATCTCCAACTGGCTCACCCCATGTGGGTACAGCATACATGGCATTATTTAATTATGCCTATGCCAAGAAAAACAAGGGAGATATGGTGCTGCGAATTGAGGATACTGATCAAAAACGCTCTTCAATTGATTCAGAAAATGCCATCATGAATTCTCTCAAATGGCTAGGCATTGAATGGGATGAAGGACCAGACAAAACAGGAAAGTTTGGCCCCTACAGACAAAGTGAGCGTAAAGAAATTCATGCCCGACATGTTCAAATCCTTTTGGATAATGGATTCGCCTACCCCTGTTTTTGCTCATCACAAAGACTTAAAGAACTTAGAACCTCACAAATTGCCAATAAAGAAACCCCCCGTTATGACGGACATTGCCTTAATCTAACAAAAGAGGAAATATCCCAAAAAATAGAAGCTGGTGAGAAATATGTTATTCGGCTGAAGATTCCCACCGAAGGAAAATGTTGTTTTACCGATAAACTTAGGGGAAAAGTTGAAATCGACTGGAAGCAAATTGATCATCAAGTACTGCAAAAGTCAGACGGATTCCCCACTTATCACCTTGCAAATGTAGTCGATGACCACCTCATGAATATTAGTCATGTAATACGGGGAGAGGAATGGATCAGTAGCACCCCGAAACATATTCTTCTGTATCAATACTTTGGATGGGAACCTCCATCATATACTCACCTTCCTCTTTTGAGGAACCCGGACAAATCAAAACTTTCTAAAAGAAAAAATCCAACTGGCATCAATTATTTCCGTGAGGCAGGATTTCTCCCGGAAGCTATGATCAACTATCTTGGTATGATGGGATACACTTTGCCCGATCAAAGAGAAATTTTTTCAATAGACGAATTTACCCAAACCTTTGACATTCATAGAATGAGTCTGGGGGGACCGATTTTTGACCTCTCCAAGTTAAAATGGCTAAATGGCAGATATTTAAGGGAAAAACTTTCTGAAAAAGAAGTGGTCGCACGAATAATTGAATGGAAAATCAATTCTAAATTCATCCAAAAAATTATTCCTCATGCCTTACAAAGAATTGAAAATTTTTCAGACTTTATTCCCTTGACCGGTTTTCTTTTTGAAGAAAATCCAACTTTTTCTCACTCTCAACTCATTGGAAAAATTAATCCAGATGAAGCCATCAAATTAATCAAGATTTGCGAATGGGAATTAGAAAAAATTCAGGAATGGAATCGGAATAATATCTTTTTCATTTTTCAAAGCCTTGCAGAAAAAGAAGATTATAAAATAAAATCAATTCTCCCCCTTTTTTTTCAGGTAATTAGTGGAAATAGTGTTTCCCTCCCTTTATTTGATGCTATCGAAATATTAGGTCCTGACCTAACCAGACTGCGTTTACGAAAAGCACTTGAATACCTTTCTAGTCAGGGTTCTAGTTTGAGTAAAAAAGACCTAAAATCCTTGGAAAAAGAATACCGTTCTAAATACGGAAACAGGGTAGACTAAAATAAACCAAGTAAGGATTAATGTTTATTCATGAACCAAGAAAATAAGGAAAAAAGCCTAGACTTCATTCGTGCACGAGTTAAAGAAGAACAAGAAGCCGGTAAAAATGAAGGGAAGGTGCATACCCGTTTTCCTCCTGAACCCAATGGTTATCTCCATCTCGGGCATGCCAAAAGCATTTGCTTGAATTTCGGTATAGCTAGTGAGTTTGGAGGTCTCTGCAATCTAAGGCTGGATGACACCAACCCAGTGGCCGAGAAAATAGAATATGCCGAGGCAATAAAAGAGGATGTAAAATGGCTCGGTTTTAATTGGGACGACCGTCTCTGTCACGCTTCAGATTACTTCGATCAACTCTTTGATTGGGCAATCCAACTCATAAAATCCGGAAAGGCCTATGTCTGCGATCTTGATTTCGGAGAGATGAAAAAACTTCGCGGTACGCTGGTCACTCCAGGTCAACCAAGCCCATTTAGAGACCGTTCTGTCGAGGAGAATATAAATCTCTTTTTGAAGATGCAAAATGGTGAATTTCCTGATGGGACAAAAACATTACGGGCCAAAATAGACATGACATCACCCAATATGAACATGAGAGATCCTGTTATTTACAGAATCATTCATAAAGAACATCCTAAAACAGCGGATAAATGGAAAATTTATCCCTCTTATGACTACGCACATGGTCAATCCGATTCTATCGAAGGAATTACCCACTCTTTATGCACACTTGAATTTGAGCAACATCGCCCCCTTTATGACTGGTTTTGTGAAAATTTAAAAATTCATCATCCCCAACAAATTGAATTTGCTCGACTCAATCTCACTTATGTAGTGATGAGTAAGAGAAAGATGCTTCGATTGGTTGAAGAAGGTTATGTAGAAGGTTGGAACGACCCTAGAATGCCTACCATTCAGGGTATGAGAAGAAGGGGGTTCACGCCCCAAGCCATTCTTGAATTTTGCGACCGGGTTGGATTGGCTAAAAGGGAAAATACTATTGAGGTGGAACTACTCGAACACTGCCTCAGGCAGGATCTAAATAAAAGAGCTCAAAGAAGATTGGGTGTTATGAATCCTCTCAAATTAACCATCGAAAACTACCCAGAAAATAAGAGGGAGGAAATAGATGCGGTCAATAATCCCGAAGATGAAAGTGCAGGAACAAGAAAAGTACCTTTTTCTGGAAAACTTTTTATTGATAGTAGCGATTTTATGGAAGCCCCTCCGAAAAAATACTTTCGCTTGGCTCCAGGGAAGGAAGTAAGATTAAAATATGCTTACTATGTGAGATGCAAAGATTTTATCAAAAACGATAAAGGAAATATCATTGAAGTAATATGTACCTACGATCCTGAATCCAAAGGAGGTAATACAGAAGATGGGAGGAAGGTAAAAGGAACAATCCAATGGGTGGAAAGTGAAACTGCGATTCCAACCAAGGTAAGACTATACGATCGTCTATTCTCTTTACCCTATCCCGAAGATACTGAAGAAGGTAAGGATTTTATAGAAAATATAAATCCAAATTCTCTTCAGGTTTTAGATACATGTTTGACCGAATCCAATCTGAATAAAATTGAAACTGAAATTCCTTTTCAACTCGAAAGAATTGGGTATTTTTGCAAGGATCGGGATTCTTTACTTCAAGATAAATTAATTCTCAACCGAACCGTTGCATTGCGGGACAGTTGGGTAAAAGTAAATAAATCTTAGTTTTTTTATACAAAACTATTCTCTAAGTAGATGATTGAGGCTTGCAATGAATGAAATATTGGCAAATTCTTGTGAGATTCTTTTTAATAACAGCTTAAACATACAGCCCAATTAAAATCATGAGTAGTCAAGATTCACAGCCTGATATGAAATTGTTCTGGGGGTGCTTTATAGCCCTCATCACCACAGCTTTTGCATTTATCACCAGAGCATTCCTTGTGAATGCAGAGCCCTTTTGGCCAAGTACCTTCGGCTTGAATCAAGTTCAAGCACAAGAACTCTTCGGGGCTGGTATCTGGCCTTTTGCGATTAGTATAATCGTTTTCAGTCTTATCATAGACAATATCGGATACAGAGCGGCCATGTTCTTTAGCTTCATTTGTTATGCTCTATATGCTGTGCTTGCCTTTCAGGCATACGGAGTAGTCAATGCGGAAGGTCTTTCTGGAGAGTCTCTTAAATCGGCTCAGTCTGAAGCTTACGATCTTCTCTACATGGGTTCTGTCATACTAGGCTTAGGGAACGGAACCGTTGAAGCATTTATCAATCCAGTGGTTGCAACCATGTTCAAAAAGGATAAAACTAAATGGCTTAATATTTTACATGCTGGATGGCCGGGTGGTCTAGTGCTGGGAGGAATTCTTACAATTTGGTTAGGAGCACAAGCAGCTGAAGACTGGAGAATTCTTATTTATTTAATCGCAATTCCCGCCGTAATTTATCTCTTTATGTTGTTTAAAGCTGAATTCCCCGTTAATGAGCGAGTTGAATCAGGTACATCTTATAAAGAAATGCTTGCAGAATTTGGAGCAATCGGTGCTCTTATATCTGGCTATTTAATATTCCGTCAACTTGGAATGGTTTTTGGATGGAGCGATGAAATTGTTTACGGATTAACTATTGTTGGAACTGTAGCTTATGGACTTTACTGCAAATCATTGGGTCGACCGCTATTGATTTTCATGTGCATAATTATGATTCCCTTAGCAACCACTGAGCTTGGAACTGATGCTGCAATATCAGGGCTCATGGAAGAACCAATGAAGGCAGCAGGCTATAATGGCCTATGGGTGCTGATATATACCTCCGCAATCATGATGGTACTTCGCTTTTGGTTTGCTGGTCCGATAGTAAATAAACTTGGACCTTTAGGCTTACTCGCCACCTCCGCTGTTCTTGCGATAGTTGGTCTTTATTTTCTTAGCACAGCTTCCGGCCTGGCCATGATTTTTATTTTTGCAACCCTTTATGGCTTCGGTAAGACTTTCTTTTGGCCAACCACACTCGGAGTAGTTTCGGAACAGTGCCCAAAGGGAGGTGCTTTAACTCTTAACGCTATTGCTGGAATCGGAATGCTAGCTGTTGGAATTCTTGGTGGTCCAGTCATCGGAAAAATGACTGAGGATTCAATCAAAGCTTCTATCGAAGAGTCGACTTCCGCTGAAACTTACTCTTCCATTTCCAACGACGAAACTTATTTTCTGGGTGATTACACAGCAGTAGACGCTGAAAAAGTTGGCACTCTTACTGATGATAACAAGTTAAAAGTAGAGGAAAGTATTCAATCAGGAAAACAAGGATCTCTTGCCAGAGTTGCAATATTTCCTATTTTTATGCTGGTTTGCTACATATCCTTAATTATGCATTTTAAAAATAAAGGCGGCTACAAACCAGTTGAGCTATAAATAATTTTTTTCATTTAACTTTACAAAAAAAGCCATATCCATTGGGATGTGGCTTTTTTAATCTCCTACTCTTCTGAATTTTAACCAACAACATATTATTTATTATGGCTAGTAAAAAACCCCTTCGCATAGGTCTAATTGGTTACGGCTTCATGGGTCGCACCCACTCCAACGCATTTCGAAAAGTATCTAATTTCTTCGATCTGAAATTCAAACCTGAACTTACTGCCGTGTGTGCCCGAAATAAAGACCGGGCAGAAGCATTTGCATCTCAATGGGGTTATGAGTCTGTTGAGACTGATTGGCGAAAATTAATTGATCGTGATGATATTGATGTAATTGATGTTGCTGCCCCAAATAATGTACATCATGAAATTGCCATCGCCGCAGCAAAAGCAGGAAAGGCCATACTTTGCGAAAAACCACTTGCACTTAATTGTAAAGAAGGTGAAGAGATGGTTCGTGAAGTGGAAAAAGCAAAGGTTCCAAATATGGTTTGGTACAATTACAGACGTATCCCTGCCGTTTCTCTTGCTAAAAACATGATTGAAGAGGGAAGGCTCGGAAAAATATATCACTATCGCTCAAACTTTCTTCAGGATTGGACCATAAATACGGACTTACCCCAAGGTGGTGAGGGACTTTGGCGTTTGGATGCCAAAGTTGCAGGAAGTGGAGTGACGGGCGACCTGCTTGCTCATTGTATTGACACTGCAATTTGGCTGAACGGACCTTTCGTCGAGGTAAGTGCTATGACTGAAACCTTCGTGAAAGAAAGGGTTCATACAAAAACGGGTAAGAAACAAAAAGTGACTATTGATGATGCCTGTGCATTCCTTGCTCGTTTTGCCAACGGATCTTTAGCGATTTTTGAATCAACTCGTTACGCACGCGGTCACAAGGCACTCTACACATTAGAAATCAACGGAGCTGATGGTTCTCTGGCATGGGATCTTCATGACTTACACAGACTAGAATACTATGAGTATGACAAAGATGACGCTAAGACTCGTGGATGGCGTTCTATTCATGTCAGTGACAATGGTGGCGAACACCCTTACATGGACAAGTGGTGGGTACCTGGTTTAAATATTGGCTACGAACACAGTTTTATCAACCAATTTGCTGACTTTGTGGATGGATTTGGATCTCGTAAAAAACGACCAAATCGACCTGATTTTAGAGATGCCTTGGAAACCCAATACATTTGTGAGGCAGTACTCGACTCTGCTAAAACGGGTCGTTGGAAAAAGGTCGGTAAGATTAAAGCCAAATAATTTACATCAATTTTTTTAATAAAGAAGGAGTCACCAACTGACTCCTTCTTGCTTTAAAATATTAAGGTTTATCCATTCTTTATTCTTGCCCTGTAAAAAATGAATATAAATGTTCTTAAAATGAAAAGTTTTTATCTTATCTTAATCATAACAGTTACTTCCACTCTTTCCCTGTGGTCCAAAGATTGGACCTCTTGGCGAGGAGAAGATCGAAATGGTGCCTCAACAGAAAAAGGATTACTTCAGTATTGGCCAGAGGGAGGACCCAAAAAACTATGGGTTTCTAATGAAGCAGGCTTAGGTTATTCAGGATTTACTGTTCAGGACGGAATTCTTTTATCGATGGGTGCTTTTGATAAAAATGAGTATCTTATTGCTCTTAATGAAAACACAGGTGAGAAGCTTTGGGCGGTAAAAGTTGGAGAACTTTTAACTAATGGATGGGGAGATGGTCCCCGAATGAGTCCAACAATAGAAGGTAAAATGGTTTATGCACTAGGTGGGAAAGGAAACCTCATTTGTGTGGATATCAAAACAGGTCAAAAAATTTGGCAAAAAAGCCTGCCTAAAGACCTCGGAGGTAAAATTCCCGGATGGGGATACACAGAATCTGTTCTCATTGATAATGGAAAAGTAATCTGCACACCGGGTGGCAAAGAAGGTGCGATTGCGGCCCTCGATGCAAAATCAGGAAAAACACTTTGGAGAACAAAGAACTTCACCGATGGTGCCCAGTACTCATCACCTATTTCTGTTGTTCATAGCGGACAGCCTCAGTATATCCAACTGGTAATGAAAAATGTTGTGGGCATTGATCCCCAAAATGGATCAGTTCTTTGGAAAACTCCATGGGCGGGTAAAGTGGCTGTAATTCCAACCCCTATTTATTCAGATGGTTTTGTTTATATTACCTCTGGGTATGGAGTGGGTTGTAAATTAATTGAAATTGGTAAAAACGCACCCAGGGAGATATACGCCAATAAAGTCATGAAAAATCACCATGGAGGAGTAATTAAGATTGGCGAACATTTGTACGGATATTCGGATGGTGTCGGGTGGACATGTCAGGAATTCAAGACTGGCGAATTGGTCTGGAATGAAAAAAAGGCTCTGGGGAAAGGAGCAATTGCCTATGCGGACAATCGTTTTATTTGCCAAGGAGAAGGAGATGGTAAAGTCATTTTAATTGAGGCTAGCCCTAATGGATGGAAAACTCACGGAGAATTTATCATAAGCCCTCAAACCAAGAAAAGAAATCCTAAAGGCAGAGTTTGGACTCACCCTGTGGTATGTGGAGGAAAATTATTTCTTCGTGATCAGGAATACATACTCTGCTACGATATTAAAGGATAGTATAAAAACCTACTCAAGACCCAATATTTTCTTTCCCTCAGCAGACATCATTTTTGGATTCCATGGTGGGTCCCAGACGATATCGACGCTAACTTCATTAACATTTGATAGAGCTTCAATCCTTGTTTTGGCATCTTCTGCAATAACAGGACCCATACCACATCCCTGTGCAGTTAAAGTCATTTTCACCGCTACTTTTCTAGCCTCTTCCTCGCCGCTAATCTGCAGATCATAAATCAAACCAAGATCAACTATATTGACTGGGATTTCAGGATCGTAACATCCGGCTAATGCTTCCCATACAACATCTTCGCTTAATACTCTCTCCTTGGATTGAACCTCATGAACTCTCTCAACCTCTTTTTTAATATCTTCCCCAAGGGCAGAAAGTTCGCACTCTCCCACACGATACATGCCATTAGCATCTCGAAGAGTAACAGAACCCCCAAGAGACTGGGCGATACTGTAGGTTATTCCCTCAGCCAAAATCACTTCATCGCCGGCAGGTATAATTGTAGCTTTACAATTTTTAACTAAGGTAACTTCTTTTTTCATGAGTTTTAATGTGTAAATTTTAATTCTTTAAAAGCCAAACCTTCCACGATACCAAGGTAGAAGGAAATATGAATCCCTCGGATCGTTAAAATGACTAATTTGATATATGAAATACTTTATTTCTTCGAAGGCAACTCCCCAACCAGAAGAAACACTTGCCTCTATACTTAATTGAGACTCAACTTTAAATGTCTCTGTTAAAATATCCAATGAATTTTTAACTTTTGGAAATTCTAAAATTTCGAATTCCTTTACTCCGGTTTTGGAAATTGTATATTCAATCGCATCCTCAAGACCACCCAACTCATCGATCAGACCATTCTTTAACGCATCCACTCCCATCCAAACGCGCCCCTGAGCAATTTTATCCACTCGTGTGGAATTTAAATCTCTATTCGTACCAACTAGATAAAGAAAACGCTCGTATATTCGATCAATGTATTCTTGAATTATTTGGAGTTCCTTTTCAGATTTAGGTCTAGATACACTCATGATATCGGAAGATGGATGAGTCTTCACTACATCCCATTGCAAACCAAAATTTTCTGCTAATTTTTTCATATTAGGAATTAACCCAAATACACCAATGGAGCCAGTTATCGTTTGCTCACCCGCAAATATTTTATCTGAATCCATTGAAATCCAATACCCCCCTGATGCTGCTACGGATCCCATCGAAATTACAACTGGCACCCCTTTTTCCTTAATCCTGCTCAATTCGTTCAGAATTGCCTCCGAACCTGAAACACTGCCTCCTGGACTGTTAATTCGTAAAACGAGTCCTTTGACATTTTCGTCTTTTGCTAATTTTCGAATTCTATGAGCAATTTCATCTCCTCCCACAGAGAATCCGTCATCTATAAATCCATCCACAATTACACCCTCCACATATACAACGGCAATGATATCTTTTTCCTCTTCTATATCTTCATCAGAAACTTTCAAAGTTGAATCGGCCCTGTTCACATAATCAATTAAATCAACACGAGCAAATTCTTTACTTTCATCATCTTTCGTACCCAGTTCAAGCAACCGTTCAAGAAAGGCTCCATAAGTTGATACCTTATCCGTCAGTCCAGTTTCCATGCAATTCGATGCGGTAAGTAAAAAACCATTCTCCAAAACAGAAATTAGATTCTGTTTATCAATGCCCCTATTTTTAGAAATACTGTTTAAATAATCTTCCCATCTTAAATCAAGAAGTCTCGATATTTGCAGACGATTTTCTTGGCTAAATTCCGTGGATGTGAAAGGTTCAACTGCCCCTTTAAATTCCCCTACTCGAACCACCTGTACCCCCACTCCATATTTTTTAAATGTCTCTGCGAAAAAAAGCTGTTCATTTGCCAGACCTTTCAGAATGAGCGTGCCGCTTGAATTCATATGCAGTTCATCACAAATTGAATAAACTAAATAATCTAACTGAGAGGGATTTGAAAAAAAACCAAGTATTTTCTTCCCCGACTCCTTAAATAGTTCTAGTGCAGCAACCAGTTCTTTGATCGCACCATATCCACAACCATATCCATCAGGCTTAAAACCACCTTGAATACAAATTCCCCGTACTTTTCTGTCGAATGCTGCTTTTGCAATGGATTCTGTTACTTCTCTCAAATGAAAATTAGGTGGCTTCCTTTCATTGGTTAAAACTTCACGGGTAATATCCTCAAATTTTAGTCCGGATGGACGATCGGTTAAATTCATCGATAGATCTAAAACTAGGAATGAACCCTCAGCGGTCTCCACATCAGGACGTTCCACGAATGTGTTCACAATTGCCTGAAAGAGAAAAAAAGAAAACAACACAAAAATAAAGCTGGATATAATTGTTACTGCTATTTTTTTTAAAATATCTTTAAAAAATGATTTCATAAGAGATCTGCCAAGAAAACACCTCTTTTTGCTCAAGGTCGAAGAAAAACTTTGCCTGTATCGAAAAAGAAGGCATTTATTCTTCTTAGTTATGATAAAACAAGAACTTTCAGTTGAAGGAAAAGCACTCCGGGTAAACCTAAATTCATCCAAATATGGAACCTTTGCGGAAATTGGTGCCGGGCAGGAAGTTGCCAGACACTTTTTTCAGGCCGGAGGTGCAGCCGGTACGGTTGCCAAAACAATTTCAGCTTATGACATGAAATTTAGTGACGCAATTTATGGAGATGCCGGCAGATATGTTTCCAGAAAAAGACTGGTTCAAATGATGGCACATGAATTCGAATTATTAGACGAGCGTCTTTCAGATGCCAGGGGGGCAGAAAGTACATTCTTTGCATTCTCCAATACAGTTTCTGCATTAAATTACAGTAAAACTAATGAATGCCATGGATGGATGGGTATTCGTTTTCAAATCTCTCCAAAATCTCCTTATCACGATATCATTCTTCATGTTCGCATGCTTGATACGGACAATCAACTCCAACAAGAGGCTATTGGTATACTTGGAGTTAACCTTGTTTATGGGGCCATGCTTCTTAACAATAATCCGGATACTTTCATCAAGAGCTTGACCGACAGTCTCGGGTCCAATCGAATCGAGGTTGATATGATTGAATTCAATGGACCTGAATTCGAGTTATTGGATAATCGAATTCTTTGCTTAAAACTCGCTGAAAAAGGACTGACTCACGCAGTTATGTTTAATGAATTAGGCCATGTGGTTCAGCCAGCAGAAAACTTGTACAAAAAGGCCTGTCTTATTGAAAGGGGTAGTTTCCGACCCTTAACTAAAGTCAATTTAGATATGCTTGAAAAAGCGAAAACTCAATTTATTGAACGGGATGATGTGGAACCCGAAAGTGTTGAAGTATTTATGGAACTAACCCTTCGGAGTTTATTAAATGAAGGTGATATCGATTACCAGGACTTCATTGCCAGAATTGAAGTTATTAATTCCTGCGGATATGGGGTACTTGTATCCAACTATCTAGAATACTTCAAACTTTCCTCTTACCTTCGTCGATATGTCCGGAACCCTATTGGCTTAGTTTTAGGCTTAAATAATTTAGCAGACATATTCAAAGAAGACTATTATTCAAACTTAGAAGGGGGTATTCTTGAAGCCTTTGGAAAACTTTTTAAGGATAATGTAAAAATTTATGCCTACCCGATCGAATTGGAAAATTTTGAGAGATATCGGAAGCAAATGGGAATCGGTGACAATGTCGAAACTAAAATTGCCGAAGATGGCTTAATAACTATAGATAACCTTCTTGTTGCAAGTAACTTAAGGAATTTATATAAGTATATTCGCGAAAATGGATTTTTAGTGACAATTGAAAATTGCGACCGTTCAAATATGAATCTTTTCTCAAGAGATATTTTTCAACTTGTTTGCAACCGATCAGATGGTTGGAAAAACTGCCTCCCCGAGTGCGTAAGCGAAATGATAGATAAAAACAACTTATGGAAAGAATAATTCTTAATTAATTACTTTTCTCGATCATGCTTGGCGATATCTATCAATTTCTAATAAAAAGAATGGCGAACAGTATTCTCCCCCTTGGAAGCTTTGGTCCGTGCGGACCGGGAGTAAGCCGAACCAACTTTCAAACCTTCTAAATAACTCCTTAAAAAGAAAAGTCGGCGTAAATGAGTCTGTGATCTGAAGCCAGACTTGCTTCTTCAGAATCTATGATACATCCGGATTTTGAAATAAATCGTTGAGCCATCTTTTGATTAGCCAAAATATAATCAATTCTGGAATAACTATCCTGTTTTTTAAAATAGTGTGTCCATAAATGACCCCGGGAATCAAAGCAGGGAATCAAAATAGATAAAACAGCATTATTAACACTTTTGAATCTACGTAAAGGGGAGGAATCTTTGTGATCATTGAAATCTCCCACAATTAAAAATTCTGAATTTCCCTCAGGGGGATATTTTTTTCGAATAAGATCGCGAATGGTACGAGCTTCCTTCTCCCTACGAATTTTAGCCTGAGGATCATCCTTTCGTTCGGTCCACATACTTTTCAAATGCAAGTTGAAAACCTGAATGCTCTGTCCAAAAGGACAAAAAGTAACCTCGAGCAATCCCCTTCCCGACTTCTCCACTCCTCCCAAATAAGAAAATGACAAATCTGTATGTTTGGAAACGGAAATAGGAGGAAATTTGCTGAAATAGGCTAAATGCCTAATTTCATCGCCTCCATTTGTAGGCATCCATATAGCATATGGATAGTACGGTCCTCCTGTTTCATTTAAATCCATCCACAATTCTACAAGATATGGAAAATCTCCCATTTCCTGAAGAGCTAAAATATCTGGATCAACCGATCGAATAATGGAACGGACCGCTTTTTTTTCGATTTCCGGTTTCGGGTAATCTGGACGCCATTTTCCTTCTACCATACGGTCACAGGACAGATAATTCCTCAAGTTGAAACTGGCAACCCGAACTACTTCACTTTCACCGAATAATGAATGGCGAAAAAGAAGAACAAGGATGAGCAACCTCAAACTAGCCACGCCCCCGAATGATGTTTACATTTAGTCTTTTGCTCTTTGGGATTTCCAAACGCTTCTTGAATTCTCCTGGGGTTTTGGAAGATGCTGCTTCAAATGAATCCTCAGTCCGATGAACTAGGTGAATGCCCTGAAACGGGAAAGTTCCACTGTAACCTTTTCCCCATCTAAAAACCATACCACTTAGACTCGTAGGGGTAACCTTTATTTTATGGGAACCAAAAGGAAATCCCATAAGCTCAGCTGATTTGATTGGGTTCCATGCATCCCCGCTGAATTTACCAAGCACATCATTCCATTTTTCAATCAATGGTATTTTCGCTCGTTTCGATTCTATGGGATCAATATATAAAGAACCATCGCCAACTAAAGGTTCAATTTCTTTCATCGATTTATTTGCCACATCTGGAATAAAATTGGGTGAATACAGAGCTATACTAAAAACAGTGGGAAATTCCCCTGGCTTTTTCTCATCCACTTCGCCCCAAAAGCTCAATCCTCGATGATTGATTTGCATGACATATTCAAATGTGGACCCATTGTCCAGAGTTCCGCGAATGATCGTTTCTTCACGATCCATAGAAACTTTTGGAGGATCTTCATAGGAAACGATTTTTCGGTGTTTCCACTGCCGGTTCCTTTCTCCTGGATTCAGGTAATAATAAGTCCGAAAATGAACAGCCAAGGGTACCCGTTTAGCCCGCTCTCCCAAAGCTGAATCCCCTTCCTTTCCAGCATTTTTCAACCAAACTTTGACCGTATTACCATTTGAATGAAGGGCTACATCATAAACAGCACTCTCTAAAATCGTGTTGTAACCTTTCCATTTTCCATCTCCATACCTAGGTAGGCTCCCTCCTTTTGCAGGCAATATTGCCGGATTCTTGGGCATAAGTTTATCCTTCAGTCTCTTCAAACCTTCACCCAACGCCTGAGATTCAGCACTCAATCGTTCCCATGGTAATTCATAGGGACGATTGGGATTATTTTTCATCAACAGGGTAACCCCCTTTTCATTCGCAGCCACAAAAATTGCATCAATTCCATTACCGTCTGAACTAACCCAGTTATGACTTTTACCCAAATCAGCTTCGACTAATTCGGGGACTTTCATTTTCTTTCGCTGATTAGCCAACTGTTGCCTAAGCTTATTTTGTTTGAGGAGCAAGGTCTGTAGTTTGTTGGCCAACTCCTGAGAATCTTTTGATAATCGAGAAAGCGGAATTGTTTGCTCGGACCTGCCCCCAAACATTGTAAGGTTTACATTTTCACTTTCAATAGAGATGAACTTTGCCTTTATCACGCTGCCTGTAGTGCTTTTCCATGCGTGCTCAATATCCAAAGATAATTCATTATTGGAGTTCGTCTTGATTGTAGTTGATGCAATCGGTTTTTTGGGGGGAGTTACGACTGGGTCACTCGGAACAGAAGGACCTGATAAACTTTTAGCTAAAGCTTGAGAGGACGGATTCAGACTGGCAAGAGGCAAAGGCACAACTTTACCATTCCACTTTACCGTGACCGAATTTGCGTCTGCCTTTATAAAAACCGCTTTCAGAGTTCGGCCCTGTAAATCAGTCCATGAATGAAGTTTTTCCGCATTGGCAGGAGTGGAAATGGTATCGAATGGATTAGAGGATGCTTCCGTTTGCTTTGAGGCTGAGAGTTTTTGAGCAAGTGCCTGAGAAGAAGGCGATAGATTAGCCAAAGGAATAGGTACGATTTTACCATTCCAGTTTATCGTAACCGTTACCCCATCGGATCTAATAAAAGATGCTTGCAGGGTCCTGCCCTGATTATCCGTCCACGAATGTAGTTGAGCTTGTACACTGACAACAGATAAATTAATTAAAAAAGTGAGTATAATGAGAAGGCTCGATTTCATGTTTCTACGGGTTTAGGTTCATCATGGGAGTACTCCCAAGGTAAAAAGTCAGATACTTTGTTTTGTTCCCATGGATTGAAAATGTCAAAAATTTTCCCAGGATTTAAAATTCCGTTCGGGTCTAATGTCCTTTTGATCGACTGCATAGCCTGCCACTCAGCTTGATTGAATTGCATTTTTGTAAAAGGGGTTTTTGCTAATCCAATTCCATGTTCTCCGCTGATAGCACCTCCCAATTCGTTCACTTTCTGCATCAATAGTTTTAAGGCTCGAACCGCTCGGGCTGATTCATCCTCGTCCTCATGGTTATACATAAAATTAACATGAAGATTGCCATCTCCACAGTGTCCGAAAACTCCCACTTTCAGTTTAAATTGCTGTCTAAGTTCTTCCACAAAACTGACCAAGTTGATTTGTTCGACCAATGGGACAACCACATCCTCATTCAATTTCGTATTTGCTAACTTTTTCATTGCCGGAGACCCCTTTCTTCTTACTTCCCATAAGCCCTCAGCGTCAGCTTCATTATCAGCATATTCTGAAAACAGAGCCGTTTGATCCAACCACTTTTGCAATCCCTGTGATTCTTTTTCAATCTGAGCTGGATCGCCATCTAATTCAATCAATAAGATCGGATGAGGAGGTATTCCCGGAAAGACCTCCTTGCCGGTAAAGGACTGGACACACTCCACTGTCCATTGATCGAGAAATTCAAGAATTGATGGACGAATCCCAAGGCGGGATAATTCAATGGGTGCCTTGAGTGCATCTCGGTCCGAATTAAAGGCAGCTAAAAAAGTTTTTTGAGCAAGCGGTTTTCCAATCAGACGAAGAACTGCTTCCGTCACCACACCTAAAGTACCCTCACTTCCAATCCACAAATCACGAATATTATACCCCGTGGCGAATTTTCTTGTTGCCCTGCCCCATTGGACTGACTCGCCGGTAGGCAAATATCCGGAAAGCGATAGTATGTAGTCACGGGTCACCCCATATTTGACACACCTTAAGCCACCGGCATTGCAAGCAATATTACCTCCTATTGTACAAAACATTTTAGAAGATGGATCGGGAGGGTAAAAAAGATCTTGTTCGGCTGCATCTCTTTGAATATCCGCAATAATGGCTCCCGGACCACAGCGAGCCACCTGATTATCTCCGTCTATATCTATGGAGTTTAATTTAGAAAGGTCTAAAACCCATCCCCCTTTTATTGGTGTGGCACCACCGGTGAGGGATGAACCTGCACCCTTTGTGGTAATTGGAACACCAAATTCATTGGCCAGTTCCAAAACTTCACCGACCTGTTGCGAATGATCGGGACAAACCACCGCACTCGGGGAAAAGAAAACTTTCAAACCGTCATAGGAAGCAATACGAATGGATTCCGAATCAACATGAACTACGGAACCCAGACGAGACTTCAAAGCCTTTAAGGCATTAGATTTGGAATAGACGGTCCCACTCATATACCCAAATCAGTTAACCGGCTTTTGTATCAAGACTCAACTTAGTCAGGTTTCTGGATTTCAACATGTTGATCACATCCATTATCTTTTGATAAGGAAGAATTCGATCTCCACGCAAATGAATCGTCGGCTGTTCACCCGCGTCATTTGCCACCTGATCAAGGAGTGCCTCAAGTTCGTTTTTCGAAACGGCATCTGAACCCCAATTATATTTACCCTCTGAATCTATAGTTATAAATTTATCCTCCTGTTCGGGAGGTTTTTGATTATTCTGAGTATTTTGAGTAGGTAAATCAATTCTGTTATACTGTTCGATCACTGGAGTTGTAATCATAAAAATAATTAAGAGCGAAAATGCTAAATCAATCAATGGAGTGACATTTAAATCGGAAATAACCGCCAATTTATTGGGCCTTTTGAAATCACGCGCCATAACTTAGTCCGAAAATTCTGTATAAATTTGACTCATTATTTTTGCTCGATCTCAATCCGGTCCGCCAGATTACTCGCAAAATTCTCAAGTTTGGTCATACAGGAACGGGCAGTTCCCAATAAACCATTATAAGCAAACACAATTGGAATCGCCACGCAAAGAGCAGCAACTGTGGTCAATAAAGCACCTGAAACCCCGGGAGCAAGATGTTCAATGGTTGCCCCACCACTTTCCATTGTTCCAAATGCATCCATCACTCCCCAAACAGTTCCAAGTAGTCCAAGAAAAGGGGCTCCCGAAACAATAGTTGCGAGCCAATACATCTTCGATTCGTACTGTTCCCCGACCTCCGCCAATGCCCTTTTAATAGCATTTTCTACATAATTCATCCGGATAGAACCAGAATCATTGGTCCTCCTTGCAGCGGCCATGGCCCGAGAACATATGGTCAGGTACGGACTTCCCCCACCTGGGAACAAAGCATCATCATAATCAAAAATATTACTCAGATCATTGATTCTTTTTTCATCGCGGGCATTCTTCGCATTCACCTTTTTAAAAAGGTTATGTTTACTAACCATTAAACTGAGAGCATAACAATTCATTACAATCAAAAGACAAATAACCACCTTGCCGGCGTTATTAGAATCGATAAAATAATCAATCAAGCCCGCACTGCCTAAGGCGAATAACTCTGGATTTAAAACAGTTATAAGATTCATATCAGTCATTTTTAAAAAAAATTAACGCCACAAAAATATATTTACTCTGATTTTCAGGAGATCAACTAAATTCTAAATGTCATGAATGAAAAATGAATATACACCGATTAAGTTTGCCCCTCCGATGAAAGAAATTTAATCAAAGGTTCAAATGCAAGTATCCAATCAAGTAATCGAAGAACTCAACAAGAAAAGCTTTAATCCATCCGGAATGAACTCCGTAGTCGGATTAGATGGATTTGTTGACAAAATTGTCACTCCCGTTGATAAAAGACATGGTCTAGAACAAAACTTTGATGCCATTGATACCCTTGATGCTCTTGGTGAAAGGATTTCCGCAGCTGCCGGAAAAAGCACTAACATCGAACTCTTTCCCCGTTTTGACAAACTCGGAGGTAATGGACCAATTATGGCAAATGCTCATGTATGCTTTGGACTTTCTGTGCAGTATATTGGTGCATTAGGTCGTCCGGTAATCGACTCGGTGTTCGAAGAATTTGCCCGTAAAACGAATGCCATTTCCTTAGCCAATCCGGGAATCACCACCGCTCTTGAGTTTAAAGACGGAAAACTTATGCTTGGGAACACCAGCAGCCTTGAAGAAATTGATTTTTCACGAATCATCGAAGTTGTCGGAGAAGGTGCTTTTATAGACATGCTCGCTAAAGCCGAACTTGTTTCCATCGTTAATTGGACGATGATCCCAAAAATGACTTCTATTTTGCTTGAAATGGTTGATCGAATAATGCCCAACCTTCCGCCCATAGATACTAGAAATTTTTTCTTCGACCTGACCGATCCGGCAAAAAGATCCGCTGAGGATATCCGTGAAGTTCTTCGTGTAATATCCCGTTTTCAGGCTTATGCCGAAGTCACGCTCGGACTTAACTACAATGAGGCTCTTCAGGTTTGTGAAACCATTGGACTCAAAGGTGGAGACAAGAATGAAGAAAGCCTGTGCCGTATGGCGACCGAAATTCGAAGGAAACTTGAAATATCCTGTGTGGTCATACACCCTACTGACTCAGCTGCCTGTGCAACAAAGAACGGATCTTGGTGGACACCTGGTCCCTTCACTGAGAATCCAAAAATCACTACTGGAGCCGGGGATCATTTCAATGCTGGATTTTCAGCGGCTCGACTTTGCGGATTTTCTCCACTAACTTCCATCGCTCTTGCTACTTGTACATCAGGTCATTATGTACGAACTGCAGAAAGTCCCTCAACTAACCAGGTTATCGAATTACTTCGGCAAGCAGACCAATCACCTTCATGAGTCACGAAAACGGAATACTAATATCCTTCGAAGGTTCGGAGGGGTGCGGGAAATCAACGCAGATTCGCCTATTGGCGGATAGACTGGAAGATGTCGACCATCGAGATGTTGTAGTCACAAGAGAACCAGGCGGAACTATGATTGGAGAAGACATCAGACACCTTCTCATGCATGCCGATTCCTCTCAGAAGATTTTCCCGGAGACAGAACTCCTTCTCTTTGCCGCCAGTAGAGCACAACTTGTTCGAGAACTTATTCTTCCGGCGGTTAATGACGGCAAGATTGTACTTTGCGATCGATTCCTCGATTCAACCACCGTTTATCAAGGGGTTGCCCGACAAATTGCGGATGATCCGGTCACTCAAATTAATGCGTTTGCAGTTGGAGATGTAGTTCCTGATCTCACCGTTATTCTCGATGTCCCCGCGGAAGTGGGATTAGAAAGAATCAAACATCGAATCTCGGATATGCCCGATCGAATGGAGCAAGAAAATGTTGAATTTTACGGAAAGGTAAGGGAAGGCTATCTTCATCTTGCCCGGAACTTACCTGATCGCTTCTTTGTGGTTGATGGTCTAGGCGAGCCTGAAGAGATTGAAATTTTAATCTGGAATGAAATTCACTCGCGATTTTTCAGCGAAGATTAATTTCCATCATAAGAATGCTGGAATCAGCTGATAGTAAAACCCAAAAGTTACAATCCGAGTTTGAGCAAAACTCTCTACATCATGCCCTTCTTTATCAGGGGTCACAAATCAACCAAATCGAACAGCAATCTCTTATCCTGACCCGAACTCTTCTGGGAATGAGGGATGACCAATTTGAACATCCCGATCTTTTTCATCTTCGACCAAGCGGAAAAATGAGAATCATCTCGGCAGATGTTACTCGTAATTTAATCTCTGAACTAAACCGGACATCCAATCAGGGAGGTGCAAAAGTAGCCCTTATTCATCAGGCCGATCGAATGCGAAAAGAATCGGCCAATGCATTTCTCAAGACTCTTGAGGAACCACCCTCTGGCACTTATATTATTTTAATTACAACTCGTCCTTACTCCATGCTTCCGACTATCCGCAGCCGCTGCCTGCAAGTTCGCCTACAGGCTGAGGAAGATGAAATTGAAAGCCCATTATGGACTGAGTGGCTGAATCTCTATGAATCTTGGATCCTACAATTGTTGGACCGCGAAAAAATTAAAAACGACCGGGTTTCTCCAGTTTTTGCTGCTTATGGCTTAGTCGAGCGTTTACTTGGGGTAATCAAGCAAATCACTGATGAACAATGGAAAATGAATTCAAAATCGCTTCCACAAGGTGTGGATGAAAAAGAAAAAGATGCCATTGAAACCTCAATTCGTAAAGGCATTCGTTCTCATTTGATGAAAAGTCTAATTGATCATTCTAGAAAAATTGTGGTTCATTCTGAAGTTCCCTTGGAAAAAGGAGGTGCCAAGTTGGCTAAAATAGTTTCTTTTGCAGAAAAAGTTGCGGGATTACTTGAGGTCAATCTCAAGGATGAAACTGCCTTTGAATATTTCTGGCTCTCTTCATTAAGAACATGGACCGCAAAATAAATTTATATAAATTCAAGTGAAAACTATTTTTGAAAAAATTATTTCCAGAGAAATCCCTGCTGATGTTCTCTATGAGGATGATCTTTGTGTGGTAATCAATGACATTGAACCCCAAGCACCCACTCATTGTTTAATTATCCCCAAAGTAAAAATAGAAAGAATTGCAAAAAGCGAAAAATCCGACCAATCAACCCTCGGTCATTTATTATTGATCGCCCAGCAAACTGCCCAAAATCTCAATTTAGATGAAGGCTTCAGAATTGTAATAAATAATGGCCCTCAAGGCGGAGAAAGTGTTCCCCATTTGCATGTGCACTTACTTGGTGGCAGGCAAATGAAATGGCCCCCAGGCTAAAATGAATAAGATATTCAGATTCTTTTTCTTCCTTCATCTTGGGATTATTTTCACTCTTTCTTCAATAGCCGATGAAATCATCACCAAGGACGGTTCCCGTATTATTGGAGATTTAGTTCTTTTTGAAGATGGAAACCTTACATTTCAGACTAAATTTGCCGGTAAGATAAGAATTTCCACTACTCAGATCAATTCTCTGTTAACCGACAATGCCATTTCGGTCCGTTTGGATGACAATCGAACCTTTGAAAGCAAAATTCTTGTTGCTGATGACTCTAGGATTCTAATTGAAGAAAACCAACTACGCCCGAGCTTTGATGAAGTACGGCATCTTTGGCCCACTGCAAGCGAGGATCCGATGGTTTTAAAAATGCAGAAAAAAGCACAAGTATTGGTTATGGCATGGAAAAACTCGCTTGGCTTCGATTTTACAGGTGCTTCTGGAAATACTGAAACTTTTGGAATTGGAGCACGACTGGACAGTCAGTATGGAAATAAGATTCGAAATTATGATTTTTATTTGAGCTACAACAATACTACAAAGAAGGATCAGAAGATTGTTGATGAAACAAAACTTGGGATTGAATATGACTCACGATTCTTCGAACAACTTTCATGGTATTCGAAAACTGATCTCGAAAACGACAAACTTGAAGAGATTGACCTTCGGGCAACCTCTGCGCTTGGACTCAAATATTCATGGCTAGAAAATAAACCATACAGCCTAGCCTTCCGTTCCGGTTTAGCTTTCAGATTCGAGGAGTATGGAATAACCCAGGAGAAAAATGTGGATGCATTTGCACTCGATTTCGGATTTGAATATTCTCATAATATTAAAGATTATCTGTCTCTTGAAAGTGATATCACCTTCATTCCCAGTGTTGATAAATTTGAGGACTATCTTTTGACCAAGGATACGGCACTGGTAATACCTCTAGATAAAGATTCAAATTGGAACTTACGAACTGGATTAGATGGGACTTATAACTCAACCCCGGTTGAAAATAAAAAAGAATTGGATTTAAAGTATTACATGCGCATCGTATACCGTTTAAACTGATCATAACAGTAAGTTTTTAGGGCATTTCCAAATCTTCAAAAAAATGTTTAATTTCGGAGAAAAATCCAAATAATTGACTAAGCAAAAATAAGACTAAAACAATTAAAACTGTAATTATTCCGAAGGAAGAGCCGTTATATTTCATTCCGCTTCGCCTTTCCCTTGGACTCGCCCTCTTTTTTCAATCCATTCCAATGTTTTCAAGTATCGGACAGAACTATTTTCCAAATCAATCCCGAAAACTGGGTCGCTCCCCTTTTTAGTATTGGCTTCCAAAAAATCGGTGCTGTTAGGATATTGATTCTGACCTATTTTTTGATCTTTCTCCGAACTTCCGCGGGGACGGTTTAAGAAAGACCTTAACTTTCCGTAACCAACTGATTCCAAAGATTGATTGGAAGGTCTAATTGGAGTAGAATTTCTTGAAACTTCGTTCGGTCGATCTTTAGAATTGGCAAACCCGATTTCCAAGGCTTTATCGTCCAGTTCAGACACAGTACTTATTTCATCTTTATTAAATCCAACACTTACCACTTTGTCCTTACTTGAAAAGTTTGTTTTGCTCCTGCCCTCTGCAAAAGAAACTTCTTTAGGGATTCCAACAAGTGGTGAATCAGATTTAATTTCACCAAAATTTTCAATCCGGTTAAAATCCTTATTAGAAGACTTTTTTGCATCCTTCCTTCCTATGATATCCTTACCTCGAGAACTTATTTCTTTAGGCAGGGGTAATTCTCGATTTAAGGAGGAATTGATATTTGGAGAAACCCTTTGATTCGACTTTTTCCACTTATTTTCAATAACAGGTTGATTCTGAGTACCGGAGGAATGGTTATCCGAGTCTTCCAAAACCTTAGATAATGGATCAGCAGAATCAAAAAAAGTCTGCATAGAACTGTCTTTTTCTAATTCCGATTTTGATGTTTGGACCTTTAAAGAGTCCGAATTATTCGATTTTATGGAAGGTGAACTTTGATTTTTTTTAATTTCGATGGATTTTTTCACTGGGGTTTCTAGTAAAAGATTTTGAGGTTCACTTTCAATTTCACCGAAGGAAACCTTTGCGTTACCCCCTTTAAGCGATCCAACATTTCTTTTACCTCTACTTCCATTTCTCGATTCCTTAGACTCTTCATCTTTGGACAGATCTATTTCTTTCCCAAGTCCTTTCTTCTGAACTACCCCAAAAGAAGAATGATTATGATCTTCTTTTTCCATAATTTTTTCAGAAAACTTATCAGACTTGGGTTTTATGTTTGAAGGAGTAGGCGGAGAACTGGCACAATTCGAAAACAAAAGGACCGACAGGAAAAAGGCACCCCTGAAAATAATTTGTTTCATAATAAAACTACGGACTGGATTGGGGAAACGGGTTCAGGGCGGAAACCATTAAATCAATCAAAGAACATAATGCTGAACCCCCAACCTCAGTTGTTTCTAGAGACATGGAAATGATTCCATTTTGCTGATTTCGAATTTTTTTGGTAACCTTGAGATTTTCAAATTGCTCGAAACCGATGGTTTGTGACAGGTCAATCCGTTCAATCAAATTACTTGCGGTTTGAAAATCAAGGCGTTGCAGAAAAATCTCCAAAAACTCACCATACACCGATTCCAAGACTTCCCCTTCGCCTTCATCGCGTAATGAATCAAATTTACTTGCGACCTTAAGTCCAAATCCGGCACCAAGCACCTCTCGTTCATAATCATAAATTCCATTGAGCAAAACTTTATCCATCTCTACTTTTGCCTTAAGATTTAAATCAAAACTTAAATATTCTCGAAAATTTTCAAAAAGCTCCCTTTCCTGATCCGTCTTACTGAAAGATTCAAAGAAGTTTTTACCCAGAATTGACAAACCAACATCATAATCATCTCCAGTTAGTTTATTACTTACGGTTGAACTCATTATACTTGAATTCTGGCCAAAATTAAAAACCCGACTCAGTTCATCGTCCAAAAACTCAGGTGCTTTTTGATCTGACCACCAAGACGAAAGAATGACCAGGCAATCTTCATCCATGCCTAAGGATACATGGGATGTCCGATGGTGAAATGACATAAAAGCAGGAGAATTATTTTCTTTCACTTGCCATAGACTTGAATGACTTTTCAGATTCAACTTGCGTAAAATAAATTCTTTCAACTGATCGCGATTGCCAATCGGCACAACCAAGCCCCATAATACATCCTGTTCCCGTCCAGTTTTATAATCTCCCTGAGGGAATTGTAGAAAGTACAATACTCGGCCATGTGGATTGACTCCACAATCCTCCGGGTCCCAGGATAGATTTCCCAAAAAGGGAATATTGGAGATAAAATCATTGGCAATAATTTTGGGAAGTCCTACTTGTTCCACCATTCGAAGTCCGGAAAAAGAGAAAACACCAAAAGCTTTTTCTGGCACATAGGCAAATGCCCGGTCATCAAATCGCCTCGAAGAGAGCTTTCCTAAAAAGGAAGCTTTTGCTTTAGTAACTTTTTCCGAACCCTCATTTTTCGGATAAAAATTTTCATATCCAATCCATCCAAGGAATCCGAAAACAATGAAAATAATCGGCAAATTTCCAATTGAAAAAAGGGAATTTTTTTCAATTTTTTTATCCTCTGGAACCACCTCAGTACTCGGTTCCTTTCCTTTCAGCAAAGATGCATTGTAAGCAATGACTAGGGTGACTGCCAATGGATCAAAAACTAGGACAAGAATTAAAATAAACCACTTAACCACCCGGTTAACTGCTTTGGCCATAGCCTCCTCAATAATAATTGGATTCTCCGTCTCCTCCGCTTCACTTACCGAGGAATCAAAAGCCCGTGCCACAAATTTAAAAGATCCAATATCCGTTGCCCTGATTTTTCCAGAAAGTTCAAGAATTCGATTCTCCGCTGCTTCCTTCTTTGCCAAAAGTTCAGTTTTCTTGGCCTCTAACTCTTCCGAACTGTCAGGGCCGAATACGGAACCCACTTCGCTTAGCGAAGTTATTTTTCGACTCGCCTCCGCGATTTCACTTTCCAAAGACTTAATTCGCTCATCCACTGAAGAACGTGCCTGTTTCAGATTTTCCAGGGCGGTTTTCACATTGTCTGCCTGTTCCGCTCCTCCTGTGGTCAGACTGGTAATTTTGGTATTTGCCTCAGAAATTTCATTCTGAGCCTGAACAATTCGCTGGTCTAAGGATTCATATCTTTTATCAAGGTCATCACGGGCTTTCTGGGACGCAGAATTGATTGCCTGTAAACTTGTACGCAAACCCTCCCTTTCTTGGGATTGCGCCTTCAATAATTCCGCTGCTTTTTTCAAGCCGTCTTCTTTTAAGAATCCACCCGCACCTTTATCCTGATATACTTTGACCGCAGCATCCAACTGTGCAACCCGTTCATTAATTTTTTCCTCTTTGGTCAGTTCCAATCTAAGCCTCTCGTCAATTTCCTGCTTGAAGGGAATTTTCTGACTTTCCAAGTTGGCAATGTCTTCTCTTCTGGTCTCGATAAATTCCTCAATTCTTTTTTTCTCATCTTCCCTTCTCTGCCGTTCCCCCACAATCATTTGATCGGTCTCCTCTGCTAAGCGGGCTTTTGCATCTTCTGCAGAAGATATATCCTTCCTTCTCTCTGTGATATACCCCTCGAGTCGGGTTCGTTCCTCCGCCTGCTTTTCTTCACGCAATTGGGAACCCTTTTTGCCTGAGTCCCTGTAAGCATCGACTAAGCGGTCATACCCAACCTGTTGCCTTTGCAAACTGGAGATTTCTTTTTCATAACCCTCAACTTGATTAAGGGTTTCCTCAAATGCCTGAGAAAGATAGCCGTAAATACCCGCGGAAGTAATTCCAATTAAAAGAAGAACTGCAAGAGAAAGATAAGTACGAAGGGTTCGGTTGCAGGTATGCCAGTTTCGGTAAAGAAAAGAGGCAGCGATCAACTTTCCGAACTCCAGACTAGAGGCCATCACAATAATCGGAATCGTAAATGAGCTAACCGCACCAAAAGTGAGAGCGATACCCCGAACGCTAAAATAAGCGGCACAACCAGCAATAAAAAGTGCCGAGCCGCCAATCATAAGCGTAAAAATATTCATGCTATGATTTTTATCACACACCCTTCTAGGAAGGGAAAGAAGAAGTTGTTCCCAAAACCACTTTTTATTCACCATTTCATCTTTTGCGTTTTCTTTATCCCACATTTCCATTTGGTTCATAAGCGGATGGAATTTCATACTTATTTTACGACCTTGGACTGGTTTGTCGTTGGGGGATATCTATTGGCTACCACTTTGGTTGGGCATTTTCTAAAAGGGAAACAATCCACGATCAAAGACTTTTTCCTAGGCGGGCGCTCCTTACCCTGGCTGGCAGTATCCGGTTCCATTATTGCCACTGAGATTAGCGGTGTAACCTTTATCGGTGTGCCGGGTATGGTGTACGCAGCTGGTGGTAATTTCACTTATCTGCAATGGGGAATCGGATCGATTATTGCCCGAGTGATTGTGGGAATATTTTTCGTGCGGGTTTTTTACCAGAGAGAAATATACAGTCCCTATGATTATATGGGAAATCAATTGGGTGAGGGAGCGAAGCGTCTAGCCACCCTTATTTTTCAAATTGGGGGAATTCTTGGTCAAAGCGTTCGGGTCTTAGTCGCCGCTCTAACTCTCAAAGTGGTCACTCCCCTGGAATTTAATGAGTGCATATGGATAATCGGTTTATTTGCGGTTTTATGGACTCTGATGGGAGGAATGCGAACGGTTATCTGGACGGATGTAATGCAATTTTTCCTATTTGTTGGAGCAGGTTTGCTATCTTTTATTTGGATTATTTCTTCCCTGGAGAACGGATGGAGTGAATTTGTTCAGGTTTCTGGAGAAGCCGGAAAGTTCAATCTGTTCAACCTGACTCAGGATCCAGCGGTGGGATTCACTCTTTGGGTTGCCATTATCGCAGTCCCCTTTCAAAACCTGAGTGCTTTTGGAGTGGATCAATTAAATGCCCAGCGAATGTTTTGTTGCCGAAATGAAGGAGATGCCCGAAAGGCAATGATTACCAGTTCAGCCGCCCTTCTTCTTACCACGCTAATGCTCCTGATCGGAGCCGCCTTATTTGCCTATTACGAACCTTTTCGAAATGCGGGAACCGAGCCAGCTATTTTTTCCGAAGACAGTAATTTCATATTTCCCGTCTGGATAGTAACTGAATTACCGGTTGGTCTGAGAGGATTAATTCTGGCTGGTATTTTCGCCGCTGCAATTTCAAGCCTCGATTCCATTCTTGCCGCTCTTTCCCAAACCACGATATCGCTTTTTCGAAGCCAAAAATCAGATCAGGCAAATATGTCCAGGCAACTTACTCAGTCTAGATTATTAGTTATTTTCTGGGGTATCACGCTTTCCGCTTTTGCCATTGAACTCGATTCTCTTCGCGGAAAAGTCAATGTAGTGGTCCTCGCTTTCGGTATGATTTCCTACACCACCGGTCCGATGCTCGGTATGTTCCTTGCCGCCCTTTTTAGTCCGAGGGTACAGGCTAAAGGACTTGCCCTTGGATTTTTATTCTCCTTTGCCCTGGTTGCTTACCTTAGACCGGACTTCTATCTGATTCTGATCAATTATGACATCATAAGCCAGGAACAAGCATTACAATGGAGTGGTCTCAAGGAAGTGGATGGAAAACTAAAACCAACCATACACACCGCATGGGCCTGGCCGGTCACCGTCTTTATAACCTGGGGTACCGGCCTTTGTTTCCTTCGAAAAAAATGATGCAATATTCAAACGAAAAGCTCTTTCCAAAGCCTCAGAAAATTTTTCTTTCTTCCGACCGGTTCACCATGCCGTCCAGTTTTACTTTTTCAATAAATGATCCACATTTTAAGTCCGTTGAAAACTCAGTTATTCACCTTGGATTCCTCCCCGCTTCTCCATCCGAGAATGCAACCATTCAGATTCGAAGAGTAGACTTTTCCAAAAACGAAGCTTATCGCATTCAAATCAACTCCAATAAAATCGTTTTATCTGCCAGTCAACCTATCGGGGTATTTCGGGGTCTGCAAACACTCAAACAAGTGATCGGGAACCCGGAATACAATGACCCCATTCCCTGTATGGAAATTGAGGATTTCCCAATCATTGAAAGACGCGGTTTCATGCTTGATGTAAGCCGCTGTAAAGTTCCCACTATGG
>CACHJU010000008.1 GCA_902580225.1 uncultured Verrucomicrobiota bacterium
ATTGGATTCAATGGGGGGTTGTGGATCGTCACTTGGATCATTGAGTATATAGATAGCAAATGTATGTTGAATCGATGCATTGAATTGATCGGATACACGGACATTGATTGAGTAGGTAGTCAGGTTGGATTCGTAGTCAAATAGGTTAGTCGAAGTAAGGGTTCCATTTGGATCGAGCAAAAATCCCTGACTCTGAGTGGAGGAATTCCCCTCAATAAGGGAGTAGGTTAGGGTGGTCTTGGAGTCGATGTCCTGAGCGGAGAATGTGCCAATGAGAGTTCCGCTTGGTCGATTCTCCATGATGGTCAGGTTAGAATCAGCAATTAATTGAGTAGGAGCGGCATTAGCGGTGGAATTGGCATCCAATGGATTGGAACCGTAGGTAAGTTCAGCGATGTCGGAAAAGCCGTCGTTGTCATCATCGGGATCATTGGCATCCTCGATGCCGTCGCCGTCAAAATCTTCCAAGATATTGGTAATTTGTACGGTGAAGTTTTCTTTAATCCAAGTATTATACTGGTCGTGCACTTTTGCCCGTACGGTGTAGGAGGAATTGGATTCGAAATCAAACACGGCTGTTGTGCGAAGTGTACCGTTTGGATCCATAGAAAATAAATGATTATCAAAGGCGGCACTAATAAGGTTGAAAGTGAGAGTGGAATTGGCATCGGAATCATTTGCAGTGAGTTGGCCAACAACGGATCCTATGGGCTGGTTTTCCGCAATTTGTAGTGGAGAGGTTGTGTTTAAGTCGGTGGGAGCTGCATTGGCAGTGGAATTGGCATCGAGAGGGTTGGAGCCGTAGGCAAGTTCGATGGCGTCGGGGAAGCCGTCGTTGTCATCATCGGGATCATAGGCATCCTCGGTTCCGTCACCGTCGTGGTCTTCCACTACATTGGTGATCCGGATGGTGATGCGTTTTTCATCAAATCCACCGTTCCCATCGTGAGCCCGAAACCAAACTTCGTAGCTGTTATTAGCATCGGCATCAGTGGGGCTTTCGAAATCGGGACTGGATGAAAAAGAGAGAACACCGGTAGAGGTGTTCAGATCAAATAGATTCCGATCAATCCCGGCGGTTTTTTGATAAGTGAGGCTATCTCCTTCCACAGGGTCGGTCGCATTGATCTCTAGGGAGAGGGGGGAGTTTTCCGGAATCAGTATTTCAGCAAAAAGAGAATTGGAAAGGGCTTGTCCCTGAATGGAATGAATGGTCGGGTTATCGTTCACCGAATTCACGCTCATGTTGATCAAGATTGAGTCGTTGTTTTCTCCATCGCTCACCTGAACGGAAAAAGAATCCGAACCGTTAAAGTTGGCATTGGGTTGATAGGAAAGGGTGGTGGGAGATGACCCGTTTCCATCCACAATGGCGGTTCCATGCGATGGGGTGGTTAAGAGTGACCATGCGAGAGAAGATGCATTGGTGTCGGAATCGGTGGCATTCAGTTCGTTGACAGTCCAGGATGCAATTGTATCTTCGTCAATGCTCTTCGTAATGGGACCGTTTCCTTGGCTGATTACAGGTGCGGAGTTTACATGGTTGGAAAAAAGAGTGATGACCACTTTTCCATGATCTTCACTCACACCCGCCAAATTATTTTGATCAGTACCCGAGTTGTAGGAGCTTCCCCCGTGGGTTTGTACACCGTGTTTTCCGGAGCCTCCTGAATATCCCCCTCCGCCCCCGGCATGGCCCAGGCTGCCGGCTCCCCCGCCTCCAAATCCTCCGTCGCTGTCATGGCTGTCAGTTCCGTCTCCACCCATACCATTGTTAACAAATGCAAAACCGCCTTTTCCATAGGCTCCGTCCTGTCCATTGGTCAGAAAACCACCACCACCAGCCCCTGTGTTGCCGATAGAAGAGCCCCCGTTCCCGTTCGAACCTCCATTGTTTGCATTGACTGTGATCACCGCATTCATGGTTCCTCCCGTTCCTCCGCCATTTCCAGGGGAAGCTCCACCTCCAGCGACAAGAAGGGCGGTGTTAGCACCGGTTGCGATAAATGTACCTCCACCTCCACCACTCCTTAATCCTTTTTGACCAACAATGATTTTTAAAGCCTGTCCTGCATTAAGAGAAAATTTTCCTTTCATGTATGCACCTTTCCCGCCATTTTGACTGGTATCATTTTGGCCTTTGCCCGGACCGCCCTTTGCACCCCAAGCTTCAATGATATAATTACCATTGGAGGGAACGGTCCATTCCTGGACTCCTTGAGTATTTATTGTGACTGAATTGGCTAAGTTTGTTCCCGAGTAGTTGGCATCAATTTGAATTTGTGTCGGACCTAAACGGCCGGTTGCACCTGCGTTGGTAAATTTATATTTTGTAGTCTGTAAAAGGGTGATAATAACTTTTCCATGTCCGGGGCTTGTCCTAATACTATTATTTTGATCGGAACCGGTATTGTAAGAACCTCCGCCTCCCCCAGAGCCTTTTTCATTGCCTTGGCCGACGGAATGTTTACCAGCTCCTCCAGAATAGCCTCCCCCGCCACCGGAAGCCCATGAACTGGCACCTCCGCCACCAAATCCACCATCTTTACCATAACTGCCACCACCGAGACCACCCAATAATCCTCCAACCCAATTTTTACCGCCACTGTTTTGTACGGCATTACCACTACTTTTGCCATTTTCACCTTCACCAGTGAAGCCACCTCCTCCAGCTCCTCCCCAGTTTCCACCTGAGCTTCCACCAGATCCGTTCGAACCACCGGCATTCTGAGCAGAGATACCGGAATCATTATTTCCAGTTGCAGTGGTTGCTCCATCAAGCAAGCTCGCACGAATGCCCCCAGCACCTCCACCGGCAACAAGCAGCGCGGATCCATTTTTCACGACAAAACTACCCCCACCCCCACCTGCTGACTCGTTGTAGTTTGAGTTTTGTACACCCTTTTGCCCCACTGCAATGTGGACTAATTCGTTTGCAGAAAGGCTGAAAGTACCAACCATATGGGCGCCATAACCACCGTAACTTCCACCTGAGGCTCCAAAAGCTTCTATGGTGTAGTTTCCATCGGTCGGCACGGTCCATTCCTGAATGCCTCTGGTATTAATGGTGACACTATTTTCAAGATTGGTGCCGGTGTAATTTGCATCGACCTGAGCTTGGGTTGGACCTTCCCGTCCAGTTGCTCCAGCATTGGTGAAAACAAAAGAATTTGCTGAGATAGATTGAAAAGTAATGGTAAGCATTACTATCCATGAACATAGAACAAATAAGATTTTCATAGCTGAATTTTAATGAAATTCACCAACATATAGGCAAGATTGTTAACAATTTACCTTTCCTTCAAGAAAAGATCAACTTAAATAAGCCAAGAGTTGATATATTATCTTAGATAGCTCAGCCTGTTCTTTATCAAGTTTCAGCTTTGTAATGAACAAATAGCTTATTTTTTTAAATTCATACAGAACAGATCGCCACGGGCATTTCTTAAATAAAGGAGACCATTGGAAAGTACCGGCATAGTCCAGCAACGACCCCCAATTGCCTGTTCTCGGAAAAGTTCTTCGAAACTTGAAGGGTTTACCTCGGCAAATACAAGTTCGCCACGCTGACCCAGTACGATCATTCGTTCGCCCGCGACCATTAGGGAACCGACCATGAGTCCCCGGTCGGAAATGCGCCATTGTTCCTTTCCAGTTAGAAATTCCATACAGACAAAGTCTTTTTTACCCGCCATGTGGACATTACCATCAAATCCGTAAAGATGTCCGTCTGAGAGTATGGCATGGTTCATGTGTGTGGACAAAATCTTGTTTTCGTAGAGTTTCTGAAGTTTTCCCTCTTTCCATTGAAAAAGGGCACATCCGCGTTGATATCCGGTGGAAATAAAGATTTTGTCTCCCTGTATGATAGGGGTTGAGGCATTGGTTTTATAACTGGTTTCCCATTTTTGGAATGCGAGGGTTTTTCCATTTTTGGAATCGAGCAGAACGAGTCCATCGGTCTTTAGAACTGCGATGATTGATTTACCGTCGGGTTGAAAAAGAGTGGGAGTGCCATAAGCGGGACGGTAAGTCTTACTTTTCCAAATAATTTTTCCGTTCTTTTTATTGAGTGAATAAGTAGCCCCTGCTTCAATGATGACTTGATCGCCCAAAATATAGGGGGATGCGGCAAAGCCCCAGTCCGGGGGGCGTTTCATCCCAGCTTCTTTCAGCATGTCTTTTTTCCAGATAATCTTTCCATCAGTCGTTTGGTAGGCATGGAGTAATCCGTGCTTACTGATTGCGTATACAATTGCACCGTCCGTTGAGGGGGTGGAACAGGGACCCCCTTCATGGAGATAATCTATGAGAGGGGCGGGGTAGGTATGTTTCCAGACTGGTTTTCCAGTTTGGGCGTTGAGACAGTAGACGGTTTCCTTTCCCCCAGTCTTTTTTCCATTGTGCCCCATAGTGTAGAGTTTACCATTGGCCACAGAAACCGCAGAAAAGCCAACGCCCACCTTGGATTTCCAGATGGGGTCATTCATTTCATTGCTCCATTTGGACTCGGAGGAAGTTCCGTCACCATTCGGGCCAAGCCAGTGAGGCCAGTCGGTGGCGAAGGTGACTGAGGAGAAAAAGAAGACGGGGAGAGCAAGAAGTTTCATTATTATATAATTTGGGGGTAATGTATTTCGTTGTCGCTCAAAATAAGTAGTTATGCAGCCTATTCCTTTTATCATTCAGTTGCAGGGGGTTCACGGTTAATCATAACAGAACTGTTTTTTTGCAGTTCATCGATTTCTGCAAGGATTGACTGAATGGAGTCTTCGTCCTGATGGATACCAAAGTCGAGAGTGAAAGAGCGGGTTTCACCGGGTTGGATCATGGGTACGCGGCCGTATTTGCGCTCGACTTTGCGGTTGAAGGGGTAGCCGGTGGCGGGTTCAATCCCAGTGACATAGCCGTCTTCTTTTGCGGCAGTGTTCTTCCAAATGGTGAGGTAGGGAAGTTCGGATAGATTCCAACGGACGGAGGTGGCGAGAGTACGGTCGGCGTTGGCGAGGAGGGCAAGAGTGTTACTCTCCCCGTCGGACTGGGGTTCGAGTAAATAGACCTCTTCGATAAAACCGGGCGTGGGACCGAGATAAGTCTTCCAATTATCAATCCCCTTGGCCGCGTGTTCATTCATCGGGCTGACGCTTCGGGCAGGAGTGAAAACGGTGGCTCCTTCCTCGAGAATAGAGGAGCCGTAGTTGCCGTGGTAAATAAGCTGAAATTCCTGAGCATAGGCTCCTTCGTTAGTCAGTTGATCAGAAATTTGAAAGTTCTCGGAGCCCGGTAGAGTGGAAATTTCAGTAACCAGCTTGAGCTTGGGACCATAGAAGAATTTTTCGTAAACGGTTCCACGGACACGAATTCGATGCGGGGGTTCGGGGTCGATCACCACTTCATAAGATGAGGCAGGAATATTCTGAATCTTTCCATGCAGGGTCAGGTTGAGCGTCGATGGATTACCGGTGTTGTCGATGAATTCGTCAGTCCCGGGATGGCCGGCAAATTCGAGTCCGCAACGGACCATCCATTCATTAAATCCTTCAAGCCAACCGAGCCCTCCCCGGCTTTCGAGGTCGATATGGGAAGGATGCACAATTTCTTTGACCGGGGATTCCCAACCGAGTCGTATTCCTGCTGAGTGGATATCAAATATACCCATTCCACGGGCGGGTATAATGGAAATTTTAAGTTTTCCATTGTCAATGGTGAGGAGTTCGACGCCTTGCTGTTTTCCGCCTTGGAGAATTTTTCGGGTGACTGACCAATTGGAAGCGAATTTTTTGCCGGGATATGAGGCGGAATTTTCAAGGTGTTCGATTTCTCCGGGCTGGTTAAGCTTCGTATCGGGTTCGGGTAATGGGGGCTGATTTTCGGAACAGGAAACCAAGATAATGCATAGATAAAGAAAACAAAGGGCTGAGTTTTTCATGGACTGAATAGATGGGTTGAAGGCAAAATTATCCAAATACTTTTTCAAGCGCAGTTCGCATGACCGAAGGGTCGGGATCGACGCCGGTCCAGTGCTTCACTCCGATTACTCCCTGACTTACCAGCATTGCAAGACCGTCGATCACTTTGCATCCTTTGTTCCGAGCATCGCGGACCAAGTTGGTGGCGGGCGGGTTAGGAATCACATCAGCCACGACCATGCTTGACTTCAGGGAATCCAGATCGAAATCGAGGCGGGCATCGATATCGGGAAACAGGCCAATGGAAGTAGCGTTGATTACAATATCAGTACTTTCAGGAATAGAAAATGTTGAAGACCAGGGAACAAAGTTTGCGGATACGGGAAGTTTATCATTTAGCAGATCAGTTAGTTCTTGCCCGCGTTCATTCGAACGATTGATGATCGAAATAGCCGAGGCTCCGGCAAGAGCAACTTCCACACTGATGGCCCGTGCCGCCCCTCCGGCTCCAAAAATGACCACTTTCTTATCTTTTGGGTCGGTAATTTCACGAAGGGAAGAGACAAAACCTTTGCCGTCCGTATTTTCTCCAATCCATTGACCATTTCGCCGGACAACACAGTTGACTGCACCCATAAGGGAGGCGGATTCGCCCAGGCCGTCGAGATATTGGATGACATTCACTTTGTGCGGAATGGTACAGTTGAACCCTTGGAATCCCATAACTTTTGCACCTTTTACGGCTGCCTCTAAATCATCCGGACCGACCTCAACGGTAAGGTATCGCCAGTCGAGATTATGGTGCTGGTATGCAGCTTCAATCATTACCTGTGTCGGGTTTTCCGCAATTGGCTGTCCAAAGGCAGCGGTCAGTTCTTGCTTGAAGTTTAGTTCATTCATTGTTTTCCATTTATGGTTATGGTTCCAAATTTAGTTATAAAGCTAGTTAATTAAGGTTATAGAATGAAGAAAAAAATGTACATGTTTATAATTTCACTTTTAAGCCTTTTATTAACAGGATGTGGAGGTGGAGGTTCCGAAGATTCAATCGGCTTGGACAACTCCACCGAAAGTAATGGTACAATTGGAATTTCAGTTCTTACGCTGGGCAATCCATTCTTCAATGTTATTGCGGAGGGAGTGAGAGAAGAGGCCGCCAAGAACGGGTATGATGTGATAGTGGTGGATGGCGACCGGGATGTCCAGAAGCAGGCCAATCAAATAGATGATTTTTTAACCAAAGGAGTGGATGCAATCATATTAAATCCGTGTGATCGACAATCGATTGGACCGGCGATAGAAAAAGCGAATAAAGCAGGTGTTCCGGTTTTTACCTGTGATTTAAAATGTGTGGCCGAAGGAGCGGAAGTGGTCAGTCATGTGGGAAGTGATAATTTACAGGGTGGAAGATTGGCTGGAGAAGCCATGATTGAGGCCCTTGGTGAACAGGGTGGGCAAGTGTTGGTGGTTCATTTTCCTCAGGCAAATTCCTGTCAATTACGGGTTCAAGGATTTGAGGAAATAATTGGTAAATATAATGCAGGTTTATCTGCTAATTTGATTGAAGTTGTTGCTCAATTGGATGGCGGAGGGGTTCGCGATGAAGGGTATAAGGTAACTGAGGATACCTTGCAGGCATTCCCTGATCTGCGTGGTATTTTTGCCATCAATGACCCATCCGGACTGGGGGCGCGGGCAGCCTTGGAGAAAGCTGGTAAGCAGGATCAGGTTAGCATAGTTGCCTTTGACGGACAACCCGAAGGAAAACAAGCGATCAAGGACGGGAAAATTTTTGCGGATCCGGTTCAATTTCCCGAGCTTATTGGAAAGAAAACAGTCGAACTGATTATGGAATACTTTGCCGGAAATGAGGTGGAAAAGGAAGTGCTGATTCCCACAAAACTTTATCGGCAGGAAGATGGTTTGAACGATCCTTCACTGAAGGATACGGAAGATCTTTCCGTTTTGGGAAACTCCACAGAAAAAAAAGGTACGATTGGAATTTCAGTTCTTACGCTGGGCAATCCATTCTTCAATGTAATTGCGGAGGGAGTGAGAGAAGAGGCCGCCAAGAACGGGTATGATGTGATAGTAGTGGATGGCGACCGGGATGTCCAAAAACAGGCTAATCAAATAGATGATTTTTTAACCAAGGGGGTGGATGCAATCATATTAAATCCTTGTGACCGTTATTCAATTGGTTCGGCCATAAAAAAAGCAAACAAATCGGGTGTACCTGTTTTTACCTGCGATTTGAAATGTGTGGCCGAAGGAGCAGAAGTTGTGAGCCATGTCGGAAGTGATAATTTACAGGGTGGGAGATTGGCCGGTGAAGCCATGATTGAGGCTCTGGGTGGTGAGGGAGGAGAAATCCTGATAGTTCATTTCCCTCAGGCAAATTCCTGTCAATTACGGGTTCAGGGATTCGAGGAGGTTATTGGAAAATATAACGCAGGTTTATCTACAAACCTGATCAAAGTAGTTGCCCAGTTGGATGGAGGCGGGGTTCGCGATGAAGGATATAAAGTAACGGAAGACACTTTGCAGGCTTATCCTGATTTGCGCGGTATCTTTGCAATCAATGACCCCTCTGGTTTGGGAGCAAGGGCTGCTTTGGAAAAAGCCGGTAAGCAGGATCAGGTCACTATCGTTGCGTTTGACGGGCAACCCGAAGGAAAACAGGCGATCAAAGACGGAAAAATTTTTGCCGACCCCATTCAATTTCCCGATCTTATCGGAAAAAAAACAGTGGAACTGATTATGGAATACTTTGCCGGAAATGAAGTAGAAAAGGAAGTGCTGATTCCAACAAAGCTGTACCGACAGGCAGACGGAGTACAAGACCCATCTTTAAAATAAATTCTTTTTTTAACAATCAGTTGACCCGAATTTATATCCATATTAGGAATTTTTCATATTCGGAAACTAAAGTGGTTGTGAAATCGATATTAATCAGAAGTGAGGCTTTACCGGAAGATGAATTGGAAAAATATCTGAGTGAAGTGAGATTGAAAAGGTTCACCCCAAGAACTTTGGCGACACATTCTTCATTAAGGAAGGATTTGGATAAAATTCGCTTAAATGGGTATGGAATAGATGAAGTGGAGGGTTTGGACGGCATTCATTGTGTGTCTGCCGTTATTCTTGATGATTATCATTATCCTGTGGGTGCGATCACTGTGATTGCTCCTTCTTTGCGACTGGAATGTGACCGATTTCATGAAATTGGAGAATCCTGTGTAAAAAGTGCCCGTGAAATTAGTGAAAAATTACTCAGTTAAGCATTTAAATATTTGAATACCGAATCAAAGCATCTTCTTAAATTAAGTGGAATTGATAAGCGATTCCCAGGAGTGCATGCTTTAAAATCAGTAGATTTTGAATTGGATAGTGGAGAGTGTGTCGCTCTGCTCGGAGAAAATGGAGCGGGTAAAAGTACTCTCATCAAAGTGATTGGCGGTGCCCATCAGGCAGATTCAGGTTTTTTATCCATAGGTGGAGAGAATCAGAATTGGATAAAGCCAACTGATTCATTAGATGCGGGAGTGGCGATTATTTATCAGGAATTTAATTTAGTACCCGGATTAAGTGCGGTGGAAAATATCTTTCTTGGAATTGAGCCAGCTGATTTTGGCTGGGTTCGAAGGGGAGAAGAGAAAGAAAAAGCTCAGGAAGTTTTCAGCAGGATTGGGGCGAAAATAAATCCCAATGCCTTGTGTGATACCCTAACCGTGGCTGAAAAACAATTGGTCGAGATCGCTAAAGCATTGGTACGGGATGCCCGAATTTTAGTAATGGATGAACCCAGTGCGGCTCTAACTCAAAAAGAGGTGGAACAACTTTACCTTTTGATTGATGATTTGAAGCAAAAAGGGATTGGAATTGTATATGTCAGCCATCGGTTGGAGGAGATTGAAAGGGTGGCGGACCGGGCTATCATAATGCGGGACGGTGCCCGAGTGGGTGAATTATCGAGGGAAGGACTGGATCGTTCCAAAATTATTGAAATGATGGTTGGACGAAAGCTCGATAATGAATTTCCCCAGCAGAATAGAATACCTGGGCATATTCGATTGAAAGCTAAGGGTTTGAACTATGGGTCTAAGGTTAGAAATGTCTCTTTGGATGTAAGGTCTGGTGAAATCCTCGCCCTTACCGGTTTGGTGGGTGCGGGCAGAACCGAAACGGTACGGCTTTTATTCGGAGCTGATCTTGCCGATTCCGGGGAAATTGAACTGGATGGAGAAAAACTGGTTCTTCGTAAACCAAGCGACGCAATTGATGCAGGCATCTGTCTGCTCACTGAGGATCGAAAGGATCAGGGTTTGGTTTTAGGGCAGTCAATTCAGCAGAATTTTGGACTTCCCAATCTGAAAAAATTTTCCAATAATGGATGGATTGACGGATTAGCAGAATCTAAATCTTTTTCCGAGTATGTGGAAAAACTGCAAATCAAAGTATCTGGTCATCAGCAACTTGCAGCCCAATTGTCCGGAGGGAATCAACAAAAAGTGGTACTGGCTAAATGGTTGGAAAGGAATGCCGAAATTATTATTTTTGATGAGCCTACCCGAGGAATTGATGTGGGAGCCAAGTTTGAAATTTATCAATGGATGAATCAGTTAGCCATGGCGGGAAAAGGAATTGTTATGATCAGTTCAGAATTACCTGAGGTCCTTGGAATGAGTGACCGGATATTAGTTATGAAGGAAGGTGAATTAATGGGCGAATTGAATAACGGACCGGAAGTTAGTCAGGAAACTTTGATGGCACTTGCTATTGGGGGAAAGCAAGAAAAAGCTGCCTGATTATAGGGAGATGAAAATATGAAATGGATCAAAAAAATATTTTCCTCCGATTATGGAATGCTCGGTGTCTTGGTTATTCTTTGTGTCTTTTTCTCCTGGATTACTCTGGAGGAGCAGCAACCTGAGGGTGAAGAGGCTGCGGAAAAACTTGATCAGTTGATAAAGGGGACTTTTGATCAGCCCGGGCGTGTTTTAATTGCTGGACGAAAAACAGATTCTGGGGAAGCGTTTACTTTTCATCTGAACGAATTACTTCTTGGTGCCGGGTGGGAAGTCATTGGAGTGGTTCAAGGCGGACCACCTGAACTGGGGAGGGGCTTGCGATCCAGCCTGGAACCAAATAAGAGCCTGGACCTTGTTGCCTGCGAACAGTCTTTTGTGAAGTTAGCGGTGCTTCAGAATTTCCTTAATGCCCAGTCTCAAATTTCTAAATTGAAGGTCATGTCTCCTCAACCTTTCCATTGGCCCAATTTTCTAAAAACTTCAAACTTGTTAAATGTGGCCAATCAAATTGCGGTGATTGCAATTTTAGCGATTGGAATGACTTTGGTTATTATTACCGCGGGGATAGATCTTTCGGTTGGGAGTTTGATTGCAATTTCTGCAGTTCTGGCAACTTGGATTATTCGAGAATGGTTTGGGGGGGATGAGGCTACGGTTGCCGGAATGGTAACCGCTTGTGGTTTGGCAATCCTAGCTTGCTCAGCACTTGGGCTGTTTTCCGGGTCCATGATTGCCTTTTTCGGAGTTCCTCCTTTTGTGGCAACATTGGGAATGATGATGATTGGAAGTGGATTGGCATACATGCTCTCGGGAGGGCTTTCGGTTTATCAATTGCCGGATTCTTTTGAATCGTTGGGTCGTGGAGATGATATAGCCGGTATTCCGAATGCAGTGATACTGATGATTTTCTTATACTTTCTTGCCCATATTATAATGGGTCGAACTACAGTGGGAAGATATATTTATGCGGTTGGTGGGAATCCAGAGGCTGCCCGTTTATCCGGTGTGCCGGTGAAAAAAATTCTTCTATGGGTATATTCGGGTTGTGGAGCACTAGCTGGTTTGGGAGGGGTGATCATGGCATCCCAGTTCAAGAGCGGCGACCCAAAGTATGGTTTGATGTATGAATTATATGTGATTGCCGCAGTCGTAGTTGGGGGAACCTCTTTATCAGGGGGGCGGGGAAAGGTGTTTGGTACCCTGATCGGAGCATTTATTATTGCGGTAATTCAGAATGGAATGAATTTGACCGGAGTACAAAGTTACACTCAAAAGGTGGTGCTTGGGTTGGTTTTGCTTTTAGCCGTTCTTGTTGATATGCTCAAGAAAAGAGGCTGGAAACTGAGTTTATAAAGCAAAAACCGATTTTTTGGAATTTTATAAAACTACCAAATCAAGATGGGCTTTCATAATCAGATACAGTTCCCGGCTAATCCAGGCGTCGGTGGCGGCATAGTTAATCTGGGATGGGGAGAGGGGTCTTTTCTGCCAGTTCGATAGCTGAGCGGATTTGGATAAACGTTGCTTAAAAAAGATAGCGGTTAAATTACGAAGACCAGTTTGTTCTATTTTAAGAGACTGAGCAAGTGGGGCTAAATCCTCGAAACCAGCTGGAGTGAAAGATTCAATTTTTTGTAAATTATGCAGGTCATCTTTCACTGCCACGCCTGTCTTAATAATGTTTGGATTTTCCAAAATTTGGACCAGTGGACCGAGTTTCATTATCGGATAAAGCCTGAAAATGAAAGCCTGATCGGAAGTGGCCAGTTGAATAAGAGCTGGAGGGTTATTCGGACCTCTTTTAAAATTGGGCTTACACTCAATATCAAAGCCCAACACTCTTTGTTTCTTGAGTTTTGCGGTTAGTCTGTGAAAAGATTTTGTATCTTCCGCAAATTTAATAGATCCGTGAAAACGGATTAGTGGAAGTTCGTTTATGGCTTCTTTTTCAAGCCGCTTGGGTACATCATCATTCGGGTTGGGCTTGTTAACCATTAAATTATATATGAAAAGTTAAGCCGTCGTAAGCAACCAGAACTTCCGTTGGATGAGTTCGTGGAGAAGGGGCTCCAGGAATTCCTGGACGCGTTTCCCGGACTGCCAGCTTGGAACGATCTAAAAATTTCTTGGTGTGAGCGAGGAAGTCGTCCATTTGTTTATCCGAGAAAGCAGGGTCGTGGTGAAAGATAGCCAGTGTTTCAACTTCTCCACGGGCAGCAAGCTCGACTCCCATAATGTAACTTGAATGGCCCCAATGTTCGCGATTACCGATTGATTGAGAATGAGAGTAAGGGGCATCAAATATGAGAAGATTAGTTTCCTTGATAAAGTCAATATATGGATATTCCTTGCCATGAGCGGGACTAGTGTGTTCGGCATCGGTAGAATAAACAAATGAATTATCCCCCTGATCCACGCGATAACCATAGGATACTCCAGGATGATTTAGTTCAAAAAGGGAAATTTTAACATCACAAACCTCTAAAATATCTCCTGGTTTATGAGTCTCGAAATTAATATCAGCTTCAAAAGTTTCAAAAGGAATCGGAAAGAAAGGGGTCTTCATTTGATCTTTCAGTGCCTTCTCAATGGTATCGTGTCCACCGTGAAAAATTACTTTATTTCCCGGAATAAATGCGGGAGCGAAAAAGGGAATACCTTGAATATGGTCGTAGTGTAAATGGGAAAAAAAGATATGAAATGTTTTGCCCGAGTTGCCGGATTCAAGAATTTCCTTTCCAAGTGCCCGGATACCGGAACCCCCATCAAAAATAAGGTAATCATCTGAACCGGTTTCAGCATGGATACAGGGGGTATTTCCACCGTAGGTGTGGCCATGTTGGAAGGGCAGTTGTTTTTCAACAAACTCTCGGATTTGAGTTTCTGAACGAAGATCTTTTCCGCGAGCGGCAAGAAGAGTGGCCACAACTTTTTCTCTCACATCCCTAAAAGTAGGGGCGGTCGGAATTGAACCTCGGGTACCTTTAAAATGAACTTTCATGCAAATGTGTAGAAGATTATTCTCGAAATTTAGGAGTCTTTTTGCAATCCAATAATCTTTATTTTGAAAGGAGATTTGCATTGCTCAGAAAAACACTCTCTAATTGAATTCTCTAATTCACATTTTTTATGACTCAGCAATACGACATTAATCAACCTATCTATCAGGTTGGCGATTCACCGCTAAGCTTTTCTCAAATGCTTAATTATTTTATCGACCCCGCCTACAAGCGGGGGAATTTATCGAGAATATCTGACATGCATGTCAAAATGGGCCGACCAGTCAGTTTTCGAATTGATGACGATCTCACTCCAATGCCCGGAGCAGTTGAGATTACGGATGAAGTGATTCGCTACATGCTGGGTATATTACTTAGTGAAAAACATCTTGCGGTGGCTTTATCAGAAGAGAATGCTGAGGATGTTGACACTGCTTTTGAATGGGAAGAGCAAAAAGTAAATTTTCGTTTAAACATTTTTCGGGACCGGGACGGTCTTGCTTTTGTAATGCGGGTCTTGGCTTCGGATATTCCTTCTATTCAAGAAGTGGGTTTACCTTCAGATAAAATTTGGCAGGATATTACATCGTTAAAACGGGGTCTTGTCTTGGTTACAGGGGTAACAGGAAGTGGTAAGTCAACCACTATTTCTTCCCTGATCAATCATGTGAATCTATACCGTAAAACCCGTATTATTACACTAGAAGACCCAGTTGAGTTTCTTTTTAAGAGTGAAAGCTCTATGGTTTCTCAAAGACAGGTAGGGCAGGATGTACCCACATTTGCAGCTGGTCTAAGGAGTGCTCTCAGAGAAAATCCGGATGTTATTTTTGTGGGAGAAATTAGGGATACGGAGACCGCATCCCTTGCTCTCAGTGCAGCGGAAACCGGTCATCTTGTTTTTTCAACGCTTCATACCCGCGATGCCAAGGGAGCCTTGAGCAGAATCGTGGATATGTTTCCTTCCGAGCAAACAAAGAGTCTATGCTTACAGCTATCCTTCAGTTTGTCTTTTGTTCTGAGTCAAAAACTAGTTCCGCGGGCAGACGGTAATGGGAGGATCTTAGCGATGGAAGTACTAAAAAATATACCTGCTCTTGGAAATCTAGTTCGATCCGGAAATTGGCAACAGGTTTATTCAACTATGGAAACACAATCAAAGGAAGGTATGATGACTATGGAGCAGCACCTTCTTTACCTATATCAACATGGTATAATTTCCAAGGAATCCGCCATTACTTACACTAATGAGGCAAGCCTAATTGAAAGGCTCGGATAGTTAAAATGAGTTAGTAATTTGACCAATTTAAGAAATCGTTTTAAAATTTTTACAATGAAATCAATTACCTTGTTTACCACAATAAGCGTAATGAGCCTCGCATTTTTACAGGCATTATTTCCATTGGAAAGTTCTGAGCTTTCCGAGTCAGGGCAAAAAAATGTAAAGACTGGTTCCATTGAGAGAACCAAAGAGGAGTGGCGGAAAATTTTATCTCCCGAACAATATCGGATTTTACGGGAAGCGGGTACTGAACGACCGAACGGAAAAGTGTATTTGGAGTTTAAGAAACAGGGAGCGGGTACTTATTATTGTGCTGGATGTAATGCGGAGTTGTTTTCTTCCCGTGAGAAATTTGACTCTCGCTGTGGATGGCCCTCGTTTTACGATCCGTCCAATGCCAAAAATGTCAAAACATCAGTTGATTATCACTTGGGCTATGCCCGAACGGAAGTTTTATGTTCTGTTTGTAACGGTCATTTGGGGCATGTCTTTACCGGTGAGGGCTTTAATACTCCAACCGATAAAAGATACTGCATTAATGGAACCGTCTTGAAATTTGTTCCCTTAAGCAAAGTCGTCTCCAAAAAGGAGAAAAATCAAGAAGGAGAAAAGTAATTTGTGTTCTAATAGTAGCCATTTCGGGCGTTTTATATCCAGGGATTTTTTAATTTTTTCTGTCTTTTTTGTTTTTATAAAAACTTTTTCCTCCTGCTTTGTTTTGGGAGAAAACAAGCTTCCCACTGTTCATAAAATTACCATTCCCCATTTTAACGAGGCTGGCTATATCTCTTGGGAATTACAGGCATCTAAACTTACTCAAAAAAATGATTCTGTATTCCTTGGGATTGATCCGATCCTGTATCTATTTTCTGATCGAATTCTTGAAACAACCGCCCAAAGTAATTCTGGAGAATTTTTACTTAAAAAAGGTGAAGCACGGGGGAACGATATACTGGAAGTTTCTGGAAATGGATTTAATGCAAAAGGAAAAAAATGGTCTTGGAGAAATTCATCTGAATCAGGAGAGAATCAAATGATATTCAAAGAGGATTGCGAGGTCTTGTTTCTAAATGGATTGGATGATCTTTTCGCAAACGATTTCAATATTTCTACATCAATTTGCAGATCTGAATTCCAGGATCAAAACCTTAGCCAAAGGAAAGAGAAATTCATCCCAACGATTGCAACCGCCAATTATCTCGAATTTTTAACCATTGATGAAAATACACACAATTTTTCACTTGATGGTAATGTTAGCTTGGATGGTAAAAATCTTTTTCTTACCTGCGATAAGATTGACGTTATTTTTACTAAAGACGCCAATTCTTCGAAAACTCCGATTGGAGAAGTTTCCATGATTTACGCTACTGGAGAAGTGAAATTATGTCAAAACGGGCGCACTTCTTATGGAGATAAAATGACTTTAAATATTAAAGCAGGCACGGCATTGTTACTTGGTTCTGCAAGAGTGGTTGACGATGAATGGGGTGTGGCGAGTGGAGAAAAGATTATTTTAGAAAAAGGTAATCGAATGGCAAAAGTAATTGCAGGGGAAAGTGGGAAATCAAGACTAGAATTACCTCCCATACCTAATCTAGGTTTTGGTAAAAAGCTAAAGAAAACGAATTTAAAGTAATGGATGAACCAATAGTTTCTTCTTTAAAAGTGGTAGGACTCCGTAAAAAGTACGGCGGTAAGGAAGTAGTAAGGGGAGTAGGCTTGGATGCTAATGGTGGTGAAGTGGTAGGTCTTCTTGGACCCAATGGAGCTGGGAAAACAACCACATTTTCGATGGTGGCAGGCTTTTTACGTCCATCCGCGGGGAAGATTTTACTCAATGATCAAGATTTAACTAAAATGCCCGCTTATCTCCGGGCACGTGAGGGACTGGTTTATTTGCCTCAGGAACCTTCGATTTTCAAAAAATTGACTGTGGAAAAAAATATTCAGGCTATTGCTGAAACACTTTCTATTACAAAAGCTGAGCAAAACGAATTGGTCGAGATTAGATTGAATGAACTAAACTTAACCCACCTTGCCAAACAGAAGGCTTATACTCTAAGTGGCGGAGAAAGACGACGTTTGGAAATTACCCGGGCTTTAACTTTATCACCCCAATTTTTATTGTTGGATGAGCCATTCAGTGGAGTGGATCCCATCAGCGTCAGTGAAGTTACAAAAATCATTTTTGATTTAAAGGCCAAAGGTATTGGAATTTTTATAACCGATCATAATGTAAGAGAAACTTTACGGGCGGTGGACAGAGCTTATTTGTTATACGATGGTTCAGTTCTGGCCCATGGAGACGCCCAGTTTTTGCTCTCTGATCCGCAAACGAGAGAGAAATATCTCGGAGCGGATTTTAAAGCATAATTTTAATCTAAGAATTCATAAAATGAGCCCTACACAATCTTCACCTGCTGAATCCAAGTATATTATCGAAAGCATTGCTGTTCGTGAATTTTTTAACGATTACGGTAAACAATTGTGTCTGAGGTTAGTAAATTCGGAAAAATCGTTGGGAAGGAGTACAATTCGCGAGAGAAGTGTGAATCGTCCTGCTTTGGCGGTAACAGGATATTTTAAGTATTTTGCCAACAAGAGAATTCAACTTTTTGGGGCTGGAGAAATGGGATTTTTTCGGGAGCAATCCTCTGCCCGAAGAAAAAATGTTATGGAAACCATGGTCGCTAAAAAGATCCCCTGCGTGGTCGTTTCCCGGAATTTAGCTCCCACGCCTGAAATGATTGAAGTTTTGGAAAATAATCGGGTTCCCCTTTTTCGTACCTCATTATCATCCAAGGCATTCACAACTGAGGTCACAATGCTTTTGGAGGAAAGATTTGCACCGCGATCAAGCTATCATGGTACCCTGTTGGATATTCGGGGGATTGGAACTCTGATAAGGGGTAGCAGTGGTGCTGGTAAAAGTGAAGCTGCGCTGGCTTTGATCGAGCGTGGACATAGCCTAGTGGCAGACGACATCGTAAAGGTAAAACTCATGAGCGATCACTCCCCGGTCGGTTTTTGTGAAGATATGTTCCGAGGTTTTATGGAGTGTCGTGGAATTGGTGTCATTAATGTAGAGGAACTTTTTGGCATTCGATTCGTCCGCTTGGAAAAGAGAATCGATCTGGTAGTCACTTTTTTAGAAGATTCTCATAAAATTGAGCCTGATCGGACAGGTTTGGATAGAAAGACATTTGATATTTTGGGGATTGAGGTGCCCAATATGGAAATACCTCTTCGCCCTGGGCGAGATATGGCTAGGTTGGTTGAAGTTGCCGCAATGGTTCAGGCAGGCAGACAATTGGGTCATGATTCTGCGAATGATTTTAATAAAAAACTTTTAGAAAAAATGAACGGTTGAGCTGATTTCAATGTTCTAATTTCAAAATATTTTGTTCTAACTCACGAATTATCAATAAGGTCGGTATGGATAGATTTTTTGAAATTTTGGCAACATAAAAGTGCAAAAAAACTTATGGACTAGGGATTGTGAATAACTTGTGAGAAAGTTTCTTCTTTTCTTTGATTTTTTTTCTTGGTTTAACTTATTTTTTTCTTCAAAAGTATTGTATCCCTTTTGTAACAATTAATTAAATAGACACCCTTGAATTTATCACATAAAACACATAAGTCATTAACTGATAGCGGTTTAGTTGGTTTTTGCGAACTTGACATAGTTTTCTGTCACCCTAGATATACAACCTTCTCCATCTCAGTGTTTACTAAGTATTTAGGTCTTTTTTTGATTCCATCTAGGAGTTGTGAATAAATCTTCTAAAACATAATTTTAATGTCTCAAACCACAAGTACACCTGAAACTTTTTGGAGCAGTCTCCGAGATAACTTACTCGAAGTAATTCCAGCCGATACTTTTCGCGTTTGGTTCGACAATATTAGGGTGGGGCGACTTGATGAAGATGGATGTGAACTTATTACCCCAAACGAATTCTCTGCTATTTGGATTCGGGATAATTACCTTGATGTAATTCGGAGAGAAGCGGATCGTTTGGTAGCCCGACCTTTCACAGTTGAGTTATTGGGTGATATAGGTGACGAATCTTCAAATGGAGGCGATCGAATGTCCTCCCTTCCCACTCCTAATTCCCCTTCGAGTTCAAGAATATCAGGACCTGCCTTGCAAGGACGTTCTCTTGGCATTAATCCTAAAAATACCTTTTCCAACTTCATCGTAGGTGCGGGTAGTGAATTAGCACATGCTGCCTGTGTTGCAGTTTCTAATGCTCCTGCTCACGCATACAATCCGCTTTTTTTATACGGCGAAACCGGATTGGGGAAAACTCATTTGATGCATGCGGTAGCCCATCAGGCCTTGAACCGAAACCCCTCCTGCCGAATTACTTATGTTTCATGTGAAAAATTCACCAATGAGTTTATTCGGGCCATCCAGGAAAATACATTAACAAAATTTCGTTCCCGTTATCGAAGCGTGGATTATCTTCTTATTGACGACATTCAATTTTTAGCCGGCAAAGAGAGAATACAGGAAGAATTTTTTCATACCTTTAATGATATCTATGATTCTCAAAGACAAATATTCTTAACAAGTGATCGACCTGCCGGAGAAATTGATAAGATAGAAAGCCGCTTGCTTTCGCGCTTTCAATGGGGCTTAGTTGCGGATATTCAGGCTCCTGATTGGGAAACCCGGGTTGCCATACTGACTCGTAAAGCGGATGCAATGGGAATTACCATTGAGCCAGAAATTATTGAGTTTCTTGCCAAAAGTATCGCCAGGAATGTTCGCAGAATGGAAGGAGCTTTAACTCGAGTTGCCGGCTATGTAGGTCTAACCCGCAGAAAAGCTGATTTGGAAACCGTTCAAAGGCTACTTAGGGACATTCTTCGCGAAGAAAATCTTAGTCGAATTACTATAGAAACGATTCAGAAGAAGGTTGTGGATTATTATCACTTGCGTATGGCAGATATGCTTTCACGCAGACGACCCGCTAACATTGCATTTCCCCGCCAAGTAGCTATGTATTTATCGAGAATTTTAACGGAACATTCCCTTCAGGAAATTGGAAACGCTTTCGGAGGAAGAGATCATGGCACTGTGATTCATGCCTGCAAGACGGTTGAAAATATGATGGATCAGGACGATTCGATTAAGTATGCGGTTGAATATCTTAATGAAGAGCTCTCGCAGTCCATCGAATAAATTTTTTCATCAAAGAAAAGTTTTTCCCTGCTTGTCTTTACCAAATATTTTGTTACCAAATATTTAAAACTCAATCATGACTGAAGACTCATTAGATTCAAACCATTCTGAAGACCAAGCCGATCCTGTAGATAATTCTCCGTCTGAACCATCAGAGGAACAGAAGAGAGAAATTGCCAACTGGGTTGCTGAAGGAGTCGGTTTATCAGATATTCAAAAGAAGATTAATACTGATTTTGGAATTGTGATGACTTACATGGATGTTCGTTTTCTGGTTGATGATCTCAATCTTACCTTAAAGGACGAAGAAGAGGAAGTTACTCCAAAGGTTGACGAGGAAGGTGAAGGGCAGGATAAGGCATCGGTCGATTCTCCTTTGGATGGTACCATGGGTGGAGTATCGGTTGAGTTGGATACGGTTAATCCGCCCGGTGCCATGGCTAGCGGATCGGTGATCTTTTCTGATGGGCAGAGTAAAAAATGGACTCTCGATCAATTTGGCAGACTGGGACTTTCAGGTGGAGATGTTGACTATAAACCATCTGATGAAGACGTGGCCGAATTTCAGAAGCAATTGGATACTGCCCTTCGCGGACGAGGGTTTTAAGGTTTAAAAGTTTTAGACTATCTATTCTGTTTGTACAGAAGCCCTTAATTTTGTTTCAAAACAGTGCGTTCCAATTTTAACATTTTCTTGTATCTGTTGATTTGAACATCAGTGCCTTGCTGAATAAGTTTATGGGCAAGAATGATATTTTCCATACATTTTTTCAATCTCATGATCTTAACCTCTTTTTTTTCGATGGCGAAGCGTTGGGATTCAAATGAATCAACTATTTTCTTTTGTTTCATGAGTTTTTTCCATGTTTCCTCCCGGTTTACAATTTCTAATACATAGTTATTTTGAGTGCTAGAAATTAGCTTCGCGGTAGTGGAATGAAAAGGGTTAGAAACTTCAGGGTATTGTAAAAGTAACTTTTTACGAAGACTATCCCGGTATTTATTTTTTTGATCCAATGCATTTTTCTTTTTCTTTTGAATTTCTTCCCGTTCTTTTTTGAATTTTTCTTTCAGATTTAGAAGTTCTTCATCCGGAATTTGTCCTTTTAGTTTTAATTGCTCGGACAATCCGAGAAAAACCGCTTTTTCTTCGGGGTTTGCCAATTTTAAAAGATCAGCTCTGGAAATGCTGGCGAGTTTTATTTGGGGAGCCTGATTTTCAATTAATTTATCATTTTTTAATAATTTTGGCAGGTATTTTTCAATTATACCGGAAGATTTTTTCAGAATTGTATTCTGTTTGAATTCATTTGGGAGGTATTTTCTTAGAAGAACATCTGATGTTTTGATCGGGACATCAATGGTGCTTGAATTTATACAGACATAAGAATGAGCCTCCATGAGAGATGTTTTTCCATCTGCATCGAAATCTGGTTTTCGGGTGATTCTACCCATTCTTGATTTCCCACTCAGTGCCTCCCAAAAAGAGGTACTGTATTCTTTATAGCTTTCTTCGCGGATATCCGGAGTGCATCCAGCGGCGACCCGGGTTTGAATGGTTGAGAAAAAACCTGCCCGTGGATAATTTGATACTTCTTTTTGAGGATCTCCGTCTTTAAAAATGACATTGGCAAATCCACCACTGTAACATTGAACCATAACTAAAATGCTGGATTGCTGTTCGGGTAACTGATCAAGTTTTTTGACAAAATCCGACACATTTAGTTTTTGGTTATCCCATAAGTACATTGTGGTATTATTTGGATTCTTATTGCTTCCTTTTCCTCCGTGACCGGTGAAATAAATAATATTTTGTTGGTTACCTGTAATGGTTTTTTGAGAATTAAACCAGTTGTTTAAAGATATTATTGAGGACGGACCATCTGGATTTAATTGATTTGAACGGTACTGGTTGGCAATGCCCTTTGTTTTTCCAAAAAGTTCTGCGAAAATCAGATTGACTTGAGGAACTTCAAACTTGGGATCAAAAATTTGTAAATCTCTGCCTTTTTCTTTTCCATCCGCAAAGTAGACTTGAGTTGATGCATTTCCAAGTCCGATAGCATTTTGAACCTTGCGAAAGTATTTAACATTACTTTCCAGGGAAAGCTGATTACCTGATGGTGAATAGCCTCCTCCCAGAACTAAAACCTTGACTTGATTATCACTAGGATTGTTTTTTGGTTTGGTTAATTGATTATTATACAAATGAGCCGGAACAGATGGAAGAGCCGGGGGGGGGGAGTATTGAGTTCCTTTTCTAATGTGAAATGATCGGGGACAGAATCGATATCATTTTTTAATTTATTCTCTTCTGTCTTTGGACAGGCAAAAGCAGGGCATCCGAAAACAAATATAATTAGAAAATAACCAAGAGGTAAGAAGTTCATGTAAAAGAAATTGGTTGACTGCTAGTGAACAGTTAAAAGCCGAATAAGCATCTTGCTTTAAAAAAAGATGCATATGCAAGTAGAATTTAAGCTATGGTGCGAATGCCACCACGTAGAGAACCTGCTTTGACTGAACCAAAATTAGCTAGGAATGATTCATCCAAGGGTCTGCTATTGGGCATGGAAAGCCAAATGCGCAGAAGATGCCTTTTTTTCTCAGTATCTTCAAAGTCTTCAAAGGCGGTTCTTCGATGAAGGGTAGTCCAGTTATTTAAGAAAAGGATATCTCCTTTTTGAAGGGTAAAGCAGAATTGTAATTTTTTACGCTCGCAAACAGAGTCCATGAAATCCAGTGCTTCTTTTTGAATATCTGATAGACTTGGGCAATCCGGATCCTGATCTGCTCGGTTGATCAGAACGCGGAGATAAGAACAGGCAAAAAAACCATCCCTCCAGGAAAAAATTGGCTGTTCGCAGAAGGGAAGTGGATTGGCACTGTCTATGGTATGGGTCTTGTATGGGAATTTCTGGCATAGAATGGTGTGTAAATCCGGTCTTTCTTCTTTGATAAGTTTTTCAATCCTTTCACTCTGTACAATTTGGTTTTCACCTCCTGATTTTGCCGGTTGCAGGCAAAGAAAAGCGATTACATCACAACGGTCGGTATGAAAGCTTAATTTCTTGTTGGTATTTGGACCCCTTATTTTTGGATCGTTTTTTGAAAGCGCCTCATTCTTAACACTTAGAACATAGTCACCTTTGGTGTTTTGAGAAAGTGGGGTACCAATTTTTTGACAAAAATTAAGAAACCATGATTTGGAGTCGGATAAAAAGTCAAAAGCAGAATTAAAGCGAACAGATCCTGAAGGTAACTCCAAAATTTCAGCGATTTTTTCAGGTTTAATTTTCTCGAATTTCATCTGTTACATATTGATTGACTTAATCAACCTATTAACACAATCAAGGCTTTTAAAAAAAGCGGATATAAATTCAATCATTTTATTCCTCTTAACAGGACTTTTAAAAGGTGTTCAACCTAAAATCAGATTCAAAATAAAAAAGATTGCCTTGAGAAGTTTAGTCAACTGATATTGGGTAAGAACTCACACCCTGATTTAACCTTCAAAAATCCCTGTTATGCCGTCAATGCGTATTATCTTTTGTGCCCTTTTTACTTTAACTTTCTTTTGTTTTAATTCCCTTCAGATTCGACTACTGGCCAACAATGGGGCTATCCATTTTTTTGACGGAAGTTCCACCGTACTTCGTGATCTAATGCTTTCTAATAGTACGAGTGGTCTCAATCCTCCTAAAGTTGACAGTGCATCTGGTATATACGAACCAAGTCAAAACTGGGGGATTTCATTATGGAATGAAGCGGTTTCTTTCCAGAAAGGCGATCTTGTTTTGAACAACACGGATGTTATCGACCCTCGGATTCTTGAATTTGGAGCGAATGTTCGAGGGAATTACATGGGAAATGCATATTTTTCGGGCGATCATGTTTTTTGTGAGGGGAAATGGTTTTTTGCCACTGATGATGTGAGTCAGGCCCATTATTTCTGAAGACGGTTCTCCGGAAGAAATCGTAGGTAATGCAGTGGAAGCAATAAATTCGATTGAAGGATTAACTCCTGAATTGAAACAAAAAGCTTTGGCAGAATTATTATTAACCGGTGAATCATCTACTGCTGGGATTAAATCAACAGGTGAATAAATTTTCAGGGTGAATCGTTCCATGAAATTCTATCTTATCGTTTTCATTATTTTTCAATCTCTATCTGAAGCCGATATTTTGGACATAAATACATATGAATATCGCTCAAAAAATGATTATTTCAAGAGTGACCTGAAGGATGAATTATCCAAGCATCATGTAAATATTTCCATACTGCAGAATAAATTGAAGAATTTTCAAGAGCGTTTTAATTCTGTTGAAACGGCTAAAATAAATAAGCATGAATTTTTTCAAAATAACAATAATCAACCAGCTTATGCTTCTTCATCTGAAAATTTTTCCCAAGAACCGGTACAATTAAAAAAAGAAACGAAATCTGATAAAAAACCAGTTTTTTTATCTGATCGAATTGGCTTTTATATTCTTCCCTTCGTTGCATTACAAAATTCGGGTGATTTTGAATTTAAGCCGCAGCCAAACTCACCAGTTATTTTTGATATTGATCATGAACTTGGCTTTGCATCCGGTTGGAGGTTGGGCGTCGAAAGTAATCATCTCTTTATAGATGCTGAATTTTCCTATTTTCGAAATAGTTGTATAGGAATAGAGGTTTTGAATACAACAACGAGATTTAAGGTTGAGGGTGAGGCAGAAGGATTTGGCTTTTTTATTAATGGAGGCGGCAAAATCAAAGTTTCATCCAAAACCAATTTTTTTCTTGGAGGTGGTTTTGGATCTGTGAAGCAGGAGATCGGTTTTACGGAGCTTTCGACCTCATTCTCTCCTGAAGAAGAAAGTACTTTATTTACCTATCAATTTTTTACAGGAATTAATTATGATATGGCTGAATATTTAAGAATAGGTCTTCGTTACCGCTGGATGCGAGTGGGTGAGATGAAACTTTTTACCGCCCGTGAACTGCACTTAGCGGAGCTTTCCTTTGGCTGTGTTTTCTGATTCCATTCAAAAGTCATTCAGGGTGATTGGATAATTTGATCATTAGGGTTATTCTTAAATCCATAAAATATATGATCAAGATAGGGGATGACCAATTTTTGGGTAAACTGGGCAGGCATGGAATGACCGCCCCCTTCAACAGTAATTAGACTGCTTTTCACTCCTTTTTTGATTAACGCCTGATGGAATATTTTGGACTGATGGTATGGAACTAAAGTATCATGAGTTCCATGAAAATGGATAAATGGTGGAGCATGTGAAGACACATGTTGGATAGGGGAAGCTTGTTTAACATTGTTTTTGAATTCCTGAATGGGAAATCCCATTAATTGACTTTCGGGGGAGTCGTGAGCATTGTGATCTATATTGCTGGGGTGGTCGTTCATTTCGAGAAGGGCACTGGGGCCATAATAATTAACCACCGCCTGTACAGAACTTGTTTGGTCAAGGTGATTTCCAAGAGTACCTTCGAGGTTATTGTTATTTACTGTCGTGCCGAGCATAGAAACCAAGTGTCCACCAGCCGATGAACCCCAAACAGCAATTTCATCTGGATTGTAGCCAAATTTATTGGCATTTGCTTTTAACCATCTAATGGCGGCTTTGCAGTCGTGAATCTGTGCAGGCCAAATAGCTTCTCCACTCAGCCGATAGGACAGGGTTGCTCCGGCGTACCTACCTGTGTTTACCAGTGCGGGAATACGGTTTGGGGAATGACCAGTTTTTTTATCACCGTTTTTCCAACCACCACCGTGAATCCAGACTACGAGGGGGACTGCTTTCGTTTTTTTTAACCCTTTAGGTAAAATTAAATCGAGCGTTTGTCTAGGGTTTTCATTTTCAGCGTATGCAAGATTATGAATGATCTTGAGAGTACTGTTGGAACCTTTTGTATTTTTGTTGCTAAGAAAAGAAATATGTTCTGTAAGGGAGATGAATCCATTATTATTATGATCTACTCGGTGGAAATTTTTTTGGGCAAATACAGGAAGTTCAGATATTGAAAGTTTACTATCTTTGTTTTTATCCCATTTTATAAATGATTTATGTGCCAAGGTTTTTTTTTGAGCAACAAGAGGTACCAAGAATAAACTGATAGTTAAAATTAGAAGAATCTTTTGTTTTTTCACTCTTAACTTTTAAGCCTATCCTTTCTGATTCAAGACATGAGAAAAAATCAAAGGAACTTTTTTTATTTGCTCAGGTTAGAAATACGCTGGAGGACTTTCATGAAAAGTGGAAAGTCAAATTTTTTGGCTTCCATAATCTTGGCTTTTGGCCAAAGAGGAAGCTGATCGAGCACTTCCAAACCACCTAATGACAAATCCTCCATTGCAAATGAACCTATTTGTAATCCGGTTAAACTTTTGCTTAAATTGGTTTCAATGATTATTGCGGTTGGGGTTGGGTTTTCGGGGTCAAGTAAGAATAGTGGGTAGGCATTCCCCCCCTTTATGGTTGTGGAAGGGGAGAGCCATAATGGTTTTTCGTTTAAAAGGTATGAGAGGAAAATTTCTCTCCCTTTAGCCGTACCCATGTATGGGCTTTCCAAAAAACGGCTTCCCTCATCAAGCATCTTATCCTGAGTGGCAGAGAAATTTAAATTGAAATTATATTCAAATCCCCCAGTCTCCACATCCCGTTTGATGACAAATTGAGGGATTGGAAATACTCCCGGTGTGGAGAAGTTAATTGATTGGTTTAAATCATGAGAGTAGATATTAGATTTACCTTCATCTGTACGATAGGCGAAGATCGTTTTCTGTGCTTTCTTAACATGAATTTCAACCAATTTTTTTTGTTTAGAAACACCAATGAAAGCCTCATTATATATGTTTTTTCCACTTTCATATTTTGTTGTCCAACGTAACCGAGTAAAAAGACTGTCCGCGTCTGAATCTATTTGATCTAAAGCATTTCCAATGGCTTCAAGAAGAAGTTTTTTTCGATTTTCTTCAAATTGAATCCCCTTGGCATAAGATTGAGCAGTTTTTACCCATTCAGCCATAACTGGGTTTTCTGAATCTGCGGAGATTTGGGATAGTGTCTCAATGGCCAAATCGGAGTCACCGTCCAACCTTTGTGCTGTACCCAGAAAAGTTTTTACATCAGCTTGTTTAGAGAGATTTCCTGGAAGTAATGCAATTGATTGAATAGCTTTACCGATATCTTTTGGTTTTCCGAAAAGTGCCTGTTTGAGTTGAATTATAATCACTCTTTCAGACTTTTTTTCAGCTTCTGTTAATTGTGCTAGGTAAAAGGCGGTAGCGAATTCGGCATCTTTTCCAGAAAATTTGCTTAGTTTAGAAAGTTTTTCAACAGTTGTTTCGTTCGAAAGGGCAATTTTAGCAATTTTACCAAAACCGTTGTTTTTTTCAGCTTCAATTAGAAGACCTTTGGCCGAGCTTTTCTTGATTTCTTCCACCCCGGCTTTTTCAGCAAGAAGATGAGCCCGAAGTCTTAGGGCTGGATCAGCAAGAAATTGGGGGCCTTGTATACGGGCTGCGAGAATCAATGCTCTGCAATAGGCAGCTGAAAATTCCTCACTGGCTAAATTTCCAAAAGTTGCCTTATGGATAAATATATTACTTAATACTTTGGAATCCTTGTCGAAGGATGAAATAAAATGTAGGGTGGGCAAACTTTGGGGGTACTTAAAAAGCAGTTTTGAGGTTGCATCATTAATGGCTTCAGCCTCCCGGGATACTTTCGCTACCATCAGGTAATCAAAAGTGAGCCGAGGTGCCTCCATTGCATCAGGTTTTTCTTCAAGGAATTTTTTGGCTTCAGCTAAAAAATCATCCGACTTTGATTTTTTTAAAAAGTCTTCATAGAAAGGTATTCTGTCTTCATTTGCATTAAGCAAATAAACAGACATCAAGTAAGTATTAATGAAAGTAAGGAGGATGAAAGATAATTTCATGAAATTCTTCTCTCTAAAGAGATATGTGATGTCAACGGAAAGAAAGTTTAAAAATTAGCGAATGCATTTTTGAAGGTATCCAATGTCATTGAAATATCTTTATCGAGGTGTGCGGTACTGATGAAGTTGGTTTCAAAAGGTGAAGGGGGCAGATACACTCCGTTGGACAAACAATGTTGAAAAAGTTTTTTAAAATGCTCCGCATCCGATATCAGGGCATCTTCAAAGTTGCGAACCGGGTTTTCATTAAAAAAAATACCGTACATGGAACCTACCTGTGGAACTTGGATTGGAATGGAATTCTCGTGGGCAATTTCCTGAACTCCCAGAGCCAGTTGTTTACCGAGATTTTCCAATCGATCATAAGGCATTGATTCCTGAAGTAATTTAAGAGAGGCAATTCCAGCAGCCATTGCAAGGGGATTTCCGCTCAGAGTGCCCGCCTGATAAACCGGACCAAGTGGGGCAAGGAAGTCCATGACTTCTCCTTTGCCGCCAAAAGCACCCACAGGTAAACCACCTCCAATAATTTTACCCATGGCAGTTAAGTCAGGGGTGACTCCGGTCTTTTCCTGTACGCCACCCAAAGCAAGACGAAAACCGGTCATAACCTCATCAAAGATGAGCAAAGCTTGGTTATGATCACAAATTTTTCTCAAACCTTCCAGGTATCCATCATCCGGAAGGATTAATCCGCAATTTGCGGGGTAGGGTTCTACGATAATTGCGGCGATTCCCTCTTCGCTTTGCATAAAGGCATTTTCAACTGCGGATAAATTGTTATAAGGAAGAACAATTGTCTCTTTTGCGAAACTTTCTGGTATTCCTGCACTGTCTGGATTTCCAAAAGTGAGAGCCCCTGAACCGGCTTTTACCAATAGACTATCAACATGACCATGATAACATCCTGCAAATTTTATAATCTTGGACTTGCCGGTGAAGCCTCGAGCCAATCGAATTGTGGACATGGTAGCTTCGGTTCCACTGTTGCACATTCTGACTTTTTCAACCGAGGGCACAATCTTTACCAAAATCTCGGCCATTTCTACTTCATCAGGACCGGGGGTACCGAAACTAGTTCCCCTCGTAAGAGCGGATGCAATTGCTTCCCTGACCAAGGGGTGGTCGTGACCGTGGATGGCTGGCCCCCAAGTGCAAACATAGTCAATTAATTCATTGTCGTCAGCGGTGGTTAGTCGTGCCCCTTTTGCTTGTTTTGTAAAAAATGGGGTTCCACCTACTGAACGAAAAGCACGGACTGGAGAGTTGACTCCACCTGGAATGATTTTCTTGGCTCGATCAAAGAGCTCCTGAGATTGGTTCATATCAATTATTAATTTGTATATTTTTGTACGATAGGGATTCTTCGCCCAACTCCGAATGCAAGTGGAGTGGTTTTTATCCCAGGAGCAGCCTGGTTTCTTTTATATTCGTTGATATCAACCAAGCGAGTGATTTTTCGAACGATTTCCTCATCAAGTCCATCCCCAATTATTGTTTCAATTGATTTTCCTTCCTCAACATAGGCTTCCAGAATGGAGTCGAGGATTTCATATTCGGGTAGAGAATCGATATCTTTTTGATCTGGTCGTAGTTCAGCCGAAGGAGGTTTTTCAATAGTGTTTATGGGTATAACTATTTGATGCCTGTTCAAATGTCTAGCTAGTTTAAAAACCTCGGTTTTGGGGACATCTGAAATAACTGCAAGACCACCACACATGTCCCCATAAAGCGTGCAGTAGCCAACTGCGAGTTCACTTTTATTACCAGTAGTTAGAAGCAATGCTCCGAGTTTATTGGAAACCGCCATGAGTAAAAGTCCGCGGGAACGGGCCTGTATGTTTTCTTCGGTTACATCAGTGGACCTGTTTTCAAAAATAGGTCGGAGTTCTGAGTTGGCAGAATCAACTATTCTTTGAATGGGCAGGGTATGATAGGTAATGTCTAAATTTTTAGCCAACTCGGCAGCATCATCCTTGCTATGATTACTGGAAATAGAAGAGGGTAGACTAATGCCAATGATATTTTCACTACCGAGAGCTTCGACAGCAATAGCAGCGGTCACTGCGGAATCTATTCCCCCACTTAAACCAATTAAACCTTTGGAGAATCCGCTTTTGTGAGCATAGTCCCGTACACCTAAGACAAGTGCTTTTCGTAGGCCTTCCATAGAGTTGTCAGGTAAATGGGGTGATTCATATATATCATTCAAGTCATGGACTTCTATTCTTTCCTTAAATGAATCGGATATGGAAACTAGGTCTCCAACACGATTAACTGACATGGACATTCCGTCAAAAACAAGTTCATCATTTCCTCCGACTGCATTAAGATAAACAATAGGGCAATCGCATTTTTGAGCAACTTCGCCCAATAATTCGATACGTTGTTTATCCTTGTTGAGGTGCCAAGGACTCGCTGATAAATTGATTAATAAATCAGGTTTATGTTCGGCGATTTCATCAATTGGATCCGATTCATATTCACCCTTTCGAATATTCCAAATGTCTTCGCAAATCGTAACCGCAATATTTTGATTTTTGTATTGAATGAAAAAGTCTTTTTCTCCAGCCTTGAAATAGCGGGTTTCGTCAAAAACATCATAGGTGGGGAGCAGGCGTTTATGAAAAGTTTGTTTAACTGTACCATCTTCACACCATGCTGCGGCGTTGTTATTAAATTGTTTTTGGGCATGTGTATTTTTTTCAGGGAAACCAATGACGGCGGGAACTGGACCCGTCGATGCAGCAAAGACTTGAAGGGCATCCTTCATGTCATCACCAAATTTCTCTTTAAGAAGAAGGTCGCGAGGAGGGTAACCGCAAAGGAATAATTCAGGGTAAACAACAAGGTCTACTCCTTGCCCAATAAGCTGTTCGTAGGCATCCATAGCAAGGGCAAGGTTGCCTGCCACATCTCCAACAGTTGGATTTAATTGTGCAATTCCAATTCTCATCCTGTTGCCATGGTTTGAAAAGATGTCATAAAGAAACCATTATGCAAAATTTTGTCGAAAAAGCGAACAAGAAGGATTCAAACAGGCTTATTCTTGGTTCTGCATCCCCACGGCGTAGTGAATTATTAAGAAAGATAACTTCTGATTTTTCAATTTCAATTTCGGCTGAGGATGAATTGGATTTTCACCCCGATGGTTCATTAGAACTTGTGCAGGAAAATGCTCGATTGAAGGCATGCTCTGTGGCCAATGATTATCCTGAAAGTTGGGTTTTGGGGGCGGATACTTTGGTTACACTGGGTACTCTAGTTTTAGGAAAGCCTAAAAGTATGGATGATGCCTTTAGTATGCTACGCATGCTGAGCGGAAAAACTCATGAAGTAAGCACAGGATTGTGTTTGATAAACCGAGCCAAAAATTATCAAAAGAAAAAAGTGGATACCAGTAAAGTGACTTTCAAGAAATTGGATGATTCAACTATTAAAAATTATTTCTTAGAAGTGAATCCATTCGATAAAGCTGGCGGCTACGCCCTACAAACACGATCTGATTTGATAATCAAAGATTTTCAAGGATCGCGTTCAAATGTGATTGGCTTGCCTTTAGAGTTACTCGAAAAATGGTTTAGGGAGACAGATATTATATAAACAAGTTAAAATTTTATTTTTGAGTATAAGCAATTAGAAGCATTGCAGAATGTTTAATTATTTATTTGAGCGTTTCAATTCTGCTTTTACACGAAGCCCATCATTCTCAAAGTTGAGCCCAAAATCCACATGGTTCCACTTACCTAGAACGCTTAAATTCGCTGGAAGGCTTGGTTCACCAGGATGTCCAAACACAGTAGATTCGTAAGTTTTAAATTCTTGATTCCAAATGTATTTCCCCCCTCCTGGGCAGAGTAGTTCAGTTTGCCACACTTTTTGGTGATAGGCGAGGGGGGCTTGCTTTCTTAAATAAATACGCCATTCGTTTAGGGCATGTAGGTTATTCCATGACTTTTTTTGCAATCCATTAATTGTATTTTGGCTCATTGAAAGATCGAAAATATAGGGTATAGGTTTTGACGCCTGAAAGGCAGAGCTCATGCCGCCCCAGTTTTCCTTTGTAAGTGATGAATTTTCATCTCTTCGAAGAATATTTCGTTCAATCGCTTTTTGGATGATATTTTCGCTAAGACTCATGGTGAACAGTTGCGGGGAAGGAACATAATACAAGGCAATGGGTGCAGAGCCTTCTTTTACCAGGGAATTTTCAATTCCTTTTCCCGGTGTAATTTTGACATATCCTTGTCCTTTATGAGCGTGATTGCTCCAAATGGTCATCCCTGGTGCGGTTTGTTCAATCCAAGCCCGTAAACCCGCTAGAAATGCGGTCAACTTAAAGGGGTTGCGAACATCTACATTCATACCCAATGGAATACGCCCAAGATTTCTCTCAGAAAAAACCTCCAATCCCTTCATGCCATTTTTACGAAAAGCTTTTTGCATATCTTCAAAAAAAGGAGATTTGTCCAAGTATAAGGAAAACGATTCTCCAACCCAACTGAATGAACCTGTGCCTAGAGATGGAGCCATGATAGCGGCAAAATTACTTGCCTGCTTGAAACGAGGAGAATCTATATCAATTGCACTTACCCAGTGAAGTACGGTTTCGAGATGGGGGTCACCTGATTCGGGTTTCAGTTTTACATCTCCAACTGCTTGTATAATTTGTCTGTAGTCAGTACCTCCAATTAGGGGCAGGATTGATAAGTCGCCTTGTATTCTGCCATTCTCAATGCTTAGCTGTGCAGAAATTGGGTCAAAATATTTAGACCAATGGCTCTGGTAATGTTTACGAAAGAACTCATACGCCTTTTTTTCAGCATCAGTAATTTTACTAATATTTAGTTCATTTACTGATTTCAGAAACGAAAGGCTTCCAAATTTGGAGCTCTGTACCTGCCCGTTAATTAGCGAAACTTTTTCCAATTCAGGGAATTCTTTGGAATTTAAAGGGGATCCACTTTCATGGCGTGCTTGAAGTTCGGCAATAGCTGCTGCTGCTCTTGTCCGCCGCGATGCCCCAATTCTCCATTTCGGACCGCACCATCGACGAATGGTGGCATCGGTAATCATGAGAAAGGCATCCTCTTTGTTGTCGGGAGTTATTTGGTATCGCTGACGAAAGAAGTGATACTCTTCAAGCGAGGCTAAATTGGTCTCCTTTTTATCAAATACTCTGGCTAGACGGGTAAGCTGTTCCACGGAATTAGTTACAACTACAAATTCATTAAATGAACTCACGAAACTCCTGATTGTTTGGTCGGGGGAAGCAATCCCTTTATACTTATGATTCGCGGATTTTGGAATTTTTCTCGATACCAACTTGGCCTGAGAGAATTTTTCCTTTGCCTGTATTCTCCCTAAGTCAAGAGCTGCCATCAGCACTTCTTTTTGCTTGGCTTCGAAAATTAGTGTCAGGGAAGTTCCGGTGCGCAAAAATGGATCACTGCCAGTAATCGCGACGGATGAGATGAGCTTTGGTCCGAGGGTACGGGATAGTTCGTCAATTGGCAGACAGAGTTGCTTGGAGTATTTTTCTTTTGACCGGGCACTTTCTGATCGACCTTCGCTCAAATGGAGAAATGGAGTGCCTCGTGCTGTCGCTTCGTCTATGACTTCCAGCATGCTCGAGTAAGATGAGAAAATGATGGCGTGTTGGTCGTGTGGCAAGATTGAGGCGATTGAATCAAGTTTTGGATTTTCATTTTTCATCCAGTCCTTCCATGGTATCTGATTGATTGTGATTCCGGTGACCGAAGAGACTGGAATGGTACGATTTTGTTCATCAGTCGACAGGCGCAGTTCACGATTAAGTGGGAGGTTTTCACTGATTGCTCGCCCACCTGAAAATAAATCCATACTATTTTCCAGTTCATTATTTCGACTGGGACGGATCATTGCTGTGTTGTTATAAGTATGTGTATTGGGTTTGGGTTCTTTGTGAATTTGCAACAGTCGGATACTGTCTTTCATTACTTGATGTCTAAACCAAGCCGATCCAGGAACTTCAAGTTCCACAAGCCATTTATAACGAATGGTTCTGTATTTTAGAAATTCCTCTTCGCTCTTTTGCTCGGGAGAGAGGTTTTTGTAATTCTTTCTTTCAAAAAAGAAAGGGAATGGTTTCCAACCGTCTGGCTTTTGATGAAGAAAAAGCTGACCCTCAATTTTTGATTTTGGGTTGCGAAAACAAAGAATTATATCGTTGGTTGAAAAACTAGTTCGACTTCCGCCCTTTTTTCCGAATGAAATGAAGGCTTCGGTGGCATCACCAGTTCTGAAATAGGGGAGGTTACTTGGGATATATGTCTTTAGGTCTCGCGAATATTGCAAAGCGTAAGGAGTTGAATTATCAATGTGTACGGGTGGTTCTCCCTCTTTGCCGAATGACAGATCAGATACACTTAGAGAAAGAAAACTGTCGGCATGTAAGAAATAGGGGAGCATGAAGAGAATAAGGATTTTTAATTTCATAAAGATTTCAGGAGTTTAAAGTTAAGTAAGCTAATGAATGGAAGTAATTTCAATGGTTTTATTTCGCTTTAGGGTTTTCCCACCACCAAGATAGGTCCACGGTTTATCCGTTTTTTGTAATAATAAATAAGTGGATTCGCCTGGTTTTTTCTCTACATTTAAAAGCTTTCGGATACTCACAAAACGGCGGGTAAGATTAGGGAAGATTTTTTTATCGGCTTTGTGGCGATCAGGTCAACACGGTTGGACTAAACAATATTCTTTCTGCAAATCCAAGAGAGATTGAGAATTCCATAAATTACATTTGTGCAAAACTTTTTGGGAAAGAAGGGGCAAAGGAGCTAAGTTCAAGGGTGGTTTATAAATTGCAGTCCGTACTTCCTGGAAATTATCGATGGCCTGCTTATTTCAGAGAATAAGAGCAGGCGGTTCGTAATGTTATTATACATGGTGAATTTGTTCCATTAGGGCAAAGTGGAGGAACCGAACTCGATATTAGGGAAATCTTTAGGTCTACTCAGGACAGTTTGTCTGAGTGTAATCAAATATACGCACGCAAAGCATACGAAAATACCGGTATTTACAGGGAGGCTATCCGTAGGTTAAATTCTGATCAAAGGACGATTAAGAAGTTGGTCCAAGGTGATGAATAATTTGTTCTAAATTTAATGAACTCGTTCAAGTATTTTGCTTACACTATCTAATCTATGTTGTCTGAATACCCTTTGCTTGCTTAAGTCGAACAAGTGAGCAAAAAAATTTTACTATGTTCATTTTGGGTTTTGACATTGGCCTTATCTTTTTACTGGGGTTTTGTTTCCCGGGATCCGTTTGATTCGATTCAGCGAAAGGTAATTGAGGATAGTTTTAAAAGAAATATAGAGTCGATCGATTTTGAAGATTTGTTGGAGAAATTAGAACATGGTACAACTAATGAAGAAGTAGAATTGGCTACTGGAGAAGTTGGGGATCAACCGATTGAATTGAATTTCCAGCATTTAGATTTGGAGGAGATAGGGGAGGGAATATTGACAGGTGAGCGAATTCGCGAGGTGTTATCTCCTGCTCTTATCAGCACTGATTTAGTTGGAAGGAATGCGGTAATTGCAGACATGTTAGCTCGTTTGACGGCCGAAAATGCCGAAGATGCACTTAAGGTTTTTGAGAACACTCCCTCTTCCTATCATACGGATAATAATTTTCGTTTATTTTTACACGCTTGGGCAAAAGTGGATGGAGCGAAAGCCCTCGATTATATAATGAATAATCCTACTGCTCATAAGGTCGAGGGAGGACATATTTGGGCGATGTCTGGTTGGACAGCATCTGATCCGCAGTCTGCCTATGATTTTGTGATGTCCAGAGATAAGGTTGATTATGGGCTATACCATGGTCTAGTCCGCGGATGGGGACGGGTTGACTTGGATGGAGCAGAGCAGTTTGTCTCCTCACTTAAAGATAAAAAATTAAAAAGTCGTTTGGCCAATGTGGTGAGTGAGAATTATATTGAACAATACGGAATTAAGGGGGCGATGGATTGGGCTTCATCGGATTTGCCCGGACGAGATAAAAGTTTTTCTGAGGCCGCATTTAAGTCTGTTGTTGGGCGATCCATTTCGCAAAGTTCTCATTATGTCGCGGAATGGATTAGTAAAAACCCTAATAGTAAATTTATTGAATCCTGGATGTTTGAACGAACGGCCGGAAAATTAGCCCAACATAACCCTGGCCTAGCGGCCAGTTGGCTTGAGGCACACTTGGAGAATAAAAAAGTAAATTCCGGAGTTCTTGGACGAGTCGTTTCCGAGTGGGTGGGTCGAGACCCCTCTTCTGCTGCCACTTATGTAAATAGTTTAAAGGGAACCAGGGTATATAATAAAGAATTAACCAAAAAACTTGCAGGAAGTTGGGCAAAGAAAGACCCCTCTTCTGCATTGGCCTGGGCCAGAACTTTGGAGCCGGAATTATGGGTGTCAGCTTCGGCAAGCATCGTGGGGAATTTATCGAGGGAGGAGTTAATCCAAAATGCTGGTTGGATCAAAGATAGTCCGGTGGAGAATAGTAGTGATGGGATAAGGGCGGCTTATGCTATGCGAATGGCGAGCCAAGATCCCCATGATGCAATTGAGCAAGCTTTATTAATGAAAGATACATTAGGTCGAGAAAAGGTTACAGTTCATATTGCCAAAAAACTCTATAAAAAGAACCCAGAAGGAATTAAACAATGGCTACCTCAAAGTGGATTAAGCCTGGCATCTCAACAACGAGTTATTCGTGGGAAATAACTCCGGTTACATTATTTAGAAAATTTATTTTTTCGTTCAAGCAGATGGTCGAGATAAGCAAGTCCGCCTTCTTTTTCAGTGAATTTACCGTCGAGTTGAGCTTCGAAGCATTTTTTAAGAATAGGAGTAAATTGGGGGCTTGGGGATAAGCCTTTTTTAATTATGTGTCGACCTTGAATAATTGGTTTAGGTTCGGAATCCTTAACTTTTAATTCTTCCGCTTTTTTTAATAACCACGGCCCTTCGGGAAAATCGTCTTGTCTTGGAGGACGTCCGGCTAAGTCTGCTTCCGCGACACGAACCAAACGGTCGATGCGTTTGACCTGATGGGCAAGTCTGCGTATGGCTCCGTCACTCGCTTTATCTTTGTAAAATGTCCGAGGAGTTAAATGCCTGCGAACGAGCGGTATGATTTCATGATGCAAGTCGACTTGATTCGTTAAACGGGAGAGAAAGGACCGGGTGGGTTGTTCTCCCTTTGGCTCATGCATGGGCGACCGAATTCGTCCATCCTCTGCTCTGTAGGTTGTTAATGGTTTTCCCAAATCATGGCAAAGTACCGCAAGACCCACGACCAGATCTTCCCATTCGACTCCAATGCGTCTTCTGGCAAATGCGTCCAAACAGTGCAGAGTATGGGTCCACACATCTCCTTCCGGGTGCCATTCCGTGTCCTGTTCGCACCCTACAAGATCAAGTAGTTCGGGGAAATAACTAAGCCATTTAGTATCTCTTAAAAAATTGAGACCAGCAGTTACGTTTATGCCTTTAAGGATTAATTTTTTCCATTCCTCAAAAATCCGCTCCGAGGGGAGTTCCTCAATCGAGACAGACTGGCAAAGGCGAATTGTTTCAGGACTTACCTGAAGATCGAAACGTGCTATGAACTGCATTCCCCTAAGAACCCGAAGGGGATCTTCAGAAAACGCCGGACTTACATGCCTAAGAATCTTTTTTCTTATATCATTCTGTCCGTCAAATGGGTCTACAATCTTGCCAGTCAGAGGGTTTAAGCCCAGTGCGTTCATGGTGAAATCACGTCGACTCGCAGCTTTTTCAAAAGGAAGTCCGGGGTCAACTTCAACCGAGAATCCTTTATGCCCGCTTCCATTTTTGACTTCCGTTCGGGGGAGAGCAATTTCAACGGGTAATCCTTTAAGTTTAAGAACTCCAAATGATTTTCCCACCTCTTCGGTTGGATACTTAGGTAGAAGGACTTGAGCAAGTTTATCCGTAGTAAATCCGCGGATCTCCATATCTAATTCACGGGGCGTTTGTCCAAAAAACAGGTCGCGAACAGAACCACCAACTAGTAAAGAATGCCCACCTTTTTGTTCAATAATAAGGGCAATATCTTGCAACAGAATGCCTAGGTCTGCAGGTAATCGTTTTCTTAAATCAGGATATTCGCCCATTTTATGGGAACAGGGTATCTTCCACTACCTGACAAAGCGTGTGATATACAGGTAGGTGTAGTTCTTGGACGCGTGGAACATCGGAAGCGGGTACCTTAATGCAAAGTTTACATATCGATGCCAAGTCTCCTCCAGATTGTCCGGTTAGCCCAATGCTTTCAAGACCCAGTGCGTTGGCTGCTTTCACAGCATGAATGATATTGCGCGAATTTCCCGATGTGGTAATCCCGAGTAATATATCACCAGGTTTCCCAAATGCTACGACCTGTTGGGCAAAGGCGTATTCCGGAACATCGTCGTTCACAAAGGCAGTGGTAAATCCAACCATTGAGGGCAAAGACAATGCAGGCAGTGCACCATGCAAGTTTTCGGCCAGATCGGGTCCGAGTTTTTTCGCTATTTCATTGGGGAGTTTTCGTGGGCGGGAAAATCTCTTAACAAGTTCACCTGCAATATGTTCGCAGTCGGCAGCACTTCCTCCGTTTCCGCATAAAAGCAGTTGTTTACCGGAGCGAAAACAATTGAGGAGAAGTTCGCATGAAGAATGAATATCCTCCTTGCAGCTTTCAAGTTCAGGCCTTCTTTTTAATAATTTGTCAATATCTTCCACGAAAAACACTTATACGAAATATAATTAAAAGTGCGAATCAATTTCATTCTATTAATGACTAAGCCTACTCTTTACTAAAGTCAGATATTTTGCCATGATATAATGTCTTTTTAAAATGACCTTACTAGAACAAGATTTAACGGTGTTAAATACCAAATTGAATTCCATGAATGCGGAGGAGAGAATTTCGTGGGCATGGAGTCGCTTTGGGTCAGGCTTGGTTCTATCCACCAGTTTTGGTCTGCAAAGTGCGGTGATGTTAGACCTTGTTTTGAGAGTTAATAAGGAAATCCCAGTAGTTTTTGTGGATACAGGATATTTATTCCCAGAGACCTATCAGTATTCTTTGACCCTTCAGAAGAAGATTGATTTCCGAGTTAGAACATACTCTGCAAAAATGAGTCCCGCTTTTCAGGAAGTAAGTTTTGGTAAATTGTGGGAACAGGGTGCTGAAGAAATGAAAAAGTATAATTTCATTAATAAAAAGGAACCGATGGAAAGGGCTTTAAAAGAATTGGGTTCGACCGCTTGGTTTTCAGGATTACGAAGGTCACAATCTGCGGAGCGTGCTCAAAGGCCTTTCATAGAAAAACAGGGTGAAATTTATAAAATTTATCCGATTCTTGATTGGGATGATCGAAAGACTTATCAATATCTGCCAAGAAATAATCTGCCTTATCACCCGTTAGAGGGAATGGGATATGATTCGTTAGGAGATTTTCACAGCACGGTAAAATATGATCCTTCCAGAGATGCTGAGGATTCAAGGCATGGTGGTCATGGTCGTGAATGTGGTTTGCATTTGGATTTACCTGAGGGTCTTGACTTTTCGGTTTAATTCACCCCAATAGCTTACTTATGATTTTGCCTGAAGATAAAAACCGTTTGCAAGAATTGATTAAAAAAACCGTGCATCTGTGGAAATTTCTTGATTGTGATGAGAAGAAGAAGACCATACTTGATCTTGAAAATACTATGTCTTCACCTTCATTTTGGGATAAACAGACAGAGGCAAAGCGTGTCAGTTCCGAGGCCAATCGACTTAAGCAGACGGTAGAAAAAATTGAGTCATTCCGTACGCAGGTTGATGATTTAGAAGCCCTTGCTGAATTGTGTGATGAAGATGAAAACGATCAGGAAATCGAAAATGAGTTTATATGTACATTGGAAAAATTACTAGGAGATGTCGAAGATTTAGAAGTCGCGAGTTTTTTGGGTGAACCTTTTGATGACAGACCTGCGCTATTAAGCATACATGCAGGTGCTGGAGGAACAGAATCTTGTGATTGGGCAGATATGTTGATGAGAATGTATATGCGATGGGCAGAAAGAAGAGGGTTTAAGGTTGAATTGCAAGACCTTCAGCCTGGAGAAGAGGCAGGAGTTAGCAGATGCTCTATTCGAATGGAAGGTTTACATGCTTACGGCTACTCAAAGGCTGAACGGGGAGTCCATCGATTGGTTCGAATTAGTCCTTTTGATTCGAATAAAAGAAGGCACACATCCTTTTGTTCAGTTGATGTGATTGCTGAAGTGGAGGATGATGACTTGGATATGGATATTCCTGATGACGATCTTCGTATAGATACATATCGTTCAAGCGGAAAAGGGGGGCAGCATGTGAATAAGACAGACTCAGCTGTTCGATTGACTCACCTTCCAACAAATATCGTAGTGCAATGTCAAAATGAACGATCCCAATTGAAGAATAAACAAACCGCGATGCGGGTTCTTAAGTCTCGAATCTATGAAAAAGAACAGGATGAAAAAAGGGCGGAGATGGAAAAGTTTTATGGTGATAAAGGAGAGATGGGCTGGGGGAATCAGATTCGAAGTTATGTTTTTCAACCTTATCAAATGGTCAAAGATTTACGAACAGGTGTGGAAACCTCAGGTGTGCAGGCTGTAATGGACGGTGAATTGGATGCTTTTGTAAATGGGTGGTTGCGTGCAGGTTGCCCCAGGCAGAGGAACAAGGAAATCCAGATCGAGGATTAATTAAAGCTTAATGGATGTGAGCCTAACGGCTAAAAGTATTGCGGAGCATAAAAAGTCTCCTTTGTTTGCAGATAAGAGCTGGGTCTGGTCACCGAATTCTTGGGAATTGACTGATTCAATCTCGTCTTTGATTCTCGATTTAGGAAATGCCGCATTTTCTTTTTATAAGGGGATCGATTTGCTATATCGAAAATCTTATTCCAATCAGTCGATTCTAAGGAATCAGGAATTGTGCGTCCCATGGGTTGCTGAATATTACGATGCCGGAAAGCCTCCTTGGTTAATTGATCATGCCCGTTCTAATATTGCTCGTACATGCATGCCCGCAGTTTTACGACCAGATTTACTCCCTGTTTCCAATGGACTTGCCTTAACTGAATGGGACTCTGTTCCTGGAGGGATTGGTTTAACTGCTCAATTAGAATTTCTTTATGGATTCGGGAAGGATATTGGAATGGTGAAGGAATTTGGTCGGGCATTGAATGATGCGGCTAATACAGCCCAGGGAGAAAAAGCAAATATGGCCATTGTGGTGAGTGAGGAGGCTGCGACCTACAGACCAGAAATGGAATGGTTGGCGGAAGAGTTGAGCAAACTTTCTTATTCTATTACTGTTTGTTCTCCTGAAGACTTAAAAGTTTCTAATCAGGAACTACTTTTCCGAGGAAAAAGAATTCATCTCGTTTATCGGTTTTGGGAGTTGTTTGATTTTGAAAATATACCGGTCATGCAAGAACTTACTAAGTTAGTGGATTCTGAGAAATTAGTTGTGACTCCACCCATGATTCATACCCATGAGGAAAAATTGTCCCTAGCTCTTTTTCATCACCATCGCCTGCAGGGATTCTGGAAGGAAATTTTGACCAAAGCAGAATTTAAGATTTTAAAAGCGATGATTCCTTTAAGCTGGATTGTTGATCCTGCAGAAATTCCAGCGGGCGCATATTTGGATGGACCTTTGGCACGAGATAATAGATTAACCTGCTGGATGGACTTAGCGAAGGCTTCTAAAAAGGAACGTTCTCTTGTATTAAAAGCAAGCGGTTTTCATGAAACTGCATGGGGTGCAAAAAGTGTCGTTCTTGGAAATGATGTCTCAGCAGACGAGTGGAGTATTGCCTTGCAGTCTGCACTTCGTTCTTTTCCAAACCCCGTTTCGATTATTCAGGAGTTCCGTAAACCTGTTCGTTTGGAGCATCCCGTTTTTGCCTCATCAGGTGAGATTAAAATAATGAAGGGTAGGATTCGATTATCTCCTTACTATTTTATTTATGAAGGTCGTGCCAATTGGTCAGGAACCTTGACCACCTTCTGCCCGATTGATAAAAAAATTATACACGGTATGAAAGATGGGGCTTTGATGCCCGCCAGATAAAAATTATTTCTGTACTGCTTTAGGTGTTTTCCAACTCGGGTGGGGGGTATGAGCTTCCTCCATGTAGGAGATTAATCTTTGTGCCAATGCTGGATGCTCGGACGCGAGATTTTGATCCTCATGAATATCAATGGATAAGTCATAAAGTTCGATTGTAGAATCATCCATCGCTGAGCGGATAAGTTTCCATTCATTCATAACCACAGCCTGACGAAAAGTACGTTCATAGAATTCCCAGTAAAGATACTTATGTTTTATTTGTTTATTTGAATCTCCTTTAAGGGTTGGTAGAAATGATATACTATCTAAATTTTGGGGTTTTGAGATGGCTGCTATTTCACAAGCGGTAGCCATCAGGTCCCCAAAGTAAAAGGGTTGTTCAGATACTGAGTTCTTGGTCACGGTGTTTGGCCACCAAGCAATTGTGGGCACACGTATACCCCCTTCAGTAAGCGTTCTTTTCATTCCCCTTAATGGACCAGCTGGGTTGAAGCGTTCGGGGTTATGCTTTGCTTCATTGTGAGGACCATTATCCGAAGTAAAGATGACTAATGTGTTGTCGGCAATGTTGAGCTTTTTCAGCAAATTCAGAATATGTCCGACATCTTTGTCCATCCGAGTAATCATTGCGGCTTGTCCTTTGTCCTGTTTGGGCCAGTCCAATTTTTCGTATATTCCATAATCAGGGACTTCCGCACCATCTCCAAACATTCGACTACCTTCATTATTTGCGTGAGGAATCGTAAGGGAGAGGTACAGAAAAAATGGATCATTTTTGTTTTTTTTTATCCAAGTGAGAGCTTCCTGTGCAAAAAGATCATGGGAATATTCAAAACGCTTGGTAGCGGCCCCACCAATAAAGCCAGCCCTAGACTCGGTTGATACTGGTTTTACGATATTTGACAATTTGTGCTTTTTTCGATTACGCCAAAGGAATTCGGGGTAGAAGTTATGGGCATGTACTTGGTTGAGGTACCCGTAGAAATAGTCGAAACCCTGCTTCATGGGATGACCCGGTTGATTCATTTCACCAAGTCCCCATTTCCCGATCAATGCAGTGCTATATCCTGCCTCCTTCAGTTTTTCTGCAACTGTAATATCTTCATCACGCAGGCTTTGACGCATCATATCTCCGCCTGCGTTTCCACGGACATGGGTATGCCCCATGTGCTGGCCGGTCATCAAGACGCTTCTCGAAGGTGCACAAACGGTGGAGCCGGAATAAAAACGAGTGAATTTCATACCATCCTTGGCCATACGGTCGAGCTCCGGAGTTTTGATAAGTTTTTGTCCGAAACATCCAAGGTCACCGTAGCCCAGATCGTCGGCCATAATGAATATGATATTAGACTTTGCGTACGCAAAAGTGGAGGCGAACAGCGAGAGTAGTAAAATCAATTTTAGATTAATCATATTATTTTTTTTCTAGTTCGTTTAGTGTGGTATCAACAAGACGACCCACATAGCCTTGAAAACGTTTGTCTATCCCTTCGGGTGTGCGAGGCATGGATTGAATCTTAGGCAGAAGCGATTTGGCCTTATTATCTAAATGATCGACCGCATTCATGGCAAGCATGGAGGGGAAGCCACCATTTTGTACAGGGTCAATAATCTTCCCCAAGGTTTTGACTGCTTTTTCAATTTGTTTCTGAGAACCGTATTTGCCCAGTGCTTCGGCAGCAACTACGCGAACATAAAGTGAATTATCACTTAGGGCTATTTCCAATTTTTTACCAGCTGAACTGACCCCCTTTTTGCCTCGCATCAGAAGTCCCATTGCCCCCCAGTAGCGAATGGCCGAATCTTTGTCCTTTAGATATCCAATAAGGGGCTTGGTTGCCCAAGAAGAGAGTCCGGATGCCAGGTCAGCTGCAATCATGATTCTTTGATAGGGATATTTTTCAGTTCGGGCCATTTCGTATGGGGTGCTTCCTCGAGATCGTTCATGAATTTCTCCTTCGGGAAGGAAACCCACATCAATAATTCTTTTAATATGCTCCAGATGAGCCTGACGCATCTTATTGAGAACTTTTGTATGATCCTTGGATCCGGCCAAATTATTGACTTCATCGGGATCGTTTTCAAGATCGTAGAGTTCCTCGGGTGGTTTGACTTTCCAAAAGTGACTTTGAGCCTGATTTAGTTTTCCTTCGTCAAAAAGCTTTTTCCAAACTTGGGTGGTGGTGGTGACAAACATATATCCCACATGTTGACCGTATAGTTTGTGGGGCATGTAGTTTCGGATGTAAATGTAGCGTTTTCCGACCACGGACCGAACCATGTCATAGCGTTCGTCCATTCTTCCGCGAAAACCGTAGCCATATTCCTGTGGTTGAGCTTGGTGTTTACCCAGGAAAGCGTGGCCTTGGAGGTGAGTGGGAGGTTTTTGTCCAGCCAAACTCAGCAGGGTGGGGGCAAGATCAACGAATCCGACCCGTCGGTCGCTGCTTCCTCCGACCTTGAAGTTTGGGGAAGCTAAATGTTTCCATTTTTCGGGCAGATGTACGATAAGCGGAATATTCAAACCGGAAAAGAAAGGCCAACGCTTGCTTCTGGGCATCCCAGATCCATGATCACCATAATAGAAAACGATGGTGTCTTTTTCGAGGCCATCCTCCCTTAGTTCATTAAGTTTGTCCCCAACCATCTTATCCATTTCCGTGATCATGTCGTAATATTGAGCCCAGTCTTTGCGCACTTCTGGATGATCAGGGTGGTACGCGGGTACTCGGACTTTGGCGGGGTCATGGACCTGCGTGTGCGGCCGCTTACGAATTTTGCTCTCGTGAGAGATGGTAAAGTTGAAGATGGCGAAGAACGGACTTCCCTTCGGCCGGTTTCTCCAATGTCCTTTCTTTCCACTTTCATTCCAGACCTCTCCCTCTTTCATTAAGTTATAGTCTTCCTTGGAATTATTCGTGCAATAGTACCCAAGGTCGCGGAGGTAGGATGGGTACATCTTGAAGTTTGGCGGGAGTCGTGTCATGCTGCGCATATGTTCGGCTCCGGTGGATGGTGGATACAATCCGGAAATGATCGTAGTCCTAGCTGGGGCACAAACTGGTGCGTTGGAAATGGCCCGGGTGTAGATCATTCCCTTTTCAGCAAGTGCATCAAGGTTGGGTGTGGTGGCGTAGGTATCGCCATAACACCCGAGATGAGGTCCGTTATCCTCACTAGTTATCCATAAAATATTGGGCAAGTCGCCAGCCCGAGTAAGTGCTGTTCCAATGGAACAAATGATTAGTACTTTTATTATCTTTTTCATGGTTAGTAGTTCTTGAGGGTGAGAATTCGATCGTTCCAAATGTCGCATACCCACAGACTTCCGTCAGGTGCAATGGTCACTCCATGAGGGCGGTTCAGGTTGCATTTGGGGTTGGCTTGACCACCGAGAATAGTGGAAACTGATTTGGTTTCCGGATGATATAAACGGATCAGGTGGTTATTGTCATCAGCGATAATGATTCGTCCTTTTGAATCGAGGCATAGGTGTTTCGGTCCGTTGAAAGTGGCTTGGAGTGCGGGTCCATCCCTGTATCCTTTTTTTCCGGTTCCCGCCAAAGTGTAAATTTTTCCGTTCCTACGAACCACCCGCAGTGAGTGATCGTTTCGCTCGAGTACAAACAGATTCCCCTCATCATCCATCACCGAGGCTCTTGGATCCATCAAGGGTTGATTTAAGGCTAGCTTACCGTCAATGGGTTTACCTTTTTTACCGTTTCCAGCGATCGTATTAATGATTCCAGAATTAAGATCGACTGCCCGAATTCGACGATTACGAATATCCGCAATAAGAAGAGTTTTCTCATCAGGAGTAAGGCTTATGGAGATGGGCGTATCTAACTTTGCTTTCTTCGCCAATCCACCGTCTCCGGAAAAGCCTTTTTGATTCGGGATTCCGGCAAATGAAGACAAACGGTTGTTTTTGCCGTTGATTTTACGCACCAAATTGTTGTGGGTATCAGATATGTAAAGAACATTGTCCGCAGCCCAAGCGAGGTTGTGCATGCTGTGAAACAGCCCTTTCTCCACGAATTTACCATCACCAGCATAGCTTTTTTTCCCATTATCACCACAAAGAATGCTGAGTTTGCCGTTTTTCTGGAGCAGAAGGATTCGCCCCCCTTTGTATTCAACTATGTAAGCATTTCCTATATTATCGAAAGTTACTCCAAACGGACCGATCAGTCCGCTTGATGGACCAAGAACTTCTTCAATCAGAGGCTTTCCTAAGATGCACAGAGGGAACAAGGTAAAAAAGTACAAAAAAGGAAATTTCATTGGTTTTTGGAAGTCTGGGCTTACATACCCTTGGTGATAAGGGGAAAGTCATCAGTACGAAAGGGCGTGACCGGAAGAGTAATCGATCCGTCTTTGCGGTAAAGATTACATACTGGGTTGTCAGCCCATGCATAGCGTACCGCCTTCGGTTTTTGGATATCATCCGCCCATACTTCGACCTTGTTATTACCGATCAACTTAGCCTGAGCCCAGACGAATTTCCGGTTTTCTCCGCAAATTGCAAAGCCCAACGGATCCCGCACATCAAAGCAATACAACCCTTTTCCAACATGATCAAAAGTGAGTACGATTTTATTGTTTTTGGTCTCCATGGACTGGTAACGTGGACTTTGGTAGGGGAGGTCAATTCCGTAATCCTTGGCCAAAGCGTTGCGGACCAATCGATTGGCAACCATTTGTTTGTTGCGTGGATGGATGTCCCGGCCTTCACCGACATCGATAATCACTGCTTCTCCAACATTCTTGAGCTTATCGAGGGTGAGAGTCTGTGCTTCTCTTAATTCCGGCCAAGTCTGTTCGGTCGGAGGTTCTGAAACCTCATTCATAAAATCGGCTAACTGCACCCAGTAGAATGAAAAATCACCCTGTTTCCATACGTCTCTCCAGCATTGAATCATCAAAGGAAAAACTTCGCGGTAAGCATGTCCGCGCTTACCGTTGCTTTCACCTTGATACCAAATCGCTCCTTTAATTCCATATCCTATGATCGGATTCAGTACGCCATTATAAAGGTTGGCCGGGCGATGCTGGCCGGTCAGTTTGTTGCGCGGCGGGCGAGGTCGATCACTTGGTTGAGCTTTACCCTGTTTGCGAGCGGTTTGAGATTTTTCCTGCCATTTCTTGAATTTATCTTGGTAATTAGCTAGAAGTTTCTGGTAATCAAAAGTTTTTTCGGTCTCTCTCCATTGGTCCATGTAAGGTTTTGCGACTGGAAGTTTGTTTAGGCGGTCGCGCGGAATCCAAGCCTCACAGGCCGATCCGCCCCATGCATTGTCGATCAGACCGACTGGAACTCCCAAAGCCAAGTGCAAGCGTCGGCCAAATAAATATCCCACTGCGGAGAAATTTTTGGCGATCTCCGGAGTAGTTACTTCCCATTGTCCATTAAAGTCATTTCGAGCCTCCTGCGTACCCACAAGGGACACGCTGATTAGACGAAGATTTGGGTAGTTCGCAGTTATAATTTCGAGATCAGCATCATCAGAATTACCGAGGGACCATCCCATGTTCGACTGTCCAGAGCAAAGCCAAACTTCTCCAACTAAGATATTTTCATATTTTAAATTATTAATCTTTAAGGTCTTTGGATAAGATGACGCTTTCATTGGATTCAAGATGATTTTCCATTGTCCCTTTTTGTCGGCTTTAGTTTTATGTGTTTGGTCCGCAATCGAAACATTTATGCTTTCTTCGGCATCTGCCCAACCCCAAATAGGATTTTTATGGTTTTGTTGAAGTACCATGTTGTTCCCAATAATCGAGGGGGTTTTTACCTCTGCGAAGCAGTTAATTACACTTGCCCAAATTACAACGGAAAGCATGCAGACTTTATTTACAAGTTGAGGCCAAAAATATTGGATTAATTTCATAAAGTGCAGAAGAAAATGAGTGGGCGCGATGGTCAAGTAACAATGTGCCGAATACCCAAGACTTTATTTAGAACAAATTACTGTTTGAGCTCAAAATCGATCACGAATACATCTTCCATTAGTGGCTTTAATTGAGAGACAAACCTCTGATGTTCAGGATGAGGAAGATAATCTATGCGCGCCTGATTGTTTTCAAATATTATTACAAAACAATGGGAGAATCCCTTATTTAAATTTTCGGGACTGTTATTTTTTCCACCTTTTATTGAAATGATTCCGGGGATTTTATCTTGTAGGCTAATGAATGATTTCTTCAATTTTTCAATTTCACCACCGCATACATGTTTTTTAAATTTAAAGCAAACTATGTGTTGGATGGAGTCTTTTGGATAATGGGCTTTTGAGGAAATCATTTAAGTAGTAATAAATTTTTTAAAGGTGGAAGAATATCAATGTTTTCTTCACCCCTCTCTTGACTTGAACGAAATCCTTGTCAAAATGATTTTCATGACTACTGAATTTGATTGGTTTATGATAACAATGCCTGTGTTTGCTTTAGTCGTGTGGGTTATTGTAATGATTGGCTCAATGGAAAAGCAGCCTAAGTTTTTAGATGGTGCTACTGCTGATACGGTTTTTAAGTGTATCTTTTTTGGTTTATTCGTACTCGGGGTCATTGTTTCCCTAGTCTACATGCTTTTACGCTTTTGGGAGTTGTTGGGGAATTACTGATTTTCATTTTCATCTCAATTTTTAATTTTAATTCTCTTCTTAAATACACCTTCGGTTTGCTTTGTCTATTAGTGTGTCTTTATTTTTTTCTATTTATTTTACTCAAATTACAGCAATCTGCTTTCGTGTTATTTCCCGAAGTAATGCAGATTTTTATTCCAATCAATTTTATATCAAACTAATTCAGTTGTTGGAGTGAACAAACTCCTTTAGGTTGCTTGTTTAATTTTACGTATTAGGTCAGTTTGGCGAACCAAGGTCTTATTATTTCGAATTGCCATGGCATAGGCTGCAGGATCACCCACGAAAATCACTTTTTTCTTCGCCCTCGTTAGCCCAGTGTAAACCAAGTTTCTTTGGAGCATCATAAAATGTTGTTTCAAGAGTGGGAAAATAACTACGGGGTATTCACTACCTTGGCTTTTATGAACGGAGATCGCGTAGGCAGGTTGTAAATCGGTAATTTCCATCCGTTCATAAATAATTCTCCTTCCTTCAAACAGAATCTCAATTTTTCCATTAATTGAATCAACCGAATCAATAATACCCATATCCCCATTAAATACATCCTTGTCATAATTATTTCGGGTTTGAATAACCTTGTCTCCCTCACGAAAAATATTAAAACCCATAGTTAGAGTGGAACCATGTGGATTAATTGAATCCCTGATTTGATCATTTAAATTACCAATTCCAGCGGTTCCCCGATGAAGGGGTGCGAGAATTTGCACATCCTGCTTGGTATCAATCGAAAACTTTTTTGGGAGAATCTGGCTGCAAAGTTTGGTAATAACCTCGACGCATAATTCCGGGGTTACGGCACGTATGAAATGAACATCCTGTTTGGGATTGAGCTTATCCAAAGAATCGACAGGTGAAGGAGGAGAACCTTTGCCTGCGAGGATTCCGTGGGCAAGGTTAACGATGCCGCTATTCTCAGCTTGTCGAAAAGTAACTTCCAATCGGGTAACTGAAAATAAGCTACAATCAATCAGGTTCTTAAGAACATTACCAGAGCCTACAGAGGGTAACTGATCAGAATCTCCAACGAGTAAGACATGTGCATGAGCTGGAACGGAGCGAAAAAGTGCGGAGGCAAGCCGAATGTCAAGCATGCTGGTTTCGTCCATGATCAAAAAATCGCAAACCAAAGGAGATTTTTCATTTACCGTAAACCCACCGTGACTCGGGTCAAATTTTAATAATCTATGAACAGTTTGGGCAAAATGAGAAGCACTTTCTGACATTCTTCTTGCAGCTCGACCGGTAGGTGCAGCAAGCATAACTCTAGCTTTTTTTGCCTTAAGAATAGAGACGATCGCACGGAGAATAGTTGTTTTACCAGTTCCTGGGCCACCGGTCAAAATAGCTACTTTGGAAGAAAGTGCATTTCGGATTCCTTTTGTTTGAGCATCAGCAAATCCAAAACCTGCTTTATCCTGAGCCCATTCGATGGCTTTTTCGATTAAAATACTAGGCAAAGAAGAAGGAGTTTTCAGTACGGATTGAAGCGAACGGGCAATATTATCCTCTGCTCTCCATGATGTGGGCAACTGGATCCAGTCAGGTTCGGTGGAAATTAACTCAGTTTCTTCTATGAGGGTCTGAATTCTTTTTTCAACACCTTCAGCCTGAGTTTCAAGAAGAGCCGTTGCTTTCAAAGCAATTTCCCTACGGTCCATATGGGTGTGACCTTCGTCCTCGGCTTCCTGCTGAGTGTGAAGAATACCGGCGTCAATTCGATCGGAGCCATTACTCGAAAGTCCCAAGTTAAGAGCAATTTTATCCGCAGTTTTAAACCCAATTCCTTTGACATCACGAATAATTCGATAGGGGTCATTTTCTAAAATTGATTTTGCATCATTTCCATATTTTCGAACCAAGCGAAGACATAATGCGTCTGTAACTCCATAGGTTTGGAGAAACATCATTACTTCGCGAATCGTTTTTTGTTCTTCCCAAGCGAGCCTGATTCCTTTTATACGTTTTGAACCAATCCCCGGAATTTCGCGAAGGCGGACGGAATCTTCAGAAATAATCTTTAGGGTATCCGAACCAAAGTGATCCACTATTTTATTCGCATATGTTTTTCCAATACCGTGAACCAATCCACTGCCCAAATATTTTCTTATCCCATAAGCTGATGCGGGGAGTTTGCTTTCAAATTTATCAAACAAAAATTGGTTTCCATGTTTGGGATGAGTTGTCCATTTTCCCTTTAAAATAAGAGTTTCACCGCATTGAATTTTGGGTGCTTTCCCGACCACTGCAATCTCTTCGCTCTTATCATTTTCCCTTAATTTACCAATCAGAAAACCATTTTCTTCATTATAGAATGTAATCCGTTCGAGGACACCTTCGAGTGAGGAATTGGACGATTTTTCTGTGTTTTTAGGATTAACCATTAAGAATGATTAGATTCTCATAAAGTCATCTAGTTGGCGATTATTATCCTAGTCAATAATCTAATCCAAAGCTTATTCCGACTTGGTTAAATGACTGTTTCGAATAATCTTGTGTGTTGGTATTACCATCGTATTGGTAAAAAATTAATACTTCAAAAGGATGCGTCCATTGCACCCCCGCCCCAATTAAAAGTGAATAATAAAATGAGGTATCTGATTGAGTAAGATATTCATTTTGGATTTTTAATTTATGGTCTGTAAAAGCAATTCCATTAGAAACTTTTACTCTAAAAAAGAAAAGATCACTTATTGGAATTTCCCATCCTCCAAATACAGAAGTTGAAATAAGTTGATTATTTCCTTTAACATTCATTTCATTCAATATGGGAATGCCCATAACTCTATAATTGTCATAGAACTTGGCTGAAAGAGAAGTCCCGACAAAAAGTGAACGATATTGCCGGTTATATTGAATGCTTATGTGATGACCTCTTCTAAACTGAATTTGATAATTACGGAAATTTGAATCACTGGGATACATGAATCCGTAATAATAGATGAGTGAATTACGATATTTTTGATTATAATTTTTAACCGAAGGAGTGTTTTGAAATTCGTTTTTATGTGTAGCAATTTTTTCCGAACCAATCGAATTAGTATCCTTGAATGCTATTCGATGTTCTTTAAGAACATACAAATCGACTCTTCTTTTTAAATCGATAAATTCTTTATTGAGATTGATTAAAGTCTTTTTTAATTTTTTTTCTTCATTGTTTTTCTGTTCACTGGAAAGGATGGTAAAGGTCAGAAAGACCATTAAGAATAAAGGAGATTTTTGAATCACAACTAGTTTCCGAAAAGTATAACTTTTCCAACTCCTTCCATTTTTTCTTTTTGATTAAGGCTGGAATTCATAATTTTAATAATCGTCTCGGTTTCATTTCCAGCAGTGTCTTGAAATATTTTTTTAAGAATATCTACTTTTTCCCATGAGCTAGTTTTAAAATCATAAAATTGACTTTTTTTTATGAATTTTTGGTTTATGAAAATCCAATTGGAAAAATCAAAACAAAAGAAATAGGGAAAACTTTTTTCTGAAGTCCATATCCAATCAAATGCTTCATGCCAAAACCAACCATCACTTGAAGATGTCTCGATTGGATAGACCCATCCTAATAATTCATGATATATCCAGTTGCTTTGGCTTTGGTGAAAGGTTCCAAACCAATCTGATTTATACCAAGATGCGTAAACTTTTGGAGAGTTGAATAAGGTGTTGTCAGAGATTTCTACAAATTTAGATAAATTGTATTCCTTGGATGCATTAAAACTGAGAGTGTTTGCCATTGATAATGAGCTTTGAAACAAAGGTCGGAAGATTGGGGTATTTAAGCTCTTAAACTCTGCCCGCAGCCACCCTTTCGAATCTATCCCTCTTTTATTTCTCCATTCATTGGTTGTTAAATCAATCGCAACTTGAAAATCTCTTGATTTTTGATCTTCACGAACGATTGAAATTCCATAAAAACCTTGGTCGGTTATAAATTTTTTAGTAGAAATTTTTCTGTTTTCGCTATTTCTCTCCCAAGTTGATTTTTGATGGGAAGCCCATTGGTCAATGCTTGCATAAATATTTTCCGTAAAAATTTTTAAGGTGGTAAATTCATTATTCGATTTTTGATTTATGCTGTACTGTCCCTCTGAAATTGGACCCAAATCCGTGAATATTTTAACAAAATCTACTGATACATCCTCAGAGGTTAAAAATGAAATCGGACCATCTTCAATCGAATTATTAAGCTCGCTACCATTGGAGATGTTAAGTTTTTCAACAATAAATGAATTTTGAAAATTCTTAATTCGGGAGTCTTTATATTCTAGGCTTTTTGAAATTTCTAATGCTGTTGGATAAATTCCATCAATTATTGAATCGTAAAATCCGGTGATTTGAGCTCGAAGCCAAGGTTTTTTTTTATTAATGAAAATGTCTTCTTGTCGCTGACTCCATTGCTTAGTGGTTAGGTCAAGGACGATAAAGAAATCGCGGGTTGTGCCGGTTTGTCGAACTATTGTAATTCCTTTGAACCCATCATTGGAAATGAATTTTTCGGCAGAAACTACCATACCTTTTTCAGATTTTTCCCAAGCTGATTTTTGATGAGCTGCCCATTCCTCAATATTGGAGTAAAAGGTTTCAGTAAAAGCCATCAATGTGGTTGGGGAATTTGTGGAATCAAAATCAATATTATGCTGTAACTTGGAAAATCTTCCTATTTCCGCATAGCTTTCACGGTAGTCTATGCTTATCTCCTTATTTATTGAATATGAGATCGGACCATCATTAATGAGTTGATCAAGGACTATATTTTTAGAATTAGAATTGGTTTTAATTTCAGTAAAATTTGGGAAATCAGTTTTAATTAAGTCATTTAATTCAATAGATTTCGCAATTTTTAGAGCACTCTTATAAATCTCATTTTCAATTGGATCATCAAATGCAAATAATTTCAAATGGAGCCAAGGGTTACTAGATTCATTTGACTTAATTTGTCTGTTTAGCCAAGACGAGGTCGACAGGTTGATTCCGATATGAAAATCTTTCTTTGTTCCGTTTTTTCGAACGATTGAAATTCCATCAAAACCAGAATTAGTGGTAAAATATTCCGAAGAAAATAGTTTGCCGTTCGGAGAGTTTTTCCAAGTTGCTTGTTGGAAAGATGCCCATTCAGCCAAGTTTCTATACTTTTGCTCGGTTATGAGTACCATCGATAAATAGGGAGAATTTGATTCTGAAGTTATAATATATTCTGCAGAATCATTTACTCCTAATGCAATGGATGGGTTAATGCTGGATTTGGGACGCAGATTAATAATGTAGTGACCCATGGTTTTTTCTCCTTTTTCAAGATAAGGATTCAAATAATCGACTACACTGTTTTGAGGTACAAAAAAGGTTAGTGGGGAGTCGGTTATTTTTTTTTGTGAATCTTGAGCATCTACGCTTTGGGTTTCTCTGAGAATCGACAAGACGATTAGTGAAAAAAGAAAACTTTTAATGTATGAAGTTTTTAATTTTCTGTCTCTGAGACACTCTTCTAGAAGATAGCACAGTGTGAACATACAATAGAAATTATTTCACAAGCTAGGCAACTTGTTGAAAAAATTGGGCAATTTAAAATTTGGGCAAACGAATTATTATCGACCCTAAATTGCATTAAATGAATAACGCAAATCTAAATTTTATAATGTAGGAGAAATTGCTGAAAAATTATGATTTCTAGTGGATACGGTTATATGCACTTACCAGTGCAAGTAAGCCACTTTTCTCAATACTTGAACTTATACCGCATCCATAGGCAACTCGTCCAACCTTCGATTGTAATTGTACGAAAGATGCTGATTCAGTTGCAGAACCTGCTCCGATTGAATGCTGACGATAGTCGGTTAGCTTAAAATCTTTGAGTCCGTTAACTTCTAATCCGTTTACAAAAGCGTTGATAGGACCATTTCCTGATCCGATAATTTCTTTCTGTTCGCTATTTATTTTAATCGTGGCGTGGCAGGAAACTTTTTCCTCTCCGGGCTTTTTTCCGGAATCGTAGCAAATTAATTCAAGCGGGGTGATATTTTCGAGAAATTGTTTTTTAAAAAAAGAAAAAATTTCTTCTGCGGAAAGTTCCCGTGATTCCGAGTCCGCTTTTTCATTGATAAGTTTTCCCACTTCTGGATGCATGGGTTTGGGCAAATCGAGACCAAATTCACGGGATAATATATATGCGACTCCCCCTTTTCCGCTTTGACTGTTTATCCGAATGATTTCTTCATAAGAACGACCTAGGTCACGCGGATCGATCGAAAGATAGGGGATCTGCCAGTGGTTGTCATTTGAATCCCCCTCTTTTTCGCGCAGATCCATCCCCTTTTTAATTGCATCCTGATGTGAGCCAGAAAATGCGGTAAAAACCAGGTCGCCCGCATAAGGGTGGCGTTCATGCACTGACATTCCGGTGGACCTCTCATACACTTCCCGAATCTCGTCGAGGTTATGAAAATTTAAATTTGGATGCAAACCTTGTCCGTACATATTTAAAGCTACTGTGACAATATCCAAATTGCCGGTGCGCTCTCCATTTCCAAATAGGGTGCCTTCCACCCGGTCCGCCCCAGCGAGTAGTCCAAGTTCTGTTGCAGCTGTACCAGTTCCTCGGTCATTATGAGTGTGTAGACTGATCACGGCTTTATTTCGTTCTTTCATATTCCGGCAGAACCATTCGATCTGATCCGCATGAACATTTGGGGTGAAAAGTTCAACGGTTGCAGGCAAGTTTAAAATAACCGGATTTTGCTCCGTGGGTTCCCATGCATCCATGACTGCTTCACATACTTCAAGGGAATATTCCACTTCCGTATCCGAAAAGCTTTCAGGCGAATATTCAAGTTGCACATTGGTGTCGGGGAGATCTGACAGAAATTTTTTAACTAATTTAACTCCATCTATGGCAACTTTTTTAATCTCTTCCTTTGATTTACCAAAAGTGACCCGGCGTTGAAGTGGTGAAGTTGAATTATAAAGGTGAAGAATGGCTTTTTGTACACCTTGTAAACTTTCAAAACTTTTTTTGATTAAATGTTCGCGTGCTTGAGTAAGTACTTGGAGAGCGATTCCATCTGGCACGAGTTTGTCTTCAATTAATTTACGTGCAAAGTCAAATTCGGTTTGGGCAGCAGAAGGAAATCCAATCTCGATCTGCTTGAAACCAATCGAGCAGAGAAGCTTGAATAATTCCAGTTTTTCATTCACTCCCATGGGTATAGGCAGTGCCTGATTTCCATCTCGTAAATCCACACTACACCATTGAGGAACCCGGTCGATCGTGCGACTTGGCCATTGCCGGTCGGACAACTCGATGATACCCCAAGGACGATACTTAGTAATCGGATGTGGTTGCATAATCATTCTTTTCTATATGAGTTTGATTCGAATGAAAAGGGGAAAGCCGTGCTTAAATCTTCATTGCGGTGAAACTTTATTTTCTTAAGATAGAATGTTTTCAATTTATGAATTCTGACGAAACAAGTGCACCGCTTAAAGGAAAAATCATCGGCTTGGGAGTATCCGGATCGATTGCGGCATATAAGGCGGCAGACTTGACCGGTGAATTACGGAAGGCAGGAGCGGATGTTCATGTAGTGATGACGCAATCTGCTACCCAATTTATTTCTGTACTTACCCTAGAAACGCTCTCCCGAAATCCGGTGCTGAGTTCATTCTGGAACGAAGATGGATGGCAACCTGGACACATCGAATTGGCCGACAAAATAGATATCTTTCTGGTTGTACCTGCCACCGCCCATCAATTGGGGAATTATGCGAATGGTCTTGCTACTGATTTGTTGGGAGCGATCTATTTAGCGACCAAAGCCCCAGTTTGTATCGCTCCTGCGATGAATGGTAAAATGTATGAGCATGAAGCGGTGCAAAAAAACTTGGAAGTATTGAAGGGCAGAGGTGTTGAAATCATTGAGCCAGTGGTCGGAGAGTTGGCCTGTGGGTACGAGGGAATTGGGAAATTGGCTTCGTTGGAAACGATTGTGAACCAAATAGTCGCTCGTTTTATTTAGATTTTATTCCCACTTGAGGTTGTTAAGTAGTTGTTGGCTTAGGAGTTCTGACAATGAGTGCGAAAGTCCTTGTAATAAAGTTTTATTGTGAAGTTGTAATTGTAAAAGTTTTCACACTCTTAATCTTAATTTTTGATCGAAGGAAAAAGGAGTTACCCGCTTACTAGAATGTGAAATGGCCTTGATGTTCTGCACTTGTATCTTTCACGAGTTCGTCCACATAGTCGGTTTCGTTCACCTTTCAGTTAAGTAAAAAGTATTCCAATTTAATAATATATGGTTCCACATCCTTTGTGTTGGTGTAATTTGAGTAACTTTTACATTTTGAGACAGAAGAATCGGCGATGTTTGAAATGTGGCTTCTTCCATTTTTTGAAATAGTCTTTCCATCTGGTCAAAGTATTATTACCGAAGGTATACTGGTGATCTTGAATTGGCTGTCGAGTTGATCTGTCTCTGGAGAATTCAAATTTATTGCATACCCAGACATATCTATTTCAGTCATTTATTTAACTGCTCATGGGCACTTCAATCTGCGATGACTATTACCATTTCAAAATCATATTGGTATTGCTTTCTAAATTCCCGTATTTCGGGCTAAAGGAGTTACAAGGGGGCACCAACCGGCTGAAAAATTAAGTCCGATTATTTTTCCGTAAAGAACTTGAGAAGAGTGATTATTTCCATCCGCGTCGATGAGGGACGAACCTACCAAATTCTCCATTCCTCGTGCAACTCGGCGTAGGCTGGTACTATCAAAAGGATGAACATAATAATGGTTGAAAATATGGTTAAGAGATTTATGATTTTTCATTTTAAATTTACTCAGGTGCACTAAATATATAAATAAACAAATATTTTATTAAATATTTTATTAAAAAGATATTTAGGGTGTTAAGACTAGATTTTTGAGTTAAAGTTTAAAATACGGAAAAGATTAAAATCCAAGTGCAATACAAAAAAAGCCCGACCAATACAGGCCGAGCTTGATACTTGGGGTAAAGTTTTTGTTAAGCCGCGTAAGGTAAGTCGTTTATAGAACCTTGTTTGCGTTTAACCCGACGTAGGCGTGATCTACGGCGCAGACCACGATCAAGCTTTTCAACGAGATCATCGATTGATTTGTTAATGTTGTTGCTTGCGGTTGAAATTGTAATGGTTGAACCCTTAAGTTCAAGGTGACCTTTAGCGATATACTCATCTTTATGGGAAGATGATTTTGAATCGTGTTCCAATTCAACTCGTGCCCGAATAATTTTCTCTTCGTGTTTGAAGATCCTCTCCATTTTTTCTGAAACGAGGCTTTTATGACCATCTTTGAGATCAAAGTGGAGACCGGAGAGAATTAAATGGTTCTTCATATGTGCTATATTTATGGTTTATGATTGGTATCTGAATACAATAGACAATTTTAATTTTGCACAACCGAATTGTTATTTCCAATAAAAGTTTACCTTTTTTTAAATCTTCTTCTTTTTCGATAATTTTAATAGCTATATACCTTATGTGAAATTTTCCACTCAAAGTAACGAAGCACCTTTAATAAACGAAGAACTACTAAGATCATCGATTATTTTTGAAAATTGCGACATTATCGTAATGAACAAGCCAGGATGGTTTGTTTGTCATCCCTCCAAGCATGGTCCATGGTCGAGTTTGGTAGGAGCTACCAGAGAGCTTTTGGACTTAGACTCTGTCTATTTAGTTGGTCGATTGGATCGCGAGACTAGTGGGGTGGTTGTCATGGCAAAAAATCAACCTGTTGGACGTATATGGCAAAAAGCATTAGAGGAAAAAAGGGTAAAAAGAACCTACTTGGCTATCTTAGAGGGTGAACTGAATGAGCAGATTAAAGTGGATGGATATGTTGGAAATGATCCTGAAAGTAAGGTTTTTGTGAAGCAGCGAGTAACCGCAAAGAGCAGAACCTCGAAAAAAGCGGAGACTCATTTTTGTCCTCTTTATTGTGCCGAAGGGTATACTTTTGTTTCGGTGGTTACCCAAACAGGAAGAAAACACCAGATAAGGCTTCATGCCCAGTCCGTTGGATTACCTTTAGTCGGCGAAAAATTATATGGACATGATGAATCTTATTATTTGAAATTTTGTGAATCGGGGTGGAATTCATCCTGGATGGAAAAATTGGGCATGGACCGACAAGCTTTACATGCAAGGAGATTCGGCTATCTGGACAGGGGCAAAATATTTGAAGCAGAAATTCCATCGGATTTTATTTCATTTTTAAAAATTAGAATGAATTTTAAAACAAATAAAATGAAAAAATTATTGAGTGATGCAAATTTATGGGAGAACCAAAAGCTTCTTTTAGAATAAGGTTGTGAAAGGTAGACAGATTCGATAGCGGATATAAGGATAATATGAGTATTAGCGGAAGTCCATTAGAAGCATTGAAGGGCGGTTTTCGAAGAGCCTGCGTGAAAAGGTTGATTGGGGATGAAGATGGAGCCATTGAAGTTTTAAAAAATGAAATTCCTATGCTAGTAGTGGCTTGGGCTAAGACCAGTTCTTTGGATCCAGGAGAAAAAAAAGGTAAATTAAAGGAGCTCTTTGATGATGAATCATCTCGTGCAGATGAGCTGGCGGTTGCTTTTGATCTTTTTGCCGGTCGTTTTGAGACTCGGGTGGCAAACCGAGTGAATGATTCTGTTCGGGGAATGGTAGAAAAATTTGAAAAAATTTTCAACAAACTAGAAAATGCTTTGGCTCAGTTGGGTAGTGTCGAATTTTCTGTGCCTGATTTTCCTGATGAACTTGAACGGACCAAAGAATCACCAATTATAATGGAAGAAAAGGCTATCACTGAACAGCAAATCATGGAGAGCCCAACAAACGAGGGAGCAGTCCAAGAATTGGACCCACCGGCGGGTCTTGGTCTTAAGTTCGATGAAATTGAAGAAATGATTGATGAGTTACTTTCCTCTGAGAAATGATAAATTTGTTAATATCTAAATGTTTTCATTGCCAAAAATATAAAATATTTAGTTATATGTAATTCTTTTATAATCCCTTTCAGAAATGCCAGAAAAATCTAAAGAAAATGAATCAGATGTTGAATCTAACCAGGAGGTTGATTCCCCATCTTCTATCGATAAAAAACGAAAGTTACATCTTGGTTTAGATTTGGGTACACTTCAGTCCTGCTTTGTAAATAAGCTCAATAAACCGGGTTCAGATGAAGATCTTGGTACTTTAGTTCCGACCATTGTTGGTTATCCGGAAGATGGAATTTTATCAGGTATTCTTCCCGGGAACTCCAAAATGCTTCATGGGGACGAGGCTATTGCCAATGAGCTTCATTTACGCCTTGTCCAACCTTTGAGTGATGGAGTTGTGAGTGATTTGAATGCTACAAAATCTTTTTTGCAATACTTGCGTGGAAAGGTGGATCCTGAACTTAAAAGAGAGGTCCTTTGTGTGATTGGAATCCCTGCAGTCGCGGATACAGATGCCAAAGAAAATTTAAAAAAAGCAGCAAAGGGTGCTTTTGATGGAATTTTGTTTATCCCTGAACCTTTTCTTGCGGCACTCGGTATGAGAGATGAAGATCGTTTGGAGGATCCTGAATACAAAGATCCAGTAAGTAATTCCTTGTTTGTGGATATCGGTGCCGGAACTACCGATTTTTGTATCGTTCAGGGCTATTTCCCAAAGCAGGAGGACTTGCTCAGTATTCCTTTTGCCGGCAATGAAGTGGATGTCCTTTTAGATCAATCAATTAGGGAGGAATATCCCGAGGTTGATGTCCCTCTGTCGATGATTCGTAAATTTAAGGAATCTTATTCTTATGTAGGTGAAAGTGAATCAGGTGCCCGTGTGAAAATCCCTGTTGGTGGGAAACCAAGAAAAATTGAAATTGGAAAGCAAGTTGGAGAATCTTGTAATCAGTTACTACAAGAGGTGTTTGAATCCATTAAGAAGGTAATTGCAATGGCTTCTCCTCAGTCAGTTTTTTCCTTGCTCCAGAATATAATACTTACTGGAGGCGGTAGTAAAATTCGTAATTTTGACCAGGAACTTCAACGTCTTCTAGCTGATGATGGATATGAAGATCCAGAAGTTACGATCTCATCCAGAGAAATGAAGCCTTTTGTTGCCACTGGAGCTATGAAAGTTGCCAAAGCAGCCCGAGATGATCAATGGGTTAGGTTTAAGTGATTTAGATAATTCCGTGCAGGGTTCGAGAAACCCTCTCCAAGGTATGTTCAAGATTTTCTTTTAAGCTATTCATTTCTTCTTCACTTTTTTTACCAAAAAGTATATCCCATCCATCGGAATACAAGTATGCGTTTTTGATAACAGGACAGTTTTCGATCCCAGGTACTCCAAGTTGACAAGTAAGTAAATCAGCAATTTGAATGGCAGAGGAAAGGATCGGTTCATCGTTTGACTCCTTTGGATTGTTATGCCAATGAACCGCTTCTACTACATCGTCGGATATATGATGATTCCAGAGATAATAGGCCCCTATTTTAGCATGATCCCATCCCACAATCTCTTTTTCAATCTCAATAGCGTGAGTAGAATTCTTAAAACTTTCTTTATTTAACTGCCTGAACAGGTCAGGGAATGTAATGGCAAGAATCAATTTACCTAAATTATGAAGGAGACCGGCAACATAGTCGGATTCATCTTCGTATTGAATTTCAGCTAAACTGAGGATTTCCCGAGTGAGGATGGCAGTTCCAATGCTATGCTTCCAAAAATTAATCCATGGAAAAGAAGATACATTTTTCCCTAAGTCCGTAATTTCTTCAATTACTGGTGTGGCGGAAAGAAGCTCCTTTATCCGATTCAATCCTAGAAAGATCGATGCTTCTTCAACTCCAGATATTTTTTGGTTACTTTTACTTCCGAAGAAAATTGAATTGACCAGATCCAAGACTCTCGTTGTAAGAGAAGGATCCAATCTAATGACTTCTGCGATCTGACTTACAAAACTGTCTTCCGAGTCGAGAAGTTCACTCAGGGTTTCATTAATACTTTTGAGAGAAGCTAATTTTGGGCATTGATTAATTCTCTCTATCAGTAGAAAGTCGGATAATCTTTTTTCAGTCCTTTCAGACTTTTGACGATTATTTTCAGAATCGTCTTTTTTCATTTTATATCAGGTATTAAAGGTCACCGCATTTGGTCTAAATGAGGTGAGGTTTAATTTGTTTTGGAAACAAAGATTGAGCAGTTCATTTGCTTTTTCACAGTGGGGGGAATCAGAATCTATTATAAGGTCCTGTCCATTTGATGATATAAATTGTACAGATCCATCTGCTCTTTTTTCGAGATAAATTTGATTACTCTGATTTTGTTGAAAAAAATTGGCGGTCTTAGGATCATTAAGAAGATCGGATTTTAGGATACTTTCTAATTTTTGTACCCTGAGGAGAGGATCATTTGTAATGACTGAGGCTTTATTTGAGGCTTCTAATCGTCCACTAAACTGAGACGGGGATACTTGTAATGAAGGAGAGAATGTATCTTTAGCTTTACTAATTAATTCTTTTCCAATTGAAAAAACACCACTTGCAGTTATAGGATCCATGTCTGAATTGAAGCATTTCTAATGCCGAAAATTTACTTAGAGATTTATTAAGCATTTTCTGGCTATTAATTCTTCGGCAATCTGTACCGCGTTTAATGCAGCACCTTTCCAAAGTTGATCTCCAACCACCCAAAAAGCCAATCCGTTTGTGAATCCATGATCCAATCTTAATCGCCCGATGCCGCAAAGCTCTTTTTGCGAATAATTAATAGGCATAGGGTACTTGGATGCATTGGGTGCATCCCAAAGTTCAACTCCTACAAAGTTTTCAAGTGCAGTACGGGCATCAGGTACATTGACCGGTGAATCAAATTCCGCATTTATTGAGATTGAATGTGCCCGCAAGACAGGGACTCTAACGCATGTGCAGGAAACTTGGATAGAAGGAATATCAAGAATTTTTCTGGTTTCGTTTCTCATTTTAAGTTCTTCTTTCGTATAGCCATCTTCTCGGAACTCATCAATGTGGGGAATTAGATTAAAAGCGATAGGGTGCTGGAAAACAGATTCAGCACCAGAACTATCTGTAAGAGGTTTGTTGGAGATTTGTTTTTTAATCTGGTTTTCCAATTCAACGACACCTTCAGCACCTGCACCAGAGACAGCCTGATAAGTGGATGAAAAAAAACGTTTTAAACCAAAACGTTTATGCAATGGATATAATCCCATTAGAGCTACTGCGGTTGAACAGTTTGGATTGGCAATAATACCTCTGTGAGATTCCAGGACATCTCCGTTGATTTCTGGGATCACTAGGGGCACATCTTTATTCATTCGAAAGGCCGAACTATTGTCAATTACAACACAATTACTTTTTCTGGCGGCTTCCGCAAAATTTACCGTGTTTTTAGAACCTGCACTAAAAATAGCTATATCGAGATTTTTGAAGGAATCCGAGTCAGTTTTTTTGACCACTTCAAGGTTTCCGCAGGCTTGTATTTCTCTACCCGCAGATCGGGGAGATGCGAGTAATCTTGCTTCAGCAACTGGAAATTCTCTTTTTTCCAATAAGTGAATAATTTCTTGGCCAACTGCTCCTGTCGCACCTACAATACCTATTTTATATTTTTTCAATGGATTTAAATGATTTATATTCTGAATACTGTATTAAGTTAAATTCTCTTGGATTGAGAGCAAGTAAGCATTTGCTTTTAGGGAATATTGAGAAGCAGCAACTGAATTACTTTTATCAGGGAAAAATTGTGAAATCATATTCAATGTCAAGTTCTAAGCAACCCCCATCTTGTAAGGAAAATTCTTTAGGGACCCCATGGGGTATGCATATAGTTTGTGAAAAAGTTGGTTATGGGCAGAGGAAAGGTATGGTTTTTGAAGGACGGGTTCCCATTGGAATCACTGCTAATCAATGCGGAATTGAAAAGCAAAAGCGTAACCTCATAACCAGCCGAATCCTGAGGCTCGAAGGATTAGAGCCAGGGATTAATCGGGGAGGGGAAGTTGATACATATGCAAGATACGTTTATATCCATGGAACTAATCATGAATATAATATTGGCAGTCCATCAAGTTCGGGATGTCTTCAATTATCCAATGCCGATGTGATCGATTTGTTTGATTTAATCTCGGTCGGCACTCATTTGTTTATTCAGGAGATAAAAGACTCTAGAGGACATTGACAAATCTATTAAATTCCTCGTGTTTTTTCTTTGTGCAAGTGTTCTTCGATTTTATTGAGAACAGTTTCGACATTTTCGTCTTCGTTTGTTTCAAAACAATTCGTATTTGATTGAAGAGATTTAATCGTGATATGGATAGATTCCTGTTCTGATCCAGGGAAATCAGAGTCAAAAAGCAAGTATTGATAATTAATTTGCCTGAGTTGTATGAGAGTATCATCAATGTTTTCTGCTTTAACCACATGACATCCAAGTGTGTTTAGTTTTTCTATTATCGAATCTCTTTGTTGCCCTTTTTTTAAGTAAACGAGAAATGGAAATGATTTAAAATCCTGAATTAAGGCAAGGATTTTTTCGATTCGTATGGGTTTTGGAAAAAATGCCAGACACCCTAGTTTGATTGCTTCCTCTTTTAATTCCGGCAAGGAATAGGCACTAAAAAAAATAAATTTAGGAATAGTATTCATTGTTTCTTTCAGTTTTCGGAAAACTTCGATGCCATTCATGTTGGGCATCTGAACATCTATTAATACAAAATCATAGAGATTATTTAGGCATTTTTGAAGAGCAAGTTCACCATCTTCAGCAAAATCTGTTTGAAACCCCTTTTCATTAAGTACATCGACCATGGTTGATCTAACAGCAGGGTGATCGTCTACAATAAGAATTTTGATATTATTATTTTTCATGAGTTAGATTATGCGATAAAATTATGAACTTGGTAAGTAAATTTTAATTTTAGTTCCAGTTCCAACCTTGCTTGAAGCTTCAACCTTTCCTCCGTGCCTTGATACTAGATCTCTACAAAGAGATAAGCCCAATCCTATTCCATCCTCTTTATCTGTGTACAGGGGATCAAAGATTTTTTGTAGATAATCTTCTTCAATTCCCTTTCCTTGATCGGTTATTATTATCTCAACCATTTCCGAATTTGTAAGACTAATCTCCATTTTTATTTCTCCTCCTTCAGGCATGGCTTGGATTGAGTTTAAAAATATGTTAAATAACACCTGTCTGAATAGTAATTTATCCAAATTAACAAGAAACGGATTAGGAATAAAATTTATGATTAATTGATAGCGTTTTGAAAGATCGGCAAAACTCATTGCATCTAAAGCCAAAGTATTTAAATCCGTAGGGGATTTTTTTAAGTCTTCACCTTTAGTAATCTCTAAAAGTCTTTGAATCACTTCGTCAGATCTTGAAATTTCACGATCAATTATTTTAAGGTGTTCCATGAGTTTATATTCCTTTCTAAGTTTCAATCTTAAAAAGTAAGTCGAATTACGGATGGCGGCCATTGGGTTCCTTAATTCATGTGCAATATTTGAAGAAACTTGTCCCACATTTGCGAGTTTTTCATTCTGATTCAATTGATCTTTTGTCTTAATTAATTCTTGAGTGGCAATCTCTTTTTCTGACATCTCTTTAATTATTCTTTCGTTCATTAAAGTTAATTCTGAAGTTCTTTTTTCGACCCTTAGTTCCATTTCTTCATTAGCTGAAAGAAGTTTAGAATTAGAACTTTCCAGTGAATCTAACATTTGATTAAAGGCATCGGTTAATGCACCGAATTCATCAAGACTGATTTTATTGGCACGTGTGGAATAGTTTTTTTCTTTAGAAATTTTTTCCGCAACTAAACTCAGTTCTTTTAATGGTTTTGTCAGAGAACTTTGGTACCATAAAGTGATTAAGATAATGATAATAAAAATGGAAAGAGCGGAAAGGATTCCAACTTGAAGGTATTCTGCTTTTTTGGTGTTTAGATCTGATAAAGACCTAGTGACTTTAATTATTCCGAGTTTTTCGTCATCCGAGATAATATCTTTGGAAATGATAATGATATCCTTATGGAAGGTGTTCTCAGGTATTTTTTGTTTTTTGTTGCTCGTTACATCAACTTTAGATGGGTATCTTGAGAATAATTCAAATTTATCATTAAACCCGGCCTCTTTTTTCCAAATTTCAACACTTTTCATCATTGGGTTTGTAGTAAAACCCTTAATTTGCTCGGAAGCCGAAATTTTATCATCAAAAACAAGTGCTGGATAAATAAGATTTGATAAATTTTCAAGTTGGTTAATAATGTTGAAACGAATCAAATTTTCGGTGCTGTTAATGTCTTGTTGATAAAGAGCCCATCCTCCAATTATGGGCATCAAGACAGTGACCAAAAAGCTAGACAGAAAAAATTTGGTACGAAAACTAAGGTTTTTCAACCAGATGTTCATTTTATAGAAATGTCTTTAACATTTCATAATTAGCGAGGGAGAACGCTGAGCAGTTCAATAAAAGCTATAATTATTCTAACTCTTTAATAACCTGTATAGCTTTGGCCAGAATAGTTTCAGGAGCATGATTCTCGGTTTTATTTAATTCTTTTACTAAAAGGTTACGAAAATCTTTTTCGCTTAAGATCGGGGAGTCAGAACCCAATTTTATTGGTTTTGATTGATGTAATAGAGTTCTTGAACGAACAATTTTTTCAACAACCATTTTTTGAGTTTCAATCTGATTGATTGAAGAAAGTGCTTTTTTTATTGAAAAAACTAAATCCTCAATCGATGAATCTCGCCAAATAATAACCTGAAGTTCATTCGAAGTACGGTTTTGAACTAATTTAGCGAAGTTTGAATGGCTTGCGGATGCAAACTTATCAACCAAAACTAAAACATCGGCTGTTTGGGCAATTCCAGATCTAATGGCAGTGCTAAAATTATTAAAGTTCTTAAAAATTAGGTTTTTAGAATCCAGTAATTTTAAACAATCTTTCATCACCGTATCCGAATGTGCAAAGAAACCAATCTCTCTAGTGAAGAGATATGATTTTACAGACAGCTTTTCTTCAATTTCATCCCAGTTCATTTCCTTATCAAAGGAACGATTAACAGGATCACTTGTAAGGGGTATATTTTTTTTCATAAGGGATCAAAATAATAGTCATGGAGTAATAATATAGTCAATCGTTTTATTTAATTGATTAATAGCTTGGTTGTTTTTGACAAAATCCTTCACATTCCCTTTTTAAAAGAACCTACAAGAGTGGTTTAATTTGGTTTTCAATCAAGTTGAAAAGATCGGTTTCGACTCGGACGGTTTTATCTTTTCTTAATTCACTTCGGCTGTGAGTTCCAGTTGAAACCAACAGACAGTTCATTCCTGCATTTTGAGCAGTTTTTAAATCGTAAGGGGAGTCCCCCACATAAATCGTGTTTTGGGGAGTACCGTCAATTTTATCAAGAGCAAATTTGGTTAATTGGGTATCAGGTTTTTTCCATTCCGTATCGTTAGCACCTAAAACAAATTTCAATTTAGGGGAGAATTGAAGATGATCGCAAACGGCTCTTGCGTGTGGACCATACTTATTTGTAAGCACAGCCGCTTCAATAGAATGAGCTTCGCAAAAGTCTAAAATTTCAGATGCACCTGGTAGAGCTTTCAGCCCGTTGAACATTTCTTTTTCAAAAATGGGTCTTAGCATCTGAACGCCTTGCTTTGCATTTTCTTGTCCAATTAATTTTGCCATAGTATTTTCAGAAGCTCCTCCAACTGATTTTTTAACAGTTTCAAAATCTGGAACAGGGAAGCCCATTTGAGAGATAACCTGACTGAATGCTTTATATATTGCTTGAAACTGGTCGATTAATGTTCCGTCCAAGTCAAATAAGATTGCTCGTAATGTCATAGTTTATTCTGATGTTATATGTCGAAATGAATTTAGAAAAAAAGAATGATGATGGAAATGAAAGGAAACAAACCAAGCAAGTAGATTCGAACGATTCCTTGGTTCAATTTAACCGTCAAGGGGATTGGGTGCTTTGCACATTACAGGGAATGTGGTCAACCGAAAATAATTCTGTTTCAAAAGTGCGTAAGGAGTGGAGTAATTTTTTAAGTAAGAATCCAACTGTTAACCATTTTCAATTCGTGCTCAATTCAAATATAAGTTGGGATTCTACTCTGGTTTCTTTTCTCCATAAATGTCGCAACGATTTAGAGAAGATTAATAAAACCATAAAGACTGATGATTTGCCAAAAGGGCTTTGCCAATTGTTGAAATTAAGCAAGCCCACTCTACTGGAAAAAAAGCAAAATGAATTTTCACTTTCTTTGGAATTAATAGATGAAACGATCAATTATTTTAGAAAAGCGGTTCTACTAGTTTTTGATTTCTTGGGGGAATGGATTATTTCTGTGTGCAGACTTTTTTTGGGTCGTACTCAGGCCAGGTTTCAAGATTTTGCAAATTCCTGTCGTTCTTGTGGTGCCTCCGCTTTACCAATTATAACATTAATAAGTTTTCTTACGGGTTTAACGATGGCTTTTGTGGGAAGCGTTCAATTGGAAAAATTTAATGCAAAGATCTATGTTGCTGATCTAGTTTGCCTTGCAATGGTAAGAGAAATGGGGGCTTTAATGGTTGCCATCATTATGGCTGGGCGAACGGGCGCTTCTTTTGCCGCTGAAATTGGAAGTATGAAGTTAAATGAGGAAATTGATTCTCTTCGAACTTTTGGGATTTCACCCATGGAGTTTTTAATTTTACCCCGTACATTATCCATTCTCTTCATGATTCCGCTTTTAACAATTTATGCTGATGTGGTTGGTATTCTTGGTGGATTAATGGTGGGGACAATGGTGATGGATTTTTCTGTGATACATTATTTTGAGCAGACTCAGGTAGCCTTGCAAGGTATGTGGGAAGTATATTCGGGCTTATTAAAAAGCGTTGTTTTCGGATTAATCATTGGCCTAGTCGGTTGTTTCAAGGGGCTTCATAGTGGAAATGATTCTTCTGCCTTGGGGCAATCGGTAACTGCTTCGGTTGTGGTTTCAGTTACCTTGGTGGTTATCTCTGATGCACTGTTTGAAATTACTTTTAGTTATTTAGATTTAAGATGATAATTGGGAATTTAGATAAAAATTCAATTTTGGTCGTTGAGAAACTTCAATTGGCATACTCGGATTACCTAGTGCTCGAAGATATCTCTTTCAGTGCAAAAAGAGGTGAATGTCTAGTTGTTATGGGTGCAAGTGGTTGCGGGAAGAGCACCCTTTTAAAGTCAATGATTGGCTTGTTACCTCCAAATGACGGAAAAATTTTTCTTGATAAAGTAGATTTATGGTCCGTTGAATCTAATAAACGGAATTTTATTTTGAAGAAATATGGAGTCCTTTTTCAAGGAGGAGCCTTGTGGGGTTCTATGAATTTAGTTGAAAATGTTGCTTTGCCTTTGCAAATGTATACAAACTTAAATGAAACCGAAATTGAGGATTTAGCGAGGTATAAATTAAACCTAGTTGGATTATCCGGGTACGGAGATTTTTATCCGTCTCAATTAAGCGGAGGAATGAAAAAAAGAGCTGGTTTAGCCCGGGCTATGGCCCTTGATCCAAGCATTTTATTTTTGGATGAGCCTTCAGCTGGTCTAGATCCCATTAATTCTCATCGCCTTGATAACCTGATTAATGAATTGAAGGCTAGTTTGGGTATTACATTTGTGGTTGTAACCCACGAATTATCAAGCATTTTTGATATTGCGGACAATGCTATTTTTTTGGACGGCCACTCCAAGACCCTTCTTGACATTGGTTCACCATCTGATTTAAAGGAAAATTCTGATCATGAACGAGTTCGTTCGTTTTTACACCGAGGGAATCCGGTGAAATAAAACTAAGATTGCGGTAAAAGAAAAAAAGTTCTTAACTCATAATCAATTGAAAACTAAAGGAAATAACTTACTAGTCGGCATATTTTGTTTTGGAGCACTGGTTCTTTTATTTGGTTTTAGTATTTTTACCGGTGGCTTTTCTTCATTTCGGGGTAAAAACGAGAGACTAGTAATGGTTTTTCATGAAAATGTCTATGGCTTACATGAAGGAGGGAAGGTGACTCTTAATGGAGTCAGAATAGGTCGAGTGGAACGGTTTTTTTTAGGGGATGCAACCGAAGAGGGTCCAGTTCCCGTACTAGTTGAAATTAACCGTAAGTTAGTTCAACGTCATATGGTTGAAGGAGAAAACCAACTTTTTAATTCTGATGGTTCTTTAAAGAAAGAAGTTGTTTCTAGGTTGCAGGCCAAGCTAATACAGGAAAGTTTTGTGACTGGAATTTTATACATCAATTTAACTACAGGTATAAATGTAAATGAAATTAAGAATCTTTACGGCTACAGAGAAATCCCTACAAGTGCATCTATTTTTGCAGAATTAAGCGAGAGTATAAACCTTGAGAAACTGAGTAAACAAGTTAGCGAGCTAATGATAACTTCAACTAGAAAACTTAATGATCTGGATTTAGCAAACCTAAGTGATGATTTTTCTCAAACAAATCGTGAACTTCAAGTATTTCTTAAGAATGTAACTGCTTCCTATTCCCCTCTAGGTCCAAAACTATCTTCTGCTACAGAAGAAGTTAAAAAAGCCGTTGGCAAAATTAGTTTAATTTCGGATAATTTAAATGAAATGCTAGATCCTACATCTGATTTTAGGTTCGGTTTTTCTAACACAATGAGAGACATATCTGCCATGTCAAAATCCCTTAAATCCTTGGCAGATTTATTGGAGAGAAATCCACAGGCATTTTTGCGTGGAAAAGGAGAGAGTGCAGAATAATGGAAAAATTACTCAAGATTCTTATTTCAATCCTCGCAATTGGCTTCATTACATCATGTATTGTACCTGAATCTACTCACACAAAATCCAGCTTTCACCTACTTACAAAATCTTCACTTGATTTAAATAATTCTTCGAGAGAAAATAAGAACTTTTCGTCTCCCAAAAAAGCTCATCCTAAGCGCACCTTTTACCTTAGGCAGGTTGAACTACCATACTATCTTCAGGAAAATAGAATTATTTTTCGACCAGTAAAAGGAAAAATTGAATTTCGGGAAAATGAGAGATGGGGAGAACCTCTAGAGCAAGGAATTGGTCGCGTATTAGGTATTAATTTGTCTGAGTTTTTGGAAAGTCCATATTATTCAGTCTACCCCCATCGAAAGAAGGTCGGGGCATTTTATGAAATAAGCATTACCATTAATCGATTCGAAAGGGTTGACTCATCAAAGGTATTGCTTGAAGGGTCATGGCAACTTTTTACAGATGATTTTAAGAATGGAACTTATCCTGTAATCAACACAAAAGAAATCTTGCACACTGAATTTAATTCCTTGAGCACAAACACAGACTTTATCAATGAAGAGGTATTAGCCTTGAGTAAGACACTTTCTATTCTTGCCGGGAAGATTACACTTGCAATAAATTCTTACGAAGCGAATCTTTGATCTAATCATATTTATTAAATAAGAAATGGATTTCGTCTTATTTTTATTTATCTTTTCATTATTTTTTTACTTCATTTTTAAAAAAATACAATTTACTAAAAAGTTGGATTCTGAAGCAATCAAAAATGAGGTTGAAAAAGATTTTGAAACCGATTTTGATCATGATTCCAGTGGTAATTTGACCAAACAGGGAATGGTTGAATTAGTGGAATGGTTTGAGGACGACTTGATTGACCGAAGAGTTAATGAATCGAAAGAAATTGAAGGTTTTGAAGAATTGAAATAATCCCTCAAGATAATTACAATTTCTGAAAAATTTACACAGTAAAATATTTGTCAGGGAATCATTTTCGTTCTAATTGTTGTGGTTAAATAATCGAATTATGACCGCTTTACAGAATTACATTTTTGAATGGATAAAATTTTGCAGTGTATATGAAGTCTGGAGAGTAAAAGCTTATGGGAAGTCATCATATTTTTTTATTTTTGATTCTTTTTAGGCTCGAAGTTCTGTGGGTTAATTTTAACTTATGGAGATGAAATTTTTTTTATTTTTATTCTCTTACTTGAATTTTGCTATAATCTTTTCTTGGGGCCAGAATTGGAATAATTGGAGGGGACCGCTCTATAATGGTTCTTCCGATACAACTCAGTCTCTACCATCAAAGTTTGACTCAAAGACAAATGTAAAATGGAAATATGAAATGCCGGGGCCTTCGGCAGCCACTCCCATCATCAACGGACAGTTTGTCTTTATTTCATCGATAAAAATAATAGATAAATCTTCAGGTAAAGGGAATTTGTTAGCATTTTGTTTCGATCGTAATTCAGGTGAATTGCTATGGATGAATAATGCTGGTTCTGGCTATCGTCCTGGTGAAGATGATGGTTTTGATTATCAACTCGATTCCCGCTCTAATTATGCAAGTCCTTCTCCGGTGACCGATGGTGAAAGGGTCATTTTCTTCTTCGGCAATGGAGATTTGGTTTCATATCTAATTGATGGTACTGAAGAGTGGAGAAGAAATATTCAAAAAGATTACGGAGATTTTTGTTTCCAATGGACATTTTCCTCCTCTCCAACATTGTTTGCTGGAAAACTTTATTTACCAGTTTTACAAAGAAATCAACAGGCCCATGGTAGAGGAAATTCTTCCGCTCTTTCTTATCTACTTTGTATGAACCCTAAAAACGGTAATACTATTTGGAAGCATAACAGACCATCTGTTGCCAAAATGGAATCTCTCGAATCCTTTGGCACAGTTATTCCCCATAAAAACCAACTTTTGATAGCGGGAGGAGATGTACTAACAGGTCATGATCCACAAAGTGGTAAGGAGCTTTGGCGCTGGGGAACCTGGAATCCAAATCACAAAGAGCAATGGTGGCGGTTAGTGCCTTCTCCAGTAGTTGGCAATGGTGTTATTTTAGTTTGTGCACCTAAGAAAGCCCCTATTTTTGCCATAAAGACAGGTTTGTCTGGTACTTACGAGGGGAAAAACGGGCTTTCTTGGCAGACGAGGGAAAAACCTTATCTTACCTCTGATGTTCCAACTCCACTTTTTTATGATAATAAGTTTTTTATTTTAAGTGATCTTAAGAAAGTTTTATCCAAAGTTAATCCAGATAATGGAAAAATTGAATGGAGTCTTGAATTACCTGGCAAGTATAAGTGGCGATCATCTCCAACTGGAGGAGACGGTAAAATTTATGTCATGAATCATAATGGGGATATTCTCGTGGTTTCTTCCAACGAAGGGAAAATTCTCCATCTTGCTGAGATGGGTGCAACTTATGACGATAATACCCGGTCATCGATTGCGATAGCTGGAAGCGAATTATTCATTCGTACCAATAAAATTTTGTATTGCATCCAATAGAAAATTTATTCACATTAATAACTTTCTTTCCCATCCACCACACCCGCGCCGGGCGGTTCCCGCCAATCTACCGCCCGGCGCTTTTTTTGTTAAGATTTAGTTCTTCACTTTTTTTCAGAAAAGAACGATCATGTTCTAAATTTATTTTGTTTTCGTGATTAGACTTTTAATTCTCAGTATATTTTTAAGCCTGTTCTTGAACGGTTCTGTTTTTGGACAAAATTCCAATTCAAACTTGGCTGAGCGTATTGCTGAGCTAAAGGCGAGATCAAGTCTTCATGAAGGGAAGATCGCAAAGCTTCTAGCGGAACCACAAATTAACCGCACGGATTTTTCTATACCAAGTAATGAAAATCGGGTGAGGTTACTCTCACAACAACCTCCTCCCTCTCCTCCTTCTCCCGCCGTCCCCACCAGACCTTTTATTCCTGTTCCTGAATATAATGAGATGAAAGAAGTGGAATCTTCTTCAGAATCTATTGAAGAGGTCGAAACCACTAACGATCAAAACAAATCTTCTCAGGAAATCAAAGATCTTGATGATGCCTACGCCAAGCTTTACGAACCGGATATACCCAGCCGTCTGCTGGGTTACTATTTTGGTCCTATTCTTGGTTTGGCTTTTCCCCAAGACGGTGCGGTTAGAGTACCCAATCCACCTGGAGTTAATTATTCAAGACTGCCTTACGAAAGTGACTCCGGCTATCTTATTGGTTTACAGGTTGGAAAAGATTTTGGGTCTGTACGAGTTGAAGCAGAATATTCTTATCACAGTTTTGAGGCGAGCACCTCAACTTTCTCTCTTTCGGCAAGTATTCATAATTTTTTCAGCCGTCTTATTCTAGAGAAAGAGTTGGGAGATCGTTTTGATCTGCGCGTAGGATTGGGAATGGGTATGGGGATTGTTGGATTAGAAAGTTTATCCGATTACAGTGGAACGGGTTTTGCCTATGACTTTGTGTTGGGAGGGAGCTATCGTTTAGCTGAGAACTGGAGCCTTCAGGCTGATTATCGTTATTTTCTGACGGCAGCACATGATCGATATGATCACATTAAAAGTCATTTATGGGTTTTATCAGCCAGTTTGGATTTATAAAAAAAAGCTAGGTCAATAACTTGCCCATAGATCTTGGGAGGGGAGAGTCGGCAAAAAAATCACAAGTTTTGTTTAAGTTGTTAAATGTAAAGGAAATTTCAGCCGCGTGCAGGCAGAGTCTGTCAATCTTTGATGCCCTTGCAATTTTTCGATTAAAAGAAAAGTCACCATAGTTTTTATCACCCACGATAGGAACTCCATGTAATGCACATTGAACGCGGAGTTGATGAGTTCTTCCAGTAAGGGGTTCCAACCTAAGCATTACCAGTCCATATAATCCATTTTTCTTTCTTTCGATAGATACCTTGGTTAAAGCGGGTGGACCATTTCCACGATAAACTCTTATTTTACCATTTTCTCTTCTTTCCTTAAGGTGGTCTTTCCACAAACCTTCCTTTATTCGAGAATTAGGTTTAACAAGAGCATAATAAGTTTTCCTGACTTCTTTCTTGGAAAATAAAGACTTTATTTGTCCAGCAATTTCAAGACTGGGTGAAGTCA
>CACHJU010000009.1 GCA_902580225.1 uncultured Verrucomicrobiota bacterium
CATGTTAGGAAGTGATGTACTTGCCGACTTAAACAAGTCTTCCTCATCTTCTTCACCCATCACCTTATCGATGCTTGCCCCTGAAGTTACTGCCAAGTTGGAAAGAAATGCTACTCTAGCCGACGGTTCTATAACCGGGAATAAATTAGCAAATAAAACAATTACTACCAATCAACTCAGCGAACAGATTCTCAAATACCTCATGCCTGATATTACTACCCAACCACAACCACAATCACAACTAGTGTATGCGGATAGTAATGCTTCCTTCTCAGTTACCGCCAAAGGTAAATATCTAGCTTACCAATGGAAAAAGGATGGCAGTAATTTGACGGGTGAAACCAACTCAACGTTGAGCATTACGGATGCCAATGCCACCCTCCACGACGGCAACTACTCCGTGGTGGTGAGCAATGATTTTGGGAGTGTGGAGTCCAGGTTGGTGGAAGTGTTGGTCAATAACACAACTCTTATGAACGGCTTAGTCGGTTGGTGGAAATTCGACGAGACCAATGGCACGGTGGCATACGATTCGAGCGGAAATGGAAATGATGGGAATTTAACGGGCGGACCAACTTGGACCGCAGGGAAAATTGGAGGAGCGTTAAGTTTTGATGGGGTGGATGATTTTGTTGATGTGAGAAATTTTCAATGGGGAGGGGTTATATCAATTAGTTCTATGGTCAAATACAAAGCCTTTCAGAAATATTCTAGGATAATCGATTTTGGAAATGGACAAGAATCTTACAATGTCATCATAGGTAACTACCACTACTCTGGAGATTTTTACTTTTCACTACATGATACTGCGTCATTAAATTCATATTTTAAGGTATCAAACTTTTGGCCCTTAAATGAATGGGTGCATTTTGTTGCTACAATTGATGAAAACGGGGTAATGAAAGTATACAAAGATGCAATTCTTTCAGGTTCGAAAATAGATGCTTTTAAGCCAAGTACTATTTCAAGAACAAAACAGTACATTGGTAAAAGTAATTGGTCTGTCGATTCTTACTACAAAGGCCTAATCGACGACCTCCGTATCTACGAACGAGCCTTATCCGCCGCCGAAGTGCAGGCTATGTACAACTTGGGGCAGTAGTCCCCCATGAACCTCCGCACCCGCCTCTCCCGCTCGAACAAATACCGTGAGTTGGGCATGTTGTAAGCCTGCTAAATTCCTAATCTTTCCTCTTGGCTTGACTGGGTGGATCTAGTTAGGTTCGGTGAGTATATGAAATATGTCATCCTTTCCTCAGTTGTAATTTCTCTTTTCGGTTGTTTAGAGAAAGAAGAAAAAAAAGAAGCTCAGACCCTAGACCCTGTAGTAAAGGCTTTTGCGGAAGACACGAAACGTTTACTCAAAGAAATTGATAAGAAAGAAAAGAATAAAGATCCATTTTCCCTTACCAAAGTAGCTGATGAAGCTCCCGAAGCTGCAAAGAAGAAATTTTCGCTTACACCAGTTGCGGATGCGGGAAAAACAATTAAAACTCTTCAATCTGGATTAATCGGTTGGTGGCCGTTGAATGGATCTATGAATGACTTATCTAAGAATTCAAATCATGCCATTAACTACGGGACAACGCCCTCAAAGAACAGGTGGGGGGTAGATAATAAGGCAATGTACTTTGATGGTAAGGATGACTATATTGACATTAATGCTTCCAAGCTTTTCGTAACTAATCAATTTAGTTGTTCCATTTTCATTTTTCAAAATCCACAACCTGAACAATCTTATTTATCGATATTAGATTGTGATGATGACTACCCATCAAGAGGCATTCGATTTAGACTCAATCCTAAAAATGATGAAAAATTCGTAGAAGTTGTCGTCGGTGGTTACCCAGAAGCTGCACCTAGTTGGAATGTTGCACAGGGTAAAGTTCACCGAACCTCAGAATGGATATTTTATGCATTCACATATAATGGTGAAATTGTGAAATTTTATCAGGATTCAAAAAAAGTTGCAGAGGTCGCGGTAAACTTCCATCCAAACCTCAAAAGACCTCTTTCCCTTGGTTCGGCAGGGCCTCAATATGGTTGGGGAAGAGAAGGTTATTTTCACGGTGCAATGGATGATCTCAGAATATACGAACGCGAATTAAGTGGAACGGAAATTCTCCAATTAGGGCAGCTAAGAGACTAAATTTGCACCTCATGAACCTCCGCACCCGCCTGTCCCGCTCGAATGGCTACCGTGAGTTGGGCATGTTTGATGAGTCGATCAATATCCTGGAGGACATTCCCTTTGGCGAGGATCGTTGGCATCCGCTTGTCGTGGAAGCTCGTTACAAGACTTATCGAGATGCCAAGGAATGGGAATTGGCTATGACCATGGCAAAGCTCAAGCATGAGAGTAAACCTGACAGTCTGGAGTGGTTATTAAACTATGCAGATGCACACCATCAGATGGGTGATACGGAGAAAGCGATTGCATGCTTAAAGGATGCGGAGGATCGGTTCTGCGAGGAGGCAGAGTATCTCTTTCGCTTGGGCAAGTACCATGCAATTCTGGGCAATGTGGAGGAGGCAAAGAATTTGGTTAGGCGAGTGTTTAAACTCAATGGTTCATTCAAGGCAGAGTTTCTTGATGATCCTGCGTTTGATTTGGTGTGGGAGAGTTTTTGAGGGTTAGCAGTTACTTATCACTTTCTCTACAAGAATTGCATCGCAATCTCCGAAATTGTTATCTATTAAAACGATGCGTACATCTTATGTACTTTTAGATGCACCGATTGCTAACAGCATGGTGGATGCAAAAAGAAAACCAATTAGGGAGCTTTTAATCTCTAGATTTTTCATTATGACAATAGAATTTCTCCTTTTATATAAGTCAAGCAACAGATATGCGATTGGCTCGACTATCTTGGGAGATTGCGGCGTTGGATAGAATCTTCCAAATTCTTAAAGATAAGACTGTGGAGGATTAATTGAATATGGCAATGTGCTCACTTTTTTTGGTAAACTTATAGATTTACCTCAAATAAAGTAATGCTTTACGCCAAGAAAGTTGGATTCTTCTGTCAAATAAAGTCAATATTTCGTTACCATGCCCACCAATAGAAACATCTAAAATATAACTTGAAGGTGCATCTTTAGGAGATTCAATGATTTTATGAATGCGAAAACTTTCCATAATATTAAACATAACATATTTACTTTCTGTAACGATACCTCTTTGTTCGAAAACAAATTTTGTACCAACTAATTTTTTTGCAGAAACAAAACCAGATCTAGGTATGTTCACTTCTCCTTCTCCGCCAGTAACTCGCCACGATCTGTATAGAAAATCTATAATTCTACCAAATTCTTCAACTGTTTCAACTCCTAAGGTTTCTACAGATTTATTGTTCCATGTATAACTGGATTTTTCAACTGGACTTTCGTTTTGAGATTTTTCATGCGGTTTTTCTTTTTTGGGATAAACAAGCTCATCTTTAGTGTAATCATATTTTCTTTCAATACTTCCATCGTCATTCCAGAAAGTCCAAGTTCCCACTCTTGAGCCTTCAACATATTCACCCTCATCCAATTTTTGACCGTTAAAATGCCAGTAAGTCCATGATCCCTCTCTTAAGCCTTTAACATATTTACCCTCATTACTTTTTTGACCATCGTCATTCCAGACAGTCCAAGTTCCCTCTTCTAAGCCTTCATCCCATTCACCCTTATATTTTTTTTGACCGTTATCATGCCAACCTTGCCAATATCCATCTTTTAAGCCTTTAACATATTCACCCTCCTCATATTTTCGACCTTTTCTATCCCAGTACGTCCAAGATCCCTCTTCTAAGCCTTCATCCCATTCACCTTTATATTTTTTTTGACCGTTATCATGCCAACCTTGCCAATATCCATCTTTCACTGATTTTGGGTTCATTCTATAATCCAAATCCCAAGAGAAAATATTCGGGTTTCCTATATTTTCTTCACCAAAAGTATAGAATGCAACTTTATCTTGGATATTATTAACATCCCTCCCATCATTACCTATGACGAATTCAACATCATCATCATGAGGTAAGGGTATCGTATGCCAAAAACGATCACCCAATGTAATTTCCCCATCCAAATCTTGATCAACTAACACATGTATATTACTTCCCCCCCAAGCATCTTTTAAGAAGCCTTCGTCTCCAAAATTATCTTCAGTGAATGAGTAGAATTTAATTTTTTTTCTATTTTGCATTGTTAATAGATCATCGAGCTCCTCCCAAGATTTTGAACGGCGATTCCATTTCATACCGTGAAGAGCAGCAATAAAGAAGTTAAGTGAATTATCTTCATTTAGTAGTGTAGGTACTCCTTCATCGTTTTCTAGTAAAAAGGGAGGATAATATTTATAATGTTCTTTGTATGCATTAATCGCATCAATTAAATCAAGAAACATCTTTTTTGTTTTGGAAATATTTTTTAAAGAAATTTCATCTTGCTCGATAAATTTTCCTTGGGATCGTATTTCTCCGTTCTCATAAAAACTTATTGCATAGCCATTTCGAATGCCATTTTCGAATTGCACTATACATTTTACACTTGCCTTGCCCCATATGTTTTCTTTTATCCACCCGTTAAAAGGTTCTCCTCCTAATAATTTAGTTCCATTAATCTGATGCCAAGTAGTGGAATTTTCTTCTACAGCTTCAGCAATTAACTTATCTATAGTTTCCTTTTTTAAATCGAAGTCATCTGAAGATGGCATTAGTAACAGTGCAATCAATCCAACTCCTAAACTTATCCCCGATACACTCATTAAAAACATTTTATCTCCTTTATCTTTTTCTCGAATCGCTGAATAACCACAAAAGCTCGCAACTAATACGCAAGGAATTATTATAAACCAAAGTATTATGCTGACTATTAATTTCCACCAATAAATAAGAAAGCCCAAAGCAAGAAGAGCTATAGAATATGGTATGATCTGCCTTTTAAGTTTTTGTTTTTTCTTAAAAAAGGAAATGAAATCCAATTTTGCGTTAACTTCACTTTCAGAAGATTCAGTGGTAGATGATTGTTTATCTTCTGATTTTTCTTGTGCTAACTTTTTTTTCTCAGATTCCGCACTATCAACAGACTTTTTAACATTATCATCTTTTTCTTTATCTTTATCATCAGTTGGCATGGATACAATTCATTTATAAATATACATAAAGTCAATATATCTTAAATTTATTTTTGTAGCATTAAAGCCTGTTAAACTATAACTCACCACTCTGGCCTCGCACCCTCACCATCATAGTCCTTCGCCAAGCCCTTTGCCTTAAGCTTCTCTGCAAGCGATTCTCCATCGATCCACACCTCGCTTATGATACGAAAATACTTCCCTCGCTGAGGATTCTTTAGTTCGATCTTACTTGCTCCTTTGAGAGCCTTTTCGGTCACTTGCTGGGCTTGCATGGCTAATGCTTTAACCTCATCTGAAGTACCCTTCATCTCAGGTGTATCCACTCCGAATAAGCGAATGGAAAGATCATCACCAAACAATGGATGCACGCTTGGTAAATCAATCTTGAAGGTGTCTCCATCGTACACATCAACGACTTGGTCAGGTGACAGAATAAATAGGTTCTCGTTACTCGTAACAGATGCAGTTGCTTCTCCTTCATCACCCGGCATCAAATTTATCAAGCCAAAGATTGAGAGTCCAATAAGCAAGAGAAACAGGAACACACAGATGGTTACAACTGCCAGCCTACCTTTGCGTATCTTTTTCTTTGGCTTTGCCTGAGTGACTGGTTTGGTTGTAGTTACAGGTTTGGTAGCAATGCCAGGTACTTGCGATAACTTGATCCAATTTGCACCATCATGGCATGCATAATCATTGCCTGTAAAGTTACCCGCCTTCAGGTATTGGCGTACTTGCTCAAGAGTAAATGCCCCATAGGTCTTGCCGTCTTTGTGGATGTGGATCTGCATGCAAAATTAATGCTACAGGAGACTTTAGTTACCAGTCAATGCAATGGATTGTGCACGAATTACAAAAAAAAGATATTTTTTATAAAAAGCATTTAAACCTACATAAATAATTGATTAATAGAAGGATATGTTATTTTGCAAGGTGTCACTTATAGAATTATAAAATGCTACACCTTTAAGTTGTTGAATATCATATCTATATGAATTTATTGCTATTTTAATGCTGTATGTTAATGAATTTTAAAGTTTTTATTTTATCTCACAAAATATTCTTGTTCAGCTACTTAAGTTTTATCTATTTGCTGATTATTTCGCAACATGGTATATTAATATCATAGTCAGGTTCTGAAGGTAGACTATAAATGCCTTCTGCAATAGTCAGGTTCTGAAGGTAGACTATAAATGACTTCTGCAATAGTCAGGTTCTGAAGGTAGACTATAAATGCCTTCTGCAATAGTCAGGTTCTGAAGGTAGACTATAAATGCCTTCTGCAATAGTCAGGTTCTGAAGGTAGACTATAAATGCCTTCTGCAATAGTCAGGTTCTGAAGATAGACTATAAAAGTCTTCTGGTGGCTCTTATTCAGGATGAGCAGATTAAACTAAATTCCTGTGAATTAACAAACGGTGCCTAGAAATCTCTTGGTTAATTGTTTTAGGTTTCGTTTTATTTTTAACGATCAAGTCACCGGGGATTGGCATGATTTATATAAAAAGGAAGGTCTAAATAGACATGAATAATAATATTAATACAGCAGGATATCACGACGATGATTTCCTTACACAACAGCAGCTCGCAGGGCGCTTGAACAAGAGTGTCCGCACTCTACAAAACTGGAGGAATCAAGGATTACTACCTTACAAAAGAATGGGTAATTCGGTTCTTTTTCACTGGGGTTCATGCAAGAAAGCAATGGGGGTGCAGTCATGAGTAAATATAAATGTGCAATATCGTTAACCGGAAAAACATGGGCAGTTGATTTCATTAGATCAAATATGAGTGAAATCATAAACGAAAAGTTTGATGCCTGTGGTAATCATGAAATTATTAATCAAAAAAAAGTACACGAGGCTTCTAATTGTGATGATTCAGAAATATCCATTACTTTTACTTTTTACTACAAATCTTGTGCTCCATACGAAGAGTTCCCAGAGGATGCAATGAGTGACCTAGAAAGTATTCCTGGAGTAATGGAACTATTAGCTATTTCAAATCATTGGGATGGTTATTATATATGGTCTAGGGGAAGTTTATTTCAAACTGAATTCTACGGTTCAGGTATTCTCGAAAATATTCGTTCAGATATCCACGATGATATATTTGGAGTAAAAAAAAGTGAAAACAATCCGTATTAAACTCTCTGATCAATCAGAAGAAGTTCTGGAGGAGATCCGTCTGCATCTTAACTGTAATTGGCAGACAGCGGCAAATATTGCCATTCTCAACGGCAGAAATGCCGTTGGGAGTGGCATTTCTGCCCCTAGGAGTGGCAAAAGTGGCACAGGGAATGCCAAAAGTGGTTCTGAAATGCCTTTAGCAGAGGCAAATCCCCTATATATATATAGTTATAATAATAATAATAGTAGTTCCTCTAAAGGAAAATTAATACCAAGTGATTTTGATCCACCTATTAGCATTACAGATGAAGCTGGTTTAGATAGGGATGGTGCTATTTTTCAGTTTAGGAAATGGGCTGATGCTAAAAAAAAGAAATTTCCCTGCTGGGATGAAGCGTTTCGGTATGCTTGTAATAATTGGTTAAAGGATGCAAATAAACATTTAATCCTGAAAAATGCTGGTTTAAGGTTTTAATGATGTTACAAGAAATCACCTTGAAGATGATGATTTAGATGCAGGATTTACTAGCTAGTCTTGGGATCCGGAAATCCGGATCCCGTGCCTTGCGATATTGGTGGCGTAAAATTCCAAAATTCTTCTGCTTGGTCTACTAGATATTTTTCTTCTGCGACATAGTAGTCTAGTTCACTGTTATCAATGTGCCCCATTTGCTTTATTAATTCTCTTTCATCTTGATGCATTGCCCAATGCATCGATGCAAAGGTGTGGCGCATTATATCATTCACCCAAATTGGACGGCCTACACCTGCCCTTTCTTTTAAAGAAAGTACTCTTTTATGATAATTCTTTTGTTTTACAACTAAGCCTTTTTTTTTGGCTACTTTTTTTAGAATTTTAACTGCACAATTTGGAATATCTACATGTCTACGTTTCCGAGTTTTCGATGAATATACCCAGACTCTGTTCTTGTAATCTAAATCAACATCTTTCCAATCTAAAAGCCTCAATTCGGCATCAGGGCGTAGACCGCACCACAACCCAAGAGTTGCCCATGCAGTGAGCTCGTAAGCGTTTCCTTTTCTATATTCTTTATTCTCCGTAGTAATTGCAGTTAAAATAAGTTTTTGCCACTGATCTTGCTTTAAATACGCAGGATCTTTATCAGCAATTTCTTCTTTCTCTTGCGTAATCGGATTCTGCCCTTTCTTGATTACTTTTCCACCATGCTCTTTTATACATAGGTTAAAAATAGCATGGCAAACTTTTCGAAAATTTTCTCTATGTCCAAGTTGTTTGTAGATGGGAAAAAAATGCTCTTTATTTTTAAAGTCCACTGCTCGCATAGAACCGTGTTCTTTTTTTAATATTTTACCATAATACTCATATTCTATTAATGTTTTACTAGATCCACCCTTAACATTTTTTCCTTTGGCTCGCATCTCCACTCTCTCTTTTACTTTCTGGATTTTTTCATCCACGATTTGAGAAACTGTTATATCTGATTTTGCATCTTCTTTTGCTTTAAGATCCCGAAGATGCAAGATTGCTGAGTAAAGTTCATTAAAATCGGTTGCAGGTAATATTTTAAAAGCTCTGGCAGCATCCGCTCTTTGATTCGGGGTTAATTGTTTAAGTGAACTTGCACCATATTCACCTAATTCATCTGTGAGTGCATTAACATAATCCTTGGCTATTGTTTGTGTTGCTTTGTAAAGCCTTTGCGGTTTGCCGGTGGGTGAATACTTTTTGCGTATGTATATCTCAAATTTGTTTTTGCCTTCCTTGTAAGGAACATGTGTAATGGTAGCTATGTTATCATGTGGATGTTTAATAGTTTTACGCTTTGCCTTCATAAAGCTGAAATTAAGCGAATATAGTATAATCACACAAGAAAAATTACACCAATCTCACACTAAATTTTATTCTCGATTAACTTGTAATTTACTTAAGATTTTGCTTATTAACAATTTAGCTCCCGTAGTTCAATGGATAGAATATTGGTCTCCGGAACCGAAGATCTGGGTTCGACTCCCAGCGGGAGTGCCAGTTTCAATAGTGGTAGCAATGTTTTAATTTAATCGTACCAAGAAATTTTTACGGTAATTGCCGAAAATCTGCGAAAAATGTTGGAACATCTTACAAAAAAGCTGAAATTAACTGTATACGAAACTAAATTCTAAAATTCTCGATATCCAAATCTTTGAATTTAGGCCGAGTACGAATGACCTACTTTTTTTTCGATAAATGTAAATGTACCAGTGAGGAGGTTTACCTTCTAAGTCTGATACAAGGTTTTGTGAAAAAGTTTATTTTGCATGGAGAAATGGCTGGGTTATTCTGTAAAGAAACAGGACCGAAGGGTTTGGGCGGCTAAAGTTCGTCCCACTGCTCAACCGCGGTTCATCATGTTATTATTTTCTTAAGCGAGGACATGAGAATCTCCGCCACTGCAGACTTGTTAGATGAATGTGTCGAATCCGGAAGAGAATTTGTTTCGAAAGTATACAATAATTCTCCGACTAAAACCGATAATATTGATTTGGACGAAAGTAAGAGGATTTATACCATCCCGTTCGGGCAAAGATATTGGACTTGCGGGTCAGTATGGATTGCAACTGCTTCAGTTTGTGTTCGTTTTGGAATGGAATGTGTAATTCATATGGGAGCGAAAGATATGTGCAGGCAAGCTTTTAATGTTTTTAAAATGAAATTAAGCAGTGTGTAAGTAAGGGGCGTGGAAGCGGATAGTAAAACCCTGAAGGAAGCCATTAATGAAGCATTGAGGGACTGAGTAAAAATTTACGTAAAATTTTAATCTTCAGATAGAAAAGTTTTTTGTTGATTGAGTAAGTCTTTATGTCGGATTAAATCATTTTACTAAAGCAACATCTTTCTTTACTAAGGACTCAATAACAGTGGTTTTTATTGCATGTCCTTGATCATTTAACAGCCTAAAACCCATTTTTCTATATCGCTCGATTTGCTCAACTAACTTTTCAAGATGTTTGTGGTTCACTTCGAAAAATATGAATTTCACGAATTGACTAATGGTTTCATCTGTAAGATCAGATAAAACTCCTGCTTCAAAGCCTTGTATATCCATTTTGATACATGCCTTTTGGCCTAAGCCAAGTTCTGACTTGATTATGTCATTAGCTGATATGTTCTCGACTTCAAATGTTCTTGTAAAGTGTTCAGGCAATTCATCATTTCCCCAATCACCGACAGCTGTTCCACTACCAGAATTAAAAACTCTTTCCGTTAAAATTCCACTTCCTACTACATTAGATAGTAAGTTTCCGTAAATTTTTACATGATTTACATCAAAATCTAAAAAAGTCTTTTGCAGAAGACCAATACATAGGGGATTGGGCTCGACGCAAACAACTTTGCCTATATTAAATTTTTTTAAACAATACAAAGAGTATAATCCAATGTTGGCTCCAAAATCAAAAAAAACAGATTCTTTTGTATCCTTTTCTATGTTTTGATCAAAAAATTTGAATGCAGAAAGTCCATACTGTAAGCCCATGGTTTGGGCAACATGAGAATAATCAAATATATTTATATATAAGGTACCCTGAACACCATTACGTCTAATCGTCACTTTTTGGTATGGTTGATGTCTATCTGCAAATAAAAAATTTATAAAAAAATTACATATTCTTATACCTACTACAGGTAATTTAGATAAAGTATTTATTTTATCTATAAAATTTGCATTAAATTTCATTAAATTTCCTCGATAGTAAATGTAATTTAAGAAAATATTAAAATGCAAATGTCTCTACAGCAACTTTAAAAAAGGCAGAAGTGTGACTGTGTTTTGTAACCCCAAGAAGCCATAAGGAAAGCCCGATTAGACACACTTGTCCCTTTTCCTAAGACCGAAGTTTTTATAGAACTGAAGTTCAATATAACTGAGTAACCTAACAGGGCGTTTCCAATCATCACAAAGCTCACATGATGGACTGAGTTTTATGGAATTGATGAGATATCGAGCTTCTTTTTTCCAAGTAGCTTTATTAATTCCTTCAGCAAGGAATATTTTGCTTACCTCTTCTTTTGTCATTCCAGACTTTATCCCTCGCCACTCGAATGCGTTGGCAACGCTCGTTAAAAACAATGCTATCAGCAAAATTAAACTTTTCACTTTGAAATAAACAATCAATCAAAAACTTGAGTCAATCGAAATGAGCATTCCGCTGTTCGATAAATTATTAATTGAGGCGGAAAGTATAACAAGATACTAAGCAACCAATCCTTCTTTAAATGTTCCAATTAGGTCTGTGTTTTTGTTTGAACTTCCAATATTCCAAAAACCTTTTTGCATCGTTAAGATTTACATGGTTTTTGTAATGTCGTTCACGAACGATTACCAAATTGTTTATCTATAATTGATTCATTTATCGGTTCTTTATTTGTAAAAAGGTTGGAAATTCGTCTGGATTAAATGGTGGGAATAATATTGTTAAACCATTATCAAGAGATATCGTAACTTGTATTCCATGTAATTCATCTTCGGTCATATCCATGAAGTCTTTATTCATCTCATCTATTCCGTTATATGTATAGACAATGTCGCAAACCTTATTGCTAAAAAAGTGGTTAAATGCATCGCTTAGCATCCAATGTTCGAAGTAACTATCTAGTCGTTCTATAATTTGATTCATATAACCATTATGCCCAATAACCTGCTACTTGAGGGATCATAAATAACCTTATGTGTGAGTGTCTGAACCGATTGAAGGCGTTGGGACACAGGAAAGCCTAGATGAACACCTATCCAATGCACTCTGCCCAACTCATTATCCATCTCTTTTTTCTATTCTTCATTTTGTCTTAATTGTATAATGTATAGTATGCCAAAAAACACAGACAAAGTCAAGCAAAAAATGTGAATAAATTGTATCATAAAACCTTTATTAACAATTATTTACAAAATAATTATAGAAAAACATATAAACCTATAAAATTGTACAAAGATACTAACACAAAAGGAGTTGTATTTGTTTTTATTTGTGGAAAAATTGTGGAAAAATTTCCGTCGATTTAGGCTTATCTTTTCGCATTTCACTTGATCTTAATAGTTTATGACTTTTATTTTATAAAGTGTCATCAAACTCCGGAACCGAAGATCTGGGTTCGACTCCAAGCGGGAGCGCCATGTTTACATATTCTAACTTTGAATATTCCCAAAAAGCGTATAAATATATACTAATGAATTTATCCCAAACTGTACCATTGTCGAAAAGACTAGAATCTCATTCTATTTTTTCTCAATTAAACACAATTGATGAGTTAAGATTGTTTATGGAGCATCATGTCTTTGCAGTTTGGGATTTTATGTCTCTTTTAAAAAGACTCCAAGAAATCTATGTCCCCCATGGTTCTCCATGGATTCCTCATAAAGATGGAAATGTGGTTCGATTTATAAATGAAATCGTAATGGAGGAGGAATCAGACCAAGCTTATAATTCCAACGGGGAAAACTATACGAGCCACTTTGAGATTTACTTGCAGGCTATGAAAGAAGTGGGTGCTTCTACTGAATCAGTAAACCGTTTTATCAGTGAAATTCAAAATTCGGATTTAAATAGTGCCATGAATCTTTCCTGCATTCCTAGTCCCTCGCTTGAGTTCATGAAACATACATTTGAACTCATCGAAAAAGGAAAAGGTCACGAAATCGCTGCATCTTTTGCGATTGGAAGGGAAAGCATTGTTCCGGTCATGTTTAAGCGAATTCTGGAACTAACTAAAATAGGTGCTGATGATGCCCCTGTTTTTCATTATTACTTGGAAAGACATGCTTTATTGGACGGTGACCATCATGGTCCAATGGCGTTAAAGTTGCTTGATGATTTATGTGCCAACGATAGTCAAAAAGAAAACGAGGTTATTCTTCAGGTTGAATTAAGTTTGAAAGCCAGAATAAAACTATGGGACGGTGTAATGGAGGCAACAAGTCCTCAACTGGTTCCCCGTTAAGCTAATTCTATTTCCACAGTAAATTCATCTCGCCCGCCAGGTGGAACTAAACGAATGGTTTTGTTCTCAGGTGCATTGGGTGGAGACATCCAAGGCTCCACGCAATAGTAAGGAGAATTTTCTTTTTTCCAGGTTACAAAGGTTAACCGCGATCCTTTTTCGGATCCTCCAACCTCTGAAATTCTGATCGGTTCTTCTTCATTGCGAAGGGATATTTCTGCACAAGATTCCCTTAGTTCATAATGAACTCGATTGACTAAATCGGGTTCTTCCAAGCCACAAATTATTTCCGGGTTTGGAGTCTTTTTCATAATTCCACCAGAGTCGTATTGAAAGACTTGCCTTGCATCGATTTTTAACTGGTGATCTTTGAGGCTTAAGTCTTTTCTCCATGGAATTTGAAAATAAGGATGTAAACCGGCGGACCATGGGATTGCTTCTCTGCCTTCATTTTCTAGTACAAGGCTAATTTGCAAAGCCAAATCCAGAAAATGAAAAATAACTGTAAATGAAAAATCGAAAGGATAAAAAACCTTACTTTCTTCGGTGGGTTCAAGGACTACTTCAAATCCGTGCTGATCCATTGATCGGATTCGAAAATTTGAATGACGGGCAAATCCATGCATAGGCATCGGAAGAACGGATTGTCCAAATCTCCAATGATTTTCATTGCCGGCATCATAGCACTTTCCGGCAAAAGGAAATAAAATGGGAATTCCGCCGTGGGTTTGCTCGAAATTTTCCGACTCATTCTCCTCGGGCCAGTGAATAATGTCACGAACCGATCCATCGCTCATATTAATATGCCAATTAAGAAGTCTCGCCCCCCGCTCCGGTAGGGCGAGAAAAGTGGAGGGGCCAACATCCCACCGCCTTATTTCCTGATTTTGATAAATAACGCTTTCCATAAGATATCAATTGCCCGTTATTTGAGCTTTGCGCAATGTATTTGTGTGAATAGGATGAGCTTTTTAAAAATATACTAATCTTCATGCATAATATTCCCCGATTTATTATCACCCTCTTGTTTGCAATCTTTTTTTCCAATACGGTATGGGCGGAGCTTGACATTAATAAAACCGAAGACACCTCCCCCAAATCTTTTGCTTTAACCGCAGATAAAATTGCTTATCAAATACCCATTCGTGATCAAATTGGTCCACCGATATTGGATATTTTACGGCGGGGCCTGAAGAGTGCAATCGAAGCGAAAGCGGATATTGTAATCCTTGATATGGACACTCCCGGTGGTGAGCTTGGGGTAACGCTTGAGATTATGCAGGAGATCATTGAATCATTTGACCGCTTTGATGGACCGATTATTACCTATGTGAACACGGAGGCAATTTCCGCCGGTGCTTATATCGCCATTGCAACCAATGAAATCGCGTTTGCACCCTTTGCCCAAATTGGGGCGGCAGAAGCGGTGAGTGGAGGTGGTGCCAATATTGATTCGTCCATGAAGCGGAAGATTAATTCTTATTTGAAAGCAAAGATTAGAAGTTATTCCGGGAAGCACCGGTACCGCTCGCGTGTGATGGCTTCCATGATGGATGCCAATGAGACACTTTTAATTGAAGGCGATCCACCTCTTGCAACTGACGGCACAGTGATACAAAAAAAAGGTGAACTTTTAACCCTAACTGCCGAAGAAGCGGTAAAACAGTACGGTGATCCACCCCAGCCATTATTGGGAACCGGTGTATTTGAAAGTGCGGAAAAAATACTTGATGAAAAGTGGGGAGCAGGGAATTATGAATTAATTAAGATGGAAATCAATTGGGCGGAAAGAGCGGGATTATGGCTTAATTCTGTCGGACCGATTATAATAGGTATTGGATTACTGGGACTATTTATTGAGTTTAAAACACCGGGTTTTGGTTTTTTTGGAATCGCTGGAATTTTATTCGTACTGATCTTTTTTGGTTCCAAGTATGTGTCCGGTCTGGCGGGACAGGAAGAGGTGCTGGTTTTTTTACTGGGTGTATCCTTGGTTATTTTGGAACTCTTTGTACTTCCCGGTCTAATCTTCCCGGCCATTATCGGTTTGGTTATGATTTTTGGATCCATTCTTTGGGCAATGGTGGATGTGTGGCCGAACACCGATTTTTCCTGGAGTTTCGAAACATTTGAAAATCCCGTCAAAGAACTGTTGCTCGCGGTGATAATTACTCTGGCATTAGTTTTGGCACTCACCCGCATCCTGCCCAAATCCTCCATTTGGAATAGCTTAATTCTCTCTTCCGCGGTCGGAGGGCTTAATTCTAATTTATCTGGCGATGTGACGGGTGAGGAAGACGGATTGATTGGAGCGGTGGGAAAGAGTGTTTCCGAGCTTTTTCCCACCGGTCAGGTTGAAATTAATGGAATTCGTCACGATGCAAGGGCAAGTTTGGGAAAAATTGAAAAAGGATCTGCTGTTGAGGTCATTGGTTTCAATGATTACGGATTAATTGTAACTAAATTATAAAATCATGGAATCAATATTACTGGCGATTGTTTTTGCTTACGCACTGATTTTGGTGGAGGGATTTATGCCAGGTGGGCTTTTTGGTTTGGCCGGTGCTGCCTGTATAGTCCTTGCGACCTATTTTGCTTATGAGGAGTATTCCGGGATACTCGCACCGACACTCACTTTCGTTCTCGGTGCATTTGGGGGGTTGTGGATCGTGTTTCTTGAGTTCAGGTGGCTTTCGAAAAGTAAGTTCGGGCAATATCTCTTCCTCTCCTCAACCACGGATGGGGTTAGTAACGATAAACTGCCAGGAGAGGAGATCATTGGATGTCAGGGAAAAACTTTGACTGAACACAAGCCCGAAGGAATAGTTTTGCTCAATGGTAAAAACTATGATGCTTATTGTGAGGATGGTCTTTTGCCAGTTGACGAGCACATTATCGTTACTGGTGTAGATGATTTTCGGATTCGGATAAGAAAACTTTAACATAAATTTATTTATAAAATTGAACTCTAAAATATTATGACAGATATAATTTGGTATATTGGTATAGGCTTAGCTTTAATTGCCGGCCTTGTTGTTGCTTTAATTGTTATATCATTTTTCAGCACCTGGTTGAAGGCACTTTTGGCAAATGCATATGTGGGATTTGGAACGCTTGTGGCAATGCGTTTGAGAGGAGTTCCGGTTGGATTGATTGTTGATGCCCGAATCACAGCCGAAAAAGCGAGCCTTCCCCTCACAACGGATCAGCTTGAAGCTCATTATTTAGCTGAAGGTAATGTGGTTCAAACAGTTCAGGCAATCATAGCTGCATCAAAAGCTAACATAACCCTTAGCTGGGATCGTGCCTGTGCAATTGACTTGGCCACGCGGGGGACTTCAAAGTCTGTGCTCGAAGCCGTAAGAACTTCCATTAATCCGAAAGTGATTGATTGTGTGATTGAGGGGCGGGAAACCATTGACGGAGTGGCCAAGGACGGTATTCAGGTTAAAGTCCGTGCCCGTGTGACTGTGCGAAGCAACTTGGACCGTTATGTTGGCAGTGCCCAGGAGGAGACCGTGATTGCTCGGGTAGGTGAAAGTATAGTTTCCACCATTGGATCATCTGAAAACTATAAAGTCGTGCTGGAAAATCCGAATTCAATTACAGAAAAAGTGTTGGACCGTGGATTGGATCAGGGTACCGCTTTTGAAATTTTATCTATCGATATTGCAGATGTTGATTTAGGGGAGAACCGGGGGGCAGCCCTTCGTTCTTCGCAAGCTTCCGCGGACAAGGAAGTGGCACAGGCACAGGCAGAAATTCGCCGGGCGGCGGCGGTCGCTCTGGAACAGGAAAATGTGGCCAAGGTTCAGGAAATGCAGGCAAAACTTGTCGAGGCCCAGTCCCAAATTCCTTTGGCAATGGCGGAGGCTTTTCGAAGCGGTAATCTGGGAGTGATGGATTATTACCGATTGAAGAATGTCGAGGCTGACACCGAAATGCGCTCTAGTATATCAAAGGATACTGAATAATTCTCCCTGATATGCCGGATATCAACTTAGACAGTCTTTTCATAGTCGGTTTAATTCTGGCTTCATTATTGGGGAAAATTTTTAAGAAAAAAGAACCTGCAGAAAAAGAGAAACCAATACAGAAAGAAGAGTCCTCAGAATCTTTGGAAGATGTCCTTAAAGAAGCGTGGCAAAAAGTTACCAATCCCAAAGAAGAATTCAGCGAAGGTCCTCCCCCCCTGAATTACGATTCAGAATTACCGGAAAGTACAGTTACAACCGAAGAAGTAACGGATATTGTTCCGATCCCTGCAGTAATTGATACTACGGTTCAAACTTCCGTTAAAGATTCCGACTCAAAGGGATTTTGGCAACCTTCCGCAAAAAAGGTAAATTCCCGTCAGGTAGAAAGTTACAGGAAAATGCTTTCTTCCAAATCCTCATTGAAACATGCCTTTGTTCTTAAGGAAATCCTGGGTGAGCCAGTTTCAATAAGACGGGAAGGTCAATAGGATTATTTTTTTTTCCGCTTTGCGGTACGGTTACCTGGCCGAGAGGTTTTCTTACTGCCCACACTTAAAATCAAGCCTTCCTGCATACATCTCGAATTCCAGCTACAGGTTTGCACAAACTTGCATTTTTTCACTACGCATTTTATCTTACTCTTCGTCTGCTCAAATTTCTTCAATTAAAGTAAGAAAATATTGATTAAAGGATTATTCAATCCTTATCCTATGTAAGATGTTACAGAAATTACCGAACCATTCCCTTACCACCGAAGAAGATAGAGTGAGGTATACAGATGGATCAATTTCAGTTACCATATGGTTCGACGAAGATCATTCAATTTTCGCATTTGAGATTATTTTTGATCTATTGATGAATGAGGTGGCTTTGCTTTATTCCAAAAAATCTTCTCCAAGGTTTGTTAATGTTGATAATGAAGTGTCCAAACCCGGACGAAATCTCAAGCAGTCGATAGGGCACGAGGGTATCAAGTTAACTTCTGCCCGGGTAAAAGAATTTAAAAGAGCCTCTGAAACTCTTCCGCCTGACCAAAGGGCATTCATACTGAAAATTATGGATTCAATGGAACACCCGGAGTAAAAGACTCATATCACAGGCATTTTTAATGGCGAATCTGCATTTGAATCTACCATTTGAAAACAGATCGGTAGGATTACGAATTTCCTGTTCAATCTTCTAACTGATCGGAAGTATCCCGGCGAAAGGAAATCTGTTTCACCTCTTCCTTTACCGGGCCTAGCCCTTTCTGATTTAGCCTTTCTTTGTTTCTTGCAATGTCGAACCATTTACCTGCCATTTTTGTTACGCGTTGAGGAAACTTTTCGGACAGGTCATTGAGTTCAGTGCGATCATTGTCCAAATTGTAAAGCTCCCATTTTCCGCCTTTTGCCGAAACTAACTTCCATTTTCCCTGTCGGAGGGCACGGTCTGTCCCAAAATGAAAATAAAGAGTTTCATGACCTTCTCTTTGTTTGCCTTTTAAAATAGGCACAAGAGAAAGACCTTCAAGGTTTTCTATAGAACGACTGCCAATTTTTTCAGGGTATTTACCATTTGAAAGTTCGAGAAAAGTGGCCATAAAGTCGATTAGATGAGCAGGTTGTCTTGTAATACTGCCAGCTTTCGCTTTGAGCCCTTCCGGCCAGTGAGCAATAAGTGGTGAAGAAATTCCCCCCTCATGCTGGTTTTGTTTATACAGCCTGAAGGGAGTGTTACTTGCTTGTGCCCATGAAGCGTCATAGGTCCAATAGGATTTTGGATCCCAAGGTTTAAGGTTTCTTCCACGGGTTCTTTCGAAAGGACACCCGCCATTGTCAGCGCAAAAAAGAAAAAGCGTATTATCGAAGGCATCCCGGGCTTTTAATTCATTGATGAGTCGACCGATATTTTGGTCAATAAGGTCGACCATCGCGGCAAATACTTCCATTCGATCCGCTTCCCATTCCTTTTCGGATTGTTTGATTGATTCCCATGAAGGAACATGGGGAGCCCTTGGCGACAGTTTGAATTTTCTGGGCAACAGGCCGCTCTCTAGTTGCTTCGTATATCTCGTTTTTCTTAAATGGTCCCATCCGTTGTCATATTTTCCATCGTATTTGAGAACGGCATCCCTCGGTGCATGCAGTGGATAGTGTGGTGCATTGTAGGCAACATAGAGAAAAAAGGGGTCTGATGATTTTCCTACCTTGCCTTCCTTCATAAAGTCTAGGGCGAAGTCAGTGATTGCATGGGTGGTGTAGAAAGGTTGGCCATTAAGGTTTTTGGGAACCGTCCATTTTTCACCATTTAGTCGAAAAGAATTATCCCCAGTAAAAAAGTTACAGGCACCAGAAAGATGACCCCAATATCTCTGAAACCCAAAGTCAGTCGGTTGTTTGTCAAGATGCCATTTTCCGGACATCCAAGTGGAATACCCGGCAGGTTTAAGAACTTCGGCAATGGTTGCACCGCGGCTGAGGCTTTTTGAACCTGCTTGATCACAGTACAATCCAGTCAGTAATGATACACGGGATGAATGACATTTTGAGGTATTATAAAACTGTGAAAATCGAAGACCATTATTTGCGAGCCGGTCAAGATTGGGTGTCTCGATTTCAGAACCATAACAGCCTAGGTCTGAAAAGCCCAGATCATCAGCCATGATGAGCACGATGTTCGGTCTTTTACCTTGAAGGGGTAGGAAACTTAAAAGAAAAACAATAAATAAAATGGCAGTATTCATAAATTTATTTAAATTTATTTAAAATTTCTTAAGTCTTGATTCATATTCGGGTCGAGTCTTCCATTGTTGAAAATATTTTTGATATTGAGGTAACTCTGTCCAAAAAATTCTCGGTGGTTGTGGGAGGACTGTTCCATTAGAGTAGTCTTGTCCGCTTACACTTTTCTCAATAGATTTGCGTGCATCAAACAGAAATTCTCTCAGTCGGATTACCTGAGGATGCTTGGGCCGAAATTCATTCATAGATTCGCCGGGGTCGGAAGAAAGGTTAAAAAGCTCTATTTTTCTGCCTTGGTTTTTGGGCTGGGAAATCATTTTCCACTCATTGTCAATGATTGCCATTCGTCCTCGGCTACTAAAAATTAATGGCTTATTTCTTTTGGAGAGAACTGAACTGAAAAGAGGGGTCAGACTTAATCCATCCATTGGTTTGAGCATGGCAGAATCTGACAATTCTGCGATCTCTGCGATGGTGGGAAATATATCCACTGCCCCAGCTGGGTAGTTGCTAATTTTTGGCTTCTTTATTTTATTGGGCCATTCTATTATTGCTGGCACTCGAATTCCACCCTCATACAAACTGCCTTTATAATCTCTGAGCCCACCGGTTGTAGAGGGATTAATTTTAGGAAGGCCTCCATTATCACTGGTAAACCAGACAAGTGTATTCTGATCAATTTTCATTTTCTTAAGACCGTTTCGCAGCGTGCCCACGCTCCGATCCATTGCCTTTAGTTCTGCATAGTGAGCCTGAGAGCTTTGATTTAGTCCGCTGAATTCTTTCATGTCTGATTCCAGGGCCATGAATGGTGAGTGGGGTGTACCGTACCAAATTACGCAGAAAAAGGGTTTCCCCTTTCTAGTTTCCGTTTGCATAAATTTAAGGGCTTCCTCGACAATGATTTCTGAAGAATCTCCTTTAAACTCCTCAATTATTCCCTGTCGGCTCATAATTGGATTGAGATCAAAAAAATTAGTCACTGAGAGCCATTTCTCAAATCCAAATGCTTTGGGTCCATGTGCATCCGTTTTTAAGATCGGAACGCCTGGACCCCGTAGACCGCATAGATGCCATTTCCCGAAATGCCCGGTGGCATACCCTGCCCTCTTAAGTACTTGGGGAAGTGTTACCTCCTGTTTTCTTAATGCATAGCCGTGATCGAACACTCCGGTTCGGTCGTGGGTTCTACCCGTTAAAACGGTCGCACGCGTAGGAGAACATACTGGCCCACCAGCATAGAATTGATCAAATCGTATTCCATTGGAAGCCATTCTATCCAAATTGGGAGTTTTAAGAATGGGATGATTGTAATATCCGGTTTGCCCCCAGCCCTGATCATCGGTCATGACCAAAACAAAATTTGTTTGGGCAAATAAAACCTGCAGTAGGGCAAGAAATAGAATAAAAGTGGTTACGATCAGCTTCATTTATCGATTTTGTGAAATGGAATTTTATTTGACGATTAGATTTCCCTTCATGATTGTCCAGTGTCCCGGGAAACTGCAAAGATAAGGATAAATTCCGGGTTTTTTAGGTGCCTTAAAACGTAAGAATTCTTTTTCACCTTGCTTGAGCATTTTTGTGTGAGCAATTATTTTATTTGATCGTGGAATAAACTGTCCATTTTTAGCTGCAATTGGATCTTTGGCCATATCATTTGCGGCAAGTCCCACTTCTTCGAGTGAGTCTGGTTGTACGAGAACAAAATTGTGTGGCGTAGCATCCGGATTATTGAATTCTATACGAATCGGTTGGTTGGTTTTTGCGGTGATGTCACCGTCCGAAGACTTTTTATATTCCCCGAGATTTGGTTTCGCCATCAATTCGACGGAAAAGAGCATTCTTTCTTTCATGCAGGAAACTTTGACCTTAAGCAGACTTTTTTGGCGATCAAATTTACTATCTGCCTTAGATTTTTCGGCCATTTTTTCAGCCATTTTCTGTTTGTTTAAAAAAGCATAAAGAAGCGGCTGATTTTTTTCTAAAGCATCTGGGTTCCAGAACTTTCTCATCGGAGCAGAACCGAGAGAAGTTTTAATCGCGTAGCTCAGGTGCTTATCATTGGGTAGAGAACACACTATTTTAAGTGCCTCAAATGCATTTTTGGAGCCGATATAACTGCAGGCAATAGCCGCTTCCAGTCTCACCAGGCCATTTTTATCCCGTGCCGCTTCCCTAAGCATGGCATCTCCTTTATTAGTTAGTGAATGCCAATATCTAAGTTGCCTAACTGCTGCCGCCCGGGCGTTGTGATTTCCGCAACGGAGTAACTCCGAGAGAAGGGGAATATTGGACTGTTCTACATTTCGATAAGCCCACATTGCCTCCACCTGGTGATGTCTATGGCGCGGATCATTGGGGTCAAGATTTTTGACCCATTGATCGAGTGCCTTTTTGACCTTAATAGGTTTCATTTCCCGAATTTCCCTCTTTGCCCAGTAGCGATAGCGATACTCATGTCGTTTGAGCAGATTCAGTAGTTGCGGAAGGGAAGCTCCAGTGATTTTCGGTGGATTTACCGGCTTCGCTTCTTTGGGCATAATTCGCCATATTCTGCCGGATTTTCGATCTCTTCTTTCATCGCGCAAAGAATACTGGGCGTGACCTTTTACCGGGTTGTACCAATCGCATACATACATTGCACCCCCCGGACCGTATCTCAGATCAACGGGAATAAAGCTGAGGTTTGTGGAAAATATAATGTCTGAAACATATTCCTCTTCATAGCCATACTCGTATTCTTTCCACTTTAACAATTCCACCCGGTTGGTAGACTTGTATCGAACCTTTACCATCATACCCTGCATTTCTTTAGGCCAGTTTGGGAAGTCTATGAACTCCTGCCCGCATACTCCGGAATAGGCTTGTAGTCCGCTCGGCCTGGGGTGTTGCTCGGGGTAAGGGGGGTCGAGTGCATGATGGGCAGAGGCAAAAATCGGATAACTTGCAACATGCTGACCCCAGTCATCAAAGGTTACGCCCCACGGATTGGTGCTTGGATGAGTTCCAAATGCAGTGAGTCGGTGAAGTTTAGGTTCCCAGGCGAACCAACCGCTATTCTGCTGCCTGACCGGACCGTAGGGTGTTTCCACCTGAGTATGGTGAAAAACAGATTCCCTGAAAATTAGGTCTCCATCCGGAGTCCATGCAAAATCATGAAGTGCATGGTGGGAATCTTCACACCCAAATCCTGTGAGTGGAATTTCACGAAGGTCTGCTTTTCCATCCCCGTTGGTATCCTTGAGAAAAGTCATGTGTGGCTCCTCGGAGACATAAACCCCTCCATTCCCAAATTCGAATGATAGAGGCACATTCAAACCTTCCGCCCAGACCGAACATTGATCTGCTTTTCCGTCTTTGTCTAAATCTTCAAGGATTACTATTTTATCATTGGGAGCCTGTCCCGGATAAACATGAGGATATGTGGTTGAGCAGGATACCCACATTCTTCCTTGCCCGTCCCATCTCATTTGAATGGGGCAGGCAATATCAGGAAATTGTTCTTCACTCGCAAAGAGAGAAACTTCGAATCTGGGATCAATTTTAAAAGCTGCTTTTTCATCCTGAGCAGACATCCACTTATTTGCCCCTCTACTCTGCTTGGTGATGGGTAAGGGCGGGACATTTGAGTCGTCAATGATAGGTGACGGTCTTTTTCCCTGAGAGAGTCGATGAATTTGTTTGTCTCTGTTCTCAGTCATCCGGTCAAAATTTCTCATCGCAGGAAGGAAATCAAGGTATCCATAACTACCTTTTCTTCCCCCGGTGTAATAAAATGTGTTCAGAGGACGGTACCGGTAGAAGTGTTGCCTGTTTTTCTCAATCACCGCGGCCCGAATATCTTCGCTTATAATGGGAGCCTTTTTATCGAATAATCCGGTGAAAAGAATTTTAGCAAACTTGGAATAACCTGATGCGTTTAAATGGACCCCGTTTATAGTTAAGTTATCGCGATTCATGAGCATTTCTGCAGCCGTTTGATTAAATACATTGACGAACCCGACTTCTTGAAAAATCGCCACTTTTTTCATGGACCTACAATAAGCCTTAATGTTGGGGTTATTTCGGTCGGCAGCCTGCACTCCCCGTACATTTTCGTTTGCGATTGGCGAGACCAGAATCACGGAGGGGGCGGATTTTCCATTATACGATTTTGATCGTAAATTTAACAAGTAATTAGCGAGGCGAGTTTCAAATGATGAAAGTTCTTTTTTTCCGTCAAAGGATTCGTTGAAACCGAAAGCCGCGATAATGATGTCTGCTTTCATTGCAGTTAGGTGTTGCTCGGTGTCAGCAAAATTATCGGGACGGGGCTGAAGATCAATTTCGTCAGCGGACCAAGCCAGATTTCTGACAATCAAATTCAAATCTGGGTGTGCTTGTTGCAGCATTGCCTCGAAGTGACCAAAATCCCTCATACGATCGAAAAGAGTGTTGCCAATCAAAGCAATGCGATCCCTTTCCTCTAGCTTTAAGGGTAGTTTGGATGAGATAGGAGTGGCAAATTGAGGCCTTTCCGCATTGGACGCAAACATTGCGTATTTCAATAAGTCCTCCTCTTCTGAGTGGAGGTTAATTGAGAGGAAAAATGCAAGTAGCCCAAAAAAAGAAACGCCTTTGCTTTTGAATATGGGAAAAATTTTGGTCTTAATAAATTTCATTTAATTTTTTAATTCAAGTTATCTGATCAAGTTTGGGCACGCCGAAGGTTTATTTCCTAATTTTTTACATTTCATCGGAAGTTAAATCACTTTAATTTAATTCAAGCGATTAAGGGCAATTACAATATATGTTTCAACCGTCAAAACCCATTCATTGAAGATTAAAAAAGAAAACCGATTTCAAGAAAACCTCAAAAATTCAACTACAAAGCCAAATTTAAAAGGTCTTAGCGAGACACTAAATCGTACGAAATCAAGTTCGTTATCGATTTATTTGAATCGAGATTCCCCTTCCCCGTGTATGAGACCGTGTCATACCTGAATATCCTCCGTTTGTTAGCCCAAATCCATCTATGCTGATTCCTCCCATGTAGGAATTGACAAAAACGGGAGCGGGACCTCGGGGCAAAACAATCACTGGATTTGGATTTTGGTTTTTGCCCAAGACTACAATTCTTTGGGGTTGTTGGTAAAGAATAGGTCCTCCAACGCTGGGCAGACCGTACAAATTCCCGGGGGAAACGAACGCAACACCATCATTTCGACTGACGGACTGAGCGGTTTGAAAGGATATGCTTGCACGCCAATTGTCCTCGATTAAATCAAAATTCACTCTCGTTGCGTTAAAACGGCTAAATGCTCGGTCTAATTTGTCATACCCGTTCACCCAGGCAAGAAAAGGGGTTGGCCCATTTCCTGTAATAAACGGAGGCAGTCCGGGCTGATATAAAACCGTTTGACCATACCCTACCCCACCGGAGTTTAAGATTTTAAGAAACATCTGAAGGTGACCAGGGTATTCCTTGCCCACATAAAGATAGTTTTCATTGGCACCTTCAAGCCACTTTAAAGCATAAGCCTGATCTTCCGCGCTAAAGGAAGAAAGCTTACTGTTGAATGATTTTCCATCTTTCCGGATAATACTAATGATGCCTGTTTTTTTATCATAGGCAGTAATGGAAGCCTCGATCTTACGAACTCCGTCCGAACTCGTGAATGTGCGGGCATCCACAACCGAAAAAACTAGAAGTAGGCAAAGTATATGCTTAAATAAAGGCATCACAAAATATTCTAATCCCAAACCTGATAAATCGTCAAACCGCAAGCGTGTTTTTTAAGCTTGTGCAATTCTAAGGCAAGACTTCGAATGTCGATTCTAACTTCCTATTAAACTAAGCGATCATCCATGAAAGTAACTTTATTCTTCTCCTTTATCCTCTCTGTTTTTACCGCCAATCAGAATTTAATATCCCGGGAACTACCCTTTGGGACCAAGCCTAACATCGTTCTCATGATCACGGATGACCAGGGTTATGGTCCCATTGGAAAGCATGGTAATCCTTGGATCAAGACTCCTAATCTGGATAAACTGCATGGCCAAAGCACCCGCTTTGAGAGGTTTCTGGTCAGTCCGACCTGTTCGCCTACCCGTGCCGCCCTTATGTCTGGTCGACACCCGATGAAAAATGGAATTACGCATACTATCCTGGAACGGGAAAGGATGGCATTAAGTACGGTGACCCTCCCGCAGGTACTGTCGAAGGCGGGTTATGTTTCAGGGATATTTGGTAAGTGGCATTTAGGTGATGAAGAGCCCTACCAACCACACAAACGCGGTTTTGATGAAGCCTTTATCCATGGAGCGGGTGGAATTGGACAGAAATTTAATTGCTCCTGTGCCGATGTCCCGGGAAACAAATATTTTGATCCGACGATCAGGCACAATGGTTCCTTCGTGAAGACCAAGGGTTATTGCACTGACTTATTTTTCACGGCGGGAATGGGATGGATCAAAAAGATCAAGGATGAAGGAAAGCCATTCTTTGCCTACATCAACACCAATGCACCTCATGGCCCTTTCATCGCTCCGCCTCATAATGCCAAGCGATTCAAAGATCTTGGTTTCTCTGAAAGAGATGCCGGTTTTTATGGTATGATCGAAAATATTGACGAGAATATGGGGAGACTCATGACCAAGCTTGATCAATGGGGCCTAAGTAAAAACACCATGTTGATTTTTATGTCTGATAATGGCTCGGTTGGCTCGATGGTGCGAGAAGGAGCTAAATTGGGTACATCCGAGGACGAGAAACCCATGGAAGGATTCAACGCCGGTATGAGGGGCTCCAAGGGTTCACCTGACGAGGGTGGAGTCCGCGTTCCATTCTTCGTTCGCTGGTCAGGTAAATTTGAATCGGATCAAGCGGTCGAAAAGATTTCCGCACATATTGATCTTTTACCCACCCTTGCGGATATAGCAGGAATTGATAAGTTGCCCAAGGGTCAAGTCGAAGGACGCAGTCTTGTTCCCCTACTTAAAAATCCACAGGCTAAATGGAAGGACCGCTATCTTTTTACGCAAGGTGCCCGTTGGAAGACCGGTTCCGAACCCACGGATCATATGTGGAAGCGTTTCGCAGTCAGGAATGAGCGTTACCGCCTTGTGGAGAACAAGCTCTACGATATGAAAAAAGATCCCTCACAACTAGTGGATATAGCGGATAAGCATCCTAAATTGGTTCAGTCGATGCGAAGGGAATATGAGAAGTTCTGGAAAGAAGCCCGTCCACTAATGGTGAATGAAGATGTGCCCATGTCCCCTACCCAGCCCTACCATCTCTTGCATGCTAGGCAGTTGAAGAACGGCGGTATTCCGAAATGGAAAACTCCGCAACTCTAAAGGTTCAACCACCAACCAAAAAATTAGCACAACCGTAGGTGTGAATTTGACTTTAATATCTGTTTTTGATGGTTAGATTTAAATCTGCTATGTATTTTCTTTCTCGAATAGTCATTCTTTTTTGGATTTTCCGGTTTGTATGTTTGAATTTTAATTTGGAAGCTGAAGTTAAAGAACGGAATTTCTGGGCTTTTAAACCAATTAAACATCATATGGTTCCGACAGTTGAGGATGAAACATGGTCCACTGATCCAATTGACTCTTTCATTTTAGCAAAATTGGAGGCAAAAAAAATAAATCCTGCTCCAGTTGCGGATAAACACACATTATTAAGAAGAGTTTATTTTGACCTTATCGGACTGCCTCCAAGTCCGAGTCAAATTGATGAATTTATATCAGATCACTCTTCGAATGCTTATTCAAAAGTGGTGGAAAAATTACTTGCATCTCGAAGGTTTGGGGAAAGATGGGGACGGCATTGGCTCGATGTTGCCCGCTATGCAGATACTACTGGTGGAGGCCGAAACAATCCTTTTCCGAATGCAAGCCGGTATCGTGATTATGTGATAAACAGTTTTAACCAAGACAAACCATTTGATCGTTTTATCATGGAGCAAATTGCGGGCGATTTATTGCCTTCAAAATCTGAACTGGAATACAATGAAAATCTTACCGGTACGGGTTTTTTAGCTCTTGGACCACATAATTATGAACTTCAGGATAAGGAGCTTTTACGGATGGAAGTTGTGGATGAGCAACTCAGTACTGTGGGTCAGGCATTTCTTGGAGTTACCATAGGGTGTGCCCGGTGTCACGATCACCCTTTTGACCCTATTTCCATTCAGGACTACTATTCAATGGCGGGTATTTTTCGGAGCACGAACAGCTTGGTTCCGGGAAATGTGGCCAGTTTTCATGAACGAGAATTGCGTGACGGTTATAAAGTAGCCCGTGAAAAACATGATGAAACCCTTACTTCTCTTCAGGAGGACTTAAAGAAAGCAATGGCAGTAATTAAGGCTGCAGGTGGTGAAATTAACCGTAAGCAAAGGTCTGTGGACCCCCTCACACTTAAAGGAATTGTAATCGATGATACCCAAGCCATACTAGAAGGAGAATGGGTATCTTCAAGCCATACCAGTGGATTTGTTGGTAAACAATATTTGCACGACAACGCTAAAGAAAAAGGAAGTAAATCGATTTCTTTCAAAGCAAACATTCCTGTAAAGGGAGAATATGAGGTTCAAGTCTCCTACAGTCATGGAAAAAACCGGTCGATGAAAGTACCCGTTACCGTGATGCATGCAAATGGTGAACAAAAAGTCTACATCGATCAAACGAAACCACCCTCCATTCTAGGTGTATTTACCTCCCTGGGTATTTTTACTTTTGATCAAAGGGAAAGTGATGTGGTTCAAATCACTACTGAAGGAACAATTCGCCATGTGATTGCGGATGCAGTTCGTTTGGTTTCCATAAAAGAGCAAAAACAAACTAATGTAATTTCACTTGACCAATACATTGATCCTGAGAAAGGGCTACTTTCCAAAGAACGGCTAAAAAATGCTGAAAGACAGGTAAAGAAATTAAAACAGGAAATGGAAGACCTCAAAAAGAACGCTCCTCCCAAAGTACAAAAAGTAATGTCCGTACGGGAGCATAAAAATACGAGCGATTCTATGGTCCATCTTCGTGGGGAAATACGATCTCCGGGTTCAGTTGTTCCAAGAGGATTTTTAGTTGTTGCCACCCCTAAAAACAGATCTTCATTCGCGAAAATTCCAGATGGCGCAAGTGGGCGCCTGCAACTTGCTAAATGGGTTGCTTCTTCTGACAATCCACTCACTGCACGGGTTTTTGTAAATCGTATCTGGCATCATCTATTCGGTCAGGGAATCGTTCGGAGCACGGATAACTTTGGTAAAATGGGAGATCGTCCTTCTCATCCAAAACTGTTGGATTATCTTGCCCAATTTTTTATCCAAAATAAATGGTCTGTGAAATTACTAATTCAAAAGGTTGTCCTCACCAAGACTTACAAAATGTCTTCGTCTCAATACTCGAAAAAAGATTCCAATAATGAGCTGTTTTCCAGGCAGAACCGGCGTCGTTTGCAAGCCGAAGCAATAAGGGATGCGATACTCTTAACTACGGGAAAAATTTCTTTTGAAAATTCTGAAATCAATGAAAATCGCTCGTTATTTAAAAAAATTGACCGTAATGAAATTCCTGAAATCTTTGATGTTTTTGACTATCCAAATCCAGGATTAGTGACTGGTAAACGCAACACAAGTATTGTCCCTACCCAGGCGTTGTTTATGATGAACAATGAATTTGTTATAAAACATGCAGGGTTGGTGGGAGAAAAAATTCACGCAGATAAAAATTTGGGAACTGAACAGAAAATAAAATTGGCTTTTTTAACCTGCTTAGGTCGGGAACCTCATGAAAAGGAGAGGAAGCTTGCAGTAGAATATTTGAAACGAAGCACAAATAAAAAAGAAGGCAGTATCGCAATAGATGGACTTGTACATTCCCTATTTGCATGCTTGGATTTTCGCTATTTGAATTGATGTACTTCTATTCAAGATGAATAAATATGCTAGTGATTTATCCCGCAGGAATTTACTGAAATCAGTTGCCTGTGGGTTCGGATCCCTTGCCCTGAGCGGACTTCAGCAGGCGAATGCCTTATACTCAAACTCTTTGCTTGCAAGGACAGCATTGTTTCCCCAAAGGGCGAAGCGGGTAATTTTTATTTTTATGGCCGGCGGACCCAGTCATGTTGATACATTTGATTATAAACCAGAACTTCTTGCGAATGACGGAAAGAAGATCGATTTTGTCGGGGTTCGCACCAACACCTTTGGAAAAGCGAGTAAACGAACATTAATGAAACCGCTCTGGGATTTTAAGCAGTACGGAGAGTGTGGTAAGCATGTTTCGTCTTTATTTCCCAATATTGCCAAACATGTTGATGATTTGGCTTTCGTTCACTCTATGCATACCGAGGGAGTTGCTCACGGTCCTTCCACCCTGTTTATGCATACCGGTGCAACTAACTTGGTTCGGCCATCGATGGGGAGTTGGATTTCATACGGACTGGGAACGGAGAATCAAAACCTCCCCGCATTTGTCACGATTTCTCCATCCTCAAGTAAAGGAGGTCCCCGAAATTATGGGAATGCTTTTTTACCATCCATTCATCAGGGAACAGCATTAGGGAGAGCAGGTAATGTAGCTGACGCCAAAATAAGAAATGTTGAAAATCCGATGCTCAATAGCGAACAGAAAAAAAACAGATTTAATCTTTTACAGGGCCTGAACGCCGTCCAGTCCGATTCACTTTCCAATGATGATAACTTTGAGGCAACTATTCAGAATTACGAGCTTGCTTGGCGAATGCAAATGGAAGCGCCCGAATTAACGGATCTAACGCAAGAATCAAAGTTGACTCAAAGAATTTATGGAATCGATCAGAAAGAGACTGAAGATTTCGGCAAGCAATGCTTGCTTGCGAGAAGAATGGTTGAACGGGGGGTCCGATTTGTGAGTATCAATTACTCCGATGAATCCGCAAATCCCCGTTGGGACCAACATAGTAATCTTCCAAAGCATTCAGTTCACGCAAGAGCTACGGATAAACCCGTTGCCGGCTTATTGCAGGATCTTAAGGCAAGAGGTCTACTCGAGGATACCTTGGTCTGGTGGGGTGGAGAATTCGGACGGACTTCCTTTTCACAAAATAAGGATGGCCGGGATCATAATCCACGTGGATTTACTATTTTTCTCGCCGGTGGCGGTATCACACCAGGAGTTTCGCATGGCTCAACCGATGAAATTGGTGGAGTTGCTGTCGATAAGTGCGTGCACATGCATGATTTACATGCGACCATTCTTCATGCCTTAGGGCTTGACCATGAAAAACTAACCTATCGTCATTCTGGGCGTGATTTCCGCCTAACGGATGTACATGGTCGTGTAATCAAAGAATTATTTTCTTAAAATTTTCTTCATGAACCTCTTTGAAATTAAATTTATTAGAAAAATTGAAAGAGTTGGTAGGTAATTCTGATTTATCATTTGATTTTCGGTATGAATTGTAATTGTAAAGTGCTTGCAAGATTTCTTTGATGGTGTTATCTCTGATCGCTTTCTTTAATTTTTGTACCCCTATAATATCATGTCCGAATTAAGTGATTTAACTATTGAGGTCACGCCTCGTCAGCAAACTGGGCGACAAGCTAGTAACAAACTTCGTGCTTCCGGCAGGATACCCGCTGTACTTTATGGCAAAGAATTAAACAAATCTCTCTCTCTCGAGGATCGATCTATGAGAATTTTGCTTCGTAAAGCTTCAGGAACTTCTTCATTGCTTCGATTACTTGGTAGCAAAGGAGAAGATGAACTTGTTTTGATAAAAGATATGCAAATCGATCCGATTAAAAATAGCATACTCCATATTGATTTTATACAAGTCAATCGAGGGGAAAATTTACAAACTAAGATTCCTCTCTCTCTGATTGGGGAGGCTGAGGGTGTCAAAACTGAGGGTGGTATTTTGGAGGTTTTGGTGAACGAGGTTGAAATTCGCTGTCGTCCAAGTAACCTACCCTCTCAAATTGAACTTGATATATCTAGTCTCGCATTAGGTGAAAATCTTCAAATCAAAGATTTACCTAATTTGGATGGTGTGGAATATGTTGCAGAATTAGACGGAATGTTAGTTTCATGTGTTGGAAGTGCCGGTGGTAGATCATCTGCTGAAGATGAAGATGAACCAAATGAATTGGACTCAACAGAAACAGAATCTTCGGATTCTGCTTCGGATGAAACCCCTAAGGATTAGCTATTTTCAATTTGAATGAATCGTGGAAAATTTTGCAATTATTGGTCTCGGGAATCCTGGACAGGTTTATAATAAAACTCGTCATAACTTGGGTTTTTGGTTGGTTGATGCAATTGCTGAGAGAGAAAATTTATCATTTCAGACTAGTAAAAGTATGTGTGCAGAACTTCTAATCATGAAACGAGAAGATAATCGAATTCTTTTACTTAAACCGAAAACATTCATGAACGAAAGTGGTAAATACCTTTCGAAAATATTTTCTTACTTTCGATGCATTCCTGACAACATTGTGGTTATACATGATGAATTTACTTTACCTTTTGGAGAAATAAAAATTTCGAAGAGAAAAAGTGCCGGTGGACACAATGGTGTTGCCAGTGTTATAAATTTTATTGGCAATTCATTCATACGATTCCGTTTGGGAATTGGCAATAAGCCCCATCCCCAGATGAAATTATCTGATTTTGTTCTTTCTAATTTAACTCTAGAAGAAAATAAAATTTTGGAAAATAGAAAAGAAAAACTAATCGATACTTTATATGGTCTCATTGATAATGGCATAGATGTAACAATGAATTTAATTAATCAAACTAAACCTTCCCAAATATCCTCATGAATAAGAGAAACTATTTAGCCACTATTGTCTACGACGCACATGGTGCAGATGGATCCGCCGACGAAATGATTTCTAAACTTAGTGAAATTATACGCAAAATCGAAGGCGAAGTAACCAAAGTTGACAACCAAGGTTCTCACGATTTCATTTATCCACAAAGCAAGAGTAGAACTTCGGGAACTTTTCTTCAATTTGAAATCGAGTCAGATCCAGAATTGCCAACTCGCTTAAAAGAAAAGTTAAAGTTAGAGAAAAAGGTTGATCGTATTCTGATCGAGCGCAAATAATATTATTTTTTCAGAAGATTTACTTTTTAAATGGCCTCTCTAAATAAAGTTTTGCTTATTGGTAATCTGACTCGTGACCCAGATGTCAGGTTGATGTCAAACGGACGACCGGTCTGTAATTTTGGTTTAGCTTTAAACAGATCCTACAAAGATGCGGACGGAAACAGAAAAGAAGAGACAACCTTTGTAGAAGTTGAATCCTTTGGCCCAAGAGCAGAGGCAGTTGGAAGGTTTTTTACAAAAGGGCGTGCTATTTTCATTGAAGGTCGACTGAAACTTGATCAATGGGAATCAAAGGAGGGAGAAAAGAGAAGTGCATTGCGCGTTGTTTTAGATAGTTTTGAATTTGTTGATTCCAAGCAAGACGGACCTTCTTCTAACTCTCGTATTGTCGAATCTGCTTCATCTAATGAAGATTCAAAAAATTCTCCTTCTGTCAGCAAAGAAGTAGATTTGGACGACGATGTTCCTTTTTAATCATTTAAAAATTAATTATTATGGCCACTATTGAAATACTACTCGTAGAACACATTCATAATCTAGGATCTGAAGGAGATGTTGTTAAAGTTCGTCCTGGATATGCTCGTAATTATCTTTTACCACAAAAGAAGGCTGTTCCATTGAATTTAGCTAATAAAAAACGCTTAGATGCACTTAAGGTTGCCCGAGCAGCTAGAGAGACAGATGAACTTCAAAAATCTCAAGAAATAGCTGCGAAAATCAAAGAAACTAAAATCGCTGTCGCTGTTAAGACGGGTGCAGGTGGGAAACTTTTTGGATCAGTTACCGCTAGTCATATACTTGAAAAACTCAGTGAAAAGGGCTTCATTTTTGACAAGAAGCATTTCAAGTCTTTTTCACCAATTAAAGAGCTTGGTATTAGTAAAGTTGCCTTGACTTTGCACAATGATGTTGAAACAGAAGTTGAAGTCGAAGTAGTTTCAGAAAATCCAATTGAGGATAGTGCCTAAATTTAACCCCTTTAGGAAATAAATAAATTTTAATCAAATGCCAACTTTGGGACCTTCTTCTTCAAAGGAAAAATCGGCAAACCGGTATGCGGGCAAGGATACCAAAGAGCAATCATCCCTAAAGGATACAATTGAAGGAAAACCCTTACCAAGTAACTTGGATGCAGAGCAAGGTTTATTGGCAGCATGCATTATGGATACTTCTGGTGAAGTTATGGGCAGGTGTGCCGAGCAAGCAATTGGTGCAGATCATTTTTACCATTTAAATCATCAGATTATTTTTGAAGCTTTACTTGAACTTAATCGAGATAATAAAGCTGCTGATGAAATTCTTCTTGCAGAAAAACTTGAATCAAGAAAGCAGCTTGATCAAGTAGGTGGACAGAATGCCTTATTTGATCTTACTTCTAGAATCGATACAACCGCTCACGCGACTTATTGGTTGGAGATTGTAAAGGAAAAAGCACTTTTGAGAAGATGTATTTATGTTGCCTTTGAGATAATCGATGGAGCCAATAATTTACAGGGTGAAGTAGATGATTTTCTTTCAGGAATGGAACAACGGGTTTGTGAGCTTGGTGATGATCAGAATAGTCGTTCATCTCTACATTTTCGTGAACCTATCCAAAAGGCAATGGGTGAAATTCAAAAGATGCTTTCGAAAGAGGAATCTGATGGTTTGCTAACCGGGTACAAGGATTTAGATAATTTAACCAATGGCCTAAAGTCTGCTGAAATGATTGTGATAGCAGCTCGTCCCTCAGTGGGGAAAACTAGCTTGGCGATGAACATAGTTGAAAATATTGCCTTCTCTCGTAAGTATCTCAACAAACCTAAAAACACATTAATTTTTAGTTTGGAGATGAGCGCACCTTCTTTGGCCATGCGATTGATATGTGGAAAAGCGAAGGTTAATATGAATGATTTAAGAAAAGGGTTTGTGGCCAAAAACTATGCTGAAAAGCTAAATGAAATCAGTCAGCAATTTCAACAGGCACCCATTTGGGTTGATGACACAAGCGGTCTTAGCATAAACCAAATTCGGGCAAAAGCACGAAGAGTTAAATCGAGAAATGGATTGTCCTTAATTGTTGTTGATTATTTGCAGTTGATTTCAGGCGATCGATTCTCTTCATCTCGCGAAAATGAAATTTCAGTCATTTCAAGAGGTTTGAAGTCGATGGCAAAAGAATTAGAAGTTCCTGTTATTGTTCTGAGTCAACTCAACCGTGACTCTGAAAAGGAAAAAAGAGATCCTCGCCTTTCTGATTTAAGAGAATCTGGATCGATTGAGCAGGACGCTGATATTGTAATGTTGTTAGGTAAACAGAGAAAAGGAGAAGATATCAGAGAAAGTGATATCGCTCAAGGTGGAGGAGATAGTCAAAGTGAGGACTTTGAACCTATAAAGCTCATTCTTGCCAAACAAAGAAATGGACCTACTGGGTATGTAAATCTTGCCTTTGTTCGAAAATATACAAAGTTTGAAAGTGCACAATATGACCCTCGGCTTAATTAAAATTTAGATGAATAAAATCCGTTCGCTTTATCCAATTATATTTTTGTTTTCTGGAATGGTGATTTTGTGGTCTCAGGTAGTTCCGAATGGTAAAATAATCTCTTCTATTTCCATCGAATTAGAAGGTCCAAACACCATAGGAAAATCTTTTATCTTACAAAATTTGCAAATTGAAACTGGAATTCCATACAAATCAATCGCCATTGATAAATCAATTACAAACTTAATGGCAACTGGTGCGATTGATGATGTTAAAGTATTTTTGGATCCTGATGAAACTACCGACAACCAAGTAGCTCTGGTTTTTAAAGTTTTCACAAAAGCCCGGATTGGAAAAATAATTTTTGAAGGTAATAAAAATATTTCAAAGAGGAAGCTGGAAAAATCGATAGAGATTAGTATTGGTGAACTTTTGGATGAATCAGAGATAAAAGCCGATCAAAGAGCTCTTGCGAAATTATATTTAGAGAAAGGCTATTGGAATTCCCAAGTGGATAGTCAAATAATCAGAAAAGAAGGTGAGCGAAGTGTAACGGTAATTTTTACAATTGTTGAAAATGAAAAGCGTAAAATTAGTAAAATAATTTTTGAAGGTAATAAAAATATTTCTAATAAGAAATTATCTAAAGAGATGGAAACGGCACCTTGGAGATTTTGGCGTTTTTGGTCTAAAAGATCCCGGTATCGTCCATCAGTGCTAGAAGAAGATTTGAATAATCTTCGAACTGCCTATCGGGATGAAGGTTTCTTGGATGTGGCTATCGATCAAAGTGGAGTTAAAATTATACCTCAGGGAACTGCCTCCCTCAATATTATTGTTACCATAAATGAAGGAGAGAGGTCATATTTTGGTGAAATTACTATGGTTGGAAATTCAGTTATTACCTCCGAAGATTTAAAAAGATTAGACAATCGAGAAGATAAGGAACTTAAAACCGGTGATTCTTATTCCCCCACTCTCCTTGCAGAAGAGAGAAACCGTTTAAGAAAAAAGTATGGAGAGAAGGGATATTTGGACGCTCGCGTTATCTCCATTAGAAAGCCAAATTTAGAAACAGGTCAAATTGACCTGCGTTTTGAAATTACCGAAAACAATAAATTTTCCGTTAATTCCATTCAAGTCCGAGGTAATGATAAAACCAAAACAACTGTAATTGTAAGAGAACTTGCCCTTGCTCCCGGCGAAACTTTTGATTTAGTTAGAATGGAAACGAGTGAAGCCCGTCTTAGCAATACCCGTTTTTTCGAAAAAGTGACGTTAGACGATGAACCTATTGCCTCGCAAGATCCTGAACTACAAAGTAGCCGACGAAATCTTGTAGTTAATGTTGAGGAAGGTCGTACGGGTCATGTTTCATTTGGTGTTGGTTTCAGTACTTTAGAAAAAGCCATGATGTTTGCTGAATTTCGTCAGGGAAATTTTGACATTATGAAATGGAGGAGCCCGCATCGATTGCAAGGAGATGGCCAAAAATTTCGACTTCGTTTAAAGCTTGGTGCTCGCAGCAATGAAGCCAGACTTGCATTAGAGGAACCTTGGTTCATGAATAGGCGGGTAGCTGCAGGATTTGAATTATTCCGAGAAAAATCAGATTATTATAGTTCTTATTATGACGAAATGAGAGCCGGTTTTGAAGTGTATTTCCGAAAAAGGCTATTTGAACTTGTTGAAGGCCGTTTATTTTATCGTTTAGAGGATGTGGTTATAAGCGATATCTCTCCTTCTGTTCCTTCATTTATAACGAATGATGCAAAATATGATCCAAATAAAAGAGAAATTGACAGAACCATTTCTAAAGTTGGATTGAGTTTAACTAGAGATACAAGAAATAAAATTTTGTTTCCATCCGAGGGTAGTATTGTCACGGTTCGCAAAGAGTTTGCTGGTGGTCCCTTTGGGGGTGATGCTGATTATGGTCGATTTGAAGTTCAAGGTGCAAAATTTATTGAAACTTTCGATCCTATGGAGCAAGTTTTATCGGTTGTTGGGAGAACTGGTACACTTGGTCGTTTTGATGGAGAGGACGCAGATGTGCCTTTCTTTGAAAAATTCTTCTTAGGGGGTCCATACAATTTAAGGGGCTGGGATTACCGAGAGGCTGGTCCTCAAGCAGCTAATGAACCTAAAGGAGGTAATTCTTATAGTTATATAAGTGCTGATTACACATTTAAAATTGCTGATCCATTACGTTTTGCATTATTTTATGATGGTGGTTTTTTGAGAACAGGTGATTTTAAATTTTTACCAGGAGATGATACGCAGGGTTGGCATGATAATTGGGGACTTGGGGTTCGAATAATGGTCATGGGAATGCCGCTTCGATTAGACCTAGGATTCCCTATAACTGATCCTACAAAGACCGGTGGATCACCTCAGTTTCACTTTTCCGGAGGTACTCGATTTTAATTCACATGCATCTTAAACCAATCAAATAACTCATACCATGTATTCGTTTTTTCGTTTCTTTTTAATTTTAGCTCTCACATTTTCAATTTCTTATTCATATGCCCAAAAGGTTGCTGTAGTTGATGTACAAAAAGTTTTTGATGGCTATCAAAAAGTTAAGGATGCGAGAGAGAGACTGGATAAATCCAAAAAAATTGCCATGGAAGAACTTGAGATTTTTCGGGCCGAAATGGAAAAAATCGTCAAAGAGTTGAAAGAAATGGAAGAAAAAATAAAAAATCCAAATATTGATAGCACTACTCTAAGAAAACAATATCAGGAAAAAGTTGAAAAGGCTAAGGTTAAGCAGGATGATATGGTCTCTTACGATAAGAGAGCTAAGGCAACTATTGCCCAAAGACAGAGAAACCTTCTTGTTGAGCACCTTGCTGACATAAGAAAGGCTGTAGAACAGGTTTCAAAAGCCAAGGGTTTTGATTTAATCTTGAATTCTTCTGAAACCCAATTGGGTGTTTTTTATGCAGGGGATAAGTTTGATGTAACTGAAGATGTAATTGTTACCCTTAACGCAAGTTCAGGAAAAAAATAGATGTGGTAATTCTTTGACTCATGGGAGTTTAAGAGTTTATGGATTTTAAGATAACTTTAGAATGTTTGATGGGGGTCTTGCCGGATTCACTGGTAGAAGGTTCTTCTAAGAATAAAGAGTTCAAAGGAATATCTTCATTGAATAAAGCGGTTCAAGGAGATATTTCTTTTTTAGGGAATCCAAAATATAAGAATTTAGTACAATCTTCTAAAGCCTCGATTATTTTATTGCCAAAAAATTATTCCGGAAAACCTGAAGATGGGCAGATTTTTCTTCGAATGAAAGATCCATCCCGAGGTTTGGCTTCGCTTTGCAGTTTTTTGGAAAATGAACTATTCCCTCCCCCTGAAAAAGCGATACATCCTACCGCATGGTTGGACGAGACTGCTAAACTTGAAAAGGGAGTAACTGTCGGTGCCTTTGGTTTTATTGGAAGAGATGCATGCATTGGCGAGAATGTTTCAGTTGGGACTCATTGTCATGTGGGAGATCAATGTGTAATCGGAAATAATACAATTCTCAATCCTGGGGTTAAACTTTTATCGAGATGTGAACTTGGAAAAAATGTAATCCTAAATGCAGGCGTGGTTATTGGTTCAGAGGGATATGGTTTCGATCAAGTTGATGGCTCTCATCATAAAATACCCCATCTTGGAAAAGTTGTAGTCGAAGACAATGTTGAGATTGGAGCTAATACCTGTATCGATCGAGCACGATTTGAAGAAACAAGAATTGGTTCAGGAACAAAAATTGATAATCTAGTACAAATTGGTCATAATGTTAGAATCGGCGATGGATGTCTCATTGTTGCACAAGTCGGAATATCCGGAAGCACTGAGTTTGAAGATGGAGTTATTGTTGGAGGACAAGCAGGTTTTGCAGGTCATTTAAAAATAGGTAAAGGAGCTAAAATTGCTGGACAAGCTGGAATTACAAAAGATGTTGAAGCCGGAGCTTTTCTTAAAGGTAACCCTGCATTACCATTTCAATTAGCCCAAAGAATTTCAATTTTACAAAAAAAATTACCAGAGTTGTTCAAAAGATTTGATGAGACTCTTGGTAAAGAGTAATTTTCTCCCATGCAAAACGGAAATAAATTAAAAATATTCACTGGCAATTCAAATAAGCCATTAGCAAGAGAAATATGTGATTATCTAGAAATTCCACTAGGGGATGCCATTGTAACTTCTTTTCCTGATAATGAAAGTTTTGTTCGTTTTAATGAAAATATTCGGGGAATGGATGTATTTTTAGTTCAGTCAACTTGTTCACCCGCAAATCATAATGTTATGGAATTGCTTATTATGATTGATGCAGCGAAAAGAGCTTCGGCTGCTAGGGTTACAGCAGTTCTTCCCTTTTTTGGTTATTCTAGGCAAGACCGAAAAGATCAACCTAGGGTACCTATTACTTCAAAATTAGTTGCTAACCTTTTAGTAGCCGCAGGTGCTAACCGTATTTTGACTATGGATTTACACGCCCAGCAAATTCAGGGTTTTTTTGACATCCCTGTCGATCATCTTTATGCATCACCCGTTTTCTTCGAAGATCTCAAAAGCCGAGATTCAGATAATATGACAATTTTTTCTCCTGATGTGGGAGGGATGAAAATGGCTAGTGCTTACGCTGAAGTTCTTGGTTGTCCGCTGGGTTTTGTTGCAAAGAGAAGAACGGGAGCAAGTACAGTTGAGGCAATGAATCTAGTTGGAGAAGTTGAAGGAAGGGATATTCTTTTAATAGATGACATGACAGAAACTGCAGGTACTTTATCTGCAGCGGCTAAACTTTTAAAGGAAAGAGGAGCCGAAAAAGTAAGTGCAATTGTAAGTCATTGCGTTTTGAATTCAACGGGCAGAGAAAGATTGAATCAGGCTTTTTTAGATGAGTTGATTACGACTAATACAGTTGATATGGACATTGATGGTCTTCCAATAAAAAAATTAAGTGTTGCTCCGCTTTTAGGTGAGGCAATTCGTCGAACTAATACAGACAGCAGTATTTCAAGCCTTTTTCAAATTAAAGGATTTTAGTATTAAAAATTCTAAACAAAAGATTAAACTGAACACGCTTATGCGGTTATGTCATTAATTTCTTCCCTCTTATTCAGTCTTGTACTTTTTTTATGGGTAGGATTTTTGTCTGCTCAAAATACAACTTTTACTCTTAGTATTGATGATGCTGAAATAGATCGATCTTTGATTAGTGCCTCACCCAGTTACTCTTCTGCTCTTAAAAAAGCAACTCCTGCAGTTGTTGCAGTAACTACTCAGCAGGTAGTTAGAAGGCTATATCCGGGTGCGTCATCCAATCCACGAGAAGAATTTTTGCGTAGATATTTAGGAATACCCAATCTCAATAATTCCCGAATCGAAGAAGAAATGGTCCCTACAGGAATTGGTTCTGGTGTGATTGTAAGCCCTGAGGGCCATACGATTACAAATGCTCATGTAATAACTGACCCAAGAACTGGAGAAATAGTTAAGGAAGTAACAGTTCTTCTATCAGATAAAAGAGAATTCATATCTAGAATAATTGGATTTGATCGATCAACTGATGTTGCTGTTCTTAAGATAGAATCTGAGGAACCATTGCCCCATGTATCACTTGCAAACAGTGATTTACTAGAAGTGGGTGATGTTGTATTCGCTGCTGGTAATCCCCTCGGAATTGGTATGACAGTAACGATGGGTATTATTTCAGCGACCAAAAGAACTGAACTCGGAGTACTTGAACAAGAAGGCTCCTACGAAAACTTTATTCAAACCGATGCAGCGATTAATCAAGGTAATTCAGGCGGTGCGTTGCTCGATGCAAGGGGTCGATTAATTGGTATTAATACCGCAATCATTTCACAGACTGGTTCAAGTATTGGGATCGGATTGGCAATACCCGTTAATATGGTTAGAAAGGTTTTGACAGACTTAGTTCAAGAAGGAAGTATTCGTCGCGGTTTCCTTGGCGTTGAATTAGCTTCATCGAATGATAAAACAGGTGCAATTGTAGAAAAAATTGTACCGGGTAGTCCTGCTGATTTGGCTGGATTTATGCCAAAAGATAAAATTATAAAGGTCGGTGATCGAAAAGTTGATTCTATAAATCAATCTAGACTGGTAATTTCTCAAACTGCCCCAGGAACTAAAATTCCGATTGATGTGGTTCGCAACGGCAAGAAAATTACATTATTTGTAACTCTTGATTTAATGGGGAGTAAAAATAGAGTTTCGATCCCAGGAATTATGATGGAACCATTAACAACTCAAAATCGACTCCGATTTCAGATACCTGTAAATACTAGGGGAGTTGTAGTAACAAATTCTACTGGTGATGCGGAGACATTTAAAGAGGGAGTTGTGATTGTAGAGATAAATGGATACCAAGTTAATTCAGTTCAAGAAGTTGAGGAACAAATTAAAAGGGGTATTAACCGTTTTTATGTATGGTATCGTAACAAGTATCGCTTCTTAGCCTATCGCGTTCCTTAGTTTAAAAATTACATTTTAGCTTCCAGGCTTGGTAGGTTTTAAAGTCGATAATTCTTGTGGTATTTCATGAGGCAAGTAGGTAGGAAAGTTCAATTTTAATAAAGGTTTGTAGGGCACCTTGAAATTTAAGGTTTCTGTACTACGGTCCACTAGTGAGGTGACTGCCAAAATTGAACATTGAGTCGACCTTAAAATCGCAAGAGCTTCTGCCACTCTTCCTCCTTTGGTCACAACATCTTCGACAAGCAAAACCTTGTCAGATTCTGAAAGTACGAAATTTCTTCTTAGGGCAAGTTTATCATCTACTTTCTCTAGAAAAATGAATCTACAATTTAACTGCCTTGCAACTTCTTGCCCTAAAACAAGCCCCCCCATTGCAGGTGAAACAACCGTGTTAGGCTTGAAGGTTTTTAACTTGTTTATTAAAAGTTCAGCCAGTCTGGTTACTTTATCCATGTATTGGCAGACTTGAGCACATTGAAAAAAATGACCGCTTCTAAGACCGGATCGTAGTATAAAATGACCTGTTAACAAAGCATTCGTTTCCTTGAAAATAGAGATCACCTCATTATCGGATTTATCTATCATGAGTTTATTTTTTGATGTCTGATATTTTTGGAAAATTGAATTCCTATTACGAAATATAATTATCAGTAAAGATTAGAAAAGGGGTATTTTTATAAAAAGTTATCTAAAAGTCATAACATTTCGACTAAAGAGACTTTTACCAAATCTGATTATTACCAACTAACACCTTGCTTAACTAAATAGTTTTGCTGATGTTTATAATTAGAAACTTCCATTAAACTAATTGCTTGCAATGGGTTTTTCCCAACCAAGGTTAACTTCTGGTCCCATGCTATTAAGTTTTATGGTGACTATTCTAAGCTTTTCTTGAATTTTTTCAATTTTATCATCCATTGAGTCTTGGCTTATTTGCCAATTTTGGTTGGCCTCAACAAATTTTTCAGATGCTGAAAAATCCTTTATTTTAGATCGGAAAACTGCACCATCTGCATCAAACTTTATTTTACACTTATTACAGCAAAACCCCAATTTTCGTCCTTCAAAAATAGATTTAATTGAAATATCTATGGTCTTATTTGTTACAGGACATTTGGTGTTTATGGCTTCTAAATCAGATGATTTAGCTCCAAATCGATTTTTAATTATCTCTAACTTTTGAATTTTTAATTGCTCAGATTTAATGAGTTTTGATAATGAATTTTGTATGGCATGTTTTTCATTTAGCAGATTATCATAAACCTCTCCATCAACAAAATGCCTCTTAAGTTTTTCAGCACCCTTTTGGGTCATTTTTGTTTGCCATAAAAATATTTTATCTAAATTAATAAGTTTTTTTAGATTAGATATGGAATCATCAGAAATTTCTGTTCCGTAAAGATTTAAATATTCAAGGTTCGATAATTTGGATAGGTGAATTGATGCCTCGTCTGTTATTGCTGTATTCTCAAGGTGTAATCGAGAAAGTAGTTTGAATTTGGGAAGTATGGAAATAGATTTATTAGAAATATTTGTTCTAGCTAGATTAAGCCATATGATTTGCTCGGCAATGGGCTCTAGCAATTGAAAATGTTCATCATCGAACGAATTTCCTACATAAGAAGCATTTACATAAATGGCATTTGTATTTTGGGCTACAGGTATAGCCAGGATTCCTTCCTTATTAATTTTTTCTAGATATTCTGGTTTAGCTTTTGGCACATTTGGCAGTTTAAGTTGCAAAGCAGCCGTTTCAGAAACCAATTTTTTAGGCATATTTTGAAAAACCTGAAGAGCGTTTTCTTGGGACGCGGGTTCCAAATCCGAAACAAGGAGATCAAAGGAAGCCCCCAATGAGATCCAAGCTTTTATTACATCAAGTTCTTGTTTTGTTACAGGGTTGTAGTGATTTTTATCTTCCATAGGAGGCATGGCTTCATCATCATCCGGGGGAAGAGTAATTCGAAAAATCAATTCACTGTCTGCAGAGTTTCCCTTAATCACAATGTCTTCTCCTGCACTGCTACCCCCTTTTAGAAAGTCTTTTTTGGTATGAAGCTTTAGCTTACCTTTACTTTTATTTGAGCCGTGGCATTCTTGACATTTGGCAGCAAATACGGGCTGAATTAAACTGTTATAGATATTTTTTGACAATGATTCATTTTCCCCGTAAAGCGGGAATAAATTAAGAAAAATTACTGTTAGTAATGAAATAAATTTGAGCTTCATAATTCGATTGGGAAATCGTTGATAATAACTATCATACTAAATGAACTATTAAATCCAAAGCAAGATAACGATTATACAATGAAAAAAAAAATTGATTGGAGTAAGGAACTTTGGCACTTTCTTTTTTTTGTATGTATAGGATTCACGGTATGGCCCCTAATAGTTTATTATTTGGGAAGAGTATTAAATGTAAATTACTTCGTTAATCTCCCCTTACGAACTTGGGCAGAACAAATAGTATATGGCCCACTTGGGCATTTAAATTTACGATCATTATTAAGTTTAATTTTTTTGTTTTTTCCATTCCTTTTCTTTCTAACAATAAGATATCTGTTATTAATTGCTCGTAAATAATACTGTTTATGGTAATTAGTAAAAATTTATCGATTCTTAAAGAAATTTGCATAAGACCCATCCAAGTCAATTAATTCGTTATGGCTGCCCTGCTCAATAATTTCTCCATGATCGAGAAATATTATTTGATCGGCTTCTCGAATTGTACTAAGTCTGTGAGCAATAATAAGAGTGGTTCTATTTTTAATTAATTGATTTAGAGCCAGTTGAATTTTTCTTTCGGTTTCAACATCAACGCTGGAAGTAGCCTCATCTAAAATTACAATTGGAGGGGATTTTAATATTGCCCGAGCAAGGGTGAGTCTTTGTTTTTCTCCCATACTTAATCGTATACCTCTTTCACCGATTAATGTATCCAGTTCATTAGGGAGCTTTTTTACAAAGTCCCATGCCCGAGCCATTTTTAGTGAGTTGATAATTCCAGTTTCGTTAGCATGAGGTAACGCAAGGAGAAGGTTCTCTCTGATCGTTGTATCAAATAAAAAAGGGTCTTGTGACACGATACCAATTTTACTTCTTAGGGAACTAAGTGTTAGTTTTCTTACATCAATTCCACCTAAACTTACTTGACCTTCTTCAACATCATAATAGCGAAGGAGGAGGTTTGCTATGGTGCTTTTCCCCGCACCCGTAGGACCAACTAGAGCTGTTGTTGAACCCGCAGGTAAATGAAAATTCAAGTCTCTGACAATCGACTGCCTTTCATCATAGGCAAAGGTCACATTTGAAAATTTTATAGAATGGTTTTCTTGGGGGAATAACATAGGATTTTCAGGACTCTTGATTAATACCTCTTCATCAAGAATCTCAAAAACCCTTTCTCCTGAAGCTTTTCCAGCACTTATTAAATTGTTTATTGATACCAATTGCCTAACCGGTTCGTAAAACATATTTGCATAAAGGAGAAAAGCAAAGAATTGACCTTTGGAAAAAGAGGGGTCTGTTTGCAATAAATATGCCCCCATACCAACTACGGCTAAGATACCGAGCGATGATGTGAAACTTGCAGTTGGACCTTGAATAGACCACCTATACATTGCTTTTAGCGATGCATTTTCCAATATTTTACTACTCTCATGAAAGCGTTTTTTCTCTCTTTCTCTTAATTCGAAGGAGTGGACTAAGCGATTACCTTGAATATCTTCTATCAACAAAGCATTTAAATTTCCGGAAGCTTCCCTAACTTCTTTCCAATTCTTTTTGGAAATTTTTGAATATTTGAAAGCCATAATTAACAAAATGGGAAGGGGCAAAAAAACAAATGCAGCTAGGCGGGGTTCCTGAAGAAACATCATTACAGTAACTCCAGATAAGGTAAGAATTGCTATTATACCTTGCTCGGTGCCGTCCAAAATTGCCCTTTCTACATTTTGAACATCTTCTACAACTCGTGATGCAATATCACCACTTTTTCTTCGGTCATAAAAATTGATTGGTAAATTAAGTAATTTGTCGTGAAGAGCTTTTCTAATTCTTAAAATAACTTTCTGTTCTAATTTGTTATTCACTCTTATTCTAAGGCAATTAAAAATCTCCTTTGCTAAAAAAAGCCCTCCAATAAATAGAATACCTCTTAAAAAAATTGAATTTTGACTGATTTCTTCTGCAAAAATTTGATCCAGGACTTGCTGAATTGCAGATGGAACCATAACCGATAGCGTGGTCATTATAAAAGCTAATGACAAGGTGGTGGCAAAGAGTATTTTGTATTCAAAAATATAAGAAGAAATTCGACTTATAATTTTTTTGTTTTTGCTTTGTTTCATGTTTGGTATTGAAAACATAGACAAAACATTTTTTTCATTTTGACAAACATCGACAATAAATTAGACGAGGGACCAACAGGGTCTATTCTTCGTGACCTACCCTCTCCATATCAATCTCACTCACTTGGATTGTTACATCTTCCTCGTTTTATAGCAAAAATCAGAAAACATTTAAATAATGAACTGCCAAAGAGTTATCAGCGCAATTTTACCAAAGGGTTCGATGGATTTTTATGCCTTCATTTAGGTATTGATCCACAAGATGTGATTGAATGTGTTAAAAATACTGCCAACGATCAAGAGTTAGAAATTAAATTGAAAGAGCTTTTTCCTGCAAAGCTAAATTCCCATATTTGGAATCGGAAAGTAGTGCAAATGGGAATGTCCGATATGGCATTAGAAAAACTAGAAGAAGTAAAGCTAGACTTAGGAGCTGAAAATCGTTCCGATTTATTATCTTTTGCAGATGTCATTGAATTTGATGAAGGTCGAATACAATAATTCTATGCTACATTCTTTTTACAGTTAGGAGAGTTAAATCGTCTTTTTCACTGGATATAGAAGAAAATTCTTCAAGACTTTTCATCAGTGAAGAATTAAAGGAAAGAGGATTTTTATCTTTGGCATTTTTTAGTTTTTCGCAAAGACGATCCAATCCAAATTCTTCCTTTGAGTGGTCTTGAGATTCCGTTACCCCATCCGTGTACAGAACAAGCATATCTCCTTTTTTAAATGAACAAGTTTGATCTTCAATAATTTCTTCAAATAGATCTGAAGGAACCATTCCAAGAGCCATTCCATTTCCGTGGAGTTTCTCCACTTTTAAATTTTGCTGGTTTATTTTGCCTAAGAGTGCAGGTTCATGGCCTGCCCGGGCATAAGTTATCGTATTCGAATGGGTGTCTATGATCGCTAATATAAGAGTAATAAACATATCTTCACGAATTCTTTCTTCAAGGTCATGATTGAGTTGAATTAAAATTTCACGAGGAGTTTTAGATCTTTTAACATAATGCCTTAAGTTTGTTTGGCATAGAGCCATAAGAAGAGATGCGGGTACGCCTTTACCTGAAACATCTGCAACGGAGACAGCAAATTTCGTAGTGGATAATTTATAAAAATCATAAAAGTCACCGCTGACTTGGGATGAGGGAACATATTGAGTATCAATTTCTAGGCCTTTAAATTCCGGTGATTCTTTGGCAAGGAATAATTCTTGAACATCCCGAGCCAATGTGAGATCAGAATCCATTCGCGTTTTTTCTAACCTTAAATTCATCGCATCTGAATTTTTAATTGCAAGTGCAGCTTGTTCAGCAAGTGAATTAACAAGGGATAAGTCTGTTTCACTAAAAGGTAAGCCGTTTGTCGGGTTTGCAACCACTAGCACCCCTAAAATTTGATCGTCATGTATCAGAGGAGAATAAATGAGAGACCGAAGGACTAATGATGGATCATCATGTTTTACGACTCTGGGATCAATGCTAGCTTGCGGAACATAAACTGCCTTTCCTGTTTTTGCTACTTCGCCGATAATACCCTCACCATCTTCTAAAATTTCAGAAGCCAGAATTTTTTCTAAAAATCGAGCCCTTGTCGAACTGGGATCTTCAAGTGAAGTTTTAAATTTTCTTTGGGGAGGAAAGAGTCCTTCGGAGGCAATGCTTTGAAGTTTTCCATTTTTCAATTTTTCGTATACACAAGCACTAAGAGCGCCTGTAGTCATAACCGCAGTATGTGCAATTCTTTGATAAAGATCCTTTCTTTCCACTCCTTCTCCAATTGCAACAGCTAAATTATGCATGAAATTAACAACAATTTCCTTCTCTTGCTGAAGTAGAATTTTTTGATCCTTTAGTTTAGATTTTTCTGTATTAGATTTTTTTCTGGAGAGATTCCAGGCGAATAATCCAAGAACTAATCCAGCAAAGAAATAGATTAATGGATTCATAAAGACATCAGATTTTAAAGCGAATCTTCTACTTTCTGTTCTAAGAAATTGACTACATCCTTAAAAATTTTTGAGTTCTTTTCATTAAGGTCTAATAAAGTTTTATGAGCTTTATAAATCAACTCAGGACAAGCTTTGTCAGAATTATTTTTTATTTTAAGTACCTCAAGCTCGCTTGAATTTGAAACAAATTCTGAACTAACGATTGCTATTTTATGTATACCAAGATTCTCAACAGTTTCTCGATTTCTTCCCACTAGATTGAGAAGGGTAAGCCCCCCTCCTCCTGAAGATTTTCTTAATTGCAGTGCAAGTCCTACTAAAATTCCAAGAAAGGTGCTGTCCATACTAGAGCAATTTTGAAAATCTATTACAAAAACCTTATTTCCCTCATCAACCATTTCATTGAGGAAAGATCGCAAAGGAGCACAATTTAAATAAGAGGCTTTGTTTTTGATTTGTACATAAACCTCATTATTTGTGGTGCAAACTTTATATGTAGAATCTTTGTTCACGCTGAAAAGTTCGGCAACCCTGATTGGTTTACCTATTAAAGAAAAACATTGAGCGTTTTTTTGATTTATAAAACTTCTTTAATCGCATTAAAGTCGGGCAATTGTTTTGGATCATCTGAAGACCAAGAAAATGCAACATCACCGTTTTTTGAGATTACAAAAGCTGACCTTTTGGAAACGCCTTTAAACCCAATAAAATCTTCGTATAGAACACCGTATTTGCTGGATACCTCCTTGTTAAAATCGCTTAGTAGAGGGAAATTCAGTTCTTCTTTGATGGACATTGCTTCTTGAGCGAATGGACTGTCCACACTTATTCCAAAAACTTTAGCATTTAGGTTTTCATAGGAAGAGAGATCGTCCCGTACTGAACAAGTTTCTTCAGTGCACACTCCAGTGAAAGCAAAAGGAAAGAAAAGCAGGACAACTGAGGATTCTTCTTTGTAAGAACTTAGCGTAATGTCTGATAAACCTTCCGGCGTTTTAGTTTTAAGGGTGAAATCTGGTGCAGATGAGCCTACTGTTAATATCATATCAAGGATTGTTCAAAATTAGGGTTATTAAATATAAATTAGGTAACGCACTATACACCGAAAGCAAGCGGAATTCTTATTGCACCCTAAAGAATTAGAATTCTACGCTCGAAGAATGCCACTCTCTTCTTTAAGAAGGATATAATAAAGGCATAAAATGAATAAACACGAATTGTTATCAAACACCGAAATTGTAATTGGTGAAGAAGAATTAAAGGAAAAATTATCTAAAGGAAAAAAGTTAAAAATTAAATTTGGGGTTGATCCTACAAGGCCTGATTTAACTTTTGGTCATTTGGTTGTTTTTAATAAATTGAAGCAATTTCAGGATGCTGGTCATAAGGCAATTTTGTTGATTGGAGATTACACTGCAAGAATCGGAGATCCGAGTGGTCGTTCCGATTTAAGACCTGAATTGACAGAAGCAGAAGTAAATGAAAACGCGAAGACATATCTCGAACAAGCGTTTAAAATAATTGATTCACAAAAAACAATTGTTCGGAGAAATAGCGAATGGTTCGCGAAAATGTCATTTGCTGATGCTCTTGCTCTATCCAGAAAAATGACAGTTGCAAGAATGTTAGAAAGGGATGATTTTAAAAACCGCTTTAAAAGAAACCAACCTATTTCGATGGTAGAATTTATGTATCCTTTGATTCAGGGATACGATTCTATAGTCCTTGAATCTGATGTTGAGATTGGCGGTTCTGATCAATTGTTTAATATGCTGGTTGGAAGAACATTGCAAAAGGATGAGGGCTTACAAACTCAGGCCGTTTTAACAATGCCATTACTCCTTGGTTTGGACGGTAGAAAAAAAATGTCTAAAAGCTTCAATAATTATATAGCTTTTAATGATAGTCCGAGAGATATTTTTGGAAAAATAATGTCAATTTCGGACGAGACGATGTGGAATTATTACAAATTACTGCTTCTCAAAAATGAAAAAACTATCCTAAATTTGAAAATGAATCACCCTATGGAAATGAAGAAAAATTTATCCATGGAATTAACAAGTTTGTTTTACGGGAAGAAGGTTGGAGAGAAAGAAAGGATTTATTTCGAAAATGTCTTTACTCAAAGGGAAAATCCTGAAGAAATGGAATCTTTTTCTATAAAAGAAATTATTTCAGATGGAGAATCATCTAATATTTTAAATATTTTAAATAATACGAAAAAATTTGATTCAAAAGGTCAAATTCGCAGACTAATTCAACAAGGAGCGATAAAATTGAATGGCCAAAAAGTTGAAAAAGCTGAGGAATTGATTACCTTAAACCAAAAAGGGGATAATGTTATAAAAGCGGGAAAAAAAATCTTTTTTAACTTAATTCCTTAGGCAAGACTTTCCTAATGAAGGGACCAGTATGGCTATTTTTATTCGTTAAAATTTTTGAAGTCGTGCCGTTAAAAGTTATTTTACCACCTTTTTCTCCACCTACTGGCCCCAATTCGAATAAAAAATCTGCTTCTGCAATAATATCCGAATCATGCTCTATTACGATAACAGTATTTCCTTCGTCTACTAATCGGTGTAGCAAAAAAATTAATTTTTTACAATCATCTGTGTGCAATCCAATTGTAGGTTCTTCCAGGATATAAAGGGTTGGTTTTATTTTACGGAGTTTTTTGTGTTTTTGTTTATCCACTCCTTGGGCTAATTCAGACGATAATTTAAGCCTTTGAGCTTCACCGCCCGAAAGGGTTGGAGAAATCTGACCAAGTTTGATATAGCCCAACCCTGTTTCAATCATGATTGAAAAAGTTTCTGAAAGAAAGTGGTCGAATTTAAAAAAATAGAATGCTTCTTCAAAAGTTAATTCGAGAATTTCAGAAATATTTTTACCATTCCATTTTAATCCTAGGATTTCCTCTCGATATCTGGCCCCGTTGCATTCTGAACAGGAAATATATGAATTTGGTAGAAAATTCATTTCGACCTTTATTCGACCTGCTCCCTTGCAAACTTCGCATCTTCCACCCGGGACATTAAATGAAAAATGGCTTGGAGAAAAACCTTTAGCTTTTGCTTCCGGTAAAGATGAGATCATTGTTCTAATTTTATCCCAAATGCCTAAATATGTAGCAGGGGTTGACCGAGGAGTTTTTCCAATTGGACTTTGGGTTACCTCTATTGATTTATTGAAAATATTACCGTTTATAACGGTTCCATTTTTTAATTTTAAACTTCCAGAATTTTGTTTGATAGCCTCCTTAATAGCTTTATGGATAAAACCTCGAACTAAGCTAGATTTTCCAGAGCCAGAAACCCCGCAGCATACTGACAGTCGGCTCATTGGAATATCCAGATTTATGTTCTTAAGATTTCTAAACTTAACTTTCCTAACCCCGATCCAATCAGAGTCTTCGAACATCTTTTTTTTAACTGGTAAATCCCGCCAATTTCCAAGTATTGGATGGGAAATACCATTTTCCATATATTTTGCCGTCGAAGATTTTTTAATTTTGAGAAGTTCTTCAGGTTTTCCTGAACCAACCAACCTCCCTCCCGCACTACCAGCAAGAGGACCTACATCGATGACATAGTCTGCTTGCAAAATAGTTTCGGGATCATGTTCCACTACTAACAATGAATTGCCTTTCTTTTGTAAGTCCCTAAGAGAAGTAAGTAATTTTTGATTATCTTTTGGGTGAAGGCCTATTGATGGTTCATCGAGAACATATAAAACTCCAGAAAGATTCGAACCCAGTTGACCTGCAAGCCTTATTCTTTGAGCTTCCCCACCGGATAGAGAAGAAGTTTCTCGATCCATAGATAAATAATCAAGTCCAACTTTTTTCATGAATTGAAGCCTTTCGATAATTTCTGGAACAACTGCATCTGTCACGGACTTGAGCCTCTCATCCAAATCTATTTTTTTGAGAAAAAAGATAATTTCATCTGGTGTTTTTTTCAATAATTGAGGCATGGAAATTTTATTATTTTTATTATCATATAAAACTATATTTCGACTTTCTGGGTTAAGTCTTTCGCCTAAGCATTCTGGACAAGTTTCCCCTTCTTCCATTTGCCACCATTTACCTGAGGCAGGTAAATCATCTTTCATCCACTGATAAATCTTACCATATCCACGGCAAAAAGAACACCATCCTCTAGAAGAGTTCCAAGACAATAAACTGGGTTCTAATTCTTGATAAGAATCGCCATTACTAGCGTCAACTTTTGAAGTTGAATACCATTGATTAGTTTTGCCGTCAGTGGAAGCGAGTAGAAATCTGCCATTTCCAATCTGCAGAGAATGTTGAATACTTTGGATAATATATTTTCGAGTAGGAATTGTACTCCAACTCTCTAAAATCACTTCAATATTGTGTAAACGATATCTATCTAAACCCTCAAAACCTTGTGTATGGAAAATTTTCCCATCACACCTTACTTTTTCATATCCCTTCTCTCTCGCCCAATTAACGGCTGGTTTGTGATGCCCTTTTCTATTGGCCACGATTGGAGCTAGGAGTAGAAGAGGTTTTCTTTTTGTAGGTTTAAGTTTTGACAATATTTTTTCAACTTGGAGTGCAATTTCGTTTTCTGTAGCTTTTGATAATGGCTTTCCGCTTTTAACACTTAATTGAACCCCTACTCTTGCGTATAAGAGACGGAGATGTTGAGCCACCTCAGTGATTGAGCCAACTGTTGATTTTTTGGTGCCCCTTGTCGCTCTTTGCTCAATAGCAACCGTTGGAGATATTCCTGATATTCGATCGACAGCAGGTTTTCCAAGCTGTTCTACAAATTGCCGAGCATATGACGACATCGATTCCATGAACCTCCTTTGTCCTTCTGCGAAGATCACATCAAAAGCAAGAGACGATTTTCCTGATCCGGAAGGACCGGTGATGACCACAAATTGGTCTTTAGGAATTTTAGTGGAAATGTTTTGTAAGTTGTTTTCTCGAGCTCCTCTAATTTCAAGGTAATTGGTTGATGTTTTAACGCTTACATTTTTTTTCTTTATCTTTTTTAATGTTGTATTCTTGTTTGTATTGAAAATTATTGAGGTGGAAGTTTTGAGTGTGGCAATTTTAGAAGGTGGTCCGGAAGCAATTAATTTACCTCCGTGCTTACCAGATTTCGGTCCCATTTCCAAAATCCAGTCTGCTTGAGCAAGAACATGAGGGTGGTGCTCGATAACTAAAAGACTGTGTCCTGCATCGACTATGCTTTGAAGACTCTCTATCAATTGACTTATATCTTCAAGATGTAAGCCGGTCGTAGGTTCATCAATAATAAGAAGAGATGGCGAAATCCCCATCTTTATATTAGTCATGTATTTGACTAGTTTTAATCTTTGGGATTCTCCTCCCGATAGGGTATTAAGTGGTTGTCCCAAGGTCAAATACCCAAGTCCAATTTTTTTTAATAATTGAAGTTTACGAATTGTCTTTGGAAATTGCTTAAAACGGGGAATAGCTTCTTCTATGGTTAGACTTAGTACCTCCAAAACATTCAGTCCGTCCAAATGAATTGAAAGAATGTCCTCTTTGAATCTCTTGCCATGGCAAAGATTGCAGGGAATTTGAATATCAGACAGAAATTGCATCTCAACAATTTCATAACCTAGTCCGTTGCAAGCATCACATCTCCCATTCCCAGAGTTAAATGAGAAGTCGCTTGCTGTAAAACCAAGACGTTTTGCAGACTCTGTTCTCCCAAAAGCTTCTCGGATTGGACCCCATGCATCTGAATAAAGAATAGGATTTGATCTCGGAGAACGAACCACGGAGCCTTGATCTATTAATACAATATCTTCAAACTTAATATCAGATTTTACTTTCTTTAAACTTTCAGAGTTGGTTAACCCAGAATAAACAATATCGTATGCAAGAGTAGACTTGCCAGAGCCAGAAACCCCTGCAATGCAAACGAGTTTTTCCAAAGGTATATGTGCAGATAAATTGTTTATGTTATGGCAAGATGCTTTGCTTATTTTCAAAAAATTATCTTTTTTAAAAACTTTTCTTTTCGGAATATTCAGATATTCAGGAATAAAATTTTTCGAAAGCCACTTGCCTGTTGCTGATTGTGCTGATTGACACAACTGCTTCAAAGTACCATCAAAAGAGATTTTACCGCCCTGAACTCCTGGTAAGGGTCCAATTTCTATAATTTTATCTGCAGCTTTGATTATCTGCTCGTCATGCTCGACAACACAAACGCAATTTCCTGCGTCTGCAAGAGCACGAAGTATGGATGATAGTTTGTTAATATCGCTCCCATGCAAACCGATCGTAGGTTCATCCAAGGCAAACAGGGTATCCGTCAAGGAGGCACCAAGGCATGCAGTCAAATTAACTCGCTGAGTTTCTCCACCGCTTAAAGATTTGGCAGATCGGTCTAAGCTTAGGTATCCCAGACCGACATCTTGCAAGTACGACAATCTTGCTTTAATATTTTCAATTGCTAGATCATTCCTAGGATCGCCAATCAACTTGCAACTCGAAATTAAGCTGTAGAGTTCGTCAATGGGTAGACCGTAGAGATCGGGTAAGGTGTGTGTCTGCCATTTCCAATTTAAAGATTCAGTTTTCAGTCGATTCCCGTAACATTCTGGACAATCGAAATATCCACGAAATTTTGAAAGATAAACTCGAACATGCATTTTGTAAGCTTTTTTCTCAATCCATTTAAAAAAGGTCCGAATACCATACCATTTTTGATTGTCTTTTTGGTATCCTGGATCACCTTGCCAAATAAAATCTTTATCTTTGGCATGCAGTTTTTTCCACGGTGTGTTGATCGATATATTATTTTGTAAGCAGGCGTTAACAAGTTCGGTTTGGCAATTGCCGTAAATTTTTCCAGAAAAGGCTTTTACAGCTCCTTCGTTAATAGTTAATTTCGGATCAGGTATGACGAGTGTTGGATCTATTTCTATAATTCGCCCAAAACCTTTACATTTCGGGCATGCTCCCACAGGAGAATTAAACGAAAATGCCGATGGGTGTGCGGGTGAAAATTTCAGGCCACTCGAAGGTGATCTGAGACCCTCAAACAGTAAGCGAATAACCTTACCTTTTTCATTGCGAACTTCACCAATTCCATGTCCATGCTTAATAGCAAGTGAGATGGCCTCAACCATTCGCCCTTTATTTTCCTTTTTTGATGGAATACGATCTACTACCACAAAGATTTCTTTTTCATTCCAACCCAAATGAATGAGTTCTTCGAGGTGTGAATATTTTTTCTTGTAGTAACCGCGAGCATGACCTGCCTGTATTAAAAAAGAAAGGAAATCCTTGGGTTTTAGGTTGTTTGGTCTTTTGGCTATAAATCCAAAAATATTGTTTAGATTTTCCTTAATGCATTTATCAGCTTGTGATTCATTGGTTTCATGCCGTAATTCCTTTCCGGAACTCGGGTCATAAAAGCGAGCAACTTGTGAAAACCAAACTTTAAAATAATCACAAAGTTCTGTCATAGTACCCACCGTTGACCTAGAGTTTCGAACAGTATTTTTTTGTTCCACAGCAATAGAAGGGCGAATATTTTTGATTTCCTCAACATTTGGCCTTTGAAGAGTTTCGAGGAATTGCCTAACATAGGGGCTAAATGTTTCGACATATCTTCTTTGTCCTTCAGCGTGAAGAACATCAAATAACAAAGTCGACTTTCCTGCTCCGCTTAATCCTGTAAAAACAATTAATTGTCCGGGATGTAATTCTAAATTTATGTCCTTTAGGTTATTTTCTTTTGCACCAATAATCCTAACTGGGGAAAGACGATTTGCCATTCTCATTATTTATGCATGGTTTAAAAACAGACAAACCAAGAGAATGATGGCGTCCCGTAGGGGATTCGAACCCCTGTTGCCGGGATGAAAACCCGGTGTCCTGACCTGGCTAGACGAACGGGACAAAGAATATAATAATGTTGCTTAATTAATTTTTCGCAAGATCAAATGATTCATAACTTGTTATTGTGAAGGTTTGACTTTGATAACCATTCCTATATCGTTTTTTTTTCTAATGAAACCTACTTATAACCCATCTAAATTACGTAGAGCACGTAAATTTGGTTTTCGTAAACGCAACCAGACAAGTTCTGGGCGTAAAGTATTACGCAATCGCCGTCGCAAAGGTAGAGCTAATTTAACGGCATCTGTCCCACGCAGATTTCGCTAGTTCATAATCCACATTCATTTTCTTTGAACCGACTGAACTACTGTTATTCGCGATCCATGAGATTGCGGAAATCATGGGAGTACCAATCTGTTAAAAAGAAGGGAAAGTGCTTCAGAGATGATGCATTTTGGTTCCAAATTTTGTTAAATTCGAATTCGAATGCTTTACCCAGGTTAGGAGTAATTGCTTCACGAAGATTCGGTGGTGCGATTCAAAGAAATAAAGCTAAGAGAAAATTCAGGGAAATTTTTCGTAAAAATATAGGCCATTTTCCAAAAGGTTCTCAAACTGTTTTTTTACCCAGGCCGGCTCTTTTTTTCCTTTCTTTTGAAGAAGTCGAAAAAAGAATTTTGGCAGCGATCTTAAAAACAAATCTTAATTAATGAAAAACATATTAATTGGTGTAGGAATGCTCATTCTCGCGTTTTACATGTTGTGGGAACAAGGGAAACAAAGCCAAGAATTTTTGGAACAAAATCGATTGGCAGATGATAAGGAAATTGGAAGCCCTGTAGAGGCCAATAGAACATACAACTCATCTCAGCAGGCCTTATCGAATAATTCTTCGGGGTTGGATTTTAATCAAAGTGAATCAATATCGATTCACTCTTCAATTGATTCACTCGAGAAAGAAGAATTGTATGAAGGATTATCTAATAGTTTCTCTTCACTGATATTCACCAATCATTCTGGAGGAGTTCGTGAAGTTAACTTAAAACAATTTTCCAGACTGAGTCGTGATTACAATATGACACATCCAGATGAACCATTGCTTTCACTCTCTTTTGTGGATGAATCCGGAAGAACTTTATCCAGCGATCTTTCATTTCCTAAGAAATACAAGAGAATTGTAACTGGAGACCAATCTATTGTATATGAGTGGGAGTTACCTAATAAATTAAGAATTCAAAGGAAATACACTCGAGAAAATGATAATACCTATGTATTCAATCATAAATTAATACTTACAAATCTCAGTTCTGACCCTTTGCCCTTGGGTCGAGTAAAGATTAATTTAGGCTGTGCATTTAGAATGCCACGTCTTTATAATCCATTTGATAATGCAGCAACCTATCTAAATGTTGGCTATTACAATGCAGGCTTGCCTTTGGCAGAAGGATGTTCTTGTGCAGAATGCAGTGGTAGAATAGATGGAGAAAAGGAAGAATTTTTTCAACTTAATGAAATGGGTGCGACAGGCGAAATGGAAACAAAAAAACTGTCTCAAGCAAAGTGGGCTTGTGTAAATAATCAGTTTTTTATCAACATCATTCGCCCCCTTGATAATTTTGCAAATTATTGGATTGAAGGAAGATCCATTCAAAAGTCAGAAAGCGAGCAAGAGGACCTACAGGGGGTTAGTGGAACAATTTCGTTTCCGCTTGCCTACCTTTCGCCTAATAGTTCAAAAGAATTTGCTTTTAGTATATATGCGGGTCCAAAAGACTACGCTGGCCTTTCTGAATTAGGCCATGAACAAAAGAAAGTGATGCAATTTGGTGTTTTTTGGTGGATATCTGAACCACTTAGTTGGCTACTCAACAAATTGCACGGCTTTCTGGGTAGTTACGGATTGGCAATTATTGTTTTAACAATTTTAATTAAACTCATCCTTTGGCCTTTGACCGCCCAAGCCACGAGGTCGCAGAAAAAGATGCAATCCTTGCAAAAGCCAATGTCTAAGTTAAGGGAAAAACACAAAGGCAATTCACAAAAGCTTAATCAGGAAATGATGAAGTTTTATAAAGAACACAAGGTTAACCCTTTTGCAGGTTGCTGGCCTATTTTGATTCAAATACCTATTTTTCTTGGTATGTTTTGGATGCTTCGTTCCGCAGCAGAACTTTATGGACAAAGCTTTTTGTGGGCTTCTGATCTTTCGGAACAAGATCATGTTTCACAGGTGCAAGGGTTTTCATTGAATGTGTTACCAATTTTAATGGTCATAACCCAATGGTTTCAGATGAAATTGAATCCGATGCAAATGGGCCCAGAATTAAGTGATGCTCAGAGAATTAATGCAAAGATGATGCGCTTTATGCCTTTTATGTTTTTAATTTTTTTGTATTTTTTCTCTTCCGCCTTAGTGCTTTATTGGACCATTCAGAATTTAATGACGATTCTTCAAACCCTTATCACTAAAAAAGCACCGGACCCACAGAAGGATCTTAAAACCGAACTCGAAACTGAACATGATACCGAAGATAACTCAAGGGTTCTTAGTGAGGTTTCTGAGAAAGAAAAAAGCTACAGAAATTTACTTGGGCTAAAAAGCAAAGGAAATATTGACCCCAAACTTTTAGAAAATAATTACCAAGAAAGGGCTAAGAATTACAGTGATTCCAGATTAAAGGAAATGAATTCCGGTAAAAGACGACTTGCATTGGATAAAAAACAAAGATTAGAACAAGCCTATCAATTTCTCTTGGATATTTTAAAGAAGTGATCTTGACGGACAAAGCCTAGAATTCTTATTTTCTAAGTTGATCATGTCAGGACACAGCAAATGGGCGACTACTAAAAGACACAAGGCCTCCGTAGATGCAAAGCGCGGAAAAATATTTAGTGTAGTAAGCAAAGAAATTACTCTAGCAGCAAGAGACGGTGGGAAGGACCCTGAGTTTAATCCTAGGTTGAGAACTCTCATTACAAAAGCAAAACAAGCAAACATGCCCGCAGAAAATATTGATCGTGCCATCAAAAAGGGAACAGGCGAACTGGGGGGGGTAATTATTGAGGAACTACTTTATGAGGGTTATGGACCGGGTGGAGTAGGTTTGATTGTTGAGGTAACTACTGATAACAAAAATCGTTCAGCATCAGAAGTTAGAAGTACTTTTTCCAAAGGGGGTGGGAATTTAGCGGGTACCGGTGCCCTCGCGTTTAATTTTAAAAGAAAAGGTCAAATTCTTATAGCCAAAGAAAAAATTGATGAAGATAGTCTGACTGAATTAGCATTGGAGAATGATGCTGAAGATGTAATTGTGGAAAAGGATCATTATGAGGTCATTTGTGAAACCTCTAACTATGACAGGATTGTTGAGTCTTTATCGAATGCAGAAGTTTTACCTGATTCTTCCGAACTTGCGTATATTCCTGATAATTTGGTTCCTGTAACCGCAGAAGATGCGGCTAGAAAAATTTTAAAATTAGTTGATAATTTAGAGGAACTTGAGGATGTCAAAGCGGTTCATGGTAATTATGACATAGATGATGCTTTGCTTGAATCCTTGAATTGATAGTCTATATTTGAGTGTCAGATGAAAGTTTGTGCACTTATTTTATGAATTCCCCCAAAGATAAAGTTAAAGAAAGTACAGATTCAGAAATAGGTTTAGTTTCTCCCCGCATCTTTGAATATAAAAAAAGATTCGTCATGACTCATGGGGAGTTACCAAGCTTCTGTATAAAGTATGAAACCTATGGAAAATTAAACAAAGAGGGTACCAATGCAATTTTAGTCTGTCATGCCCTCACTGGAGATCATCATGTGGCAGGAATTGATAAAGAGAATAAAAGAAAGGGGTGGTGGGACCATGCTGTTGGTCCCGGAAAGGCTATTGATACGGATAAATATTTTGTAATTTGTTCAAATTGTCTTGGGGCTTGCCAAGGATCGACCGGACCAACATCAATTAATCCATTGACTGGCGAACCATATGGCATGTCCTTTCCTGATCTTTCGATTAAAGACATGGTTTGTGCCCAGAAACATTTATTAGATCATTTGAAAATTAATTCACTTTATTCGGTTGTTGGCGGCAGTATGGGTGGCATGCAGGCTTTGCAATGGGTTGTTGAATTTCCTACTTTTGTTGAAAGTGCCATAATTATTGCAGCGACACCCCAACATAGTGCCCAAACAATTGCATTTAATGAAGTTGGGCGAACTTCAATTAAGCGTGACCTTCATTGGAATAACGGAGACTATGATAATAACAGCCGTCCTGAGGCGGGGTTAGCGGTAGCAAGAATGATGGCTCATATAACATATCTTTCTGATAAAGTAATGTCTGAAAAGTTTGGGCGAGAGCAAATGATTGCGAATGATGAACAAGATGAAGATTTAGATAAAAATCAGTTTAAAGTCGAAAGCTATTTACACTACCAAGGGCTCAAGTTTGTGGATCGTTTTGATGCTAATACATACTTAAAGCTTACCAAGGCATTGGATCGTTTCGATCTGGTTGGGGATCTTGGCTTGGATCATAATCTAATCAATGTGAGTGCAAAAATAATGGTTGTAGGCTTTACCTCGGATTGGCTTTACACTCCTGCTCAAAATAGAAGAATTGCTGAATCCTTACAAAGATTAAGTAAAAACGCATCTTATTTGGAAATAGATCATGATTATGGACATGATTCTTTTTTGCTTAAATCCTATGATTTTTTACGATTAATAAATTTATTTTTGGGGGGAGAAAATCAGGATGAAATTACTCGTTTAGATGAAAAAAAATCTACTCGAGTTAATAATAGGTCTGAAGTAAATCGAGTTAATAATAGGTCTGAAGTAAAAAAAGAAGCGGACCTTAAAGTAATAAGTGATTGGGTAAAAAAAGGAGAAAAAGTACTAGATTTAGGTTGTGGAAGAGGTATTCTGCTCGAGCATCTTCGTGAGACTAAAAATGTTAATGGCCTAGGCGTTGACTACGATTCCAATAAGGCAGCCGCTTGTATTTCAAGAGGTGTAGATGTTTACCAAGGCGATATCCGCAATGCCTTGTCAATGCTCGAAGATAATTCATTTGATTGGGTTGTCTTTTCAAGAATGGTGGAAGAATTACCTGAACCTGGTCAAATAATCCTGGACGCATTAAGAGTTGGAAAGCGAGTCGCAGTTAGTTTTGTAAATCATGGCTATTGGAGGAATCGCTTACATTTTTCAAAATATGGCTCTCGAATAACCAATGATGTTTATCGTCAAAATTGGCAGAAAAGCTACCCGCGCAACCATCTTTCAGTCAAAGAGTTTGAATCCTTTTGTGTTTCTTTGAAAGTTCAGGAAAAATCCTTCCGAGTCGGAAGAAAAGTATTTCATCGTGGAAATTGGCGAACTGAATGTAGTTTGCTTCCCAATTTGAGAGCAGGTTTAGCTATTTATGAATTAGTTGGAGATTAAAATACTGAATCTTTACCTAATTCCTGTTCCATCGAACTGCAGAAATATATCCCCATGCTGAACCTGTGACCAATCCCCCAGCGTGTGCCCAGTTGGCAATACCAAAATCCTTAATTGCAAAACAAAGAAAAAACCAGCCTAACATAATTACTGCAGTAGTTTGATGAATAAATAATCCATCACCAGGATCAAACTTACATTTAATCCAAACGTATCCGAATAAACCATAGACTACGCCTGACATACCACCAAATCCGGGACCGCCAAATTTGAACTGAGTTAAATTTGATATGATTGAAGTTACTAAGACAAAAAGTAAAAGAAAACCTGAGCCTTTTCTTTTTTCAATCTGACCACCAAGATCATGAACCCAAAACATGTTAAATAGGATATGCCATAGGGAGAAATGTAAAAAAATAGGTGTTATTATTCGCCAAACTTCACCATTTAGAATTTCTGAAAGAGACCCATTTAATTTTTCTGATATGAGAAATTTATTTACGATTTCAATATTTTTCCCCATACCGGAAAGAAGAAAAACTGCTACTGAAGTAATGATGAGGGAAAGCGAAAACAGTCCTGGCATTCTCTCTTTTTTTTTCCAATTTTCTCTCAAATTATAATTTCTAAAACGCGAAATTTGGTTAACATTGGCTTTGTTTATATCCTTTGATTTAGGCTCAATTTTCTGAATGGAATTAAATTTCAGATCATCTGGTGCGACCTTAAATTCTTCGTAAGATTTTATTGCTTGCGGAATTTTTTCTTCGTCTAAAACCCAAATTAGCCATTCATGATTCGAATCATCTTCCTCAAGTGAAGATTCAATATCTTCTGCTTGGAGAAAATTCCAAAATCGAAGGGCAGTCTTTTCTTCCCTAAAAGTAGCTATGCTTCGCATATAATAAGTTGTAAATATTTAATTGATAATTTGCGAGAAAATGCGGAAGAAAAAATCCTTTTAATTTAGTGATTGATACAATTCTGAAATTATAAAGAAGGAGAAATGTAGGTGAATACATTGGTAATTCCATTCGATTTTGGACTTTTGGGGTCAGTGAATGTAATTTCACAAAAAATTTAGCGAGCCTTTGTAATTTGTATTTGTATTTCTCCAGATTGATTAAAGTTTGCTTTGATCGCATCAACTTTTAAGTCACTCAACATCTTCTCTTCCACTAAACGATTGGTTAATTTTCTCAATCTTTCTAGGTGGGGATCGCTCGGAAGAAAGTGTTTATGATTTGGTTCAAAAAAGCTTTGTTTTTTATTATTCAATTTATTATTAAGATTTTGGCTAGCTTCTTTCTGATCTCCTCTAACTTGTATGAGTAATGCTTCTTTTACCTCCTTTAAGGAATTTGATGAAACTGTATGAATTAAGTTGGAGGCATCCTTTTGTCGATTAAGTTCCAATAGTACCCTAGCTCGGCAGAGACGAAAATAATCTTGCTCCAATTTAGATTTTTCGGGGAAATCCACTCCGATTTTTTCCCATGTTTTGAGTGCATCTTCTTTATTGGATTCAGGAAAATCGAAAAAGCTTTGTGCAAAACGAAGTTGAAAGTCAAAGTTTTTTGGATTTAGACGGCTAGCTTCCTTGAAAGAACGATGAATGAATGATTGAACTGAAGTTTTATTAAGGATTCCATTGTCAATCAGTTCCTTTTGAAAGAGAAAGAGAAAATTACCTAGATGGAAATGATAAACTGCTTCCTTGGGATCCAATTCAACGGTCAAAATGAAATAGGGAAAAGCGTCAACGGGTTTCCCTTTCTCGATTAAGTAGTTGGCAAGTTGTTGCTTTACTACAGCTAGTTTAGGGTTGATTTTGTCCGCTTGCATGAAAAATTCAACCGCATGCTCCTTTTGTCCGACTTTTCTTAAAAATTTTCCAAATAGAATTAGTGCATTAACATCTTGAGGGTTATCACTAAGATAACTTTCATAAGCGGCAACGATATCCTGTGCATGTCGGGTCAACTCTTGCTCGTTTGATTTTTTAGCTGAATTTGAGATTGCAAAAAATTTGTGTTGTCTATCAATGATTTGGGTTAGAATTTTTTCAGAAAGCGTGATTTCAGATGTCACTTGTGGAAATAATGTAAAACTACTAAGAGGAATTATGAAAAGTATAAAACTTTTGATAAAAATTGTTTTGAGACAAACATTCACGGCTTAATATACTCAATTATTTAAACCTATTTTTCAAGCTTGGAAGGCTCGGTTAAAATAATTAGCATTAAAAGATGTTAATAAATTTAAACCCAATATGGATAATTCTTGTGGCAAGCTGCCATTTTATTTACGCAAAAACGGATCGTTGGGATGGAAATATTACCTACGAGCAAATTATAGAACATGCAAAAAACGGATCTCCCTATTATCAAGGTTTGTTAGGGATCTATTTAAGATCGGGTGAAGCTGGTTCTTCGGTAAATATAGAATTATCAAGAAAGTGGTCACAGGTTGCAGCATCTGCAGAGCATCCTTTTGGTGCTTATAATCTTGCGAACTTAGCTATGTTGGATGGTGATCTAGTTTTGGCAACTACTTTATATCAAGATGCTGCATTTAGGCTCCAACGGTATGCTTCAGATGGAGATCCTGTTGCTATGTACTGTATGGGTGAAATTGATTTTCAAGTCATTCCGACTAACATACAAAAAGCCTTAAGTCTCTTTATGCGATCAGCGGACTTGGGATATCCACAAGCTCAGGCTACGATAGGAGCACTCTATCTGAGGGGTCTTCCAAGTTTACTTGAACGAAATACAGATAAAGGAATTAAGCTTTTGTCAAAAGCAGTTAGAGCTAAATCACTCACGGCTAGGTTCAATTTAGGAATGGCTTATTATAACGGAGATGGAGTGGAAAAAAATCTCTTTAAGGCATCTCAGTGGTTAAGACTTGCCGTGAAACAAAACTTTTCGGAGGCACAGTACTCTCTTGGTTTACTTTTACTAGAAGGGGGTGAGGGAATTTCCAAAAATACGATTGAAGGTTTAGGTCTTTTAAAGTTGGCAGCAAATCAAAATCATCAGATGGCTTTGGAATATTTACAAAAAAGTGGTAATCCAATAGAGCCAAAAAAATATCATTCCAAAATATATTCCAAAACTAAAATTAATAAACAAAGTGATTCCTTCACTGACAAGGATCGTCTTGAAAAGGCTAGAAGATTTTATACCGGAGTTGGGGAAATGAGAGATTATCGTAATGCTTACGAACTTTTTTTCCCTCTTGCCCAAGGAGGTAATGCTGAGGCTGCTTATTTCATTGGATTGATGAAGCTTAGTGGTAAAGGTACAGAAAAAGATTTAAATTTAGCGAAAGAATGGCTTTCTGTTGCTTCTCAAAAAGGATATGAAAAAGCTCAGCGTATACTTGATTCTTATAAATCTTTGTTCTAAAGAATAACTAATGGCGACAAACTGACTCTAATGGAACTGAGGTCAAGCAAAATGTGCATCAATGTGGCTCACTTATCAGCTTTTTTTTAACATAAAACATTGTTAATCAGAGCTTTAAATTTTGAAAATAAATGGCATTAATAATGCGTAAATTAACGAAACCATTAACAATGCAAAACATGAAAATAAATAAAAACCATACTCAATATTCATTAACCCATATTTTTGATTCCTTCCTTGGTTCATACGGTCAGGAATTAAGATTCTTACAGGACCTTCCTGATTTAAATGTCAAAAAGAAATTAGAAATGAATTATTATGAGGAAGAAAAAAGGCTAAAAATCGAATTTATTTTACCAGGATATTCTCGAGATGAGGTTGAGCTTCAAGTTTCGAACAATCTTTTAAAAATTGAAACTAAAAGTAAAACCGAAAAAAAGAGTAAAGATGATTCCTTAGTTCAAGCAAAATTTAAGCAGTCTTTTCAAATACCAAATTATTATGACTCTTCCAAGGTAACTGCAAAATTACAAAATGGAATATTAGAGGTGTATTTACCTAAGAAGGTTTTATCTAAACCGAGATTAATAAAAATAAATTAATTTAATAAAAAGGGGCTATGCTCCCCTTTTTATTTAGCATTGATAATATCCAAAAATTGGTAAATTTTTTGGTATGAGTGATATTGCAGATTTACCAATTTTTAAAAGTTTCAATGAAATAAAGTCTGCTCTTAGTTCTTCCCTGAATCTAATTTTAAAGTCACCAACAGGATCGGGTAAGTCGATTGGTTTACCCCTCCTTTTGTTAAATGAAAATATAATAAATGGTCAAATTCTTGTCGTCCAATCAAGAAGAATTGCAGCTCGTTTTTTGGCTCAAAGAGTCGCTAAAATTACTGGGACTCAATTAGGAGACATTATTGGATATCAAGTTCGTTTTGATGACAAAACATCTCCTAACACTAAAATTATTTACTTAACAGATGGTTTGTTGTTTAGAAAGATTCTTGGGGATCGCTTATTGTCCCGTGTGGGATTGGTTATTTTTGATGAGTTTCATGAGAGAACAATTCAAATGGATGCATCTCTGGCATTATTATGTAAGATTCAGCATAATCAGCGTCCATCCCTTCGTTTAATAATCACTTCTGCCACTCTAGCAATTGAGAATATTAAAAAGTATTTGGGAAATTGTAAGTGCATACAATTATCTACAAGAGAATATCCTGTTCAAATTGAATATAAAAGTCTTCAGAACGGGGAGATAATGTGGAAGAAAATTTCTTCTGAAGTTAAAAATTGCATTTCAAAACTCGATGGTGATCTTCTTATTTTTGCACCCGGTGCATATGAAATTACTAGAATTATAAACGAAATTCAAAAGGCTCCATGGTCAAAACCTTTCTCAGTCAAAGCCCTTTATGGGAATATGAGAATTTCTGATCAGGAACTTGCATTGAAAAATTCAAATAGGCGAAAAATAATTGTGAGTACAAATATTGCTGAAACTTCTTTGACTGTTGAAGGTGTCCGCATTGTAATTGATACTGGGGTTGCAAAAAAATCGAGCTATGACCCAATTCGGGGAGTAAATGTTTTATTGCCACAACCAATAAGTAAAAGCGCTGCAGACCAAAGAGCGGGTAGAGCAGGAAGAACATCACCTGGATATTGCTTGAGACTATGGGGTGAAAAAGAACATGAATCTAGAAATGAAATGGAAGTACCCGGTATTAATCGCTTGGACTTATCAGAAATTTATTTAAATTTATGTGCTCTTGGTGAGAATCCGAGTTTAATGAGTTGGTTAAGCTCTCCTTCTGAGAATTCCTTAAAACAGGCAAAGAATTCACTTTTATCAATTGGTGCATTGACCCTACATAATAAAATTACCGAAAAGGGTCGCAACATTTGTCAATTTCCCTTGAATCCAAGACTTAGTGCGGCTTTATTGTTGTCTGATAAATTGGGTTGCCTCCCCGCTTTTGCTTTGTCCCTAGCAATCATTGAAGAAAGAACCCCGATCATTCCTAAAGAATTTAAGGAAGACATAGTGGAATCTTTTTTATCTGGGATGATTAGGGAAAAAGATTTAGATAGGGCTTCCGATTTACGGATTCTTTTGGGTGCTTGGGCTTACGCTAAGAATGAAGATTTCTCCGCAGATCGATGTAAATATGTTGGTATTCATGCAAACAGGTGTAGAGAGGCCGAAAGAATGGCTATTCGTTATTGCAGAATAGCTGGTTTGCAAGAGTTTCAATTTCAATTTCCTAAGATTAAAGATTTGGTTGAGGTAATGATTCTTGCCTTTCCAAATCACTTAGCTCGAACCAAAAACCGAGGTACTATGTTATATGAAAGCATTGAAGGTTATAATATGCATGTTAGTAAATATTCTGCAGTTCAGAAAGCAGATTGGGTAATTGCTCTTACTCTTGTTGAAAAACCATTGAGAGGGAAAATTGGACTAGAGATGGAATTTGTAACGGAAGTAGAAGATGAGACCATTAAGAAAGTTTTAAACTCCAAAATTGAAAAAAGAGAGGATGTGGTTCTACACCCAACAACAAGAATGGTTATTAAAAGAAAATATAATCAATTGGGAACGATAATATTTGATCTTAAAGAGCATGAGAGCCTAGAGAAGAAAGATATCCAAAATGCATATTCTAAAGAGCTAAAATGTGGTAATTTAAAATTGAAAAAATGGAATGTTGAAGTTGAACAATTTATTTCAAGACTCTGCTTCATAACAAAGAATTATCCAGAATATGGAATAACTGAATTTGATAAAGATTCTAAATTTATTTTGTTTGATGAAATGTGTAAAGATGCCAAGAGTTGGAAAGAAATTCGTAATAGAGAGGTGTTACCCAATTTAATAAGTTTATACTCTAGTGAAGAAGTGAGTTTGTTAAATCAGGCGGTTCCCTCTACGATCTCATTGAAAAATGATAAACGATCTTATAAAATTAAATATCTCAATAAGGAGGCATTTATTCGGATTAAAGTCCAAGACTTATTTGATGTAAAAGATCATCCTAGAATTGTATTTGGTAAACATTTAGTGAAACTAGAAATTTTGGCTCCGAATAATAGGTGCGTTCAAATAACAGAAAACTTAAATGAATTTTGGGGCGGGTCTTATTTAGAAATTAAAAAAGAATTAGCAGGCAGATATCCTAAACATGAATGGAGATAATTAAATTGTCCCATCTATTTTTTTGGTGGAATAGATTGAAATGGTCGCTGGGATTACGACCAAACTTTAAAAATTCAAAAGAAAATGGAGAGTATGGAGAGTGGCTCGGTAGGAACTTTTTAAGAAAAAAGAGCTTTTTTATTCTTTCCTCAAATTGGAGAAGTCGGAAGGATAGAAGAAATGAAATTGATCTTGTTTGTATCGATCAGACAACTCTTGTTTTTGTTGAAATAAGAGCAAGGTCGGAAAATTCGTTTACAACTGGCTTTGAAACATTGGGAAAGCGAAAAAGAAAAGCTTTGCTTAAATCATTCAAGGCTTATTTGGCAGAAAATATTGATAGTTATTCAACTTACAGGTTTGATGTAATTGAGGTTGATTTACCTTCAGAAAAGAGTGGTAGAGTGAAACTTTTTCATCATGAAAACATTGCCATTTTCTGAGACTCCGCCATTAAGGAAAATTGTAAGATGATAAATTCAACTCCTTCAAATTCAGGTTCAACTCGCAAAACGCCTCCGACTATAATCGTAATTTTTGGTGCATCAGGCGACTTAACAGCAAGGAAGTTGGCACCAGCTATCTTTAATCTTTCAAAAGATGGACTACTTCCTCAAAGGTGTTTCCTTATTGGATATGGTCGATCTGTCATTAGTAATGGAGAATTTAAGAATGACATAAAAAAAGCCCTCGACTTACATTCGAGAAGAAAAATCGAGGATTCATCGTGGAATGCCCTTGAGAAAAATATCTTTTTTCATGCGGGTGCCTATGATGATATTGGAAGATTTTCGGCTTTGAAGGAAAAAATATCTAAAATTGAGGAACAGATGGAATGTAAGGCACAATGTCTTTTCTATGTGTCTACTCCACCTGGTGTGTTTATGCCAATTTTAGAAAATCTGGGAGAAAGTGGACTAGCTAAAAGGCATAAAGGGACAGAAACCGCCTCCAAAGTAATTATTGAAAAACCTTTCGGAAGAGATTTAAGCACTGCTCATGAATTGAACCTTGTTATTAATAGGAGATTTGATGAATCCCAAGTATTTAGAATTGATCATTATCTCGGAAAAGAAACTGTGCAAAGTTTACTTGTGCAAAGGTTTGCCAATTCAATTTTTGAACCAGTTTGGAACAGGAATTATGTATCCAGCGTACAAATTACAGTATCTGAAGATCTGGGAGTCGGGAGTCGGGGTGGTTATTATGACCGGAGTGGTGCTCTTCGTGATATGATTCAAAATCATGTCATGCAATTGCTTGCATTAACAGCGATGGAACCGCCTTCATCTTTAGATCCAGAATCCATTAGGGATGAAAAAGTAAAAGCCCTGAAAGCTTTAAAACCACTGGTAATTGAAGGTTATAACCCCGAGGTAATTCGAGCATCTTATGCAGCCGGCTTAGTAGATGGTTTACCCGCAAAAGCTTATTTGAAGGAAGACGGTATTCCTCCTGATTCGGTTACCGAAACATACGCTGCACTAAAATTATATCTTGATAATTGGAGATGGAAAGGGGTGCCCTTTTATCTGCGCTCAGGAAAAAGGCTCGCCATGAAAGCAAGCGAGATCGTAGTCCAATTTACTCGTCCACCTGCCATTTTGTTTGGTCAGGACTCCAGGTTTAAGGTTTCACCAAATTTACTTGTTATTAGGATACAACCTAATGAAGGAATCACTATGTTTCTAAATTCGAAAACCCCTGGATTGGAGACAAAGTTACAACCAATTAAATTGGCATTTGGGTATGAAACCACCTTTGGGTCCAATACTCCCGAAGCCTATGAGAGGCTTATTCTTGATGCCTTGAATGGGGATGGCACTTTATTTATAAGAGGCGATGAGGCAGAGACATCATGGGGTTTATTATCTCCTGTTCTAGAGTGCTGGGAAAGCAAGGGAAAAGATGGGCTTGACAGTTATGCTTCAGGTACATGGGGGCCTTTAGCGGCAGACAAACTTCTTTTAAATAGCGGACATGAATGGATAACCGGAAAAACTTATGAATAAATTAAAGATTTATGCACTTTTAACTTTGTTTTTAACCTTTATAGGGTTTGGTTGTTTGCAGCAGGAGGCTTCAGCGAATAAGACTGAAAAGATAGATGTTAAAATGATAGATAAAAACAATAAAATTTTGGAAGTAGCAATTCTAGGAGGAGGTTGTTTTTGGTGTACCGAAGCAGTTTTTGAGCGAATTGACGGAATCAAAGATGTAATTTCGGGCTATGCGGGAGGTGAGATTCTCAATCCCACATATAAGCAAATTTGCACTGGAAAAACAGGCCATGCTGAAGTAATAAAAATAACTTTCGATCCCAATGAAATTAGTTACTCAAGAATTTTGCAAATCTTTGGCGATTGTCACGACTCCACCACATTAAATCGGCAGGGAGCGGATGTGGGGACTCAATATCGTTCAACTATAATGTATCTTTCTGAAGATCAAAAAGCCCAAGCACAATCTTGGAAAAGTAAACTTTCTCAAAAATTAGAAGACCCAGTTGTTACTGAAATCGTTTCAGCACCTGTATTTTATACAGCCGAGGAATACCATCAAGATTATTATCGAAAAAATCCAAATCAGGGCTATTGTTCCTTTGTCATACGACCCAAATTAAAGAAACTAAATTTAGAGTAAAATGATTGATGACTTTCAAATATGGTCAAATTCATATTCAAGAATGCTTCTGTTGCTTCTATAGTACTATTCACTTTATTAATGTATTAAATTTTGATCTTAATATTTGAGTTTACAGACGACCGTAATACCGCCTTATGATCAAGCAGATGATGGGTAAAGTTAACGGAGTCAGTTCTTTTATCCTGAATCTAGTGAAAATGTAAACCTTTTTGACTTAATGGGTTTATAAAAAGTAAGCCGTCCAGCCAATTTTTTGAAGCAAAACCTTGGTACTTGTTGAGCATATCTTCTGTATAAATGATTTTGATCGAGAATAAAAACAAGTTAGTTTTTTTAATTGTTAAAATTTAATTTATTCATACTTAGGGTAAATTTAAACAAAAAAGAAAATAAGAATAATCAATATCGCATAAAATAAA
>CACHJU010000010.1 GCA_902580225.1 uncultured Verrucomicrobiota bacterium
ACGGTTTCCCCCATCTGGGACTCTCCGCTCCGCCTCAATGACGAGGACGCATGGGAAGTACTGCGGGCACAACCGGGAAGAAGAGGTGGGTTTACCGGCGGGCATTTCGGCCCCAATTTCAACGAACATGTTTTGGATGCGGGCGGTACCTGGAAAGACCTGCAAAGCTTTGCCCGCGACATTTCGGATCATGTTTTCATATCCCGAAACCTGAAAGCGTTACGAAAGCGAGGGGTGGATATGCTCTTTCATCCCGGCACCCATGACTTCGTTGCCTTCGATATCGCATGGGGAGGGAAACAGCATCCAACCATTCCCATTTATCTCGGTGCCAACACTGGGCATGGGAAACGGGGCCATTCCAAGATCGAACGGGATCAACGGAACAAAACTGGGTTTATGCTCAAACATTTCTTTCCTAGTGAGGTGAAGGGTGACCTCCTGGCCCCCCCTCAAGTGAAAAGTGAACTTACAAACAAAACTCTAAAAGTAAGTGTATCCTTCGCCCCAGGTTCCGGTGAGGAAAGTGGTCGTATCTGGTGGATCTTCGACCGGGCTCCCGATGGCAGCCCCAACTACATCAGTGAAATGATCCCGGATAACCAGACCATGGAAATGAAAAAAATGGGGGATCAATGGACCGCCACCATCAAGCTTGACCCCAAAGCCAAACGCATTGATTTCTTCAGTAACCACCGTAAAACGCTACGATACAAGGAATCGGCTTATAGAACTTACATGTCCAGTCCCTACACTCGGGTGAACTTAAAATAATGAAATGTTTTTCGATCAATTTGGTCTTATTGTGCTTAACGATTTCTCTTTCGGCAAAGGATAAGCCAAACATTATTATCCTTCTTGCGGATGATCTCGGCTGGGCGGACCTGGGGTATCAGGGGTCGGGTGATATTCGTTCGCCACACATTGATAAGCTGGCCAACAACGGGATCCGTTTCACTGATGGACATGTCTCCGCATCGGTCTGCAGTCCATCACGGGCCGGACTGATGACCGGAAGATACCAGCAACGCTTTGGGCACGAAGCAAATTCCCCTCCCCCCAACGACGGCATGGATCTGAAACAAGTCACCCTGGCGGATCGTCTCCATGAACTCGGCTACCGGACTGGTTTGATCGGCAAGTGGCATTTGGGAAACCAGGATGAATTTTATCCAACCCGTCGCGGATTCGATTATTTTTATGGCCTGCGTTCCGGTTCGAGAAGTTATTTCTATCATGCCAAAAAGGATGATAAGGCAGGCAATGCCAAAGCGATCGAAGAGAATGGAAAGCAGGTGAAATTCAATGGCTACCTGACTGATGTGTTCGGACAAAAAGCGATCGATTTCATCCATGCAGAAGACGACAAACCTTTCTTTCTCTTCCACTCCTTCACCGCTCCTCATGGACCGATGCATGCCACCGAAGAAGATAAGGTCCGATTCGCAACGATCAAAGATACCAAGAGAAGGTGTTACGCCGCGATGATCTGGGCAATGGACCGGGCAATCGGAGAACTGGTCGATTCTCTGAAAGCCTCCCGGAAATTCGAAAATACTTTGATTTGGTTTCTCAGTGATAACGGTGGAGCCACTGGAAATGCATCGATCAACCTGCCCTTGGCCGGACACAAGGGAATCAAATTTGAAGGGGGTACACGGGTACCCTTTTTTGCTCATTGGCCCAAGCAATTCAAAGAACCTAGGGAATTTGAACACATGATGATCTCCTTGGATATTATGGCCACCTCCCTGGCCGCCGCAGGTGCCAAGGATAAGGATTTAAAGGATCTGGACGGAATTAATCTGCTACCGTTTATCCAGAAAGAAAAAAACACGCATCCTCACAAGAACCTCTATTGGCACAAACTCTGGTTCTCGGCGATGCGGGAGGGTCCATGGAAATTAATTTATGTTCAGGATTACGGCTATGCCCTTTACAATGTGGAAGAAGATCTGAGCGAATCCAAAAACCTAATCCAGTCGGAAAAGAAAAGATCAGAGCAAATGATTGCTCAGCTCAATGACTGGAAGGCCGGACTGGAAAAGCCCCGCTGGGACGAGGCGGAAGTCTGGTTCCGCACCCATAGCAAAAACCACATTCAAATCATCGAAGGGGAATAGAGTTTACTCTACCCATTCAAAATCGGCGAAACAACTTTGGTGATATCGGAATTGGGTTGGGTATGATTCCAATACTGTCCGGCACAGACCAGTCACTTAGTCCAACTCCGTGACTTATTTACTATTTGGCCTGGAGGGTTATACTTTACCAGTCAGTCCTTAAGGGGCTTTACCCAGACATTTCGGAAACGAACCGGGTTTCCATGATCCTGCATTTTCAAAGGTCCCTTATCGCTATGTTTTTTATATTCGGAAATCGAGTGCGGACCTCTCCAGCCGGTTCCACCACTTAGTTCCAAATGGTCATGAATCACATGGCCATTATGGATAACATGGAATTTTGCCCTTCGGGTAACCTTTCCCTGATTGTCAAACATTGGACGATGAAAAGTAACATCATAAGTCTGCCACTCCCCTGGTCCACGACTGGCGTTGACCAACGGCTTGGCCCGGCCATAAAGAGCACCGCATTGCCCATCCGGATAGGTAATATTATTGTAGGAATCCAAAACCTGGATCTCATACTGACCCATGAGAAAGACACCACTGTTCCCTCGGCCCTGCCCACTGCCCTTTACTTCACTGGGGGTGGCAAATTCAATGTGTAGTTTACAGGATCCAAACTCTTTCTTGCTCTGCAGATAACCGCCTCCCCGGACAGATTCCAAAGCTCCGTCTACTAATTTCCATTTCGTCGGCCCGCCATTGGTCGCCTGCCAATTTTTGAGAGTTTTTTGGGTACCATCAAAAAGGACGACTGCACCCTTGGGCGGTTTGGCGGCTTTGGCATTATAAGGTTTCGGGTTCACAACGGGAGGCTGCGGCTGTTTTTCCGGATCCGTCTCATGCACCTTGATTCCGTCGATGTACATGTATTCAACCTTGCGCCCGTTCTGCTCCTTAATTTCTTTGCGAATCACCGGTCCACTTTTTGAAAAAACCGAACAGGTTAGCATTGCGATACAAAGAGACAGGGCTGATAATTTAAACATCTTATAAATTTCGTCTGATACTTGGTCATATGTCAATTTCATTGCCGAAAAGAAAATCATTTTTTCAACTCAATCTATGAACCTCAATTTACTCACTTTCTACATAGTTCTGGCATTCCTATCTTTGGGGAAAACATTGTTGGCAAGCACCGGACTTGCTCCCGAAGTTACCGATCTTAATGCCGCAGATATCTCATTTGAAAAGGAAAAAGGAATACCTTATCTCAAAAAACCATTCATCACTCTTAAGCCGAGAGACAGAAATGATCAGCTTACAGTAGGTGAACTGGGAAAAGACGGAGGTAAAAAAGAGAAAATCCTCCATTATGTTCGAAAACTGGCTGAACCTGCAGACAGCCCAAAGCACGGTAAAACCGACAGCCTATTGATCGCATTCAAAGATAAGCTGATTTTCGAATCTTATTTTCGAAGAGGAAGAGCCAACTTCCCACACTATCAGATGTCCATCACTAAATCCTACACCGCTTATGCCATAGGTCGGGCTATTCAACTTGGTTACCTCAAAATGGAAGATTTGAACAAGCCTATTGTTTCCTTCCTTACTCAAATTAAACCCAACCAATTAGCCAAAGGGGCGGATAAGATCACTCTTGATCAAGCGATGCAAATGAGATCTGGTATTCGATTACCCAAAAAGAAAATTGACGATTTTATGCAAAGACCCAATCTGCTTCTTGGACAGGGACAAGCCCGTGCTTACTTACAATTTACAGAGGATCTACCCGTTCTTCCAAACTCTTCATTCCAACCCTTCAAATACCAGGCAGCTGATACCGTCTTCACCATGCAGGTTCTGGAATCCGTTGTTCCGGGATCCGCGGAGGATTTCATTCGTGATGAACTACTCAAGCCAATGGGAATTCTCAATTATGGTTGGCAGGAAGATCTGAGCGGACTTGTCAAATCAGCAGCCGGTTCCAGTTTGCGGTCCCGCGATATGATCAAGATGGGTTTGCTTACTCTCCATCAGGGAAAATGGAAGGGGAAACAACATCTACCAAAAGACTTCGTTAAAAGAGCCACTTCACCCCTGGTTCAGACAAATGAAGAAAACTTTTATGGCTATTTTTGGTGGAATCAGACTCGTGAAATCAACGGTAAAAAACATCCAATTATCCAAGGACGGGGAGCGGGTGGTCAGTTCATCTTTGTCTTCCCCACTCTCGATCTCGTGGTTGCCGCAACTGCACACAACAAAGGAATGGGCAGGATGCTCAAGGAACTCCCCGAAAGAATGATTCCTCTGTTCAATTAAGACCCAGACAGTTTCAATCCATTCTTTGAGCTAATCCGTTACCTTAGGCATGATGGTGACTCAGAGCAGAGATTAGTACTTTATTACCTAATAAAGGGGAAGATTGCACTTTCAACATGGGAGTCTTTCATTGCTGATTCCATTTTTTTAACGATCTGAGGGTTCATGGAAGCAATATTGTTTTCCTCCCCGATATCTTTGGATAAATCATAAAGCTCGATGGGAGAATTGGGATTCTTACGAACATTCAAACGAATCCCCTTCCATTTCCCCATACGGACCGCCTGCTTGCCACCTCGTTCATGGAATTCCCAGTAGAGGAATTCTCTTTTCTCTTGCTCCTTCTTTTTACCAATGAGTGTGGGTGCAAAAGAAACACCATCAAGCCCATCCGGAGCTTGCGTCCCGGATAACTCACAAAGTGTGGGCATTAAATCCCAGCCTGCCGCTATATGTGAACTCGATGTATCTGCCCTAATATTACCCGGCCACCATGCCACCGTAGCAACCCGGATACCTCCCTCATAGAGATCTCGCTTATATCCCTTGAGCGGACCGTTGCTGTCGAAAAAGTCAGGCTTATGTCCACCCTCTTTGTGAGGACCGTTATCCGAGGTGAGAATCACCAGGGTATTATCATCGATTTGAAGTTCTTCCAGAAGATCAAGAATCCGCCCAACATCTTCATCCATGTGCTCCATCATCGCCGCAAAGGCTGCCACTGGATTAGTGATCACGGACCCGCCGTACCTTCCGGTTACCTTTTCAAATTCGGGAAATTTTTTCCGCCATGGTGCAATCCGCTCCTCGGGAGACTGCATCGCCGCATGAGGAATCGTGAAAGGAACATAGCAAAAAAAGGGATTATCCTTATTTGCCTGAATGAATTTTAAGCACTCGTCTGCAATCAGGGTGTGGGAATAATGTTTACGATCCAGCATGACTTTTCTCCGGTCGCTCCACACATGAGTGGGGTAAAAATTGTGGGACTGTCGCTGGCAGTTCATTCCATAAAATCGATCAAAGCCCTGATTCATTGGATCACCCTCGGTACCGGGAGCACCCAGTCCCCACTTACCGAACATACCAGAGATATATCCTGATTTTTTGAGAACTTCCGGAATGGTGACTGCCTTCAAAGGCAACGGGTGCTGGCCCTCGGGTCTGATTTCCTTATTTCCCCGAATGTAACCACGGCCCGAATGATGACCCGTCATCAAGCTGGAACGGGAAGGTGCACAAACCGTACTGGAAGCATAGAAGTCGGTCATCTTCATTCCCTCTTTCGCCATTCGGTCCACATTGGGAGTCTTAAATTTTTTCTGACCAAAACAGGAGAAGTCTCCGTACCCTGCATCGTCCACCATGATGTAGACAAAATTAGGTTTCTTGGCTAAGGCCACGCATGAAAGGAATACGAAGCTTGTAAGAGTGGTGAGGAATATTTTCATAATTTAAATACTTAATAAACGATCATCTAAGTGGCAGAAAGAGAAAAGGTCACGCTGAAATCCATGATCTTAAAATAATATCCTTCGGACCAACGGTTAATAATTGACCCGAAAGCCTTCTTCTCTTCCATCCTATTTAATGAGAACCATTTTACCTTTAATTTTTTTAATCACTGGATTCCTCCAGCTTTCCGGAAAACCCAATATTCTTCTCATCATGGCTGATGACATGGGGTATTCGGATCTCGGTTGCTTTGGGGGCGAAATACGCACACCAAATTTGGATTCGTTGGCTGAGAATGGAATCCGTTTCTCTAATTTCTACAGCGAAAATATGTGCTGGGTCTCCAGGGCATCGATGATGACGGGTATCTACCACCGTGTTTCGCCTGGAAGTAGTGTCCTTCATCCTCGCTGCCTTACTCTACCTGAGGCCCTAAAACAAAATGGTTATCGGACTGGGATGATGGGTAAGTGGCACCTCGCAGGAGATTACACCAAGAATAATGGTCGGGATGCAGTTTATCCCGACAAACGGGGATTCGATCACTTTTACGGAATTCTCGGCGGAGCGAGTAGCTTTTATGCTCCTTTCGGTCTCAAGAGAAACCGTGATTCCATTGATCATGAATTTATGAATGACGAGAATTACTACTTTACCAATGCGATTGGTGATGAGGCGATTTCTTTTCTAAAACAAACTCCCGATCAAAAACCTTTCTTTCTTTATCTCCCCTTCACTGCCGCTCATTGGCCTCTTCATGCTCCTGTTAAAGATATCGAAAAATATAAGGGAGTATTCTCAGAGGGCTGGGATCAATTAAGAAGTAAACGATTAGAACGGATGAAGAAACTTCGAGTGATCGACAAATCGGTCAAACTTTCTACACGACATCCCAAGGTTCCTTCATGGAAAAATGAAAAAAATAAAGATTGGCAGGAGAGACGCATGGAAGTTTATGCTGCACAGGTAACCATCATGGATCGGGTAATCGGAAATGTAATCCAGAATTTGGAAAAAATTGGTAAGTTAAATGACACCCTCATCTTCTTCACCATAGATAATGGTGGATGTCATGTGGAATACTCTCCCCAACGTAGGGGCGGTTTCCTGCCCGATGAAACCCGAAAAGGGGAACCGATGAAACCGGGTAACCTTCCTCATATTATGCCCGGGCCTGAAATTACTTATCAGAGCTACGGCCATGGGTGGGCCAATCTGTCGAATACCCCTTACCGGCTCTTTAAACAATACGATCATGAGGGCGGAATCCATACTCCTATGATCGCCCACTGGCCAAACAAAATTAAGAAAAAGGGATCCATCAGCCACACCCTTTCCCATTTAATCGATCTCATGCCCACGATTCTTGAAGCCAGTGATATTACCCCCACTTCCACAATCCGAGGACAAGAAAGATTTCCCTGGGATGGAAGATCGATCTTACCTTCGATCGAAGGAAAAAAACAAAAAGATCCATCATTGCTCTTTTTTAGCTATGCACGCGGAAAAGCAATACGTGTCGGAAACTGGAAACTAGTATTCAATAAGGATAATAAAAAAGATGCCAAATGGGAGTTGTACGACATGAAAAGAGACCCGAATGAACTGAATGATTTGGCCGAAAATAACCCAGGCAAAGTCGAGCAACTGGCTAGACTATGGCAGCAGGAAGAAAAAGAGCACCTGCGAAAATCCAAATTATAGAAGGTCGACAAGCCATTACTTTTTATGATCACATTAAACCCCCTTTTATGAAAATCCTTCAAATCTCAGCTTTTGCTTTTCTTTCATTTCAAATCCTTTTTGCTGAAAAGGTAAATGGACAAAACATCCTGCTCATCCTGAGCGATGATCATCGTTACGACTTCATGAGTTTCATGGAGGAATCACCTAAATTCCTTGAGACACCGAACCTCGACCGCATTGCCAAGGAAGGTGCCCATCTCGCCAACGCGTTTGTTACCACATCCCTCTGCTCTCCCAGCCGTGCCTCCATTCTCACCGGGCAATACATGCGTAATCATCGAGTGGTGGATAACCAGCGACCCGTACCGGAAGGCACGATGTTTTTCCCTGAGTATTTACAGGTGGCAGGCTATCAGACCGGGTATGTAGGAAAATGGCATATGGGGCATGAAGACGACACCCCCCGAAAAGGATTTGATCACTGGGTGAGTTTTGCCGGACAGGGAACTTATTTCGATCCCACATTCAACATTAATGGCAAGAGGAAATCATTCAAGGGATACAATGCCGATCTGCTTACTGATCAGGCGATCAGCTGGCTCAATCAAGTATCCAGGTCCAATAAAAAGAAAAAACCTTTCTTTCTCCAAATCGGTTACAAGGCTGTCCACTATCCTTTCCAGCCCCCTCCCCGCCATGCCGAACGCTATTCGGACAAAAAGATCGACTACCCGGAAACCATGGCAAACACCGAGGAGAATTATCAAACACAATCCCATTGGATTCGTGAACGGAGGTATGGAATTCATGGGATAGACCATATGGAAACCGGGGCGCTTGATCAAGATCCCGTACCTGACTTCGATGAGCTCTATCATAATTTTTGCGAAACCGTTCATGCACTGGACGAGAATATCGGCCGCATCCTCAACCAGTTGGATAAGCTCAAACTAACCGAAGACACCCTGGTCATCTACCTCGGTGATAATGGCTTCGCCCTGGGGGAGCACGGGTTTTACGACAAGCGTGATGCATTTGAGGAATCGATCCGTATTCCCATGCTTGCCCGTCACCCAAAATTGATCAAGGCAGGAACAAAAGTTGAAAAAATGACTCTCAATGTGGATATTGCTCCCACCATTCTCGAATACGCGGGAGTTGCATTACCAACCAATCCCAAGATGAACGGAGACTCCTTCCTTCCATTACTTCAGGGAAAGAAGCCAAAGCATAAATGGCGTGATCATTTCGTTTATGAATATCATTGGGAATGGAATTTTCCGGCTACTCCGACTACTTTTGCCATCCGTACGGACAAGGAGAAGTATGTCTTTTATCACGGAGTCTGGGACCGTAACGGATTTTACGACCTCCATTCCGATCCGTACGAACGGCATAATTTGATTCTTGTCCCCGCTTATCAGGAACGCATCCTCGAACTACGGGAACAATTATTCAATGAACTGGATCAAACGGGAGGTCTTTCCATACCGATCCGGCGGCCTAAGAATGAACAGTTCTACGACCGGAAACTTCGTCGCTAAATGCTCACAACTTCTTCCATCAATGATCATCGCTGAAGCTTTGAATATAATTTCTGATTAGTGATTAATCTATGGAATTGATAATGAAATTCGGACTAGGCTTATTTTTTATATTTTCTTCATCAGTTTTGGCGGAGAAGAATAAGCTATCGGCACCTATGGTTAAAAACGCGTGGGGAAACCTCTATGGCTTTCATCAGTCCAGAGCACACTATCGAATTGGAAAGACATATCTGGCCTGGGTGGGGCCCGACAACCATCCTTTTGTTTCTGATTATGATCATAAGAAGAAGGAATGGGCAGATCATCAGCGGGTCGGAACGAACCTGATTTCACCACTGGACTACCACGGTAATCCCTCCATTTTGGTTGATCAGAAAGGTTTGTTGCATGTGTTTTATGGGGGGCACAATCGGAAGATGCGCTACAGTAGATCTTCAAAGGCATTGAGAAACAGTGATTGGGTCGATTACACATCGCGTATCCCTTATACCGAGAGCACCTATCCGCAACTTTTCGAAATGTCCGACGGTACGATTTATTGTTTTTATCGTCGGAGAACTCACCGGGGAAACTGGTCTTACTTCACAACTCGGGATAATGGAATGAACTGGTCGAAGGAGGTGCATGTGCTCGATGGACGATCTCCTCCCGGGAATGGTTGGTACGCCGCTTTCTCCAAGGATCCCAATCGGGATCATATTCATCTGTTATTTCTATGGCATGCCTCCAACGACAAACTGCCCGACAGTCGACGAAATTTGTACTATATTCAAATGGAACACTCTACGGGAAAATGGACAGGCAATGAGAACGAAAAGCTCACCCTTCCTTTATCATTTAGGGAAGCCAATGAAAAGGTAATGATATTTGATTCCAAGAACAAATACAGCTCCATACCTCAGCTTTGGCTCACATCAGATGGACGGCCCGTTGGACTCAATCGAATCAGCGACAAAGACGGGGTAATAGCCCGGCACCTTCATGTGTGGACAGGTGAGTTATGGCGGAGCCAAAAGGTACCCATCGATGTAATTCTTAAACCTACCAAAAAAAAATGGATAGGGTTTCGCTCCCGAAGTGGAACTGTGCAAAAGTTTACCAGTTCGGATGAAGGGACCCATTGGGTTCCGGGTGAAATTATTTTGAAGACTGAGGGTGAACAAAAACTCAATGCACTTTTTGCCAATGCTCACCCGGATGCGGTTTTGGCAATCATTGACCAAGTTGATGCAAAGGGGATTCCCGGTAAGCAACGATTATGGATCTGGGGTAAATCCGGATTTTTAAAGTAAGAGGAATACGCTCTACTTTTTCCGGGGAAGTTCCAGAATCGTGATATTCTTGAACTTAACTGGTGCTCCATGCCCACAGAAACAGATATGTCCACTCCGTCGCTTAGCTCCCTTATGCTTGGGCTTCGCTATATTGATCTCATCCAGATTTGCATCCAAAATTTCAGTGCCGTTAAGAACAACTTTAACGCTTGGTCCGTTCACCGTAACCTGCTGCCGGTTCCATTCACCCGCAGGCTTAAGGTGTCCCCGCTTGGCGGCTTTTAATTTATAGAGGGAGCCGTGGTACTGGGAATCAATTAGTTTCTCATACTTAGGATGGTGGTTGTCCAAAATCTGCAGTTCCATTCCGGCCCCGGAAGGTCCGCCCGATCCGGGATAGTGAATGCCCAGACCATTGTTTCCACCGGGAGGAAGAAGAAATTCGAATTCAAAGACATAGTTGGTATACTGCTTTTCAGTCACAAGATTCGCTCCCTTGCAAACAATTGCCCCGTCCTCAATCACATAGTTTCCGCCCTTCCATCCAGTCAGATCCTTCCCGTTGAAAAGGGAAACGGGCTTGGCACTGACTATAAAAAACGGAAAATAGAGAAGGAATAAAGTAACTAATAATTTTAGATCAAATTTCATACATTAAGAATTTTAAGGATTACCAGATTAAGCAAGAATATCCGTGATCACATGGCCATGAACATCGGTGAGGCGCCGATCGATCGAGTTGTGCCGCACCGTCAATCGCTCGTGATCAAATCCAAGTTGGTGAAGCATGGTGGCGTAAGTATCGTACACGGTTGTGGGATTCTTTCGGTCTAGTGGTTTGTATCCCCAATGATCGCTCTCCCCGTGAGTCATTCCCGCTTGAAAGCCCCCTCCGGCAAACCAGTTGGTAAACACGAAGGGATTGTGATCCCTCCCCTTGCTTCCCTGACTACTGGGCATCCGTCCAAACTCCGTGGTCCAGTGAATAATGGTATCCTCAAGCAAACCGCGTTGCTTTAAATCCTTAATCAGACCAGCCGTCCCGCGGGCCATACCGAGAGAAAGAGATGGGTGATCCCGAGTCATGTCCTCATGGCTATCCCAGTTACGACGCGGGAATCCATTATCATTCCCGCTCCACACCTGAATAAAACGAACGCCCCGCTCGATCAGCCTTCTGGCGATCAGGCATTTTCTGCCAAAGTATTCAGTCTCCTCCTCCGGATTAATCTCCTTGGGATATTGCTTTTTTGAATTTCCCAACCCGTACATTTTTAAAATATGGTTAGGCTCTTGGGAAAGATCCAAGGCATCCGTGGCCGACAATTGTAACCGGGCCGCAAGTTCGTAACTTCGGATACGGGAATCCAAACGTGGATCGAGCGGACGCTTTTGCTGGTGCATACGGTTCAGTTGATTAATGAGGTTTATTCCTTCACCATGACTCTCCTTGGTCACAAAATCGGCCTGAGGATGCAGATCCTCGATCGGATTCGACCGCTGGGGAAAAATGGTGGTTCCCTGCGTGTGCGTCGGTAGAAATGCACTCCCCCAGTTCTTGGAGCCATTGGAAGCAAACCCGCGATGATCCGGTAGCACTACAAAAGCCGGTAAATCCTCATTTTCCGAACCCAACGCATAGCTCACCCAGGAACCGGCACCGGGGAACCCGGGCAATTGAAAACCTGTGGACTGTAAGTAGGTGGCCTGACTATGCACCCCCGTCTTCCCCACCATGTTATGCACGAATGAAATATCATCGACCACTTCCCCGAGAGGCTCCACGATCTCGCTCAGTAACTTTCCACATCGACCGTATCTCTTAAATGCGAATGGAGACTTCATCCATGGACCCAATCCATTCTGAAAAGCTTCGACATGCTCACCAAAATCTGACTCTTCCCCATGCCTCTTGATCAGTTCCGGTTTGTGATCGAACATATCAATATGGCTGGCCGCACCGGCCATGAATAATTGAATCACTCGCTTAGCCCGTGGTGGATGATGCAGGCGGGCAGGCAAGCCCGTACCCGCCTGTAAAGGTTCCCTCGATAACAATGACGCAAGGGCCAACCCTCCCATCGTGGATTGAGAGACAAAGGAACGGCGTGAAATCGGAGATAAGTTCATCATCAATCAATAAAGGCAAATTCGCTCAGGCTGAACAGGGACCGGCAAAGATTGGTCATACCATGCTTCTCCTCATACTTTACTAGCAACTTATATTCTTCGGTGTTTGGCAGACGACCGGTAACCAGTTCAAAGCCTGCTTTAATCTGATAACCGCTCCCTTTTCCTTCTTGAGCCAGTCGATTGGCAAAATGCTGTGACATCCCAAGCGTGAACTTATTGTTAAGCAGACTGAGTGCCTGCAACGCGGTCAGGGTTTCATTACGCCTCGGGGTACTTTGGGAAGAATCAGCACAATCCAAAATGGTCATAAAGGGATTGGGCTGCGAACGAACCACGAAACGATAGATCGAGCGACGATGACTTTTCTGATCTTCGGGATCAAATTTGTGATAGTAATAGTGAGGAGAATGAGCAGTCTGCTCTAAATTAAAAAGGTAAAACCCAGGCCCTCCCATTTCCAGATTCAGTTTACCACTCACTAATAAAACTGCATCTCTCATTTCCTCCGCCGAAAGTTTTCTCCGGTTCATTCGCCAGAACCACTGGTTACTCGAATCAATTTTCGATTTATCCCCGTCCTCCAGCGAGGATTGCCGATAGGTTTCACTCATCACTAAAAGCTTATGGAATTTTTTGAACGAACCTCCAGAATCACGGAAGTAAACCGCCAGCCAGTCTAAAAGCTCCGGATGAGTCGGTGATTGCCCGAGCGGACCAAAGTCATTGGGCGTCCCCACAATTGGTTGACCAAAATGCCATTGCCAGACCCGGTTTACAATCGCCCGCCAGGTGAGCGGGTGATCTTCGCGGACAATCCATTCCGCCAGAGCCGCCCGTCTCTCCGCTTCATCATGTACCTCCGGCAGATCAAACTCCCATTTTTCGTTGGCTAAAAGTGGAATCGTACCAGGGCGGACAGGATCCCGTGGTTGGTTAACTTCTCCCCGATGCAGAACATGGATCATCCGCGGCTTGCCTTTCGTTGGTTTAAAATTTGAGCGGGGTTTAAAATGCGAGGTCGCAGCGTAGACCATTTTTCCTTCTGGCAAGGCCCTGAGGCTTTTTTCCACTTCTTTCCGTTCCTTTTTTTTTCTAGCCAGTTCTTTCCTTTCCTTATCTGTTTGCAAGGATGAGAGAAATATTTCTCGTTCCTTTTGGAGAGCAAGAAGTTGTTTATATTTCTCCGGATTTTTGCTTTTGGACCATTTCCCATCCGTCAGGTTCGATTTTCGCCAACGAATCGGTGCTTCAATACTGTCCTTGGCGGTGACCTTTCTTCCCATCGCCAGATTTTCCAAATTTTCATCGAGGATCCTAAGTTCAGCTAATGCCAAAATATAATCGCTCTTTCTCTCCGCCAGTTTGGTTGCTTCAATTCTCAAATAACGGGCATGGGAATTTATGTTAAAGGAAACAGGCTCAAGGCGTGGATTTGCAAAGTCTTTCTTCGTGCTGTCCACCAATATTTGATTCCTGGAAAAGTCTTCCTTATTCGAGGCAATAATTTTAAATCGCTTGGGAAATCCAAAACCCGCACCGATCCCGGCAAAATCATCGTAACATGCATGTAATAAAACTGACTTGATCTTCTGTCTCTTTCCCAGATCCACCTGTACCCATTTTACTGAGTCAGGGTGTTGAACAATTCGACTGTGGTATCCATGCTCTGGCACCCGAGTCGCAACACCATGACTCTTCTTAAGTTTGGAGAGGCGGTCATCCAATTTCTTAAGTTCTCCCGCCCCTTTCTTTTTCAATTCCTTCTCTGCTATGGCGACTTCCCAGGTAAGAGTACCCTGGCGGATAGATAATTGTTCTTTTTTACGTGCCACTTTTGGATCGAGCCCGTATATTCGGTCCGCCTTGTCGACCGCCGCAAAAACCGACTGCAAACTGTAATAGTGATCCTGTCCAATCGGATCCCCCTTATGCTCATGACAACGGGCACACTGGATGGTGGTGGCACAAAAACTATTGAAGACATTGGATACCATATCATCCCTATCCAGATTACGTGCCACTTTACCATCAGTCTTGGATTCAGGTACTTCCACATGTCCGATAAAATCCCATGGCCCTGCTGCTAAAAAACCAAGACCCAGAATCCCATCTTCCGTGTCCGGATAGATAAAATCACCCGCGATCTGCTCCTTCACAAATTGGGCGTAGGGTTTATCCTGATTGAAAGAGCGAATCACATAGTCCCGGTAGGGCCAGGCATGGGGGCGTAATTTATCCTTATCGTATCCGCAGGTGTCCGCATACTTGGCCACATCCAACCAGTGCCGGGCGAATCGTTCACCATACCTTGGAGACGACAGTAAGCGGTCAACTAATTCTTCGTAGGCATGATCAGGATCAGAAGCATACTCCTTTTTGAATGCCGAAATCTCTGAGGGGTTCGGGGGTAATCCGGTCAAATCGTAGGTCAAACGACGAATCAGAACCGACGGAGAAGCGACCGAACCCGGGCTCAGATCATGGGCCCTTAATTTCTGAAGAATAAAGTGATCAACCGGATTTCTCCCCCATTTTTCTGTCTTGGGAACTTTAGTTTGAAGAAGGGGCGTACGTGACCACCATTCCCTATTTTTCGAATGCAGTACGGATCCCGCTAGAACGCAAATAAACAGGAAAAGTTTAGCACCAAAAAACATGAATTAATTATCGAATTATCATATTATGATTTCAAGCATACAATAGGAAATTTATTCATTTAGTTTTGGAGTTTTCCACTCGCAGAGAATCAAAGATTTCCTTATACAATCATCATGCATGACCTACAAACCATCGTTGAACTCTCACACGAATTTGGAACGCCGGAATATGTTAAGGGCGGAGGAGGTAACACGTCCTACAAAAATGAATCCACACTTTGGGTAAAACCATCCGGCACCACTCTGGCCGGCTTGCAGGAGGAAACTTTTGTCACTCTGAACCGGGCCAAGGTCAACGGGCTTTATGATGTGGAAACACCCAAAGAATCTCATGCCCGTGAGGAACTGGTTAAAAACTTTATGGGCGAAGCCGTTCTCAACAATGCCGGCCGCCCATCCGTGGAAGCGCCATTGCACAACATTCTTGAAACCAAGTTTGTGGTTCACACGCATGCATTGCTCGTGAATGGGATGACCTGTGCGAAGGATGGCGAAGCGGTTTGCAAACGGCTCTTTCCCGATGCCCTGTGGGTCGAATACATCGATGCCGGATACACTCTTTGCATGGTATTGAAAGATCGTATCGATGCCTACAAAGCGGAATTCAACCGTATTCCTAAGATCATCATGCTTAAAAATCACGGCATCTTCGTATCCGGAGATACCGCGGAGGAAATCCGGTCCCTTTATTCCAGCGTGATGAATCCACTTAGGGAGGAATATGAAAAACTCGGAATCACCGAAGATCTTGGTATCTCCGAGGGTACCAGAGACTCCGAAGCGGAGTCTACAATTCAGAAAATATTTGGGGAGGATGCCGCGTTCATTGAATCCTCTGGATTTTTCGAATGCGTTCCCGGACCGATCACCCCGGATCATCTCGTTTATGCTCGGGCCTTTCCGTTTTCAGATGAATTGACTCAGGCAAATGCCTACGCCTATCGTACAAAAAATGGGTTCGCCCCTAAAGTTGTCATTCATGGCGACCGTATCTATGGCCTCGGTAAAACCGAAAAGAATGCCGGGCTTGCCCTCCTTTTTGCTCAGGACGGTGCTCAAGTCCTTAAACTTTCCCAAGGTTTTGGCAGTGTCGAGTACATGACCGACCGGGCACGGGAATTTATCGAAAACTGGGAAGTGGAATCCTACCGGGAAAAAGTAGCCAGCTGATCCATGATCCGACTGATATTAAAAAGTTTTCAATCTCTCTAATTGTAAACTTGGCTGGATAAAAAAATGAAGTCATCTCAGGTTATGATCCTAAGAAATTGTTACACTTTTTTTACTCTCCTTTGTCTGGGCTATGTTTCGCACACCAGACTAGCCGCGACAAAGCACCCAAACATTTTATTTCTTTTTGCCGACGACCAACGGGCGGATACGATTGCCGCCCACGGCAACCCTCATATCCTGACTCCCCATCTGGACCGATTGGCAAAGGAAGGATTTAGCTTTCGTAAAAACTACTGTGCCGGCTCATTCAGCGGGGCAGTTTGTGTGGCCAGTCGAGCCATGCTGATGAACGGTCAGCATTGGATGACACTACCTCGTGAAAAACCTCAGGCAAATTGGGGGTCAAATCGGACGCTCCCCGCCCTGCTTAAAAAAAGCGGAGACTACCAGCCTTTCATTATTGGCAAATGGCACAACGGAAAGAAAACCTTGGATCAATCCTTTCCCAATGGACGATCCGTTTATATGGGAGGTATGGCCGATCACACTGATTTTCAGGTGCAGGACCTGAAGAATGGAACACTCAGCGATAAAAGACCGGCAGGAGAATTCTCCAGTACTGTCTTTGCAAACGAAGCCATATCTTTCATCCAAAAGGCAGAAAAGGGAAATCCTTTCTTTCTCTATGTTTCTTTCATGGCCCCACACGATCCTCGAAACCCGCCCAAAAAATATCGGGAGATCTATTATAAGAATCGGCCTCCCCTGCCCGAAAATTTTCTTCCACAGCATCCTTTTCAGAATGCACCACAAGCTACCTCCGGACGAGACGAGGGCTTGGCTCCCTGGCCACGCACCAAAAAAATGATCAGCGATCAACTTTGTGAGTATTACGGATTAGTCACCCATCTTGATGAACAGGTTGGGAGGATTTTATCAGCCCTGCAAAAAAGTGAACATGCAGACAACACCATCGTTGTCTATACCGCGGACCATGGCCTCGCGATGGGCAGTCATGGTCTACTCGGCAAACAAAATGTGTACGAACAGAGTATGCAATGCCCCCTCATCCTAAGTGGCCCGGGGATACCCAAAGGGAAATCGAGTGAGGCTTTTACTTATGTGCATGACCTCTATGCCACGCTCTGCAATTTGGCTAAAGTTAAACCTGAAAATAAAATCGACTCCGTAGATCTAACTGATATCATCCAGGGAAATGCCAAAGAGGTCAGAAAATCTCTCTTCCTGCCCTTTCAGGACAACCAGAGGAGCGTTAATGACGGAAAGTGGAAACTCCATATCTATCCGCAAATTAATCATCGACTTCTCTTCAATTTGGAGGAAGATCCTAATGAGATAAAGGATCTCGCCCAGAATCAGAATTTCTCCAAACAACAAAAAAGAATGGAGCAACTAATGATTGCATGGAGAACAAATCTCAAAGACCCCTACCCCATACAGTCGGAAAAACGATTGCCCTTCAAACCCAGCTACAATAATAACATGAGAACACTGGACCGCTGGCAACCAAAGTGGATTCGCGAGAAGTATTTTGACGGACGGAACGATCCAGATCACGGTAAAAAATAAGCGGGGAAACCTGCCGTATGGCTTGCGTTTTGCAGAGCCTGTTCCTAGGAAAAAGAAACTGCTTCCGAATTTCAAATATTTAAGCCCGGTCATTCATGAAAAATCACCTTTCCATCGTTTCCCTTTTCAAACCCCACCTTATTGTCGCCGTTTTGATAAGTTCATCACTTCCCGCGATCTCCGTTGAATTTGAAGGTGGCCGCACACCGCTACCCAAAAACAACCTCCCAACTCTCGGATCCGGCCTCGCCATGAGCAAGGGGTATTACCGTGGTTCTCCGATGGGAGAACTTTCCGGATGGACGCTTTCTCTATGGTTCGAGGCAAGCTCCGATAAAAAAGGAGATTTATTGGGGATCGTGCGGAATGAAAATAACGGGGAGGCTTATCGTTTAACTTATGAGAGTGGTTCCCTTTCCTTTGGGGATCCGAAACAGAAAAAGCGACCATGGAAATTAGTTGTAAAAGGGGTCATGAAAGAGCAGTGGAATCATGTGGTCATTTCATACGGCCAGGCAACCGGTCCAACCATTTATTTAAATGCTGAAAAAATGGCACAGGGCGGACGTGGGCAGATGGGGTATGCCACCCAGTTTGATCATTATCATTTCGGAGCCGCAGTTTTGGGTAAAGGAAAATACGGGGATTACTTCGATGGGAAGATTGATGATTTTGAGCTATACAACCGTCATTTTGACGAGGAAGAAATAAGAAGACTGAACAAGGGTGAATCTTTCCCCGGATCTTTGATTGCATGGAACGATTTCGAAAATGTAAACCATCGTGAGCTGGCTTACTTTAATTCAGGTGAACCGGATGATGACTACCTCGAGGCAGGACGAAAATTATATCTTCAAAACTGCACATCCTGCCATAGTAAGAATGGAACTTCTCCTCCGATTAATCCACTCGCCCGTTCGTTCACGAAAAACAGGATGGAAAACGGAGGCGATCCATTTAGCATGTTTAAGACCCTAACCTATGGCTTCCGTAACATGATGCCTTCGGTTCAGTTAAACCCAACCGACCGTTACAAAGTGATCCATTATCTTCGGGAAAAAATAATCCGTGAAAAGGCTCCTGAATTATATGTAAAATTTGAGCAGTCTAATACATACAGTATGCCGACAAGTCCGGAGAGCAACGGGAATGAAGCGAAAAGGATTGAGGAGCTTGCTCGCCTGGGGTATCTGCGGGATTATGGAAAAGCCCTGATTTCTCCAGTTGTCGGAAATGCCAAAAGCAACAATGCCCTAACCATTGATTTGGGTAACGAAACCACCATTTCCTATGAATTAGGAACTATGAGAACCATTGGAGCCTGGACTGGTGGATACCTCGATTTCAGTGGAACCCTGCACCACCGACTCAGGGCGGCTGGATTACCGACTGCAAGGTTTAAAAAAATTGCTGGCTTAAACCAATCTTTTTGGGCATGGAACGGAAATTCCAACCAAGAAGCACCAAATATTTTTCCAAAAACTGTATGGCCTTCTAATCAAGTTCGGTTCAATGGATATTATCCTATTGGTCATCAAATTGTAATTTCCTATACAGTTAGAAATAGAAATGTACTTGAGAAGCCGTCTGTAGATTTAATTAATAACAAACGATTCATTATTCGTAATTTTACTATTTTTCCCGGAAAAGAAAAGGTTGAACTAATTTATTTGACTAAAGGTGAAGCCAAGATCGAACAAAATAAAGGTCAAATAAAGAGCCCCATTGCTTATCTCAAATCAAATGACACAAATGTGTTTTGGAAATCCAATTCAAAAGGTGATTTGGTTCTGCAAATAAACCCTACCAAAAATAAAGTTTCTTTTAATATTTCTTCAAAGATAGGTGATTCGGACGAAGATATTAAAAAAACAAATTTCAAAATTTTAGATTTATCAAAAGGTTTACAAGCAGGCGGACCAAAAAGGTGGAAAAACACCCATACCCTTAAAGGCAGATTGGCGACATCAACCTTTCAGGGATACGCATTGGACAGTGTTACCGTCCCACTCAAGAATGAGTATAATTCATGGATGCGCACTTCATCCCTTGCCTTCTTCCCTGACGGCAGGCTCGCTGTGGGCACCCTGGCCGGCGATGTCTGGATCGTAAGCGGAATCAATGAAAGCTTGGATAAGGTTACATGGCAAAGATTTGCCGCAGGTCTTTATGAACCGCTAGGCATGAAAGTAGTCGATGGGGTTCTTACCGCAATAACCCGAGGTCGTATTGTCAAACTTCATGACTATAACAACGACGGTGAAGCCGACTTTTACGAAGCTTTCTTTAACGAAGATGAACCGGACAAGGGTTGGCACGCTTATAATTTTGATCTCGAAGTTGGAAAAGACGGATCATTTTATTACGGACGCACGGGAGGCTTCAGCGAGTGGTCAGTACCTGGGGGAGTGGTCAAAGTATCTGCTGACGGTAGAAAATCCACCTTAATTGGAGCGGGGTTACGGGTCCCCAATGGAATTGGAAAACTACCGGATGGAAGAATTACGCTTGGTGACAACCAGGGAACCTATGTTCCTGCCAGCAAAATTTCGATTACAGGAGTAGATGCTTTTCATGGTGCCGGTTCATGGTTCAGGCACGGAAATAAGTACGATCCAGAAAAAATTGTACAACCCATTGTTTATATGCCCCAGGAACTCGACAGCTCATCCGGCGGGCAACTATGGGTTGAGGAAGACAAAAGGCTTGGACCTTTAAGCGGACAATATTTTCACACCTCCTACGGTAAAGCTGCCATGATGTATGTGATGATGGATAAAATTGGAGACATCGTTCAAGGTGCAGTTTACAAACTACCCTTGAAAATGGAATCAGGAACCATGCGAGCCGCAGTAAACCCGTTAGACGGAATGATCTACTATTCTGGTCTAACAGGTTGGCAAGCCGGTGCAACTCAGGAAGGGAGTATCCAAAGATTAAGATTCACTGGCAAGGAAGGCATTTATCTTCGAGAAGCGAAGGCAAGAAAAGGGCGTATAGAACTAACATTTACATCTCCCGCCGTATCAGATTTATTTGATCAGAACTCTACTCATGTTACTGCATGGAATTATAAGTGGTCAAAAGGTTATGGTTCACCTAATTTTAAAATAACTGAACCTGAAGTTAGAGGATTTGATGATCTTAATGTTACTTCAGTCAAATTCTCTCCAGATAAAACCAAACTAATTTTAGAAATTCCATCAATTAAACCCTGTCATAATCTAAAACTCGATTTTGCAGTGGACGGGGCAAATGGAGCCAAGCTCAAAGGCCCAGTTTATTTCACCATTCACGAACTGCCCGAGATATAAAAACTCATTTTATTTCCTTTCCTCCAAGTTAGTAATCTTATCAGTAATCTTCCATAAGGTTTGCCTTGTTAAAAAAACAGGACAAAATGTATTATTAGATGAATCGTCGATTATTTTTGCGTGGATCGTTAGGTGCTTTGGCTTTACCGGCTATGGAATCTGTCGGCTTTGCCAAGATCCAAGGACCTAAAATAAACCTGTCTACTGGTAACGAAATGAAAAGGCTTGTCTGTATAGGCAATTCGTTTGGATTTCATGCTTCCCACTTCTTTCCCACCGGTGAGGGTCCCATCCGTTCACTGCCCAAAGCACTCGAACCACTAAAGGGAAACCTTGACCAAGCCACCGTCTTTTCCAACCTCGATCATGGGGTTAAAGGGGGTCACTTCGCAGTGCATTCCTTTCTTTCTGGAGTAAAACACTCGCAAGCTTCATCGATGCCTGATGGGAACCTTTCCCTTGACCAACGGGCTGCCGAAGTCTTTGGCTTCAAGACCCGATTCCCTTCCTTGGTGGTGGGTTCTGAAAATGGTTTGCATGGGGGCTGCCAGATGTCATGGACCCGCTCGGGTGTCCGGGTACCCCCAATTGAAGGTCCCAAAAATCTGTTCCGTAAGCTGTTCATCCAAGAGAATCCCAAGAACAACCAGCAAGTCCTCCAGCACTACGATCTTGGGAAATCTATTCTTGATGCCTCGCTGGAAGATGCCCGTAACCTTGGAAAAAAGCTCAATGGAAGAGACCGTGATAAACTCGATGAATATTTCACTTCGATTCGTGAAGTAGAAACTGGAATCCAGCAGAAAGAAAAATGGCACTCCGTCCCCAAGCCCAACGCCCCGATCGATGAACCAGTCAACCGGAACCTGGTGGAAGATATACCGGTTCTTTACAAACTCATCGCCCTAGCTCTGGAAACAGATTCCACCCGGATCGCCAGCTTCGAAATGGCCGGGGCTCAGTTCAACACAGGACTGCTTGGGCTGAACAACGGATACCACGCCTATTCGCATCATGGTCAAAAGCAGGAAAATATTGATGCCCTCCTTGCTCTCGAACTCTATCAAATGAAATGTTTTTCCCAATTTCTTGATCAGCTTAAATCGAAAAAGTCACCCAACGGTTCCACGCTCTTAGACGAAACCACCGTTTTATTCGGCAGTGGAATGGGGAACGGCAATGCCCACACCAATAACAACCTGCCCATTTTAATGGCGGGGCGGGGCTACCAAACTGGTTCGCATCTAGCCATGCCGGAAGCCAAAAATAAACGAGTTCCTTTATCCAACCTTTACCTTTCAATTCTTAATCAATTGGGTGTGGAGGATGAATCCTTTGCCCATTCCACCGGTACCTTAACCCTTTAGAAAGAGTCGTACTATGGGCAAAAAATTGTCTTTGGGCATCTTTGGTCTTTTCTTCAGCGCATTTATCCATCTTTATGCTGAAAAAGATTTTGATTCTACAATCACTCCCTTTTTACAAACGCACTGCTTCAAGTGCCACGGTCCAGAAAAACAGAAAGCCGACCGGCGATACGACCAACTCTTACACCCCATTCAGAATGATGAGGACTTACTCCTCTTTCAGGATATCCTTGACCAGTTAAACCTCGGGGAAATGCCTCCCGAGGAGGAACCCCGACCCGACCCCAATGAAGTAAAGGAAGTCGTAGCATGGCTCACCTCCGCGATTGCAGAGGCCCAAGCAAAGCGTGAGAATAACGGCGGGGAGACCGTCCTGAGACGCCTGAACCGCAGGGAATATCTTCACACTGTAAGGGACCTTTTTCATCTCAACACCGACGCCTTCGACCCGACCGAAGGCTTTCCATCGGATAAGGAAATTCATCACCTCGACAATCAGGGGCATGCCTTAGTCACCTCCGGTTTTCTACTCGATCAATATTTACGGGCCGCGGATCTGGTGGTGGAAAAAGCCCTGCCCTCCCTCGACAAGCCCGCATCCCGGGAATGGATTCAAAACGGAAATTTCGAACAGGGTGAATTCACCGGGTTCATGACCAGTGTGCAGAAACGGGAATCTATTGATGAACCACTTAAATCTTTGAGTTGGGGCTTGAAGGGCATGACAGGGTCCATGTCCCTAGAACAACTCGCCAGGCGCCGGAAATCGCTGACCGGAAAATTCGAAAGCATTCTCCGAGATGCGGAAAACATCCCCAATCATATCCGCCTTTACGAACACCCCAGATCCCAGCGCCATATGGGATCCTATGCATACATGTCGGACTTATCCGAGGGCGTGCCATTTGATGGGTACTACTTCTTCGCCTTTGATGCCACCGCTCTTTACCGGATACCCCCTTATGAGAAAAACTTTGCCCGCACCCGAACAGACGAACCATTCCGCCTTGCCGTGGTGCCGGGCAACATCGAGGTTGGCCCCCTTCATTTACCTCAACCACTTGAGCCTAAATTGGCTCACTTTGAAATGGTGGACGGGAAAAGGAAAAAGTACCACGCCCGCATCTGGCTGAACAAGGGATCCACTCCCCGCCTTATCTTTTTGAACGGATCACATCTCACCCGGAATGCCCACATTGAGGCGTCTCAGTTTCTCCGCCAACGGAATGGACTGCCCCCCCTCTCCTCCGGTAATGAAAATTTAGTCTACGGACTGCAACATGCCAAACTTCCACAGGTTCGGATTCATCACCTCTTCCTGAGTGGACCGATCATTGATCACTGGCCCACCCGCACGCACAAAGAAATTCTAGGAGGAACCACCTATGAACCGAAAAAGATCCGCTCCCAATTAAGTAATTTCCTTAATCAGGCCTACCGTCGTCCCCCTACTGACAAACAGATCGATGCCATTCATGGAGTTTATCTTGCCCGAAAATCCAAAGGGATCGATTCCTGGCAGGCATTTAAAGATTCTCTTAAAGCAGCCCTCTGCTCACCTCATTTTATTTACTTACAGGAAGAACCGGAAACCGAAACGGACAACATTGATCCACATGCAATCGCATCACGGCTCAGTTATTTCCTATGGTCCTCGATGCCCGACCGTGAATTATTTAACCTCGCCCGCACAGGAGAGCTTTCCAATCCCGACATCCTCAGGGTGCAGACAGAACGTTTGCTCAGGGATTCAAAGTCAAACCGGTTCGTGGACGGATTTCTAAATGCCTGGCTCACCCTCGATAATTTGGGCAACACCCCTCCCGATCATCTCCGCTTTAAAGAATACTATATCGACGACCTCGCTCCCGCGATGCGGAAGGAAACCCATGTTTTCTTTCGCCACATACTGGATAACAACCTGCCAACCTCGGAATTCCTCACCGCCCAATACACTTTTACCAACCCTGCCCTTGCCCGGCTCTACCATTTACCCGTGGAAAAATCAGATTTTCCCAATCCTGATTCCTTTATTCGGGTCAGTACGGAAGGCCATCCGCGGGGTGGCTTGCTTGGGCACTCATCCATCCATACCGTTACTGCCAATGGAGTTGATACATCCCCGATTATTAGGGGTGTCTGGTTGCTTGAAAATATCCTCGGTACCCCACCCTCTCCTCCGCCCCCGGATATCGAACCGATTGAACCGGACACCCGTGGATCCACTACCATTCGGGATCAAATGGAAAAGCACCGCTCCGACCCCACCTGTGCCGAATGCCACCGCAAGATCGATCCCCTTGGATTTGCCTTGGAAAACTTCGATGCCATTGGACGCTACCGTTCCACTTACGGACCCCGAAAAAAAATCGACGCATCCGGAGTTCTTCCAGGAGGCCAGGAATTCAATAGCCTTGGCGAATTCGTGTGGCATTTCAGGAACGAACATCCAAAATTCATTCGTGCCCTAACCAATAAGCTCATGGAATATGCCTTGGGCAGGCAGATGGAAATTTCCGATCGTCCCACCATTGACCGCATTCTCAAAAAAGTTGAAAAGGAGAATCTTGGGTTTCGGGACTTAATCGTCGAAGTGGTTGTCTCGGATTTATTTGTTAATCCGTAAACAAAAATTATTCGTATTCCGGAATCTTAGCGTCTTTTTCGATCAATGTATTTTGCCAATACACGGAGCCATCCTTTTTTCGTTCGATCAGGCGGGCATTGCTTCCCTCTGCCGGCTTAGCCGGTTTTTTGGGAAGGTAAGATGCGAGTTTTTTTCTTAGTTTCTTAGTCTTCGGATCGAATGCCAAATTTTTATATTCATGAGGGTCCTTCCTTATATCGTAAAGCTCTTCCGAGCCATCCGCGTAACGGATGTAACGATGGATCTCACTGCGTGCGGAATCATTTCCCGGACCATGTGAGGTGATGGCGGGACGAGAACGGGGGGCCTTGGCATCCTTAAGTTGAGGAACCAGGCTAAGGCCTTCAATCTCCTCCGGAACCGATTTCAATCCACATAGCTCAGCCAAAGTTGGGTAAATATCCAACAGCTCGGCAGGACGCCCACAACGGGTACCTTTGGATATTCCCGGCCCAGCAAACATGAGAGGAACACGGGTGGTCGGATCCCATAGTGTGTTCTTTCCGGTGATTTCTTTTTCACCCAAATGATACCCGTGATCAGACCAACAAACAATGATGGTATTATCCTCCAGACCACTCTCTTCCAAGGCATCCAATACCCGACCCACCTGGGAATCCACAAAGCTCACTGATGCCAAGTAGGAGCGAACCTTGTTCTTCACTTGTTTACTCTCATCCAAAAACTTCAGGCGTGGTTCGGGGAGTGACCAGTGAAGATACCAGGAAAAGCGTGGGGTATCCTGACGATCATCGCGGCGGATTGGAGGAAGGATCAGGGAATCTTCGGGATAGAGATCAAACCATTCCTGCGATGCATACAGTGGAACATGGGGACGGAAAAAACCAACCGCCATAAAGAAGGGATCCTTTGGCATTTGGGAAAGTTCATTCACCGCCCAATCCGCTGTCTTATAATCCAACTGATCCGAATCCTTGGGTGGCCAAACTCCCCAATCCACCAGCTTGTGATTTTTGGGAGTGTTCACCAATTTTTTACCGGGAAACCGGTTGGGAAGAGGGGGACGGCTACCCGCTTTGTCGAATTCTCCCTTGGGTAAAGCGGAGTGATAGATCTTGCCCATCGTCGAAGTGCTATAACCATTGAGTTTGAAAGCCTTCGGAATCGTTACATGATTAGCATATTTCGGTACTTTTTTGAAAGATGGTTGGAGAGAGTAGATTCCGGTAGTGGATGGTCTGAGACCAAGCATGACCGAGGTTCGGGAGGGATTACATACGGGTGCCTGGCAATGAGCATTGGTAAACAAAGTTCCCCTTGCCGCCAGTTTATCTAAATTAGGCGTCTTGACCTGCGAATGCCCACCAAGACAACCAAGCCAATCATTCAGATCATCGATAGCGAGAAACAGAACATTGGGCTTTGAAAAGGCGTTGGCCAATGAGCCAAAAAATACTAATATGGTAAGAAGGTATGGGAGTTTCAAAAGGAAAAGTAACATTTTTAAGTTTTTAACTCGGCACGATTGCTCCATGTTCGCGTAACAGCGAGTGTATCTCGTCCAAGGGAACTTCTCTGGGAGTGGTCGAAGATTTCGCGGCAAGTACGGCGGTACAGGCAGCGGCCTGCCCCATTCCCATGCAGGATGCCTGGACTCGAGCCGCAGAATTGGCGTAGCGATCACTGGACAAGCAACGACCGGCAACCATCAGATTCGTCGACCCTTTCGGGATCAAGGATCCTCGCGGAATAGTTGGGACCACTCCCCTCTTCAAATGCTTGGGAACCACTCCATCCTTGGTGTGCAAGTCAATGGGATAAAAGGAATAACACAGGGCATCGTCAAATTTTCTGCCGTTCTGGTAATCATTCACCGTAATGGTGGACTCCCCTTTAATCCGAAACGTTTCACGGGTCGCGGTTTCATTCATCATTCTGTCAATACTGGCATTTTCACCGCCGGGAATAGTTTTAAGGAACTTGAGCATCCGTAGAACCGACTTTCTGCCCGCCAGGTTGGTTTGGGTCTGTGTACCCGCATCGGTGGCATCGGCACCGAAGATATGATTCACATTCCCTCTGGTGCTGCGGATGGGTTGCATCGCTTTGCCACTCCAGGTATCCCCCTTCTGTAACCGGCCTTCCTTGAGCGCCTCATCGTACATTTGCTGAATCTGCTTGGCGTTCTTACTGACCACTTCTTTATCCAGTCCCTTGTAAATCACGACCTGAGTACCGGGCTGACGGTCGTCTCCACGCAAACGCTCAAACCCGAGCATACCGACCACGGTGGCATTCCCACTGCAATCGATGATCTGCTTACAACGCAGTTGATAATTTACCCCTTGTCCTCGTACATCAACTAACCAACCCTCGGGAGTCTGATTGACCTTTTCCGGATATTGATAATAAGCAAGCGAAACCCCAGCATCGAGACAGGCTTCCTCGGCCAGAAGCGAATACAACTGTCCATTAAGGTCCACATGGTACGGAACGTGAGACCGGTGATTCCTAGTAAAATCCTGAAGCTTGCGGCCATCGATTTCCACTGATTTCGCAACCAATTCCCAACCGATCCCCGAAATGACCTGCTTGCCCCAAGCATGAAAGAGACCAGGGAAACATACGCCTCCGGTGGTGGTGGTTCCACCCAACTGGGAATTTCTCTCGAGCAGAACAGTCTTGGATCCCAGACGCCCGGCTTGTATCGCCGCCACATGCCCGGCGGATCCACCTCCCACAACCAGCACATCAACATCAAGTATCGATGCATTTTCATTAACTGTGGGAGGATTTTCGGCACTCGCCTTACAGACAAGCCCGGAGGATGCAAGGATCGCAGTCCCCGCGATCTTTGATTTAAAAAAATTTCGTCGATTCATAAAATTATTATAGAAAATATTCTTTAAATACTAAATGTCATTCGTACAAAATTCCTTACAAAATCGTCCACGTTTTTCTTGTCTCAATCCTTTTGAATGGTCCAATTAATCGTAGCAATTGCCTTAATCTACAGAGTTGATCCTGTACTATCAGTTGATAACTATTTGACTTTAGAACCAGGTATCTGGGAATGTGCGTTTTGCGGAAAGTCGAAGGTCAGCACAAGTGGTTCGGATCCAGTATTTTCAATCTCCACTCCGCCACTCGCAAGTGCGGATTGTGTGATGAATCCGATCTCGGGATAAACCTCGCCGAGGACCATATTCTGATGATACCTGACTTTGAGCTTTCCAATACGACCGGTACCCCCATTGGTATGAAACAATGCAGGACACTCCGGACTAAAAGTCATCTTAGCCCCGGGGGCAATAGTAAGACGAAGAATTGAAACCTTCTGATCACCAAGAACCTTAGCGTATACAATCCATTTTGCATCCACTCCGTCACCAGCGAATTCTTCCGCAGTGATCGCGGGACGCGAATTATTCAATACAAATTCCGGATCCTGATTGGCTTCGAAGTCGAACTTTTCAACCAAATACTCCCAATCTTCGTGACGATCTTTCGGATAATCCTCCTCCCGGCATGCATAGAATGCATCTGCAGCTCCGATACTTCCATCGAGGGTAAGGTCCTCCGCCAGGAAGTGCTCATCCATGGTGACGTGCACCTCATGGGTACAAAGGTCTGTCGGCGAATGCAGTACACCGTTGGGCATAACAAAGCCGTTATCAATGTGCATCATCGTGTGTGGTGACAAGTGTCGAACTCCGTTATAGTCGCGCTGCCCGAAACTCTTCATGCAGGCAAGAAACTGGTCCTTGGTCACAAAGGGGTACAGTCCCATAGCCGTGGTATGATAATGCGACGGGCTCACCCCGGGATTGTCAAAAGAATTGATATCATAAACTTCCCATTTAGACCAATGAAGGTGATGGGGAATCGGATTCAAATTGTCGAATTTCTTGGACACGATCGGCCAGGTCGGGTCACCATAAATAGATTTCGAAAAAGCGGTAATCTTCTCACCCATTACCGCGTCAGGATTAGCGAGAATCAAATCCTGTAAAGAGATGACCTGTCCACTGGGAGTGAGTACATGAGATTCACCTTCACGATACGGTGCTTTGCCGGTGCGCGTATCGATCACACCCGTTACGATGGGAACCGTGCATCCCATCCAGATTTCATCGAGCCCCGTACCGTCCATATAATCCGGATAGTACGATCCCTCATCAAGACGAATGCGTTTACCCGGGCTACAAAATGTTCTGCCGGCATAACGGTGCATAAGTTGTAACACCCCGTCATTATGGTTAAGGCAGTCATCGAGAATAGCCGCGGATTCTCCACCGGATCCGTCGATCACATCCTGCTGTGGGTATTCGTGAAGTTTATTAGGTAAAATTGATGAAGAGGTAGTCATGAACAATAGTGCTAAGATTAGTTTAAGAAGGGAGTCAGTTTATAGAGAATTGATTAGGTTATGTTTATTTTCTATTACCGTAACCCAATGGGGAGAAGTCGTATATATGAGTTACAGACTATGAAGAAAAAGAGTGGGAAGAGTGATGTCAAGATGGAAGCCCCCTTTACTGAATGATCAAAATTTTTGAATGAATCTTGCTACCATACCTCAGAAAAAGCTCGGATGTAAATGAAGAGACCGCAGAGATGGAGAATTAACCACCCCGTTGAGGGACATTCATTTTTGGGAGATAGGTTTTTAAACGATTGATTACCTTTTGACGAATGGAATCAGATTTGTTCTTGGCCAAGTTCGTCCATTCATGAGGATCGTTTTGATGATCGTAAAGTTCTTCGGTTCCGTCCGCGTAACGGATGTAACGCCAGCGTTGGTCACGGATGGCATGGTTGTTCTGCCCAAGGGTTGAAATCGCAGCGTGCTTCCACTCCGCATTCGGATTTTTAAGTAAGGGCTTCAAACTCACTCCCTCGAGCTTGGGATTTTCACCTAAGCCGCAAAGATCGATCAAGGTGGGATAAATACTCAACAACTCAACCGGCTGATCCGTTCTACCTCGGAGTCCATTGGGAACGCTCACTATCAGGGGAACCCGGGTGGTTCGTTCCCAAAGTGAGAATTTGGACCACCTCTGTTTTTCCCCAAGATGATAGCCATGGTCGGAGAAGAGAACCACGATGGTGTTTTTCGCATGAGGGCCCTGACCCAAAGCATCCAATACCCGGCCGATTTGCTCGTCGGTCCACCGGACGGAGGCGAGATAGGCATGCACCGCAAGTTGCCAACGGTTCTCTTGCTTCATCCAGTCGTGGGTAGGAATCTTCGGATTACTCATGGATAATTTACGGGCTTCGGGGGGGATATCGTCCCAGTCGTCCTCGATAACTTCTGGTAATTTTATGTCTTTAAAGCTGTCATAAATTCGACGGGGTGGAAAAAACGGGACGTGCGGTCGATAGAATCCACAGGCTAACAAAAGCGGTTTGTCGGATTTCTTACCAAGCTGATCGGCAACCCAGGTTGCGGTAATGTAATCGGTAAATTTTGATTCGTCATAATCCTGAGGTCCGAAATCCCATGTTTTGTGCCAGCCCTTTAGTTTGTTTTGGACTTTTTGATCGAGTCCGTTTCGCCATTGTCCAGTGCGAGGACCCTGAACTTGAAAATAACGACCGGTGTGAAAGATTTTACCGGAGCTCAAGGTTTTATATCCGTTGGCGGCAAAATAGTTGGGCAAATTGAGATGATTCTTAAGAAAACTCGGATGCTTTGATATAGGATAGTGGTTGTCGTAAAACCCGGTTGAAGAGGGTCGTTTACCCCAGAGCAGGCTTATACGGGAGGGATTGCACATGGTACCTTGACAATGGGCGTTAGTAAAAAGCATACCGCCTTCCGCGAGTCGATCGATATTTGGAGTTGAAGTTTGCGGATGACCACCTAGGCAACCGATCCAATCATTCAAGTCATCGACTGCGATAAGAAGAACATTTGGTTTATCTTTTTCGATGGATTCTGGCACTCCCCAAACGGGGCACACGAAAAAGATGGCCAGTAAAGGGGTAATTAACCTTTTCATTTTTTGCGTATACGCAGGCGCTCCGACTTTTCCTTAAATTCAGGAACCGCTTTTTTCGGTAACCATTTGGCCAATCTTGTGATCACATTCTGATGTTTAGGATCTTTGGCGAGATTCACAAATTCATCCGAGTCAGTCCGGTGGTCGTAGAGTTCCTTGGATCCATCCTCGTAGGAGATCATTCGCCAGTCACGAGTCCGTATGGAATGGTTACCAAAATAGGAAGATGTAATGGCAGGATGCTTTCTGGCCTTGCCCGGATCTTTGAGTTGAGGGAGCAGGGAAATGCCTTCAAGCCGATCATTTTTGGGCAGGTTGCACAAGTCCACCAATGTAGGGTAAAGATCGAGCAGGCTGGCTGGTTCCTTGCACGCCTTGCCCGGTTTAATTCCGGGGCCAGTCATAAGAAGAGGCACACGAGTTGATTCTTCCCAGAGGGTACGCTTGGCCCAGTGCTGTTTCTCACCGAGATGAAAACCATGATCACTCCACAAAACAATGATGGTGTTATCCGCATACGGGCTTGCTTCCAGAGCGTCCATTACAATTCCCACGCAATAATCCACAAAGCTCACCGACGCAAGATAGGCATGAGTCAGGCTTCGCTGATTACCACTTCCCGTAACCTCGGCATGCGTTGGGGCCACCGCATAATCATTGATAGAGAGAAAGTTCTTAGGCAGATCGTCAAGATCACTCTTTGGGTTATTGGGCAGAACGATCTTGTCCTTCTCATATAGTTCGAACCATTTCGGTGGAACCAATAGCGGAACATGCGGGCGAAAGAACCCGACCGACATGAAGAAAGGTTTATCATAGTCTTCCTTAAGGGCTTCAGCCGCAGCTTCAGCCAATTGAATATCCCCCATCTTCGGATCCGAATCAGGATAGGTACCCCAATCCCAAGCTGTGCTCCAGCTTGCTGGTCGAGTCATCGGCTTCTTGGGACGCGGAGTGCGTGCCCGGCCCAACGGCTTGTCAATATCATCAATCAAACGACCGCCAAAATTATGGTGCAAAACCTTCCCTCCCGAGAGAGTGAAATAGCCATGGTCCTTAAAATACCGCTGAATGGTCGGTGCGTCAGCAAGAGCAGGTAGTTCCTCATACTTGGGCCCGATTTCATAGCTGCCATGCGTCATGGGGCCTATACCCGACATCACCGAGTTACGGGAGGAAGTGCACACGGGGACCGAGCAGTGAGCATTGGTAAAATTGCGACCACGCTTGGCCAGTCTATCCATATGAGGCGTCTTTGCCTGAGGGTGTCCATCCATAAAGCCCACCCAGTCATTCAGGTCATCAATTGAAATGAAGAGTATGTTGGGCTTGGCGTAAAGAATTGAGCTGAGTAAGAGAGAGCATATGGATATAGTGTAAATCGTCTTCATAAAATTCGTCTTTTTAAATAATTATTCACCTGGCTACTTATTCTGAAAAGCTAGTACTTGGGCACGCATCTTCTTGGTAAGTTTTTGATACTGCTTATTCCCAATGAGGTTGGTCCATTCATGAGGATCTTTTTTATGATCGTACAATTCCTCGGAACCATCTTCGTAACGGAGATAGCGATATCTTTCGGATTGGGCCGCGGTGTTCTCCGGGCCATAACTAAGAAAGGCAACATCCCGGGTTGCTGATTGATCCTTCAGAAGAGGAAGAATGGAACGCCCCTCCAAATGAGTGGGCTTGGGGATACCGGCAAAATCACAAAGACTTGGATAGATATCGACATGAGAGATTGGCTGGTTGTTTCGAAGGCCGGCTTTGGCAATTCCAGGGTAGACGACGATAAAGGGAACCCGGGTTGTGTTCCTCCAGATCGCTGCCTTGCACCAGTGAGTTTTCTCTCCGAGGTTCCAACCGTGATCACTAGTAAGTACAATCACAGTGTCCCGTTTTCCAGGGCTATCCTTAAGCTCATCAAGAAAGCGTCCAATTTGAACATCCACATAGTTGATGCATGCGAGGTAGGACTGTACCATGTACTTCCATTCCTTCTCGCCACCAAGATGCAAAATCTGTTCGTGCACGGTTCGGGGCTTGAACAAATCTTTGTGAGCATTCGAACGGGCAAGCGCCTTCCCATAAGGTGGCAAATCATCGAGATCATCCGTCCGAACCAGTGGTAGCTGAATACCTTCCAAAGGAAACTTTTCAAAGTAAGCCTTGGGAGCATTGAAGGGACGGTGAGGTCTATAGAAGCCCACCGTCATAAGTAAAGGCTTTTCGGTTTTTAGTCCTTTCCTCCACTCTTCGATTGCCCATTGGGAGACCTTGTAGTCCCCTGTTTGTTCATCGGCATGATTATGAGGGCCACCCTCTCCCCAGAGATTCGACTTGTCGTCGGTAAATTTGCCACGGACATCTGGTGGACGATTCAGGTACTCATCAACTTGTCCCTTCAACTTAGCGGTGTTTCCGTGAGCGACCTTGCCTCCACTCAGCACCCGGTATCCATGTTCCTTAAAATGCCTGTGAAAAACGAACGGATCCTTCGGAGCATAGGGGGAAGTGATCCCCTCCATCGCTTGCTCACCAAAAAAAGCAGGTCTGCGGGCGCTGTTGAAATACCTGCCTGTACTCTTGGGATAAAGACCATGCAAAAGACTCGTTCGTGACGGTCCGCATTGAGGGGCATTGCAGTGGGCATTGGTAAACAAGACACCCTGCTTCGCAAGTGAATCGATGTTCGGGGTTTTGCTTTGTGGATGCCCGCCCATCACCCCGATCCAATCATTAAGGTCATCTATAATTATTAATAACACATTAGGCTTAACCGAGTCTTTCGCATGGACTCCAGCTTCCGCTAAACAAAAGAATAAAAAATAAGGTAAAAACAGAATTTTCATTTTCTGTCTTTCTTTCATAAGGTTGAGGATGGCAATTTTTTTAAAAGTTCAGCAATCTTGCTCTTTTCTGCTTACCATTGATCCAGTAAATTACTCAAATTTTTAACCCAATTGAGATTATCAATAGGAAGCTTTATTTCTTCTTTGGGTTGGATTTGGCTTTTTTCTTCAGCAGGTGCCGGATGTGATCATATTCAGGATTGACGCATTTGGCACCCCATCGTTTGAGAGCACAAAGCAAACCGATATCGGACTCAGGTTCCTGTCCCTTATCTCCCGTTTTTTTGATCCACTCCGCCAGATAAGCACGGTGCTTGGCAAGCTGCTTGGCAAATTTGGGATTTTGGGCGAGATTATTGATCTCATGAGGATCTTTAGAAAGATCGTAGAATTCCTCGGGTTCCTTGCCATCCGGACCGAAAAAGATCATCTGAGTCTTGTTCATCTTACCTGCCGCCATCATTTCCCGGAACTTGATCGTTACGGGCCATCCGTCCTTGTAGGTCGGTTGCATAAACGGGCGATCATCGGTGTAATTACGCAAATACTTGAAATGTGGCGTGATCACCGCCCGAATCTTTTCGATGGTGTAATCGCACCGGTCCCGGGCGGAAACAGTGTACTTCTTTGGCTTGTAGTCCTTGGCCAGAAAGTCCTGCCCCTCCATGTTCTTGGGAATGTTTATCCCGGCGGCAGCGAGAGATGCCGGAGCAATGTCGATGCTGTTAATCAAGTCGTCGCGAACCTGACCGGTTTTGATCCCCGGACCACGTACAATACAGGGCATATTGATTCCCCCTTCATAAAGCATCTGCTTGTGCCGGTGGAGCTTGTACCCATGGTCACTGATCAGAAAAATAAAGGTGTTGTCGTAAAGACCATCCCGTTTGAGAGCGGCAATAATCTGTCCCACCTGATCATCGGTGAAAAGGAGACAGTCGTAGTGGTGGGCAATCTCTTTTCGCACTTCGGGGACATCAGGATAGTAAGGAGGTACCGGGACTTTATCCAGAGGGGTTACCTTCTTGGCACGACCACCAGACTTTCCTCCGGAAATTTGAATCTGCCCAAAGAATGGCTTTCCTTTCGGACAACCGGTCCATTCTGAGCCATCCTTGGCTCCTTTGAAATTCCAACCACTACTGCTATGATCGTACAACTCCTTTTGATCAAATTCGAAGTTAAAGTCATCCTTGCCCGTTCCCTCGTTAAAAGAGTAGTAATCCGCATCCCGAAAAATCTTGGGAACCAGTTGCACTCCTTTGGGCAAAACATTCTTATCATACTCGCCCATGGATTGGCCTCGGAAAGTGGCCCTGCAACTTCGGTGCTGGTGAGCTCCGATGCTTGTCTGCATCATTCCGAGAATGGTACCCGAACGCATGGCTGAACAAACCCCTGCTGATGTGTAAAAGCGATTAAAACGAATCCCCTCCTTGGCAAGGAAGTCAATGTGCGGAGTCTTAATCACTTTATCCCCGTAGCAACTAAACCATCCGCTGACATCCTCCAGGTAAATCCAGAGAATATTTGGACGCTCCGAAGCACTCATGCCGGTTGCTAGCGTTAGAAAGAAAAGAAGGACTATTTTTTTAATCATATAAAAAGGACTCAGAATAGAAGTAGAAACATTGGAAAATTTTCAAGGTTACGGATCAACCTCTATTTCTTTTTTTGGTTTAATTTTTTGTCCGAGTAGAAAACGCCAATCACCCGCGTCTCTTTACCCTTTAACCCGGAACCGGAAAAATTACCCCCAGGATTTCCATCCCTATCCATCATATTACAGGTCATCACATAGCGTTTCAGTTCAGGAATGTATGCAATATCCGGATCCTGAATTCGATAGTTATCCCAGTCGTCCACTTCATCGGATCGGGGATTGATCGCCAGCCCCAGAAATTGAAAAGGTTTACTCAGACTGTCTGAACGCCACGCAGTCACCTTATACGGACTTCCCTTTGACTCCCGATCACAGAAAATGTAATAACTCCCTTGAATCTTAGCAACAGTTGCGTCCCCTACCCCATACTTGTGACCGCCATCGGGATTTGGATCCACTGCCTTCGGGTTTACCATTTCCCAGTCACCCAGGCCAGTTTTCGATGTAAAATGAGCGAGGCTGGTTCCATCCGGACCATGTGGAAAATTCCCATGTTCCCCAAACATATGAAAAAGTCCATTTTCATAAAAGATTCCAATATCATCGCATTGTTTATGCGGAAAGGAACCGGATACTTTCCACTTGCCACTGGATTTCTCGAGGGGACCCGAATAAGTGTACACTTTCCCTCCTTCAAAGATGTAGTAGATACCATCCACTTTGACGCCATCATCATACTCGTAGAAATTTCCAATCTTGTACTGATCGGTAACCAGTTCCCAGTCTGCACTGCTCCAGGAAAAGTTTTTACTTCGCCATAAATGAGCATACTGCGGTGTATGACTAATGATCAGGTGGTAAGGATAATCCAGTTTCGGTTCCACAAATAAAACGGAGTCATGGTTATTTCCTTTGGTGGTGACGAAGGCATTGGCATCGACTGGGCGATGCCAACCCAACCAGGGGTCTATTTGACCGGTCCTTTCTTTCCCATAACTGGGCGTGAGGAGCAAAACTGCCATGACCTTGCAAATCTGTGTAATCATTCTTATATTCATATCGTTGTCTTTAGCTGACCCTGGTTGGAAAGGAATTACATTTGGAAAAAAGGCTTTACAGCTAGCATGAAGAAGGGATCGACAGGATCATTTATCACACTTGCTCGGTGCCTTCATTGGTGATCTTGATCTTACCCTGTTTATAAAGGCCACCGATCGCTTGCTTAAAGAATTTTTTACTTATCTGGAATTCCTTTTTTATATCTTCAGGAGAGCTTTTGTCTCCAAATTCCGATTTCCCTCCCAATGCCTTGAGGTGATTAAGGATTTTGTCGAAAGTCGAATGCACATGCCTGCCTTTGTCCGGCTGAAGGGAAACATCAATCCGTCCGTCTTCCCGAACTCCAGAAATATAGCCTTTTAGTTTTTGCCCCTGGTGGTACTGCTCATAAACCTGATTGGCATACACCAAACCGGCATATCTATGATTAATCGCTACTTTAAAGTCTAAATCCGTAAAAGCCCATATCTCCAGATCCACCTCCTCCCAACGGGAAAATTCGTCCGGTTCGACATGTTCGATTAAATGATCAATATTATTTTTCATTCGATTTAGGTCTAAAGCAGTCCATTTTCATATGCTTTAGAAAAGGAAAATCTATTCAATTTCATTATCCCTAGGTTGGGAAGAAAATTTCACTTCCTCATCGACTTAATAACTAGGAGACAACTAACTATGATCGCAGTCTGCTCTTCGGCAAAGTTTATAATTGCGGAAATGAGCACTAGCTAAACATAACCCACCCAAAGAGTTAAGAACGGTGGTAACATTAAGAACATTTCCAAATCCAAGTTGGGCACAGGATGGACAAATACCACAAACAGCATCAGGGTTTGCGGCATGGAAAGAATATTGATAAATCGCGATAAATAATATGAAGGATAATCCAGTGATACTCAATATTGCCACCGCTTTATCTTTATGCTTCCGACATCCCATAAATACCGCAGCAGAGGTTGTGGGCACTACTAAAAAGACCATCCAAAGATGAAAGTTTTCATGCACCCAAAAAGTCGTGGAAATAATGGGTAGTAAGGCGAGTAAGACGGGAGTCAACAAACAATGAACAGCACAGATAACCGACATACTGATCGCGAGGGAGTCCAACCAACCATGTGAGGCACAACTTTTTGCTTTTGGGATAGAATTCATTAGATAAAAACATATCATATCTAATTCAGTTATCATGTAAACAGATAACTCTTTTTTAAATTTTCATTTATTCTTATTTTGGCTTTTAGAAGCTTTCGCTTTCTTACACTTTTGTGGTTTCTGCGTCATTTTGTCCGCTTTGCAGACACTTCAATCGGTATCCAATGTTGTTGAAATTAATGAATTTGCGTTCATACAAAGGTTCCAGATGTATTTGTATTTTTTGTCCCAAACCCAAGACCCGCCAATCCAAGCTCCCTAGATAGTGTGCACGCCATACACAGACGAGTTGTGCTCCATCGTCTTACCACGCAGGACTTCCAAAAAACTCTTGCCGTCAAATTTATCCCCTCCTCCAGGTGCCCCCGTTCTACTGGTATTAACTTGGGTGGTATTTCCTCCTCCAATCTCCACTAGGGTTGGAACTACATCAACATATTTGGTGAGAGCATCGCTCTGGCTCCCTGGCTTAATTTGACTCGACTACTTGAAGATGAATGCAGTTTTCATGTACCGGTTGTAAGAGGTCCATTACCCTCCCGTAAAAACGCAGAGCCCTTATTCACTACGCGGACTTTCGGACGAAGGGATAATGCAGTCTTACTTATGTTTATTCCAAAGAATTTGAGTACCCTCTTTGCCAGGAACGACGATCTCGAGATCGCCGTCGATATCGAGATCGGCGGTGACGATGTGGAGTCCGATACCTGCTCCCATAGCCGCGACATACTTACCAAAGTTTTTAAACTTTTTGTCCCAAGTGTAGTACATTACGACCGGAATATCGTCGGCACCCGGGTCACGGCCGTTGTGTCCGTAAACGCGTTTGCCGGTGATCAACTCGTCCACGCCGTCGCCATCCAGATCTGCAAAGTGAAGGGCATGTGCCTGACTGAAAGCATCGTCAATTTCGACTTCATCATAAAGGAAGTTGCCGTCATTATCGAAGCCTTTGGCAAGCCATGCAAAGACTCCATAATCATGCCCATTACCCCAAATCAGGTCATTTTTGCCATCACCGTTGACATCACGAATCAATACCGGGCAAGACAGACTCTTGGTCCAGCTTTGGTGAAACTTCCATGGACCGACATAAGGATCGCCTTTGGGTCTTTCGTACCAACCTGTACCGATCACGATGTCGCTTCGCCCATCGTTGTTTAGATCGCCAAAACCGATCCCATGCCCGCTTTGAGAGCCAACCGTGTGACTTTTAAAATTACCGTTACCATCCTGATACCAGACAATCGTGGGTGCCTTCTTGTTCCATTGGTTGGCAAACCATTCTCGCTTGCCGTCGCCGTCAATATCAAGAAATTGACAGAGTTCGTTGGTCTTCTGCTTGGTATCAATCAAAAGATTCTGCTCCCATAACCGACCCCACTTGAGACCTTTCTCACCGGGATTCCTATACCAGTTCACTTCGGGCAGCCAAAAACTATTCGACACAACATCGACCCAACCGTCGCCATCGACATCGTAAGCATGTTCACCATTGGAGTGGGCATAACCTCCCTTGTCTTCGATGATGCGTAAGGGCCTCGGCACCCAGGTTCCGGACTTACCTGGATTCCGGTACCAGTTGCGACCAGCAGAGACATCAAGCTTTCCGTCCTTGTCATAATCCGCTACCGCAACGCCTTCATTTGCATCAACCGCCAGCAACTGCGTCTCAAATTTTACTGGATGAGCACAGAACAAAGCAGCACTGCCGAGCAGACTCAAAGTCAAAATTGCAAAGTATTTCATATCTTATTTCTTATGTTTAGGAGGGTTCGTTTATTACTGGAAGATCGGCGAATCTGTCTTTTCGATATTTTCCACCATTTTTATCTACAATTACAGAACATAAAGTGAAAAAGGGAATCAAGGCAACAGAAAGGGCATGAATAAAAAGAATATCTTTCCCCTTATTTACTTTTCGGTTTTTTATTCTTGGTTTTGGCAGCCTTTCGCACGCCGATCACGCGCTCATAGTCAATCTTAGCGGCTTTGTTAGGATATTCGTCAAGAGCCGCCTGCAGGCTCTTGCGCACGACCCTTAGCTCTGCCGTATCGCCGAGAGGTAACTCTTCGCGAACATCATTGATCACCTCGAAGAAGCGCCCGTCCCGGTAAAGCTTGTGTTGCTTGTTGCGCGCCCAGGCAACCTCCCAATGGTTATACATCATATCGAATTTCTGTGTATACGGACGGGGAAAGTAGTAACCGTAAATCCACTCACGCTTCTTGCCTGTCTTCCCAAGGCATTGGGGCCAGAAACTCCACCCATCCCCCTGGGTGATTTTCTTGGCCGGCAGATTCGCGGCCTCTACTATGGTAGGGAAAAGATCGGAAAAGCAGATCAGGTCTTTGTTCACCTGGCCGGCCTGAATACGCCCCGGAAGGTTGACGATCAACGGTACCTTGGTTCCATGGTCGTGAGTGTAGCCCTTGCCGCCCTTGCGCTGCGTACCGAAAAAATCGAGATTCAGACTGGAGTTGGTCCCATTGTCCGCCGTGAAGATCATCAAGGTATTCTCACGCAGTCCGAGCTCGATCAGGGTGTCCTCGATCCGTCCGACGCAGTGGTCCATATACGCGACCATGTCGATAAAGTTCTGCTTCCCATCTTTGCTCTTGCGGTTCTTGCTCCGTGGGGTTGGATCAAAAGGATTGTGCGGGAGGTTCATTGGGTAGTAGGATAGAAACGGCTTGTCGTGGTTGGTCTTGATAAAGTCGATCAAGTAATCGGCAATGACCGTTGACCCGTAGTCATCCTCGCCGTGATTGATGACCTTACCGTCATGCATCAGCGAGGGTTCCCAATAACGTCTGCGTTCCGTCCCTGGAATATTCCAGACGCAATGCCGGTCAAAGCCCGCTTCTTTTGGTGAGATACCCGTTTGAGTAGTCAACAACTGCCACTTGCCCGCCACGGCCGTGACATAGCCCTGAGCTTTGAAGTGATTGGCAAAAGTCGGCTCGCCCTTGGGGAATACGCCAAAGTCGACATAGTTAAACACATTTGACTTTCCGGTCATCAGGTTCACGCGACTGGGCGTGCACAAAGGAGTCGAGTGGCAGTGATCGAAGCGCATGCCCTTGGCCGCAAGTGCGTCGAGACGGGGGGTCGAGAACTCCTTGCTCCCGTATGCACTGAAACATTCATAGCCAACATCATCCGCCATGATCAAAACAATGTTGAGTTTTTTGCTTTCTTTTCCACGCGTCGTTGTACCGGTAGTGACAATGGCTAAAAACCACCATAGTAAGTAAAAAAACTGATTCATTTTCATTTTATAATCTTTTCTTTAAAGGTACTCTTCTCGATGAAAGCCCATGTGGCCATTCCCCAGGCATTTTCAGTCATGCAAATCGGATTGTGAAGAAATTTCCTGGTGGGGTCTTTCTTGTTCAAACAACAGGAACCGGCCGGGTAATCGGCGATATCATTAGGCAACTGAAAGTAGTCATAGGAAATCTTCAGCTGGTCGAGGGAATCCCGAAACTTCTTTGTGTTGAGTCCACCCTGCACTAGGCGCAACTTCAGGGATTCTTGGATCGCCTTGGTTTTCTTCCCATATTCAGGCACATAATTGCGGGCCTGAGGATCGGTGAAACTGGTTCCCCCTCCCGCGTCGAGAGCCACTACCGTAGAGAAGACGTCGAGGTACTTGGCCCCCCAATAGATCGAGCCGGCCGCTCCCATGGAAAAACCCATGATGGTTCGCCCACCACGATCCCGGGTAAGAGCGTGTTCCTTCTCGAGATAAGGAAGGAGTTCCTTGAGGACATTGGTTTCCGCCCGTTTGTCCTTGGCCCCGTCCCGCCACACCGTGCCCCCGTATTTCTCAGGGAAGACGACGGCGAAGTTCCCGATTTTGCCCGCCTTGCGAGCGGCTTCGTAGCTTTGCATGACTTGGGAGGAGGCATTGCCCCCTCCTGCCCCATGGAGAAAAACGATGAGCGGATAAGGTCCCTTGTCCCTGGCGTGCCCCGGAGGAAGGTATAAGGTGTAAATGATCTCATCCCCTGTAATAAAGCCCTTGTATTTGAGGTTCTTTTGGTACTGACCCTCGTGACTTTCCTCAACAGCCTGAACCTGAATAGTGAAAAATCCAAAGATGATTAAGGAAATGATGGTGAGTCGTTTCATGACAAACATAAAAAGGAAATTAAGAAAGATTCATAACTCCATAGTTTCTTATCTGAATTTTCAATCTGTAATCAATACGGAATTTAATTTTACAAGGAAGTCCGTAATCGATTTGTCACAAGTGTATTCTGTTTACTCAAGGATGAAAATGGGAACGCACCAATCTCCAATCGCTCCCGGTTCAGAATTTTACTTTTTATTCCTTAGTAGCTCAGCAATTTTGGGCCGGGTTCTTTGTATCCGCTGGTAATCCAGCTTTAATCCGGCTGATCCCAGTAGTCCCTGAAGCAGGTCGTAAACCGGTTTTATCTCATTAAATGGAACAGTGACGGAATCGAGTGCGGTTGCTCCGGTATTATTTTTGACACCACGCACTGCTCCTTTTTCCAGTAATGCTTTGACAATTTCAGTGCGGCAGAAAAATGCGGCGGTAATGAGTGCGGTGGAACCTTCGTTGTTCTGAACTTCCAGATCAGCCCCTTTCTCAATTAATAGGAGTGCAGCTTCGGATTGTCCAAAGGTGGCAGCCGCAATCAACGCAGTGGATCCGCTTTGCGAATCCTGTTCATCCAGCTTTGTACCTGCTGTGATGTGCTGACGGATCATTTCCACTTTTCCTTTCATCGCCGCATCCATTAATGAGATTTCTGGTTTAGTTATCCCTTCCACTGGGTTATTTCCGCATCCAGTGAGAGTAAAAAAAATGACAACGGCCATTGAAAAATATTTTGTCATACTAAGCTTTGTTTTAATCATTAAGTTTAAATTTTTTCTCATAAAATAAAATTACAGCAAAGTCACATCCCATGCTAGCTTTCAATAATCCTTCTTATTCATTTGCTTTTAGCTGAGTGGTATCGGGCAGCCAGGTAAATCGTCCCCAATTTCTTTTGCGGGGCACAATCGGTAATTCTTTTTCCCCAAAACTGGTTTCGATCATAATCTTGGGACCACCCCGTTCAGGGTCGGGAAAGGCACGAGTAACATATCCATCCGGTGACCAAGTGGGGTCATCCCCCCGTCCAACTTTGCGCCTTTTCTGTCCATCGCTGCTGACTACCCAGACAGTAAAAGTTGCAGAGATCTGTTGATCCTTCTTTAGGTTTTTGATTCCGGTAAAGGGACTCATGTGAATCATCTCCACCCCTTCCCAATGGGCAATCCATTTTCCATCAGGTGACCAGGCCGGGACTTTTTGTTCAATAGGAAGATTGAGACTTTCATGCTGATCTTTGGTTGGTGAGATGGGTTTTGCATCACTCCCATCCAGATTACTAACCCAGATTCGGAAGGTGCCAGTCCGCTTGGATACAAAGGCGATCTTTTTACCATCGGGAGAAACCGAGGGCATTGCATCATTGAATGTGATCTGATCCGGATCACTGAACAATCTTCGGGTTTGACCCGTTTCTACATTTATAATGTGGATCTGGCTATTACTGGCGGGATCCTCACCCTTCTTTCCCGGCTGTGTCTTCATCCAGACAATATGCTTTGAGTCCGGTAACCAGGAAGGAATAAGGTTCATTCCCCCGCTTACGACTGAGCGTGAATTCTGACCATCGATGCCCGAGAGCCAAAGCGACAAGCTGTGATCAACCTGTTTCACATAAACCAGTTTCTTCCCATCCGGGGATACAGAAGGCATCCGGCAACCGTGCTTGGAATTCGTCAACTGGAGGCTTTTCGATCCGTCCTCCTTCATTCGGAAGAGCTGAAGGATACCATTCTCATCGGTGTGACTGACAATGACCTCACGCAAAATATCTGCGGATGCATCACTAAAACTTGTTTTGGCCATCACAGGTCCCAAAAATGAAATTACGCCAACGAGCACAGACACTTTGAACTCAATGAAAAGTTTCATATTTTATCCATTTTTCAAAAAAATTGAGGTAGCGGAGGGGAAAGAAAATTCTGAAACAGAGGGGAATTATGTTGGGTTTCTCTTTTTAGGGATGCCCCTTGGTGCTTAGTTTTTTTAGTAATTGCTCCCAATCATCGTTCTTGGACTTAAATCTTTGGAAAGCCAAGTACTCATCTACTGAAATCTCACCATCCGAGTTTTTGTCAATGTGGGGGAATAGCCATTCGTACCCGTTCTTCTCTGCATTCCAATGTTCCTTTGACTTCCAGCGTACTGATTGGATTTGCGTCAAATCTTGCTCTACCCGGTCAAGGATTTGCTCAAGGTTTTCCAGCTTGGAGCGAAGTTGTTTGTAGGGAACATCCTGGACCGCAATTTCATTGTCCACTGCTAGGGCCGCCGCCACTCCGGCGGTTTCCCCAAGTATCATCCACACCGGCTCCATGCGAAGAGATGTGAATGCGATATGGCTGGCCGAGACGCAAACAGGAACAAGCAAATTGTCGCATTCTCCCTTGCTTGGAACAATGGCTTCGTAAGGGATTTTGTAGCTGCCGTTATACTTTCCGTTGTCAAGATAAACGATGGAAAACGCCCCGCCCTGCAACGCAATCTTGTCATCATCCACGACCACGGCGTACGGCCAATCATCCACTCCATAAGCTGCCAGACCCACCGTATGAGGAGGGTCAGTTTTGCCTTCCAGATCTTTCTGGGTGACGACATAGGAGGACACCATTCGACGGGCTTGACGAACATAGAGCTGATTGGGCCAACCTCCGGTCTCATCGAACACACCCTTCCTGAAAGAAGTATTTATTGCCCGTTGCTTCATGCTTCTTGGGGCCGAGGGATCGGTTTTGGCAAAGTGAATCGAATTGATCAGAAACTCCTGATGGAACTTCCAAATCCGTGACCGCGTCGCCCAATCACCATTCGGGTAGTCCTCATTGCACCCATAGACGGTGGACCCCATGAGGTTGCGATTTGATTGGGCGCCTCCGACAAAGGGTGCCTTCTTATGCACCGTGAATTTGTTAAGTGTTGTTCTCATATGTCGATTGGAAAAGATGTCTACCCCATCGCGAATGGCTCGGCGGTAGACTTCAAATTCGGCCGGGTCATAATTCGTTGGTTCGGGGATGGGTATTCCCTCGCCACTCATATCGAACTCGTAACGGAAGCAGTACCCCATAGACAACGCGTCGGCACTGCCCAAAGGTCCAATCTTTCGATCTTGAACGAATGGGATCAGTCCGCTCTCAGGATTCCCGGGTTCGACATAAGGATCGATATCATGAACCCAAAGACTCGGACGCACCCCGGCAAGCGATTCACCGTAGTGGTCACGTGACTCGCGCCCCCAGGTATAGCGAACGCCGCTCATCCCCAGTATGTCGCCCTCGTAAGAGCAATCGATGAATACTTTTGCGGAGACCGTAATGACATTCCGCTTCTTCGGCTCGGGAATGGGGCAACCGGTTTCATCGACAGGGGCGTAATCGAGGATGATCGATTGGATCGAATTATTTTTGTTCTTGGAGGGAATCTTCTCTCCCATGGCAATGGGTCGTTGGCGAGTTGGCTTGTTAATGGTCTCGTCCCCGACTTGGACTTTCCCCACTCGGTGGTCGTGGATCACGGTGATTCCTCGATCCTCTACCAACTTTTTGAATCGCTCCCGATACTGTTTATTGCCGATGCCATGTTTGGCATGCCCTCCATGGGCTCTTTTTTGTTCTTTCAATCCCTCCATCAGGATTTTGTAGGTGGAGCCACCCACCGTTTCTCCTTTACCCCAGTCCAAGTGATTGATCCCTCCGCCAGTCATTCCGCCCAAGGATCTAGTGGGCTCAACAAGAATTACCTTGGAACCTTCTTTTTCCGCTGCGAGTGCCGCCATGACGCCACTGGCCGTACCCCCATACACACAGACATCCGCTTTGTAATTTTTACCATTTGCAGCAGTACAGGTTAGGCATAGGAAAACGACATTCCAAAAAAGGGGGAGTACTGAGGGAGGTTTCATATCAAAATTATATGTCTAATGTATTAGATTTCTTATGTTTTTTCGAGTTTCTTCTTTATGTCGAATTTCAAAAGTGAGGGACGGTGTTACCTGTTGTCTCTACCGCCATGTTCACCTTCTGTAACAGATTCCAAGAACAGCTGATCGGAAAAGCCCATGTCGTCCATGAGGATGAATATAATATTGGGGCGTTGCTTCGAGAACGCTGTCGACAGGGAGACAAAAAGCGCAATAGCAAGTATTGAAATCTTGGATGGGAGATGTGCTTGATTCATAATTGATTAAAATTCTGCATCCATTTCATTTTGCGTGCATGCGACAATAGTTTGCATTCATTTGTTCGCATTTGTTTAGAGAGTCTTGATCAGTTTCACACCATTTCCCGGTTCAGGCATAGTGACTTCACCCTCGATGAGTCCATGTTTCTTTAAAAACTTGTCGGCGGCAATAATGGTCAGATCTTTCCATGGCCGCCTTTTGAAAAATCCGTGGCTCTGCCCCTGGGCGGTCCACCACTCAATGGACTCGTTTTCGAGCGATTGCATCTTCTCGCAGGCACTCTTCCAGCCTGTCAGCCACTTATCCTTCGTGCCCCAGAAAGCAATCATGGGAGGCATGGCCGCTTTGATGTGATTTTCGAAGGTGACCTCCATATCCTTTTTGGGTTTGAGTGCCGGATTGAACAGCAGGTAAGCAACAACAGAAGTATCGTACTCTTTGGAATCATTGGGATCATTCAGACCGGGATTTGTGGTTGCCAACAAAGCGATATGCCCGCCTGCCGAGCCTCCGCCGGCGACAATGCGTTTTGGGTCTACGCCTAGTTTGGCCGCGTTTTGTTTATACCACCTAATTGCACTCTTAGCATCGGTGATACAGAGATGTTTACCCTTGCCCAACCTGTAGTTTGCCGTGGCGGCCACGAGCCCACGAGTTGCAAAGTAGTGGCACAGATAGCGGAATGAGATCCGGTCTCCTTTGCTCCAACCACCGCCGTGGAACATGATAATTCCGGGTGCCGGCTTGCTCCGGTCATGATCCTTTGGGAAGTGAATCTCTATTTCATGAGCAACACCACCTTGTTTCTTATAAGAGTAGACTTTCCCTTCTGGTGCACCCTCACTGAGTTCACCTGTCGCACCCAGACAAGAGAAGGCCATTCCTACAAGAACAACAAATATCAATTTTCTCATTTATCGATCCGGATACGAATGTTTTTGAATTCGACATTGGTTCCCTTGCCATGGTCCTGAAAGGCGATCCATCCCTTGGAAGTTGAATACTTTTCATCATGATCCGTAAGCTGGGAAAAGACCACGCCGTTAATCTTCTGAATGACCGTTGGCCCCTTGGCGATGACCACCAGATCATTCCAGCCATCTTCTTGGTAGGCAGACTTCACTTTGTCGGGGTCCGCCACTTTCTTGATACTCTTGGTTCCATCCTTGGCATAGACTGTTTCCTCCCCGGCCAAGGCTAATTTACTTCGGTATTTTTCAGGTGCCTTGGAATGATGCCACAGGCCCATCTTGGCCTGGGGGGCCACTTCCACCTGGTACCCGCGTGACTGGAAGGGCTCGAACTCGATGGTTCTTACCTGTACTCCAGAATTACCACTATGGAAACGGAAGGACAGGCGAAGTTCAAAATCGGCTGGCTGCCCTCCCCTCCAGAAAACCCAATTGTTGATCGTCGATTGCTTGGGAGTAATGGCACCGTCTTTCACCATCCACATCCCCGGCATGCCTTCCCAGCCGGTCAGGTCTTTTCCATTGAAGATCGAGGTGAAGCCTTTTTCCGGGGAGGCGGCCGATAAAGGGGTGCTAATGGTTGAGAGCCATAGCAGAAGTATGAATGAAGGGAGACTATTCATGAGAAAAAGGAGAGGTTGGCATTACTTGGTGGAGAAAGCTTCGCTTTGTACCAGAGAATGAACGAAGGCAACAACCGAATGATCCTGCTTCTTTGCCGCGGAAAGGATTTCATTGGCAAGGTCCTCATCCGTAAAACCAAAGGGACGACCCAGTCCGTATCCGATCAGATGCTCGGTAAATCCTCGGGCAAAATCATCTTCGCGTTGAGCAATCAAATCACGCATTTCAAAGTAGTCGGCAAACGCAGGGCCCTTGTGAAATTTACCGGAAGGATCAATGTCATAAGTTTTCTTGCCGTGTTTGTCTTCGGTCCGCCACTTACCGGCGGCAGTAAAGTTTTCCAAACCGAAACCGATCGGATCAATCTTACGGTGACAGCTTGCGCACTGCGGTTCTTCCTGGTGAGCAAGAACCCGTTCGCGGGCAGTGAGAGGCTTGTCGGCCAAACGGGAAAGCTGTGGAACGTTCGGAGGAGCCGGTGGAGGAGGATCATTCAATAGGTAACGTAATACCCAGGCGCCACGTTCGACCGGACTGCTCTCGATTCCGTCACTGCCCATGGCAAGCACGGCGGCGGTTCCGAGCAATCCCCCGCGTGGAGAATCAGCAGGCAGGGAAACTTTACGAAAGTGATCGCCAGTAACTCCCTCAATTCCGTAGTAGGTGCCCAGCAATCCATTGATCATCACATAATCACTCTTCAACAATTTTCCAAGACGGCCACCTTTCTGATCACGCAACAACAGGGCGAAGGATTCATAGACTTCCTGCCTGGCGGAAGCACGAACACTTTCGTCAAACTCACGGTGCAATTTGGTATCAAACTGAAAGAAGTCCAATCTCTCCATATGCAACCACTGGTGAACGAAGCCGGAAACGAATTCATTTGCCCGTGGATCTGCAATCATGCGGTCGACTTGTTTTCTCAATACCCATGACTTGCTCAGCAAGCCCTTTTCGGCCAAGTCATAAAGCCTCGCATCAGGAGGGGCACTCCATAAAAAATAAGCGAGGCGAACCGCGAGTTCGCGGTCGATGAGAGAACGCTTGGAATCTTTTGTGTTCGGCTCGTCCAGATAAAGAAAACCGGGGGAGGCCAGGATGACACTTAGAGGTGTTCGAATCGCCACATCGAAAGAATCTCCGGCCTTAATTCTTCTCTTATATAAACCGACTAGTTGATCGATAAAAGTGGGGTCAGGTTCAACCTGGCGAAAGGCTTCGACACAAAAGCGCTGAAAAATGGAACGGGCTCTCTCTTCCTCCGTATCCACGGTTCCCGACAGGTAATTTTGTAAAATAGAAACAAGCCCATCGTCTTCTACTTTTTCCTGTAAGGGACCTTCCCATTCCACCCAATCAACCCAAAGGGCTGGTGGAGGTGCCATTCCACCTTTATAAATCTGCCTCTTACCCCGCAGGGTATCTGCCATGAGGTTACTTTTTTCACGTAGGGAAAACTTGCGTGAACCATTGAGAGTCAATTCCACGGTAGTTTCAAAAACCTGCGGATCATGTGTAGTTCCGCTAACTTGAAAAGTTTCCAACAAGCTGAAGCTATCGCCATCCACATTTCGACTTCCTCCATTACTTACCGATCCGAGAACCGCAAAATGCCGATTCGGAGAGGTGCCCTCCACGGATCCCATGCGAACGCGGACCCGGTAATTTCCAAGGGGCAAGGGCTTGGATTTTTTCTTGGTACCTAGGGGATCCATACTGATTTCAATGAACTCCTCGCTATTCAAATTCCCATTCCGGTCGAATACACCAAGCAAAGAGCCGCTCTTGGTCAGGGGATCGTTGAGGTAGCGCAATTGGGAAGCTGCTTCCATTTCGTAACGACGAATCCTGAACTTGGCTTCATCTAAATCTTTGACTCCCACTTCGGGACGGGGAATCCCATCTTTTTGGAAAGCAATAGCCGCGTTGTAACCCGCCTTGTAATAAGATTCGTATTTCCTCTTCACTTTGGCAGTGGCATACTTCTCCACTTCTCGGCGCAGCTTCCACATTTTTGGATTTTTTAGAATCGGTCCTTCGATCTCGACCCAGTCTATCCAGATTGCGGGCGGGTGCCCGTATCCATTCTCCGCTTTGAATTTATTATGCTCGTCCCAGAGGGTTTTTAAATTTGCATTGTTTGGCTGCTTTTCCTGCACCGCAAATTCACGTGCCGTATCCGAACGAACTTCAATGGGAATTTCCATGATCTGGGGAGCTTCGATCGTACCGGTAACTTGATGGACACTGATTGGTTTACCTTTAAATCCCCAGTCCCTTGATTCAATGTCTCTTTGAGGGTGACCGATCTCGATAAATTTGCGGGCGACAGGAGTTCCTTTCACTGTACCCAAGCGAACGCGAAAGATATAATTACCCACGGGCATCTTCTTTGGAGCAACAATGACCCGTCCAGTCCCGTGGGTCAGTTTAAGATAAGTACCGGTATCCCGATGAGGCAGACTGACGTAATGCTTGAGCAATGCCAAATTCTTGGATCTTGATGGGTCGGCTGCAGCCGCTTTTTGGCAATCAATAAATCCATAGTCCCGTGGATCCGGTACACCCTTGAAGTGCTCGGCAAAAGTATAAAAACGATTGGGGTGATCGATCAAGCGATTCTTCTTTCGAATCTCAGCGATGATCGCCTGGTTATGGGGAGACTTGGCTGCCTCATCCACTCCTTTTTTCCACTGCTTAAAAAGCTCCTGCCGGGCTTCCAAATTTTTAATGATTTTTTCATTAGCCGGATTAATGGTTTTTTCTGGTTCAACCCGAGTGACTTCTAATTTAGGGGCTTGATTCTCTTGGATCGGACCATCCAACTCGATCCAATCGACCCAGACGGCCGGAGGATAGCCGTAACCATTTTCTCTTTTATGAACAAAAAACTCTCTTCTTGCTTCCTCTTCGCTGGAATGCTGCTTTTCCCGAACAGCAAATTCTCTAGGTGTGTCCTTCCCAACCTCAACATAAGTCTCGATAATCTCGGGAGATTCGACCGTGCCGGTCACTTGATGGGTGCTGATAGGAAGTCCGGCGAAACCTTCGGGAACCTGGTTGACCCGTTGGGGATGGCCAATATCGATAAATCGACGAGATAAAGGGGAATCTTCCACCGCCCCTGCCCGAATTCGGATTCGGTAGGTGCCCGGAACGATATTGTGCTTGGGTGGAAGAACATCGACCCTTTGGATGCCCCATCCGAGTTTTAGGTAAGTCCCCTGGTCGGCCTTAGGAAGGCTATGATAATGGGTGATATAGGCATGGAGTCGGTCATACCCACTTTGGTAAGTAAAGGTGGCATCGAAGTCGTCCTTGAATCCGAACTTTTTCGCATCTGGAGCTCCAATCAACTGACCGGCTGAAAAATAAAATTTATGGGACCTTTGGGCATTTAATTCAAAAGTGGGGTATTCCTTACGAAAATTCTCCATGTACTCACGATTTTCCGGAGCAGCGGCTGCATTATCCACCTCTGCCTTCCAGGCATAAAATCGCTTGGCACTCTCTTCAAACCGAATCAGAGATTTCTTTTCTCGCTCGTTGATGGTCTTTTCCGGTTCAACGCGGAAAACGATATTGTCTTTAGGCGAGACTTGGAGTCTTTCAAAGGCTTCATCCACTGCGGTTCGCCCCAACTCCAGATACTGTTCGAACTGATCGCTGGAAATAAACTGGGAAGCCCCCACGGTATCAAAAGTTCCGGATCCACCGTCGGCAGGCAGGGAATCAACATTCAGGCTGACCCCGGTCAGAGACTTCATGGTGTTTTGATATTCTCTCCGGTTCAGACGGCGCATGGTGATCTGTCCACCGGAGTCAGAAAGTTTTTTCCGGGCAAGCACCATGGTCTTGGCCAGATCTTCCAAAAAATCCGCCTTGGCCACGCTCTCGGGTTGCTTCTTATTCTCCGGTGGCATTTCTCCGGAATTCAGTACATCCAGAACTTTTTGCCAAAGTTCAGCATGCTGAAGAGTATTCACCTCCAAAGGCAAGTCTTCGAGGTTTACCTTTCCTTTTTGCGTGTCGGCATCGTGGCAATCCATGCAATAGCTAAACATGAGATCGAGATGCTTTTCCGGCACGATAGCGGTGGGATGTTCGCCCAACAGGGTGATGGTGGTCAGGGTTAGTCCGACCAACAGGGAGGATGCTTTAAAACTCACGCCTGTAATTCTTTTACGATACCCGAACTGTCCCCATGCCGCTCGGCATCAATGCCCATGCCCTGAAGCATAGTCAGCCAAACATTACAAAGGGGGGTATCTTCTGGGAGTACAAGATGTTGACCCAGTTTCAGGTTGGCTCCGCCACCGGCAACCAGGGTTGGACAATTGTCGAGGTAATGAATGCTGCTGATGTTTGATCCAAAAGCGAGTGAAGTGTGATCAAACAGGCTACTGCCGTCCGCTTCTTTGACTGCTTTCAATTTATCCATGAACCCGGCGAGTAAAGTACTATGCATTTGGTCACGGGCCTTTGATGCTTCCATTCTTTCGCCAGGGGAGTAATGGCTGACATTGTGAGCGCTGTGCGTAAAATCCATGCTTTGAAGCAGGGACTGACCAGGCATCCGATAAGTCAATGCCCGAGTGCTATCTGTTTGCAAAGCGGCAACAATCAGGTCGTGCATCATCTCAATTTCTTCCCGACCCTTAAGCCCGGCAGGTGGTTCTTCGATAGGTGCCTTTGGTTTGGGCTTGTCCAACCAGTCTTCATCTTTTCCGAGACGAGTTTCAATATCCCGGATGCCCTGAAAGTACTCATCCAACTTATCATTGTCATTTCTGGACAAGCCATTTTGCACCCGATTGGCTTCCGTAAGGACCGCATCCAAAACACTTCGCTTCTCATCAATCGCTGCCTGTCGTTGTTCGAGGGGTAGGTCTTCCGCAGAAAATAATTTATGGAAAGTCTTTACGGGATCGTTGTAGCCAGAAATCGGTTTACCCCGCTTATCCCAGGCAAGGGAAAGGCCAGGTCCATGCCCGGAAGCACTCCCGTCGGAGCTATCGAGTTGAATGGAAGTAAAACGAGTTTGCTGGCCAAGTTGCTCGGCTACCACCTGATCGGCGGATATGCTGTTGGCCATATTTTGTCCGGGAACCGAGTAACGGTTTGCCCCGGTTAACCAAAAGGTGCTACCCCAGTGAGCCTCGTTAGAGTAGTTGTTGGAACATCCTTGAACGATGGTAAAATCCTTCTTGTGTCTGGCCAAGGGGCTCAGGCCTTCCGACAATTGGTAGTTCGCACCCGTATCTTTTTGATCGGGATACCAAGTCTGCTTGGTCACACCGAAACCAATCCCCATAAAGACCGCCCGTTTGGGTATGGCAACCGCAGCTTTGGTGGCAGCGGTTGCAAAACGGCGAAAACCAATGGACTCCAAGGCAGGAAGGGCGATCAATGCCCCCGCACCGCGTAAGAAAGTTCGTCGATTAAATTCATTTTTCATATGATGATTATAATAAAAGAATAATTTTATTTATCAAATGTCTTCGTTCTTAAAATCCTTACAAAAAATTTTGAGAAGAAAGGATTAAAGAACCATGGTTAATTTTATATAACCGATTGACCGGAGTTTTCTTTTACAGGGAATAGAATTATGCAAATTGAGTGCTTCATTTAACTTCTAGCTTTTTTTGCCAATCAGAGTGTTCTTTTTTGTAAATCTGGAAGGCTCGATATTCTTCCCGGGTGAGTTGGCCGTTTTGATCTTTGTCGATGGGATCAAAGAGCCACTTCCATGTGGGGCGTGCTGCATCCCACTCGGACTTCGAGGCCATTCCGTCGCCATCCTTGTCGAAGCGTGCAAAGAGCTCCTTCACCACATCGTCCAGAGTATTTCCTTTGGTGGGGTTTTTCTTATCCTTATCATATGACAGAGGACCCTCGGGATGTTCCAGAGGAATGCCAGCCTCACGCACCTGCTGTTGGAGGTGTTCGATGTCGACTTCTTGGACGGTGATGTTTGATTTGGCGGCCATGGCCGCCGCGATTCCTGCAGCCTCACCTAGGTTCATCCAGGTGGGTTCCATGCGGATGGTGCAGAAGGCCACGTGGCTGGCGGAAACGCTCACCGGCACCAACAAATTCGAGCATTCGTCCGCTTTCGGAGTGATGGCCCGATAGGGGATATCGAATCTCGCACCTTTCTTCCAGATGCGCCCTTCGTTAATGATCTCACCCGACTCGGTGGCATAGCGGGCGGCATGGTGGCAGTCGATAAAATGAGACCCCACATGAATGACGTCTACCTTTTCCGTTTCCGTGGTGACATCGGTTTCAGTAAGGATGACTTCGCCCTTCATCCGGCGGGCTGCTCGTATATAGAGATAGTAGGGCCAGTGATCATTATCAGCCCACTCGTCTTTGCAGAATCCGTACCGCGCCATATCGGCGCGAATCGACTCGGGGACACGAGGGTCTGATTTCAGAAACCAGAGCATCCCGTGAGTGTAATCGCGGAATTGCTGGTAAATCGCATCTCGTTCCTCGAAGCTAGCTTCGGACCAGGGAGTCTGTGCACCCGGAAGGCTCATGGAAACGATGGAGAACTGGCGATTATTGAGCTCCTTCTTACTGCTTTCGCCCATGGGGTAGAGACCGATGATGGATCTAAGATACTTGACCGTACCGGCTTCGATGGCACGTGCCAACAGTTCCTGCTGCATGGGATCATAATTTTCCGGCTTCTCGATGGGTATCAGATTGTCCTTATTTGTGGTGAGATTCAGTCGTATGTTGTAGCAGATCGGCACCTCACTGGCGGAACCCGCTACCGGAGGGTTGCCGGGCATCACCCCGGGTAGGAGTTTGCCCTCATCGTCGTAGGGCGAGATCTCAATCTTGTCGTCGAGGTAGCGGACACCGCCTACCGTTTCGCCATACTCGTCTGAGGATTCGCGACCGATGGCGTAGGAGACACCGGCCGCCGCCATAAGATCGCCTTCGTAAGTGGCGTCGATGAAGGTCTTGGCTTGATAGGTCTGCCCGCCCCTGATCCGGAGATCTGTCAGGGTGCTCCCATCCTTTTTAATCTCATCCAGCAACTGTCCGTATCGAATGTCGACTCTGGCCTCCTTGAGCATTTCGACGAGAACCTGCTCGGCGATACCGGACTGCCAGGTGCGGACTCTTCCCTCGGTCCACATTCCCTCACTCCGTTCGACGGCTTCGTTGAGAAACACTTCGCAAAGTCCGCCCAGAGTTTGGCGATCGAGATGGTTTCCTTCATCGCGATTCAGACCGCTTGTGCTCAGCCCTCCGATGTGTTGAGTTTGCTCGAGAAGGATGGTGGAGGCTCCTTCCCGGGCGGCGGCAATCGCGGCCATGACACCGCCGGGCGTACCGCCGTAGACACAGACATCATATTCTTTAATGTTACCGATACAGGCAATACTCGCTACAGATATTAGCCATGTTAGAATTATCTTATTCATTCTTTATTTTCTTTGTTTCCAAAAAAAATACATTTAATTAGCTACATTTCAGCAATCGTGAATTTCTTACAAAATTATTTTGCTTCGCTTCTTTGGAGAAGAGATTTGAGGCGTTTCACCTTTTGTGGGTACTTGGCCGCAAGGTTGGTAGTTTCGCCAATATCTTCTTTTAAATTGTACAGCTCCCATACACCCGATCCGGCGTCTTCCAGGAACCAGCCAACTTTCAATGGAGAGATCAGTTTCCAGTCCCCTTCCCGAATCGCATTGCCTTGAAGGATCCGAGTCTGCACGGATGCATAACCCGGGTTGTAAAGGTAGGATGCACGGGCTGTCTTGGATTTACCCAAAATAAAATCCAGTTGATTAACTCCATCGATAGTTCGGTCATCAGGAATCTTTGCTCCGGTGATCGAGGCAAAGGTGGGCAAGAAATCGATGGTCGCCATAAGGCCGTCATTCGTTTTTCCCTCGGGGATTTTTCCAGGCCAACGCATTATACAGGGCACACGGATACCGCCCTCGTAAATCGATGCTTTTCCATCACGCAAGGGTCCGGCATCGCCCCAGAAAATCGAGTTCTTGGGATGCCCTTTTTTGTTTTCATAATATTTGGGCTGATTCCACGGACCATTATCAGTCGTAAAGATAACCAAAGTATTTTCTTTCAAACCAAGTTGTTTAAGGGTTGCGAGCAAGCGACCGGTTTCAAAATCAAATTCTTCAACCACTCCTCGATAAAGGTTGTCGCCCGTTTTTTTCTTAAATTTGGGAGATGCATCGATAATGGTGTGCATCATTGAGTGTGATAGATAGAGGAGGAACGGCTTTTGGGAATCACGCTGATTAACCAGAAAATCAACCGCTTTGTCGGTGAAGAGTCGGGTAAGCCCGGCCATATCATCCGTTGTGCCCACCAGCTCATTGTTGCTGTGTAAAACCGATTTCCCGCTATCGTTCGCACCCAAGGCCCCAAAATAATAATCAAATCCCTGTGCATTGGGCATCCTTGCAACGATCGCTTTTCGATTCGAAACATCCCATTTCCCTACACATGCCGTCTGATAGCCGATCTCCTTGAGCATCTCCGCAAAGGTGATTTCAGATGCGGGCATCGACCAGCCTTTACTACGCACAGGGTAGCGGCCGGTCAGCAGAGCGGAGCGTGATGGCCCGCACACCGGTTGGGCATAAAAGGAGGTAAATTTAGTTCCTTCCCTGGCCAGCTTATCGAGAACCGGTGTCTGATTTTCCTTACTCCCGAAAGATCCCAGATCGGCATAACCCTGATCATCAGTAAAAATAATCAGGATGTTTGGTTTATCGCTTTCCGAGTAAACAAATTGAATCGCAAATAAACTCAAGAAAAAGAAGGCTGCAAGATCAAGGGATTTCATATCAAGGTGTTGATTTTATAGGGGTAAATTTAAAATAATAACAATTTTTAATTAAAGACATAATAGAGCAAAACCAGGCCTACTGACAATCCCAACACTTACCTTCATCCAGGCCGATACCCTTTACATGAATAAATACCTCTTCTTTCCTGTTTTTTTAATTCAATGAAGCTCTTTTTATTGGAGCGGGATATGGTGCGGGCTTCGAATCAAGGTATGGCAATAGATATCGTGGGTCCGGCTTGGTGCCTTCGGGAGCACCCTCTAGCGGCCAGGCAAACACTTCATTTGCGTCCCGTTCTGGTTTATTTAGTCGTGGCAGAGTAACAGACCATTGATCGAGTTTCTTTCGCAACCGTTCAGCGACCTTTGCATCTGATTTAATACGATTGGTCATCTCATAGGGGTCCTTGGCTAAATTAAACAACATCTCCTGCTGAGTGGACCGCCATAGTTTCCAATGGCCTATACGCACTACCTGTGTTTGCCAGAACTCCCAGAACATCGGTTCTGATCTTTCAACTTTAGCAACTTCCCCGGTCAACCGTGGAAGCAAATCCACGCCGTCAAACTTGTCAGGAATGGTTCCACCTCCAGCTTTTAGGGTTGTAGCGGTGAGATCGAGTGTGGTCACCATTTCCTCAATTATCGTTCCTGGAATAATTTTGTCTTTCCAGTACGCAAACATGGGCACCCGTATCCCTCCCTCGAACAGGCTACCTTTCTCACCACGCATAGGCACATTGTTCGAGCCATTCCAGACTCCGCCTCTTGCAACCGGCATTCCTCCGGGCAGTCCCGGTTCGTCCCTTCCCATTTTACTTGGGGCCCCATTATCGCTGGCGAAGAGAACCATTGTATTCTCTTCAAGGCCGTGCTCCCGAAGTTTGGCCATCACCCCACCCACTGCGTCGTCAATGGATTTGATTAGTGCCAGACCCATCCTTCTACGGTCATCTCTCCAATCATCATAATGGGGATAATCGAGCTTGGGGAATTTTTTGTAATAAGGATCCGACTTCTTGATCAGAGGGATGTGCGGAGCATAGAGAGGCAGATAAAGGAAAAACGGCTTATCTCCAGCCTGGCAGAATTCGATAAAAGATTCACCGTACTTACTCTGAAGGATCACACGATTGGCGATGCCTTTGGGCAAGCCTTTTCTGCTTTGATGCTCTACAGTCTTACCATCGAGCGTAAGATTGGTTGATCCGCTTTCCATAGAACCGACCCAGTAGAAGTCAAAGCCACGAGCCCGCGGATCGTGCTTTGGGTTTGAACTGTTCGACGGACCCAAGTGCCACTTACCTGAGAAGCCGGTTAGATAACCCAGTTTTTTCATCCGGTCCGCTATCGTCAGTACTGGTTGACCCGTCATATCCGTACCTTTTGGATAAATTCGTGGCATACAGCCACTACCCTCACCCGCATCGCTCTGGTTGTGCGGAAAAGCAAACTCATTCTGTACCCGTCCAACCATCAACCCGGCCCGTGATGGCACACACTGCGGTGCGGAACTGTAGCCTGCGGTCATTAAAGCCCCTCCCCGGGCAAGCTGATCCATAATCGGGGTATCAACATGTTTGTCGATACCAAGTACACCAAGGTCAGTGTATCCATAATCATCCGTGTAGATCAGAATAACATTTGGTTTCTTATCTTCAGCAGAAGCCAGAAAGCCGAATAACACGAAAAGTGGTAATACAATGAATGTATAATTTTTCATTTTAAAAGAGTTGCCATCCTGTTCGAAGCCTTATGAAGATCTAACTTAAAAAAAGGAAGATTTAGTCTGTACATTCCCAAAGTCTCACATAATCAAAAATGATCTCGCATTCGGGACCACCCTTGAAGGTGAATCTAGGTCCGAGCTTATCCTTGGGGTTTATAATCGTTACCTTTTCATGCTCATAGGTATTTCCATGGCCATTCACCAATACGCGAATCTTCCCCAATTCGTATTCGATCACCAAATCGATCCACTTATTTAGTGCCATCTCAGATTCAGGCTCAAAGAAGGAGGGCCCATCGGGAAATTTCACACGGTGCCCGCCGTCTTTTACAATCCCAAGATTAATCATGTGATGACCGATCTGAAAGGACGGACGTCCCGGCGTAAGCTCAGGCTTGGCAAACTGATAGCGTAAATGCATTACGAACTTCTGCGGAATTCGGTTAATGTGCACAACGGGTTCCAAACCCAAATGGTGATCCCGTTTAAGGGCTTTCATTGCCTCCTCCTTGGATTTTAAAAGTGGACCAATCGTCAAGATCCCATCATTGATCTTCTTGCCCTTTGGTTGCCCCCAAAACTCTTTGTTTACTGCACCATTAAAATCATCGGAATAGATCAGTTTCCCTGACTTAAAAAGTTCGGATTTGAACTCAGTTGGAGCAGATTTATTGGATGCATCTCTGTCGGCAATTAGGGATAATTCTGAACGCCTTTGTTTTTCGATTTCAAAGTTATTTATTGGATTGGAAGGACTATCAGAGCCGAAAACAGGACACAGCGTGAAAAGAAAACAAAAGATTGGAGGAAGTAATTTCATAGAAGTTTATATGTTCTGAGCTTTCATTATCTTACTCTCAATCGTTTCCCTCAAACAAATTCTTA
>CACHJU010000011.1 GCA_902580225.1 uncultured Verrucomicrobiota bacterium
AAGAACGAACCAAAATTTGATGAGAGTAAACTGTCTTATTTCCAAAAAAGGATTAGTGAAATTAAGCAAAGCTCAGATTGGAAACGTCAAGATCTGGTAAATCTCTTCAATGAAGTGATTCCTCATTTTGGACATAAGGAAACTGGAAAGTTTTTGGACCAAAAAATGTAAATGAATGACTTGTTAATTTTCGCTTTATTGATGGTGGACGTTAACTTAAAAGGCTTTTCAATTCTAATAAAATGTTCTTGTTATCGCAGTATTTTCAAAATTGACGAATTAATAAATTTTATTAGCATTATCCATACAAAGTGACACCCTCAATATATAGTTTATTTGTTTTAGGTGCTATTCTGACTTGTGTATTGACTCCAGTAATTCGATATTTGGCATTGAAGAAGGGGTTCGTCGATTGTCCTCAACGGGCAAGAAAAGTTCACCATCAAGCAACACCTAGATTGGGGGGAGCTGCAGTGCTTTCTTCTTTTCTGATCGTTACAATGATTGCCGGAATTTTTGTTCCCAACTTTCAAAACTTGCTTTGGGGTAGTAATCCAATTGTTGGTTCCATTTTGATAGGCTCAATTGGAATATTTATTATTGGTTTTTTAGACGATTTGGCTAGATTATCTCCTAAAACTAAATTGTTTGGTGAGTTTCTTATTGCTGGTCTTGTTGTTTGGGGGGCAAATTTGTCTTTTGAATCGGTTCAATTTCTTGGTCTTGGTTCCATTTCTTTTCCTGAATGGGTAGGTTTTGCATTGGCATGTCTTTGGATTGTTGGAATGGCCAATGCCGTAAATCTTATTGATGGATTAGATGGATTAGCCTCTGGGATTACCTTAACAGGGCTCGTTGCTGTTGCGGTTGTTGGTTATCTTGGTGGAATATCTAGCGTGACATGGTTATCTACATTGCTTATTGGGTGTTTGTTGGGTTTTTTGGTATATAATAGTCGCCCTGCATCTATCTTTCTTGGGGATTGTGGTAGTTTAACCTTAGGATATCTGGCGGGTTGTATAACTCTTCTGGCGAGTGTACGAAATGATGGTGTTATTGACGGTATTTTTCCAGTTCTCGCATTCGCTTTGCCTATTTTGGATTGTGTTTTTGCAATCTTTCGTAGGACGATGCGTGGAAGATCTCCCTTTTCTCCAGATATGGAGCATTTTCATCACCGTTTAATGGCGAAAGGATTGTCTCATGGAAAAGCAGTGCTTGCTATGTGGGCTGCGGCTTTTTCTTGTAGTTTAGTTGCAATTGCCTCAGCTTTTGGCAAAGGAGATCAACTTTTTGCTGTTTTTGTCTTTTTTGGAATGGGGGGTTTCATCCTTCTTCGATACCTCGGATATTTTCGTTTTGAATTTTTTGGCCAAAGTCTTTCCACTCTCATTGAAGATCGAAAAAATATTAGATCTGTCGAACAATCTATTAAAGATGCTGAAAGTTTACTATTACAAACGGCAAGTCTTGAAATGTTACCTAGCGTTTTGGCAAAAGCTGCGGAAGGAATGCAATTCCACGAGGCAATCATTACCTTTTACGAGGAGGAGGGATCTTTGGGGATTCGTAATATTTCTAGCGATAATTTCATACCCAGAGAAGTTTCCTGGAAAGATCCTCAACAATTAGGTTACTATTCCAGGGATAAAGAATTTATTGCTGAGTTCCCTATTAATGGTAGGAAATATTCTTACGGAAAAGTTTTATATCGATTTATAGATAATCGAGACAAACTCGAGGTTCATGAAGAGGTTCTCTTAGAAAGAATTCATGATGGATTATCTGTTTTCGCAGCGAAAGTAAGGAAACTTAAGCAAATTTAATTTTTCTCGATTTGAACAATAAAAAAGTCTTAGTGATTGGTGGTGCAGGATTTATTGGAAGTCATGTCGTTAAAGCTTTACTTAATGATAATTTTAAATCGGTTGTAGTATTTGATAATCTTGGTAGGGGAAATTTGGATTATATTGAAGAATCATTACGCGATGATAGATGCATTTTTTATCCAAATGGGGGAGATATTAAAGATATTGATATTCTTAACGATGCAATGCAGGGTGTTGATTATGTAATCCATCTAGCAGCTATGTGGCTTTTGCATTGCAAAGATTTCCCACGTGCTGCTTTTCATGTTAATGTAGAGGGTACATTTAATGTTTTAGAAGCTTGCGTAAAAAATAATGTAAAAAAATTGGTGTATTCTTCTTCCGCATCTGTTTACGGGGATGCAGTCGAAGTTCCAATGACTGAAAAACATCCTTTTAACAATAAAAATTTTTACGGGGCCACCAAAATTGCAGGTGAAGCAATGTGTAGAGCATTTTATGATCGTTTTGGTCTGGATTATGTTGGTCTTCGTTACATGAATGTATACGGGCCCCATCAGGATCAAACCGCTGCCTATACTGGAGTTATTCCCATTATGTTAAACAAGATTGATGCCAACGAGGCACCTTCAATAAACGGTGACGGTTCTCAGGCTTATGATTTTATTGATGTGAGGGATGTTGCCCGGTGTAATATATTAGCACTTAAGGCTTCTGCAACGGATGAATTTTACAATGTTGGAACCGGAATTCAGACTTCGATTGCTCAATTATGTGATAAAATTTTAGAACTTCGTAATTCCAATTTACATGTCTCTTACAATCCATATTCAGAAGACGATGCTAGGAGATTGGTTCAAAATCGAATCGGTTGTCCCGAAAAAGCAAAAAAAGACCTTGGTTTCGAATATGAGATTAACTTGCAAAAGGGGCTCACAGATTTAATAGACTGGCGTTCAAACTGATTGTCTATTTTTTGCTTTTACAAGCTGCTTTCTTTTCATTTCCCTTTCTAATTTAGATTTATAAGTTTAAATGTGCGGAATAGCTGGAAAACTTAATTTTGATGGTGCCTCGATTTCGTTAGAGTTATTAAAAAAAATGACTGATGCAATTGCACATCGAGGACCAGATGACGAGGGACATTGGATAGAAGATGGGGTTGCTCTGGGACACCGAAGATTATCAATTATTGATTTGTCGGAGCATGCAAGTCAACCAATGGTATCATTTGACTCCCGATTTGTGCTCTCTTATAATGGAGAAATATATAATTTTAGAAAATTACGCCTTGAGTTGGAAGAAAAGGGCTATTCTTTTAAATCAAATTCTGATAGCGAAGTTGTATTGTATTCGCTAATTGAATGGAATGAAGACGCAATTTTAAAGTTTAATGGAATGTTTGCTCTGTCGTTTTGGGACCGTAGAGACAGAACTCTTCTGCTTGCCCGTGACCGTTATGGAATAAAACCTCTGTATTACGCAGAGAAAGGTAATTCATTTTTCTTTGCTTCTGAGCAAAAAGCGATTCTTAGTCAACCTTCCTTTGATAGAAAAATTAACCGAAAAGCATTATTGGAATATTTTACTTTTCAAAATATTTTTACTGACCGAACTTTAATTGAGGACGTAACCCTCTTACCTCCAGGATATTGCGGAAAGATTGATTTGAGAAAGAAGAACCCCAATTTTGATAGGAGGCAATATTGGGATTTTAATTTTTGCGAACCATATGAATCTGTTTCTCGCTCGGAGTATGTTGAAGAATTAGATCGTTTGTTTCGTAATGCTGTAAACAGTCAGTTGGTAAGTGATGTCGAGTTGGGTACCTACCTTAGCGGGGGAATGGATTCCGGATCTATAACTTCACTAGCGAGTCAAAGATTTAAAGACTTGAAGAGTTTTACAGTTGGATTTGACCTTAGCTCTGCATCTGGAATTGAACTAGTTTTTGATGAACGACAAACAGCAGAAGCAATGTCTGCTGCTTTTAAGACGGAGCATTATGAAATGGTTCTTAAAGCGGGTGATATGGAAAGGTGCCTTCCAAAATTAGCATGGTATTTGGAGGAACCTAGGGTGGGGCAGTGTTATCCAAATTTTTATGCGTCCAAACTTGCAAGTAAGTTTGTAAAAGTAGTTCTTTCAGGTGCTGGTGGGGATGAATTGTTTGGTGGTTACCCATGGCGTTATTACAGAGGTGCTACATCAAAGAATTTCGAGGAGTATATAGATGAATATTATCTTTATTGGCAGAGATTAATTCCAAACAGTGTTATTTCGAAAGTTTTTTCACCCATCTGGGGAGATGTTAAAGATGTATGGACAAGAGATATATTTAAGGATGTTTTCTCCACTCACGATAATGAACTTAGTAAACCTGAAGACTTCATTAATCATTCACTTTATTTTGAAAGTAAAACATTTCTACATGGATTACTTGTGGTAGAGGATAAGCTAAGCATGGCTCATAGTTTAGAAAATAGGGTTCCATTTTTAGACAATGATCTAGTGGATTTTGCAATGAAATGCCCAGTTAATTTTAAGCTAAATAATTTGGGTGAAGTGGTTCGACTAAACGAAAATGAAGTGGGTAGAAAATCCAGTAAATATTTTTCCAAGACTAATGATGGAAAGCAAATTCTTAGGGACGCAATGTCCGGTTATATTCCCGAAAGAGTTAGCAAGGCAGCGAAACAGGGTTTTTCTTCTCCTGACGCTTCATGGTTTAAGGGTGAGAGTATTGATTTTGTGAGGAATTCTCTACTTTCCAACAACGCCAAGATATATGAATTATTAGATCGAAACACAGTTCAAAATTTAATTGACGAACATTTATCAGGATCAAGAAATCGACGGTTGCTAATTTGGTCGCTTTTAAATGTTGAATCCTTTTTAAATGAATTTGAAATCCAAATGTGAGATCAATAATTTAATGTTTGGAACATCAAAAATTTGCTCTATTGAACCATCAATTACCAAGTCTTGGTCCAAAAGAATTTTTATTACTTTTGATCTTGATTGGGCACATGACGAGGTTATCTCAGACACAATTAATTTAATTGCAGAATCAGGGGTTTCCAGTACTTGGTTTATCACTCATGAAAGCCCGGTTTTGGATAAGTTGAGGAAACTAAAGGATGCTGAATTGGGAATACATCCTAACTTTTATTCTACCAGTAAAGGAATTCAAAATGAGGAAGAAAGAGTTGATGAATTACTTGGCATTGTTCCTGAAGCAAAATCGGTGCGTTCCCATTGTCTCTTTCATAGTGAAAGGTTAGTCGATATTTTTTACAAGAAAGGTTTAACTCATATTTCAAACAGTTTTATTCCTCATAGTTCAGGAATGAAATCTCAACCCTTTTCCATTTGGGACAGTATGATCATGGTTCCTCATTGTTGGCAGGATAATGTTTCTTTTAAAATGAATCTTCCTTTTCCCCAAAAAAGTGATCTTTTGGAATCTTTTCATGTGTTTAATTTTCATCCTATTCACATATTTTTAAATACTGAAAATATTTCCCGCTATGAATTAAGCCGACCTTATCACCAAACTCCTGAAAGACTTATTGAGAAAAGATTTAGTGGATCAGGTACACGAACCTTATTAATCAAATTATTGGATATTTTAAAGGCAGAAGCTGAATATCTTCCTAACGAAAGCATTCAATGAGAATCGCATTAATTGGAAGAACTGAAATATTATATGAAACAGCACAAGCTTTAATTGGGTATGGACATTCTATTGTTATTATAATTACAGCAAAAGAGGCACCCGAGTATTCTAAAACTTCTTCTGATTTTGCTTTATTAGCTAAAGAGTTGAAAATTCCTTTTGCATCAAGTCATAAAATCGAGTGCTTCAGGAATGATTTAATCGAGACTAAACCAGAGATTGGAATTAGTATGAATTACACTGGAATTATATCTCAATCTATAATTGATCTTTTTAAATTTGGCATCCTTAATGCACATGGTGGTGACTTGCCTCGCTATCGGGGAAATGCCTGTCAGGCATGGGCAATTATTAATGGTGAAAAGAAAATTGGTTTATGCATTCACAAAATGATTGGAGAAGAAATTGACAGCGGTGACATTATTGCTAGAGATTTTTTAGATATTTCTGATCAAACGAAGATTGCTGATGTTTGGCATTGGATGCAAAAAAAAGTTCCTCTTCTTTTTAAAGAAGCTCTCAAAAAGCTAGAGATTAATTGCGAATATGTTTTGGAAACCCAGTCAAAAAGTCCTAAAAAAGTTCTTCGATGTTATCCCCGAAGACCTGAAGATGGCCTTATCAATTGGAGATTAAGTTCAGTCGAAATTTTGAGGTTGATTAATGCGAGCAGTGAACCTTTTTCTGGTGCTTATTGTCAATTTGAAGCTGAGAAAATAATAATTTGGGATGCGAGTCTAATTGATGAACAAGAGATATTCTTTGCGGTTCCCGGTCAAATAACATTTTTGGGCGATGGTTTCATAGAAGTTGCCTGTGGGGCAGGCAAACTCAGGGTGAATTCAATTGAAATCGGAAATTATCGCGGTGATCCCAGAAAAATTATAAAGTCAATTAGAAGTAGGTTTGTTTGATGACTAAGCAGAAATGCAGGGTTGTAATTATTCTATTAATTGAATGTGTTTTATTTCCTTTATTATTTCTCCTTCTTACTTTTTCAGCAATTATTGCAAGGTTTTTAGTTCTTAAAAAGAGGAAACCAAATTTAGTTTGGGGGGAAGCTCCAATTATAAATAATGCATACTGGTCAAATTGCATGAAAGAGGCAGGTTTCAATTCAGAAACATTCACCGACAGCTACTGTTATTTAATTAATCAAAGAGATGAATATGATCGGGTAGTGCAGGATGAGTATTTGTTCATTCCATTATTTTTAAAGTATTATTTCGCATTCGTTGAGTCACTTTTCAAATATCATATTTATTTCATTTCTTTTAATGGATTTTTTTTATGGAGAACAATTTTTAATAAATATGAATCATTCTTATTAAAATTGGCTAACAAAAAAATTGTAATCATTCCCTTTGGTTGTGATTCTTATTCTTATAATAAAGTAAGGTCAGTCTCTTTGATTCATGGTTTAAATAGCTCATTACCACAGGCGGCAAAGGATCAAAAGAGAGTTTCCAATCGCGTTGAGCATTGGTGTGAAAAAGCGGATGTTGTCATTCCAGGATTTATGGGTCCCGATGGCTTTGGGCGTTGGGATGTTCTCGTTCCTTCACCTTTAATTATAGATTTAAAAAAATGGCCAGTTTCAACAAGGAATAGCAAGGCAAATGGAGATTCAGATGTTGTAAGAATTACTCATGCTCCAAATTTTAGAGGTTTTAAAGGTTCTGAATTTATAATTGAAGCGGTAAATATACTTAAAAAAGAAGGACTTAAAGTTGAGCTCAATTTATTAGAGAAATTAAAAAACCATGAAGTAAAAAAAATTTTACAATACGACACGGATATTTTGGTAGAGCAGATAATTTTTACAGGCTATGCTTTAAATGGTCTTGAAGGGTTGGCATGTGGATTGCCAGTGTTATCAAATTTAGAAGATGAGACATATACTAGGCATTTAAGACGGTGGTCTTATTTAGATGAGTGTCCAATTGTTTCTTCATGTCCTGAAAACTTGATAGAAAATTTAAGAATACTAATTACAAATCCTGATCTTAGGAGAGAATTAGGCAGGGCAAGTAGGCTTTATGTAGAGAAGTACCAAGGGTTTGAAGCAGGTCAATATTTGTTTGGAGAAGTAATTAAATTTCTTCAAGGGCAAAGAGATACTCTTATTAATATTTATCATCCAATAATAGGCGAATATTCAATCGGAAAATCAATTATTGAGCATCCGTTAAAAGAAAATAAAATAAAATTTTACAATTCTTAAGAACTTAGCAAAAGATTCAATTATTTATGGTGGAGCCGACTTTGGTTCTAAGCTTGTTGTGCTTTTCACTTTTCCACTAATTGCAGCAGTCTTGCCTCAAAAGTCGATCGGCATTCTAGAATTAATATTAACAACAACTGGTCTTATGGGTATGTTGATACAATGTGGAATGAGCAATTCAGTTCATCGATTTTATTGGGACGAAAAATTGAATCCTGAGGATCAGCCCACATTAGTTTCCTCTGCTTTTTCAATTCAGTTAATACTTGGAATCTTAGTACTCATTGTTGGGTTTGGGACACTGCTTATTCTTCCCAGTGTTTTTTTATTTTCATTTGAAGCGATTTCTTGGATTACCATTGCGGCAGCAATCACATTGATGGTTTTTAAGATTTGGTTTGTTTATATTTTAGATGTGACTCGATTGCACTTAGCTCCTTTCCGCTTTTTGTCGATTTCTCTAGCCAGTAAGGTTACAAGCTCCGTTTTAGCTTGTTTTGCAGTTGTTTATCTAGGCTGGGGGTTAGATGGCTTTCTTTCTGTGCAGGCGGTTGTAATGGTTTTTATATTCCCTCTAGCTTGTTGGTTGATTAAGAAAGATCTTACTTTTAAAATTAGCAAATATTGGTGCGAAGAAACTTTTAGGTTCGGTTACCCATTCATATTTGCAGGCATTGCATTTTGGTTATTAGGGACGGTTGATCGATGGATGTTGACTGCTTTTACCTCATTGGAAGAAGTTAGCATTTACTCTGTAGCTTTTCGGTTTTCAAGTATCATCTTATTTATAACTACCGCCTTTGGAATGGCGTGGGGGCCGGTTGCAATTAAAATAAAATCTGAAAACCCGTCCAGCTATAAACAATTCTATGCAGATTTGCTTGGTGTTTTTCTTTACATGATTTTGTTAGTTGCAGGTGCTGTGGGTCTTTTTAGTGGTGAAATAATTAAATTTTTAATGAGTGAAGATTACAGAAAAAGTGCTTATGCATTGATATTTTTAAGTTTTGGAGTGGGTCTGTATGGTACGCAGCAGATAACTGCAATGGGTATTTCGATCGAAAAAAAGACAAATTTATTCTCACAGATTGCATGGATTTCATTAATTCTAAATATTATTCTTAATTATTTTCTCATCCAACTTTTTGGTGCTACGGGTGCGTCTTTTTCCACATTGATTTGCTATCTTTTTATTACTTCAGCGTATCTTTTTTATTCTGAAAAACTTCATGAAATACCATTTGATAAATCGAGGTTGGTGATTTTGCTTTTATTAAGTTTGTTCATTGTTTTTGTTAGTATGCAATTTTGCATTAACGGATTCTCACCTAAATACATGTTAATTAAAGTTTTTGCTCTTACGATTTTTACTATTTTGGGATACATGGTTATTAAAAAAAATCCTCTCATTAGAACTGATAAATTTCGCTTTTAATGAGAATTCTTTTTCCTATTAATTATAAGTGAGAAAAGCTATAATAACTGGTGCTAATGGTTTATTAGGGCGTACTTTATGCAACCAACTTTCTGAAAATTGGGACTTGTATGCGATTGTCAGATCTAAATCTAAACGATCATTGGATTCAATAAACTACATCTCATTAGATCTTTCCGAAGACTTTTCTTTTAAAGAGTTACCGGGTGAAATAGATTGTATTATACATTTGGCCCAGTCCAATAGGTTTAAAGATTTCCCTGAAGGTGCCAGCGATGTTTTTTCAGTTAATGTTAAAACTACACACAACCTTTTGGAATTTTCAAGAAAATCGAATGTTAAACAATTCATATACGCATCTTCAGGAGGAGTATACGCAGAAAGTGAACATCTTTTAAAAGAATGTTCACCAATACATGAAAATAAAAAGTTGGGTTGTTATTTAGGTAGTAAAATATGTGGTGAAATTCTTGTTCAAAATTATTCTCCTTTTTTTACTACTTCGATCGTAAGACCATTCTTCATTTATGGTTCTGGTCAAAAAAGAAATATGTTACTACCAAGGTTATTCGACAATGTTAGAAATGGTAATTCAATTGATCTTATTGGTGGTGAAGGTTTGAAGATTAATCCGATTCATGTTGAGGATGCCGTGCTCTCTATTGAATCTTTGTTAGAAAAAAATAATTCCTTTATTTACAATTTAGCTGGTCCGGAAATTCTATCTCTACGACAAATATCTGAGGGCTTTGGCAATTATTTAAAAGAAAGACCCGTTTTTAATAATATTGATAGTTCAAGTTCAAATATAATAGCTGATATCTCTTTAATGAAATCTGATCTTCATACGCCAGTAATTTCATTACTTGATAGGATTGATGATTTGAAGTGAAAGTTTTAAAATTAATACTAGCTAGTTTTGAGGTTTTATACATCTTTCCTATTTTATTTTTTTCTTTCCTTTCTAGGTTTAGCTACAGAAGATTTGATATTGGGCTCGGGCCGATCCCAATGATTAACAATGTATATCATAAAAGAGCTCTAGAGGGTTTTGGTTACAAAGTAGAGACTTTTGTCAGTAAACTTTTTTTTATAACGGATGAATTCGATAAGAAATTTGTTTATGAAAATAATATTTTACACTCTTTGTTAATACGAGTCTTACATATCGACTATCTGTATTCGATTTTTAGTTATCGCTGTTTATATTTATATTTTAACGGCGGTTGTCTTCAGTCTTCAGTTATTCTTTGGAAAATAGAGCCTTATTTACTCGGCATTGCTGGGATAAAGACGGTTGTCATGCCTTATGGGGGCGATATTTCAAAAATGGATAGGACGCCCAATCTTTTGTATAAGCACACGTTGGCTAAAGACTATCCCGAATATAAGTTCAGAAATAATAGAATTGAAAGCCAAATTGATCTTTGGTCCAAAAATGCAAACCATGTAATCGGGGGATGTGATTGGGTAGACTATATGCACCATTGGGATACTTTGATGATTGCTCATTTCTCTATAGACTTGGAGCAGAAAGAAAAAGCTGTTTTTAAATATCCCAAGAACGGCAAGACTTTTCGAGTTTTACATGCCCCAAATCATCGCAATATTAAAGGTAGTGGTTTCATTATTGAAGCAATCGAGAAACTTCAAAAAGAAGGTGAAAATATAGAACTTAAATTGCTTGAAAAAGTAAGTAACGATGAAGTTTTACAAGAAATAGAGAAGGCAGATTTGGTCATAGATCAACTTGTTATCGGATGGTATGCTATGTTTACTTTAGAGGCATTATCCTTAGGCACTCCGGTTGTATGTTATTTAAGAAATGATTTACTTGAATTATATAAAAACTCTAATTTGTTGAATGAAAATGATCCACCTATTCATAGTTCTCAACCGAGGGGAATATTACGGGATCTGCGGATTTTGATACACGATCCAAAACGATTAGAAGAATTATCTAGTCGAGGTCCAAAATATGTTAAAAAACATCATTCAATTGAATATGTCGGTTCTGTTTTTCATAAGATAAATTCATGCATTGGATTGAAACCCAGTGTAAGGAAAACTTGACATTCTGTTTTTCAAAAAGATCAATTTCTAAATTTAATTATTTAATCTTACCAAATATTCATTTTAAAGTTTAATATTTTTATTTGATCTCAGTATTACATTGTCCAGAGCAAGTTGGAAATAACCCCGTTGTTTTGTCCAAGTTTGAAAAAGAACTTGGTTTGTACAGCATTTGTGTTAGTGAAAAAGATAATCCATACGGAACTCCATCTGATCAATTATTAAATAAAAATAATTCTGGGCTTTGTATGACTGAACTTTACAGATTAATACTTATTTTTAAGGCTTCTGCCTGGGATGGAGTGGTCCATCTAAATAATGGACGATTTATTACACCTTTTTTTGGAGATTCTCCCCACCCAAAAGAATTAGCCTTACCCAAACCATACAGAAAAGCCATTAGACTTTACGCTAGACTCCTTCTGTTAACTGAAAAAGTAATGTACGGTGTAAGGTCAGATCGGAAGGCAATTTTTGTTACATTCCAAGGATCAGATGCAAGAGAGACAAAATGTTTTTTAAATAAATATCAAGATAATGGTTTGGCAGACTCTATAATTTCAAGATCTGGAAAAAGTAATCATTCGATAAGACTGAAAAAAAGATTGTTAGTTGATGTCGCAGATAAAATCTACTCCCTAAATCCAGACCTTTTAGAAGTTTTACCGAGACAGGCTGAGTTCCTGCCTTATGCAACGGAGTCAACATTGCACGCTAAGATTTTACCTTTTAATCAACGAAAAGAATTCATAATTGGACATGCTCCGACCCATCGGATAGTAAAAGGTACTGAAATAGTAATTGATGTTGTAAATAAACTAAGGTCTAGGGGGCATAGAGTTCGTCTTGAATTGATAGAAGGCTTGTCTAGAGAGAAAGCTCAAAAAAAATATGAAGAAATTGATTTATTCATAGATCAATTGATTATTGGATGGTATGGGGTTGTGTCCCTTGAAGTGCTTGCATTAGGAAAACCTGTAATTTGTTTTATCGAGGGAAAGGGTTTGCAGTTTGTACCTGCCAAAATGTTGCAGGATTTACCAATTGTAAATGCGGATAGTTCGACATTGGAAAAGAAGATAACTGAGATTATGAAATTGGATATTACTCAACGCAGTAAATTGGCTGAACTTGGTATTTCTTTTCTTAAAAAATGGCACGACCCACGAAAGATTTCTAAAAAGTTATTGAAAGATTATAAAGAAATTCTTTCAGGAAGAAATATAAAGTGCATTTAGAGAAAAAAATCTTAATCGTCACATCAGAATATTATCCAATGCCTGCTGCTGCTGCTGCTCGAGTTATTCCTTGGGTAACCGAGCTCAAACCTTTTTGCTCTGAGATCACTGTTCTAACTTCCAATAATGCTTCCAAAGAAAAGACCCTAGTTGAGAGATCTTTTTTTTCTGTTCCTAATAACAAAGCAAAATTATTTGTTCGGTCAATTCAGGAATTACTTCTAGGCTTAGACTTAGGGTTAAGGATTTTGTTAAAAAAAGAAGTTAGCCTTTGCATAATAACTTCTCCTCCGTTTTTTATGGCATGTTGTTGTGCATTTTTTGCAAAGATTTCAGGAGTGGAATATGTCTTTGATGTAAGAGATCGATATCCTCGTGTTCTTCAAGATCTTGGCGTTTTGAAAATAACGAGTTTTTTAGGTAAAATCTTACAAGTTTTAGAGGCATGGGTTTATCGAGGTGCGAATCATGTTACGACGGTGACCAATGGGTTATTAATTGAACTGCGAAGCGAATTTCCCAGTGTTGAATTTCACCTACTGAGGAACGGTTTTGACGAAGCAGTGTTCAGCGATGAATTACTTGATATTAAAAAAGCAGATTGTTTTACTGTGGTTTACCATGGAAGGCTTGGGCGTTTTTATGATATTGACTCCTATTTGAAAATAATTGAGTTGGTAGCGAAATTAGAGCCAAGTATTCGTTTCCTGATGGTCGGTGATTTTCCAGCAAAAATACTTTTATTGAAAAGTCCTAACCTAGAAATACTTCCGATGATGAACTTGGAAGATCTAAGTAAAAAACTTTCGACCTGCCATTTAGGGATTTGTTTATTGAGAGAACTACCTGCTATGAAAAATGCATTTCCTGCAAAGTCTTATGATTTTATTGGAGCAGGTTTACCTCAAATAGTTGGTCCAGCAGGAGAGTTATATGATTTTATTGCAAACATGGGTGGTGGGATATCATTTAAAAAAATCATACCCGAGGATGTTGTTCATGCTATAATTGATCTTAAGAATGATCCTCAACAGTTAGCCCAAATGAGAAATAAGGTAATTTCTAATCGTAATAATTTTGGGCGTAGAATGGTGACAAAGTCATATTTTAATTCCTTGTAGTATGCAAAAGAGAGAACACTGGAATCTTAGCAAAGTCGCAACATTACTATTTTGTCAATTGATAGCAATTTCGGTATGTATGTTCGTGGTCTTGTATGGTTCACCTTCAAGTGAGACTTTACTAAGGGTAAATCATGAACGTTTATTTTTGTATTCCGGAATTTTCGGTGTGTTCTTTCTGTTGGCGGGAGAAGTAACGGGTTTATTTGTTATGAGTAATGGGCAAAAACTTTTATTGAAGCGACTGATTCTTGCTCTTTTATCTTCCGCAGTTGGATCTTTAGGACTTTTGTTATCCGTTTGGACTGTTGAATTTGATTTTGTGGGTCGTTTTGCTGTCCTCAAAATGGTTTGTGGAAACGGAATAATTTGTTACTTTTTTATCTTATTTCAAATTGCTCTAAGTACTCGAAATCCATGGAGAGTTCTTCCTTTGTTTAATAAAGTTCGTACAAAGCAAATAAAAACATATTTAGGACCAAATGCGGAAGGAATTGATTGGATTGATGTAAAGACCCCATTGTCTGAGTGTGCGACAGTAGAGTATTGTGATCAACAAGGAGTTGATATGATAGTTCTAGATCAGAAGGCCGAAGGCAAAATAAAAGCGGAAATAATGAATCTGCTCGCATCAGGAGTGCGGGTCCTTGAGGTCGAATCTTTTGTGGAAACATTATGCCAAAAAATACCCCCTGCTGAAGTGGATAGTACATGGTTGACTAAATTGGATTTACGGCAACGAGACCCCATTGTCCGCAGAATAAAGCGATTATTGGATTTGTTTTTGTCAGTTGTGGGTTTGATAATTTGCATGCCTATATTATTGATTTCCTGTTTTATAATTGGTTTGGAATCGGGATTTCCTCTTTTTTTTCACCAAAAACGAACTGGGTTACTCGGAAAGCCTTATGTTTTACATAAACTCCGAACAATGCAACAGAATGCTGAAAAAAAAGGTGCAGAGTGGGCAAAGCAGAACGATTCAAGAGTGACAATGGTTGGACGATTTTTGCGAAAGTGGCGGATTGATGAAATTCCTCAATTTTGGAATGTAATAAAAGGTGAAATGTCAATTGTTGGGCCTAGACCGGAAAGACCCGAACTTGAAAATGAGATTAATGAACGTCTTCCTTATTGGAAGTGTCGTTATCTTCTCAAGCCTGGCCTTACTGGTTGGGCACAAATTCGTTTTAGATATGCTTCTGATATGGAAAGTTCGGAGGAGAAATTAGCTTATGATTTATATTATGTTAAAAACGCCTCGTTCTTTTTAGATTTGGAGATTATGTTGTCCACTTTAAGATCACTTGCCAAAGGGAGTAGATAATGAAAATTCTAGTTACAGGGGGAGCCGGTTACATTGGTAGCCATACCACTCTTGCATTACTTAATGCTGGGTACGATGTGGTTGTGCTAGATAATTTTTCAAACTCAAGCAAGTTGTCGTTAGAGCGAGTTGCAATATTAGCAGGTAAGTCGCCAAATGTGATAGAGGGTGATATACTAGACGATTCCGCGATGAGATCTTTATTTGATTCACATTCTGACATCTCTGCAGTAATCCATTTTGCTGCGCTTAAAGCGGTTGGTGAGTCAGCAGATCACCCGATACGATATTACGAGAATAATGTTGCTGGGTCTATTGTACTTTTACGAGAAATGGAGAGGGCAGGAGTTAACAATTTAGTATTCAGTTCGTCCTGTACTGTTTATGGAGAACCTAAAGAAGTGCCCATTGATGAATCCCATCCAATCGGAAAAGTCTCAAGTCCTTACGGAAGAACAAAATCGATAATGGAGAATATAATTCTGGATACCTTTTCTGCACACTCAAATTTTAAGGCAGCTATACTTCGCTATTTTAATCCAATCGGTGCTGATAAGAGTGGAGATATTGGTGAAGATCCCAGAGGAATCCCAGATAATTTGGTTCCTTATGTATGCCAAGTTGCTACTGGTAAATTTGAAAAACTTCGCGTATTTGGATCTGACTATCCAACCAAAGACGGAACCGCAATCAGAGACTATTTACATGTTAGCGACTTAGCCGATGCACATCTTAAAGCTTTGGAGGTTTTACCTCATGAAGAAAAGATTTTAGCTTGTAACCTTGGAACCGGAAAGGGGTACTCGGTTCTAGAAGTAATTCAAACTTTTGAGAAGGTGTCAGGGATAAATATTCCTTTTGAAGTAGCAGATCGTCGATCAGGCGATACGATTGAGGCGTGGGCAAACCCTTCGTATGCCAAGAAGGTTTTAGGTTGGAGTGCGAAACATTCTTTGGAAGACATGCTGGCTGATGCCTGGAATTGGCAAACAAAAAATCCACAAGGTTATTAGAGATGATTTTGCTAATTTGAGAGTTTATAATTTTTTGGGTTTAATCCGCGTTTCTCAATTGCAATCTTTATTTCTTCTAAATCGAGTCGATCTCCAATTTTGATTTTTTGATTACGAAAATCATTCAAATTTAGCTCTAGCACAAATTGTATATTTTTCGACCGTGAAGGCACTCCGCTTAAATCAAAAGGGTTGGCAGCATGAATCTCAACTAATTTTCCATTAGGAGAAAAATATGCAATATCCAAAGGAATTCGAGTGTTTTTCATCCAAAAATTTTGTTGTGTTGCTTGCTCAAATACGAAAAGCATTCCAGTTCCAGGATCCATTTTTTTTCTGAACATTAAGCCCTTTTTGATTTCATGAGGATAAATTGCGAGTTCTGCCTTGATTTTTTTGTTTCCAACATGAAAGAAGAAAAATTGTTGTTCATTCGAGCTATTTTGTTCTTCCAGTTTTACTTCCTTGCATGAAGAAAATAAAAAAAGAAAAAGGAAAAAAATTTGAAAATTGAGAATCCTCCTATTTTGTTTCATTCTCTTAATTCATGATCGAACTTCTTAATCAAATCAAGCGACTTCGTGTTCTAGTAATAGGAGATGTCATGCTTGATCGGTATGTCATTGGGGGGGTTAATCGAATTTCTCCTGAAGCGCCTGTTCCAATTTTAACTGTTGAAGAAGAAAAGATCGTTGGAGGAGGAGCAGCAAATGTAGCTTTAAATGCATCATCCCTTGGTGCTAGTGTGGAAGTATGTGGTTGGTTTGGTAGTGATATCGAAGGGGAACAACTTAGGGGTTTACTCGATGCCAAGGGAGTCGATGTAGATGAATCTTTTATATTTTCTAGTGCGCCTACTATCAGCAAAACTCGAGTCACTTCATCAAATCAACAAATTTGTCGTGTTGACCGGGAGAAAGAAGCAGATTCTTACATGCCGGATCTTTCAGTTTTGAGAGAAAATTTGATCTCGAAAGCAAATTCTGCTGATTTGGTTATTATTTCAGATTATGGAAAGGGATTTGTGAGCGATGATTTGCTTTGGATCATTCGACGAAACGCAAATTTTGTTTCGATTGATCCTAAACCTAGTCGATTACTTAACTATAACAAACCTGATTTATTAACTCCAAATCGGATGGAAGCATTGGAGCTCGCCGGGAAATCTCGTTTAACAAAGCAAGATTTTTCCAAAAATGAGGTTGTCCAACAAATTTTTAAAAAATTTTCACCTCATAAATTAGCAATTACTTTAGGGGCGGATGGAATGCTTTTGGCCGAGCGAGCAGAAATTAAAAAAATTATACCAACGGCTGCTCGGGAAGTTTTTGATGTATCTGGAGCAGGCGATACGGTTATAGCTGTATTATCCATGGCATTAGTGGCAAACGGAACTTTTGAGCAATCTGCCGAGTTGGCAAACTTAGCGGCTAGCATTGTTGTAGGAAAAGTGGGAACGGCTTCGGTTACATCTAAAGAAATACTTTCAATATTGTAATTTTTTATGCCTAAAGCAGTTTTTTTCGATCGAGATGGTACCCTTATCAAAGATGTACATTATTTAAAGAATCCGGATGATATTCAAATTATTAAAGGAGTATCCGAGGTGCTTCTAAAAATTAAAAAAGCTGGTTTCCGTATGTTTATGCACACGAATCAATCCGGTATTTCCCGTGGATATTATGACTGGGAAGATGTTTATGCTTGTAACCGAAGAATGCTTAAGTTGTATAAACTTAATGCTGATTTTTGGGATGGCATTTGTATTGCCCCAGAATCTCCAGACGGTCATGAACTTGGATACCGCAAACCTTCTCAAAAATATGAGTTAGAAATGCTTCAGAAATATAATTTGGAACCATCGCTCTGTTGGATGATAGGAGATAAATGGATAGACGCAGAAACAGGCTTGAAATCAAAAATGAATGCAGCCTTGGTTAGAACAGGAAAACAAATTTCAACCGAAACTGAAAAGCTTGCATCCTCTCAAAATGTACCGATCTGCGAGGATCTTTCTTCTTTTTGTAAAGTACATTTATTCCAAAGTTGATGAACTCTCAATTCCCAAGTAGATGGAAAGTAATGCGTGATGATATCCACGCTGATTGCAGAATTTTTGAAGTTCATAAACGAAAAATGGTCCGTGATTCAGATCAAAAAGTAGGCGAATTTTATGTGATCGAAACAAATGACTGGGTCAATATTTTACCTCTTACTTCTAATCAGGAAATTATTTTGGTAAGGCAATTTAGGTATGGCACAGAGGAGTATTCTTTGGAACCTCCTGGTGGTGTAATTGAAAAGGGAGAGGATCCGATTTTAGCTGGGCAACGAGAATTACTAGAAGAAACTGGATATTCTGGCAAAAATCCAAAGATCATCGGGAATGTTTTTGCGAATTCCGCGATTATGTCAAACCGTTGTCATTTTTTACTTTTAACTGATGTGGAGAAGTTAGGAGAAATTTCTTTTGACCCTCACGAAGAGTTGGAAACCGTAAAAGTGCCGATTGAAAGCTTGAGAGATTTGGTGAAATCTGGTGATATTTCACATTCGATTGGAGTAAATGCGATATTTCATCTTATGATGGAATTGAATATTAGCTGAGTAAGTAATTAATACATTCATTCTATTCTTATCTCGTTGGGCTTTGGTTCTTTACGAAATCGTATGAAATTGATATTGTCATCCTTGAAATGAGCGATTTGTTAACCGTACTTCAAGACACTGCTGACCCTCGTCCAGAGAAGTTGGCGAAAATCCTTGGATCCACTCCACAAGAAGTTGAAAATGAGTTGGAAGAGTTACGGAAAAATAAAACTTTGCTAGGATGGATGCCGATTTTGAATCCAATTCAAGGGGAATCAGAACATGTAAAGGCAGTTATAGAAGTTAAAATAAGCCCAGAAAGGGAAGGTGGGTTTGATCGAATGGCTTTGCGGATTTCTAAGTTTGAAGAAGTTGAATCCTGTTATTTGATGTCGGGTGGGTATGATCTTTTGGTTTTTGTCACAGGAAAGAATCTTAAGTCTGTTGCTTCTTTTGTATCGCAGCGATTAGCTACGATTCAAGGCGTTCTTTCGACTGCGACACATTTTCTTCTAAGGCCATATAAAGATCACGGTCACTTGATGGCGGGAGAAATTGAAAATCAAGAAAAACCATCGATAAGTCCCTGAGTTTTAATGAACCCTGAAAATTTTATAGCCGATCATGTCAAGAGCTTACCTCGCTCTGGAATACGAGATTTTTTTGCAATCGTATCGGAAATGCCTCAAGCCATTTCCTTAGGTATTGGAGAACCTGATTTTGTGACACCTTGGAAAATTCGTGAAGCATCTATTTTTGCTTTAGAACAGGGTAAGACTTCATATACAGACAATCGTGGGCTCCTTTCATTACGAAAAGAGATTTCAAAATATTGTTCTTCCTTTTTTGGTCCAGAATATGATCCAGTATCAGAAATACTGGTTACGGTAGGTGTTTCCGAAGCTATTGATATAGCCCTGCGGTCAATTCTTAATCCAGGAGATATGGTTTTATATCATGAACCATGCTATGTTTCCTATGCTCCTAGTGTTGCTTTGGCTTTTGGCGAAGCAATTCCAGTGACAACCACTCCTGGCAATGAATTTTCATTGGATCCGGAAGCTTTTGAGAAAGCATGGAAACCAGGCTGCAAAGTATTAATGCTTAATTTTCCGACAAATCCAACTGGGGGAACAGCCAATCATGAGAAATTGGAACGATTGGCTAAATTTGCAAGGGATAAAGATCTTATTGTGATTAGTGATGAAATTTATGCTGAATTAACGTACGAAGGTGAGCATGTCAGTATTTCATCCTTACCCGGAATGAAGGAAAGAACTCTTCTTTTACACGGGTTTTCCAAGGGCTTTGCTATGACTGGGTTTCGAGTCGGTTTTGGATGCGGTCCTGACTGGTTGATTGAAGCTATGATGAAAATTCATCAGTACTGTATGATGTGTGCTCCCATTTTAAGTCAGGAAGCGGCTGTAGAGGCATTAAAAAATGGGCAGGATGATGTTTTGCATATGAGAGAACAATATAAAAAGAGACGAGATTTTCTAGTACGTCGTTTTAATGAAATAGGCTTGGCATGTCATCTCCCAAGAGGTTCCTTTTATGCTTTTCCATCCATTTCAAGCACCGGGTTAAATGAAGTTGATTTTTGTCATCGATTACTTCGAGAACAGGAAGTCGCTCTAGTTCCAGGGACTGCCTTTGGTGATCATGGCACCCACCATTTCCGGGCAAGCTTTTCCACTTCCTATGAAAAACTGGTTAAGGCAAGCGATCGAATTGAAAAATTTGTTTCCTCTCTTGATTCTGAAAATTTCGAATCGGCTGCGGTTTAATCCGTTCTATATAAATTTTTAATGCTCTTATCATGAGCCTAATGCAAAGTGTTGCCATTGTTGGCCGTCCTAATGTGGGTAAGAGTCGTTTATTTAATCGATTAGCCGGTCGGCGAATCTCTATTGTCCATGACCGACCCGGTGTGACTCGTGATGTAGTTGTTGCGGATAGTCCAGAGGGTTATAGTTTGATGGATACAGGTGGAATTGGAATGCTTCCAGAAATGACTCCTTCAGAAATTCAAGATGCCACGGAGTACCAGGCTGATTTTGCGATACGTGCCGCAGATCTTCTTCTCTTTGTAGTAGATGGAAGAGAAGGATTAATTCCACTGGATGAGACATTATCCAAAAAATTTAGGAAAATGGGAAAAGAACCAATCCTAGTGGTTAATAAATTGGACGAACCTGAAAAAATTTATTCAATTTCAGAATTTGATTGCCTAGGTTTTAAAAAAGTAATTGGCGTTTCGGCTGAGCATGGGAACGGATTTGAAGATTTACTGGATGGGATTAAGGCGAGAATTCCCTTTGAGGATCATGTTCTACCATCGGGAAATGATGCAGACCGAACGAGGATTGCCTTTGTAGGCAGGCCCAATGTGGGTAAGTCTTCTTTATGCAATCGTCTACTAGCAATGGATCGCCTTATCGTGAGTGATGTTCCTGGTACAACTCGAGAAACAGTAGAATTAGACTTGGATTTTAAAGTGGAAAAATCAGAGGACTTTTGGAAATTTAGACTATTTGATACGGCTGGGCTAAAGAGGCACAAACGTATTGATACCTCATTGGATTTCTTTTCTGCAGTTCGCACCAAAAAAGCGATCGAATCTGTTGATGTGGTCTTTCTTGTTCTTGATGCAAGAGAAGGAGTAACCAAGCAGGATAAGATCATGGCAGACCATGTTCTCAAAGAAGGAAGAGCATTGTCCATACTCGTAAATAAATGGGACTTAGCCTTGGAAAGCTTTAGAAAAGATCCTTTGCCCGGGTATGAAGACGAGAAAGATTTTCGCAAAAGTTATCTTAAATCAATCCGTAAGGAGCTTTTTTTCCTGCCAGATTCACCTATTAGTTTCGTCTCAGCCCTAACCGGATATTCTATAAAAGATTTTTTACAAGTTGCTCGTGATTTAGATTCTAGAATGGACAAAGCTCTTACTACCTCTGCTCTTAATAAAGTAATTGGAGAAATGTGGGAACACCGGCCACCAGCCAAAGTTAAGGGTAAGCGATTTAAAGTTTATTATGCAGTTCAAGTTGAGAGCCGACCTTTTCGTATTAAGCTTTTTTGTAACCGGGAGGAAAAATTGAATGATCAATATCGACGTTATTTGGAAAAAGGTATTCAGCAAAAATTCGGACTGGCTGGATGTCCGCTTAGATTCTCACTTGCTGGAAAGGAAATACGTTATCAGGAAGAAAAAAACTGAGGTAATTCCGTATTAAACAAACAAAAGCCGTTATGAACGGCTTTTTTTTTGCCATTTTCGTTGTATGGCTCCGTTTAATCCTTTTTGTTATTTATTTTTACGAATTCACAAATGTTCAAAATTGCATTCTTTGGTTCAGATGAAATTTCTTTGCCCTTTTTAAATTTTTTAAAGGATCAATGTCCTTTTGTAAAAATATCTGCCTTGCTAACACAACCTGATCGCAGATCTGGGAGAGGTAGAAAATTAGTTCAAAATTCAATCAAAAATTGGGCTGATATTAATTCCATTCCTTGCCGTAGTCCGGAAAAACCTTCTGATTTTGATTGCGATTGGCTGCGTGAGCAAAAAATAGACCTTATCTTAGTTATGGCTTATGGGCATCTTTTAAAAAAATCCTTTCTCTCTCTTGCTTCATCTGGATGTTTTAATTTCCATGCCTCAATTCTTCCTCAATATCGGGGGGCTTCCCCAATAGAAACTGCAATTGCAATGGGTGAAAAAAAATCTGGAGTAACCCTTATGAGAATTATTTCTAAAATGGATGCTGGTCCAATAGTTGATTGTGAATCTTTGATTATCGAAGAAGTTGATACAGGGGCAAGCATGAGATCAAAAATTGCTGATTCGTGTGTAGCCCTAATTCAGAGAAACATTAAAAGCTTACTGGAAAATAAATGGAATGAAAAAGAACAAGATGATTCTTTTGCCACTTATTGCAGAAAAATTGTTAAAAATGATGGTATTCTGGATTTTTCTGCGAAGGCCGAACATTTAGTTGACCGAATTAGGGCTTTCAGGGCATGGCCGGGTTGTTTTTTTTCGATTGGAGGTGAACAACTCAAAATTGGTTCTGCTCAGTCTCTTCCTAACAATGACTCTTTGAGTGTCGGGCTAACTAAAATTGATTTGAACGGAAATTTAATGATTGGTACAGGGGGAGGAGTACTAATACCAAAAGAATTGCAAAGAGCTGGCGGCAAGATGCTTAAGACAAAAGATTTTCTTAGAGGCTACACATTTCCTATTGGGCAAACTATTGATTCGGCTAAAATGGCACCACTGTTACTATCCGCGAAAGACTAAACAAAACTATAAAAGATTTCTTGCTTCCATCAAAGAATTATTCCATTTTAAGGTTGGTGGTTGGATTATTAGTTAAATTTATTGGTGGGATCTTTCGAATGGGGTTTTTTAGGGGTGCATATATTCTGATTTTTTTGTTTTGTTTCGTTTATTTCAATTCTTTTGGAAATGTCACAATTCGGGTTGCTAATTTAAAGCAAGATATGGAATTGGTTTCGCGTGAATTGGCTGGTTTGCGAACTGAGATCGAATTGTTACGAAGGGAAAATGCACAATTGCGTATTCAAGTCGAGCAGTCTACCCGTAAGCGAACTTCAAGTGCGGGAGATTCTAATCAAGCACTTCAAATAATTTCTGACCGTGTAAAATCAATTGAAAACCGTTTAAGTCAAACTGAAAAATCCCAATCTGCCTTGCAGAAAAGCTTTGAATTCAAAATGAAGGATTTGATTTCTCAAATGAATAAAGGTTTCGATCAAGTTCACTCTCCTCCCTCAAATTCCCCCTCAATTCCTTCATTTGATGAGGATTACCCGCAAAAAGGGTTTGTTCATGTAGTTGAAAAAGGAGAAACAGTCTCGAGTATCGCTAAGAAATATAAATCTCAAACTAAATGGATTATAAATGCCAATCAGATTGTTGACCCCAAAAAAGTTTTTATTGGAAAGGAATTATTTGTTCCACAGAACTAAATTTTATGTCAAAAGCATCTTCTAGATTGGGCCGAGGGTTAGGAAGTTTGATTGCCGGAGGAACTGAGGCTGTACCTGAAATACCATCGGTTTCTTCATCGAACTACGATGATCAAAAAACTACTAAGTCTACGAATCTTTCCTCTTTATCAAGCAAAGGTGCCGATATCGAGACTGATAATCAAACCGAGAATTTATTTGAAATACCAACAGACTCTTTGGTACCCAATCCATATCAACCTAGAAAAATAATTGAACCTGAAGCAATTCGTGAATTAGCAGCAAGTATTGAATCAGAGGGTTTATTACAACCTGTTGTTGCACGTAAGGTTGGAAGTGTTTTTGAACTTGTTGCCGGGGAAAGAAGGTGGCGAGCGCATCAACACTTAGGAAGAAATAAAATATTGGTCAGAGTTTTATCTGCTACCGATATTTCTTCGGCATCCTTTTCTTTGATTGAAAATCTTCAACGGGAAGGACTTAATCCAATTGAGGAAGCTATGGGTTACCATTCTCTGATTAATGAATTCAACTTAACTCAAGTAAAAGTTGCAGAGCGCGTTGGAAAAAGTCGGGCCCATGTGGCAAATTTACTAAGGCTTCTGCAGTTAGATAATGAGTTAAAACTTTTTCTGTCTTCCCGAAAGCTTAGTATCGGACATGCTAAAGTTCTTCTTGGCGTGGAAGATTTAAAAGCCAGAAATATACTAGGTAAAAAAATTGTGGATCAAGGTTTGACTGTTCGACAATGTGAAAGTGCGGTGGAAGAAATACGAAATCCATCCAAAATTGTTAAAAGGACTAATAATTTGTCTAATAAACATTTTATAAACTTTGAAAAAAAAGCACAACATTCGTTAAATAGGAAAGTATCCATACAATCTGATTCCATTGGAAAAGGTAAAATCAGTTTATCTTTTCTTGATGAATCCGACTTAATTCAATTGCTAGAAAATCTTGGTGTAAGAATTAAGTAAACAAGGTTGCCTTTTTTTCATAATTTGGCATTTTGTTCATTTTCCATTTATAAAATGATCGTATTTCTTACTACACTTTTGATTTTATTATGTTTGGCTGTTGTCTTGCTTATTATGATACAGAGAACTTCCGGCGGTATGGGCTCTGCTTTAGGGGGAGGAGCTGCGGATCAAGTTCTTGGTGCCGGTTCTGCTGCTCAGCTAACTAAAATGACGGTTTGGTTTATTCTTGGATATTTCATTTTGTCTTTTGCTCTTTATGCCTATTACCAAAGTGAATCGGGTGGTCTTAACGAACTTCAAAGACTTGGAACTAGTCCTCCAGTTTTACAGTCAGATCCTGTACCTAGCATTCCAGTAACTGATAAGGTTGCTGATCCTACTGATGATCCTGAACCTGTCGTGGTTCCATCCCCTACGCCCGCTGATTTAAGTCCTGTAGTGAATGAACCTGCACAAGAGAGTAATACGAGCAAATAGAATATCATTTCTTCAAACCCGACCTTTCTTTTTTTTCTGCGTTTTTTTAAAAATCCAAATATTTTTGGCTGGAAAAACGACTTTTCCTGCTAAGGGATTCGCAAAAATACTAACAGAAGATCAAGCTTTCGGTCGTTTGGAAAGTTATCGCTCTTTTATTGTTCGAGATTTAAATTCCACTAGCTTTCACAAAGCCTATGCATTCCGTTTCCGAATGCGGCATATGCCAAGGAGGGGAAAAGAGTTTTATCGAACTGGTACAATATATGGTTTAGCCATTGGCCATGGATCTTCGCGAATTGAATTAGATTCTACCTCATTGAATTCATCTCCTCAAAAATTTCTTTTACACAATGGACTAAAGCCAAAAGTTTGGTTTTTATCACCTAATGATCAAAAAAGTAGATTATTAAAAGACCCCGAACTTTTTCAGCCTATTTCTGAAGGTATGAATCAGTCACCGTTCGATTTGTTAATGCCTTTTGTATTTTGGGATGCAACCTATATTAAATCCGGCAGAGTCGCAGGACGCCCATCTCATCTTTATTCCTTTTTACCCCCTCAATGGGTAAACAATATTCGTCCTGATATTACGGAAATTATTATGGCACTGGATGAAAGTTATGAAGCCCCATTACGGATTGAAACTTTTTCCCGAGCGAATGTGCCATCTCGAACTTTTATTTTAAATGGAATGAAGAAGATTGCAGGTCATTGGATTATAAAATCTCTTGATTGTAAAAATCGAATTGATCGATCCAATACTCGATTTGAAGTCACCTCTGCGGCTTTGGATCTTGATCTTGAACAGTCTCTCTTTTCACCGTCTGGACTTCTAAAAATGCCGGTCGTTCCATCGGATGCATTTATCTCTTCAAAATAAGCAATCGGAAATCTTGACAAAAGTTTTGCTTCGCTTCTCTTTAGCAGTTTGAAATTATGATTAATATATGAAAAACGGACATCTATCTTCTTGGGCAAAAAATGTCGCTCCATCTCCTACCTTAGCCGTCGATGCAAAGGCAAAAGCACTTAAAGCAGCAGGGGAGGATGTTTGTGGTTTTGGAGCCGGGGAACCTGACTTTGATACACCTTCCTTTATTAAGGAAGCATGTGGACAAGCACTTACTGATGGAAAAACTAAATATGCTCCTGCCGCCGGAATTCCGGCCCTTCGTGATGCCTTGGCAAAGAAATATCTTGAAAAAGGTGTTCTGAATGAAAAAAACCCAAGTCAGGTAGTCTTGAGTCCAGGAGGGAAATATTCCTGTTATATGGCAATTCTTGCTACTTGCGGACATGGAGATGAGGTAATTATTCCAGCTCCCTATTGGGTGAGTTATCCAGAAATGGTTAAATTAGCTGGTGCAAAACCACGCATCGTTTTCGCGGGTGATAACCAAGGGTTCAAGGTAACCCCAGCACAAATCGAAGAGGTGATAACCCCAGCATCCAGAATGATTATCTTGAATAGTCCTTCCAATCCTACTGGTAGTCTTTACAGTCGGAAGGAAATGGAAGCTATTGTTGAGCTAGCATGCAGTCATGATCTTCTCATTATGTCTGATGAAATTTACGAATATTTGCTTTATGATAATGCCGAACATTTTAGCCCAGCATCTTTTAGTGCTGAAGCTGCGGATCGGGTAATCACAGTTTCCGGATTTAGTAAAACATTTTCCATGACTGGATGGCGATTGGGAACCCTTGTCGCCAACCCAGAAATAAGTAAAGCGGTGGCTGACTTGCAAAGCCAGACTACTTCAAATGCAACCACATTTGCCCAGTTTGGAGCCTTAGCCGCGATGGAAAATTGGGATTTGTCGATGAAGGCGGTTCAAGGTATGTTGCTTCATTTTGATCGTCGAAGATTAAAATTGCTTCAAGGTTTGAATGCAATCGCGGGAATGAGCTGCCAACGTTCAGAGGGTGCGTTTTATCTTTTTCCCAACATTTCCTCTTACGGATTAAGTTCGGAGGAGTTTTCCGCCCGATTATTGGAAAAAGAAAAAGTTGCGGTAGTTTCGGGGCACGCTTTTGGTGCCGAAGGTTATATTAGATTAAGTTATGCCACATCAGACGAGGTTATCGAAAGTGGGCTTACACGCATCCAAAGATTTTGTACTAATCTAGATTAATATTTTTAATCGATCTAATTTATTTGTTGACGAATGGCAATTCTCATTAAATTTTAATTTGAAATAATTCATGAAAAAATTACCCTTACATATTTTCTTAAGCTTTTTGCTATCCTTTCTTTATTCATTTGGCTTGGCTCCAAGCGATTACAAAGCTGATTTTAGAAAGGGAGTCACTAGTGGATACTATTTAGGATTTAATAGTTTAGCTGATGAATTCAGGGAACTAAGACGATCGTCTGATATACCAAAATCTGAGGGTTTTTTACAATCCCTTTATGTTGATTTTCATTACGCAAATCAAGAATTTAATGAAGGTTTTTACAGTACAGTTGCCACAAATATTAAACCTATCGAACATACTATTTATGGTTTAACCCTTGGGTTCGGGCTCGGAGATAACCCCAATTTAGATATTCGTATTCCGTTATCTGTCACTGATTTTAATGTAGGGGAAATTGATGATTCTGGAATGATTGCTGGAATTGAATTTTTTCCCAACTATAGAATCAATCAATATGTTGCTTGGGGTGTTAATATTGCTCATTTGAACTCTTCCAGTGATTTTCCGATGTTCGATGAATCTATGACCAGTGTATCTTTTGAAACTATGGTTGAATCAAGTGAAGCATACGGAATGAATTGGTCCGGTCGGCTATCTATTGGTCGGTATTTTCCAAGTAATGATATCAATGATGAGGCATTATGGTTATTTAAAGGAAGTATTGCCCTTCACTATCATTTGCACAATAATTTCTCTTTGTTACCTTTTATACGCTTTAATTATTCTAATGGAGATGTATTGACAGATAGCATGTGGGTTGATTACGGAACGGAATTTATTCTAATGCCTAATGCACCTTGGAATTTTAGCTTAGGTATTGCAGGAGTAGGTGGACACGATGTAATCGAGGAAGGTATGGAATTTTACCTCTCTACTAAAGGAAACTTTTAATAATATCCTAAATTTAAACTCATGAAAATTAAGTTGTTAATTACTCTTTATATATTTTTACTTGTCGCCTTTGGATCAAGTTGCACTCGAACCGCGAATAAAACCGGTCCGTTAAAAACTTATCCTGAAATTACCAACGATGTTGAAATTGGTGAGCCGGTCAGGGGTGAGGGAACAAGAGCGGAACTGCTTGGTTTTATTAGATGGGGTGACCCAGGTAGAGCTTCTTTTCGTGCTCATGAACAGGAACATGATCTTGGAGGGGCGGTGGTAAAGCAGTCCATGCAATCAGCTGTATATAAAGCTCTCGACGGACAGCCTGATCATTTCATAATAGACCCTCATTTTCATACTGTAGAACACAACTTTTTAATTTTTAAAACAGCCAAAACTCAAGTGGTAGGTCGTCGGGCAACAAACAAAAATTACCGACAAGTTAAGAGATTTAACACAGACGATACAGACACCCTACTTCTAGAAAAGTCTCCTCAGACTTATACGGTCGATAGAAATGGACGTGAAGCAACTAAAATTACCACTTCTGGAAATATAACGCCTTTTGTCACTGATTCCGCTAGAGTTTACGATACTTCTGCAGGCGTACAAATTTTGGATTTAGATGCTCCATCCGATAACGAAGCCTCTCCTGCAAATATTGGATCTTCAATGCAACAGTTAGAGCTTAAAATGCAAGAGTTAAATCGCAGGATTCAAGCACTTGACCAATAATTGTCCTTTCGTCAAATAAATTTGATTATCAGATAATTTATAGACCCAGTTTTTTGGCTTCTTCGGGATTTTCAAGCATTGCTTGTTTAAATTCATTGATGTCAAAGTCGCTTACTACAAATTCCCCATTTTTTAAAGTTGGGGTTTTATTCTGATCGCTGCATTTAACTAACTCGACCATCTTGGTAGGATTGTTAATGACATCCACTACATCCACGGATAAATTGATATTCTTAAAATATTCTAATGCATCCAAACACCAAGGACATCCTTGTTTTATATATAAAATGGGTAAACTCATGTTGAAATATTATTATAGTTTTAATGGTTATTAAAGTGAATTCGAAAAAGGTTCTTTGCTTTGCAATTTTTTGAAGTCCATTCATGTTAATTTTATATGGGTCAGATGAAGGATTTGGAAAAAAAGAATAACCAATTTATTCATGTCAAGGGTGCTCGTGAAAATAATTTAAAAGATGTAACTACCCATTTTCCTAGGGGTCAATTGATTGGGGTTACAGGGGTAAGTGGTTCAGGAAAGTCTTCTCTTGTATTTGATGTACTTGCTGCAGAAGGGCATAGGAAATATGTGGAGAGTTTGTCAACAAAAGCTAGGCAGGCTTTAGAGAAAGTAAAGCGACCAGATGTTGATTTTGTGGAAGGACTGTCTCCTGTTCTTTCAATCGAACAGGCAGTTGCGGGATCAGGTGGGCCACGAAGTACTTTAGCTACAGCAACTGAAATTGCTGATTATTCGAGGCTGTTATGGGCTACTGTAGGCACTCCATATTGTCCTTTAGACGGTTCACCAGTTATAAAAAGAAGCCTTGACGATTGTGTTGATCAGATACTTTCAGAATCGATTAGTAACAAAATTTTGATTCTTGCACCCATTTTTGAAGCCAAAGCGTCTGTACTTAGAGAGGAACTGCCGAATTATGAAAGAAGGGGTTTTCAACGCGTTCGAATTGAGGGCGAGATTAAGCGACTGGACGAACGGGATTTGATTCCTGAAAAAACAAAGGGACGTATCCTCAATGTTGATTTGGTAGTTGATCGCGTAAAAGTTGATCAAAATAGTAGGAGTCGATTGTCAGATTCTCTGGAATTAGCTTTTAATGAGGGAGATGAAAGAGCCTATGTTTTAATAGAAACCTCTGTAGGTTCTTACAGAGAAGTTTTTTTTTCACAGAGTTATTCATGTGAGAACTGTGGCAAAATTTATCCTAATTTAACCCCAAGGCATTTTTCATGGAATCATCCGGACGGGGCATGTGAAACTTGTGGTGGTTTGGGGCAAGTACTTTCTTTTCGGGAAGATTTGATAATACCGGACACATCACTTTCATTAGCAAAAGGTGCAGTTAAGGCTTGGAGACTGGGTTCTAGGAAAATGGTGAATTTAAGAAAAAACATTCTAAAGCAGCTTTCTGAACAGATGCCATTCGACTTAAAGTTACCATGGTCTGATTTACCCGAAAAAATAAAAAAGTTTCTTTTGCATGGTGATGAATCCAAAATATTTGAAATAAAACTCCAGATTGGAAGGGGTAAAGCCAAGAAACAGCCATTTCCTGGAATTTTAAAAGACCTTGGTGAAACTATGAGGCATACTAGCAGTGAAAGTTTACGCACACGATTGCTTAGCTATCAAATTGGTACAACTTGTCCAGATTGTTCGGGTCAGCGATTATCGTCTTTTTCCCGTTCCGTTTTGCTAGGTGAAAAATCTTTTGATTATTTTTTATCTCTTCCTGCAGAGGAAGCTTGGTCCTTTATATTAAATAATGTTTTGAAAAATTCTAAATATGAAAAAGTTTTTGATGCCATAAATGGATTGGAACAAAGACTGGGTTTTCTTAATCAAGTTGGACTTGGTTATCTTAATTTGAATAGGCCGTATTCAACTTTGAGTGGAGGCGAGGCGCAAAGGGCTCGTTTAGCCACGCAACTCGGAATGGGTTTAGTCGGAGTTATTTATGCATTGGATGAACCAAGCGTTGGATTGCATCCATCGGATCACGATCGTTTGATTAATGTTCTACAAGGTCTGCGCAATCGGGGAAACACGGTCGTCGTTGTTGAGCACGATGCAGATACTCTCCTAGCTTGCGATCATTTGCTTGAAGTTGGTCCGGGTCCAGGAACCCAAGGGGGGAAATTAATGTTTTCCGGAGATGTGAAGTCCTGCATGAAGGCAAAGGAGAGTTCAACTGGACCTTTTCTTTCAGGCTTAGAAAAAGTAGAAAAAGACGCACCCGATAAATTTCCATCAAAAATGGAATTAGTTATCCGATCTGCCCGGGCGAATAATCTTAAGAAAATTGATGTGTCTTTTCCAGTCGGCCTTCTAACTGTGGTTTGTGGAGTTTCGGGATCAGGAAAAAGCACTTTGGTTAATGAAGTTCTTGCCAAGTCCGCCGCTAATCAATTGCATCGTGCTAAACAATTACCGGGTGCACATTCAGGTATTGAGGGTCTTGAATATTTCGATCAAGCCGTTCGTGTCGATCAATCGCCTATAGGGAAAAGCCCTCGTTCTAATCCAGCAACCTATGTTAAAGTTTTTGATTTATTAAGAAAGCTATTTTCACAATGTTCATTAAGTCGAATTAGAGGATATAGTCCGGGTAGATTTAGTTTTAACTTACCTGGCGGAAGATGTGAGCGCTGTAAAGGAGATGGAATGGTAAAGTTGGATATGCAATTTCTTGCCGATGTCTTTGTCGAATGCGATAGTTGCAAAGGGCAGCGCTACAATCGCGAAACATTAGAGGTACGCTTCAAGGGGTATAATATTGCTGATATTCTTGCCATGACTGTCTCGGATGCTCGAGAAATCTTTTTAAAACACCCCTCAGTTCTATCTAAGCTTGATACATTAGAGGCAGTGGGGTTGGGATATTTAAAGTTGGGGCAGGCATCTAACACCCTTTCAGGAGGAGAGGCACAACGGCTAAAACTTTCACTGGAATTGAGTCGTAAGCAGAGTGGTAAAGTGCTGTATCTGTTGGATGAACCTACCACTGGTTTACATTGGTTGGATATTCAACGTCTTATGAATTTGTTATTCAGACTCAGAGATGCAGGAAATACACTTGTTGTCATTGAGCATAATCTTGATGTTATTCGCTTGGCCGACCATATTATTGAAATTGGACCTATGGGTGGAAAAAAAGGTGGGAAATTAGTATTCGCTGGAAATCCAAACCAATTAATTCAAGAAAATTCCTTAACAGGTTCCTTTCTACGAAAGCATCTTGCGAAGTGTCAGCCAATAATTTAAGCTGAATTTTTCATGCAAGACTTAGATGAAAACCATGAGACTAAAGATCTACTTTCTCTAAAAAGAGATGCCTTTTGGCAGCTTTGGAAGAAGCGTGGACTTCTTCTAATTGCTCTATTACTTCTTATCATTCCCTTATATGGTACTTTTTCTCCACTCTTTGAATTCATTCTTTTTGCAGTTTCTTTGGCAGCATTAACTTATCCAGTTTTCTTTCGTCCAATCGAATATTTAGGAAAAAAAATTCTACCTAATATAAATGTAAGGAGGCGATCTGAGTTATGTGCGGTTCTGGCAACCTTATCTTTATTATTAGTAATTCTTTCTCCATTTTTATTAATTATTTGGGAAGCATCGAATCCACGTCAGGGAATGATCGATACTATCATCTCTATTGCCTTGGGTGAAGAAGAGGGTAGGGATGCCCTTTTAAATAATATATCCGGAAGAATAAAAGAGATTCAGGCAATCTATCCCCGTCTTCCAATTGATGAAGAAAAAACAGTACAATTTGTTTCAAACCTGGTTGGTGACACCCGAGAGTTTTCCGGAACTTTTCTGGAGTTTTTATTCAAGGGCACTCAAGGATTTGTTGCTGAATTGGCTCTTGCTTTAATTGCCCTTTCCTTTCTCTACGCCCACGGGGCCAGTTTTCTTAAAGGTGCTATGCGAATTGGTGGCTTTGAACATTCAGAAGTTAATTCTTGGTTGAATTTGCATCGTAAAATTACTCTTCGATTATTAAATGATACTGTTCTTACCTCTCTTATTAGAGGTATTGCTTTAGCTTTAGTGGCCCATTTTATTGGGGGATTTTTCTTTCTTCCTGTTTTCTTTCTTGGAGCTTTTATTGGACTCGTTCCAGTAGTCGGGAGTGCAATGGTTTGGCTTCCTTTATCTTCTTTGGTGTGGACAAGGGGGGAACCTGTAACAGCACTTGTGATGGCTGGTTTGTGTTTATTATTTAATTATGCAATAAGCCAAGTTCGGGTTAGAATGGGTCGTAGACTTCATGATCAAGGTGCTTGGCTAAGCTTTATGCTTTTCCTTGGTATTATAGGTGGAATTCTTTCCTATGGCCCACAGGGCTTTATCATTGGGCCAATGGCAGTGATTTTAGCTTATGGTTTGGTCCGGTTTTTGGCGAATCAGTCCAATTCAATAAAAAAGACCTAGTCAGCGTCAAAAATTTGCACTTTTTGCCAAAGGTGTGAACATTCCTTAATGAAGTCTAAATGAATGGGGTCTTGCTGATAATCATCGTGCTGATCTAAATCCTTTAGGACAACAGTCAAAGCACAATCATAGGAATTATCTACAACTGGTCTTTCGGGAGTATTGGCTGGTGTACCGATAAAATTATGCTCCACGGATTTGATTAAACCTAAAGTTTCGACCCCTTTGAAAAACTTGTTTCGTTCTTCATTGTTTAGATTATCTTTGAGCCAAAAAATAACTGTGTGAATTAGCATTCTTCTTTGCTATCCCTTTTAAGATAAAAAATAAAGTACAATTAAAATATTTAATGAATTTCAATAAGAAAAGTTCATCCTATTACGGTTTTACCATTGTCGGAAAGGGATAGTTCTTCCATTTTGCTGACGGCTTGTTTTGCCCAGTCATCGGGTAATTCGTAGTTTTCCGCGTCTTTCCCAAATGTTGAACAAAGCATATCCGTATTTATGATACCCGGGTTAAAAGCGACCGCTGCCAGTCCACTCGGAAGCTCTTGTGCCAGCGAGCGAGTTAATCCTTCCACTCCCCATTTAGTGGCACAATAAGGTCCAACTTCAGGAGCTGCTGTTTGTCCCCAATATGAGCTAAAGTTTACGATTATTCCCCTCCCAACATTTTCCATTAAAGGCACGAAAGAACGAATCATATTATGAATTCCCACCAGATTGACTGCGAGTACTGATGCGAATTCTTCGGGAGATACTTTTGTTAAAGGAGCATTTCGATTAATCTTTCCAGCGTTGTTAATTAGGAGATCCGGCTCGCCTAATTCAGACCTGACTAATTTAGAGAAAGTTTCAACTTCTTCGGCTCGGGTAACATCGAAAGGATGGAGACAGTGGTCAGTATGGAGTGCTGATCTTAGATTTTCGAGACGATTTACACTACGTGCACAACCAGCCACTTTCCAACCGCGTATTGAGAACTCTTTGGCCATAGCTAGACCAAGACCACGGGAACATCCACTTATACAAACAACCTTACTCATCAATTCACTCGGATTGAGGAGGTGGAACGGGATCTTCATACCCAACACTTCCTGGTCCTTTATGGTGGGGTGGTTGGCGCGATAAATTCCAATGTGCAAGCAACCAAATAGATCCAAAAAGAGCTCCCAATCCGATAATAATTATCCATTCCAATTTACTTTTTTTATGCTTACTCATAGAAGGAAATAAAATTAAAAAGTGGTGGGAGATGGCAGATTCGAACTGCCGACCTCATGCGTGTCATGCATGCGCTCTAACCAACTGAGCTAATCCCCCAAATTTGTTGTAAATTAAGTTTTGTGCTAATTTTGTTAAAGAAAAAATGCTATATTCGGATCTAAGATAATTCTTTGTATAATGCTGATAGGTACTAGCCAAAAGTATTATGAGAGAAATATTGATAATGAAACTAAGTATCAAAAAGGATTGCTACTGCTTTACAAACTTAACAGAAGTTTAATTTTCAACGAACGATCTTTAATTACTAACTAAGTTTGAATTATTAGCAATTTGATTTTGCTAACTGCTTATCTCTAATTGACTTGAGTTTACATTGTATAGGTAGTTGGATATCGTGCCGTCTTTTACCTTCTCAATGGCTTCTTCTCTAACAGGAAGTGGGAAGCAGATCGCTCTCAGAATGGTCAAGGCATTAAATTATTTGAGAAAAACCATGACTTTATTTTTATAGTTTTGTTCCTTAAATCCAAACTTTGTACAGAGTCTGCTAACCTAAATACCCTAGGTTAAGACTTTCCTCTTTCGGTTGACTTTGTTCTCAACGAACAAAACCAAAAGAACGGAAAAAGAGAGAGTGTAAAGCATAGAGCTCCAAATGGGAAAGCCGAAATGAGGTAAGTATTCGTTCGAGACGAGATGCAAAAAGAGCCAATGACAAAGATAAAAAGGATAGGAGGTGTCTCCGATCAAGCGGTCGAACGGGATGAATTTGGACAAGGATAGTATTGCCGGAATGGTGAGGCTGAAGCTAAGGTAAATCAGCATCGAAGGGAGAAAGAATTCCCAACCGTCCATTGTAATCAAGCAAAATAGGCAAAGTATGTAGAGGATTATTTGGACGGATTTTTGGTTTGGCAGTAATTTGTCTCGGAATCGGTAGGCAATGCATCCCATCGCAAAGTATTGAAGCTCGGAAGGGAAAAACCTTCGGGCCCAAGGGTCATTGATGGAGATTTCGCTTGGCAATAGCCAAACTATAAGGAGGCTACAGGAAAACGATGCGAGGAACAGTACATACGGTCCCCAAGCTCGTAGCAGAAGGACGGGAGCAAAGAGGTAAAACCAGCATTCGATTCCTAGTGTCCATGCCTGAGGTACAAGAAGAAATTCATACCCGTTTTTATTTCCCCATGAAACGAGGATTGGATGAATTCCGTTTTCATTTACGCCGATGAAGCCAAACAGATCCAAAAAGAGAATACCAAGCTGTGGAATACTTATCATGGCAATGTCAAAGATGGATAGCATGTCCTTGTAACCGATGAGATATCCCAATAGGAATGGATCATCTTTCCATAGGAAAAAGAGACAAGATAAGAAAAAGGTAACCGCAAGTATAATAAGATAAGTTGGCAATAGGCGAAGGGCTCTCGAAAGGTAGAAGTTTTTGAAGCTGCCGTACTTTTCGTTTAAAACCATGGCAATCAGATACCCTGATATTATGTAGAACAACCGAACGGAAACGACCCCTCCTGTCATCTCGTGGGCTTTAGGAGGGAATAGTGGCCATGAGTGTCCGAGGAATACTGAAATTGCCAAAATGATTCTAACCAAGCCCATAATTCACCCATTAATATTAATAATCGTAAGTCAATTTCAAAAATTAAACACGACTGTAATATCAGCTTTCACATTTTTTAAAGCAAGCAAGTGAGCCAAGACTACTCATCTATTTGCAACAGTTTCTTGTTCTCAATCTCCCACTGGTAGTTGCGTTGCTGCAACTGGTGGATGAGGCGGGCTCATAAGTTAAAATTTCAAAGGTGGGAACCTGATTTGTTTAAGAATAGTAACTTATTAAGGACATTGTCCTGATAAACAAAAGTAAAATAGTTTATCCCTAAAGTTAAGTTTACAGGTTTCATGAACATGCTTATCCCATTCAGATGCAAAAACACATTCTGCTATACTATTATATAAAGCTAGATGGAAGCTACTATTCTTAGCAAACAAATCAATAAATCATATTTGATAAAGATTAATCAGGAAAAATACCAATAATTTGTGATTTGAATTCCAAATTAAATTAAATGAAAGAGTTAAAATTTAAAGTTTTTTTATTTTTTAGTACTTCACAAGAAATTTATACTTCTTCTTTATATATTCTATTGAAATCAGGTTTTTCGGTTCGCTGGATTCATTGATATAATGAAATGGACTAATTGTTAGCAAATGCGATGTCAATTATCGAGCGGGCAGTATGTGATGCATATGAATAAGATGTCAAAGTTTCGTCGAAAATACAAGCGACACATGCAGGGTCTGAAAAAGATAAAGTCCTTATAATTATTGGTTAATCTCCCCAAGAGGGTTTATTCCTGTCCCGGAATATCAAATATCTCAACGATCTAGAGATGATTATTTGTAGATTTATAGAAAGCTTTACCTATAGCTTTATTTTTTTATTATTCATAGTTTATGAAAAAAGCTCTCATTACAGGAATAACGGGTCAAGATGGTTCTTATTTAGCTGAATTATTGCTAGATAAAGACTATGAAGTGCACGGTATTGTCCGTAGGGCATCTACATTTAATACCAGTCGTTTAGATCATTTATATAAAGATCCATTGGTTGATGATACAAAACTGTTCCTGCACTATGGAGATTTAGCCGATGCGGTACAGCTAGTAAAATTACTTTATGAATTACAACCCGATGAGATCTATAATCTTGGAGCACAGAGCCATGTAAGGGTTTCTTTTGATATACCAGAGTATACTGGTGATGTTACAGGATTGGGTGCAGTTCGGATTTTGGAAGCAATTCGTGAAGCTGGTTTGGTTGAAAAAGTACGTTATTATCAGGCATCCTCATCTGAAATGTATGGAAAAGTTCAGGAAGTTCCTCAGGTAGAAAGCACTCCTTTTTGGCCAAGGTCTCCTTATGCCTGTGCTAAAACCTATGCTCATTGGCTAACTGTGAATTATCGTGAATCCTATGGCTTGCATGCAAGCAGTGGAATTTTGTTCAACCATGAATCTCCTCGTAGGGGGGAAACGTTTGTTACACGAAAAATTACCCGTGCTGCAACTCGGATTAAACTGGGTTTGCAGAAAAAACTTATTCTGGGGAATCTAGATTCAAAAAGAGATTGGGGATATGCTAAAGAATATGTTGAAGCAATGTGGTTAATGCTTCAGCAGGACGAACCTGATGATTATGTCATTGCCACAAATGAAACTCATACTGTGCGAGAATTTTTAGAAGAGACTTTTAATTGCCTAGAGCTCGACTTTGAGGAATTTGTTGGATTTGATCAAAAATATGAACGCCCAGCTGAAGTGGATCTTTTAATTGGAGATGCTGGTAAAGCAGAGCAAAAATTAGGATGGAAGCCCAAAGTGACTTTTAAGGAATTGGTTTCGATTATGGTAGATGAAGATTTGAAATTGGCTAAGCAGGAAAAAGCTTTATCTAAAGCAAACCTTGGGTAAATGACTAAAGTATTTATCAGTGGGCATTCTGGCATGGTGGGTTCTGCTTTGGTTCGTGCTTTAAAACTGAATGATAACCAATTTCAAGTTATTACCCGTACTCGAACGGAGCTTGATCTTTGCTGTCAGTTCTCTGTTGATAAGTTCCTTTCCTTGGAAAAACCTGAAATAGTAATTAATGCTGCAGGGCGAGTAGGAGGGATTTATGCAAATAATACTTTCCCTGCGGAATTTATGCGTGAGAATTTGCTGATTAATGCTAATCTTATCCACTCTTCATTTCAACACGGAGTGCAACGCTTCTTGAATTTGGGGAGTTCTTGCATCTACCCGAGGGATGCTATGCAACCATTGGTCGAAAAATCTCTATTAACGGGTTCCTTGGAACCAACAAATTCTGCTTACGCTTTAGCTAAAATTGCCGGGCTTGAAATGTGCCGGCATTACCGAAATCAATATGGAGTCTTGTTTCATTCCGCTATGCCTGCAAACTTGTACGGTCCCGGGGATAATTATCATTCAAAAAACTCCCATGTATTACCAGCTTTAATTCGCCGATTTCACGAGGCTAAACTAGAGGGGCTACAAGAAGTAATGATATGGGGCACGGGAAAGCCAAAGCGGGAACTTTTACATGCAGATGATCTGGCTAAGGCTCTGTTATTTTTACTTACCATTGAAAGTCCACCCGATTGGATAAATGTAGGGACGGGGAAAGATCAATCAATTTTGGATTTGGCAAAAACAGTGAAGTCAGTCGTTGGGTATGAAGGTAAGATCGTTCACGACCTTAGTAAACCAGATGGAACGCCAGTGAAAAGATTGGATGTGTCTTTATTAAACGGTTTGGGATGGAAAGCTCAAATCTCGCTTCATGATGGGATTGAGTCCACATATCAGGACTTTTTGGAAAGAGAAGAAAATGGTACTTTACGAATTTAACTTATAGCTATTCGAATTGTTTCCGAAAATTTTTAAAGTCGTCTGATATTTCTCTAAGTTGATAACGAAGGGCTTCTACTTCGTCTTTGAGTTCGATAAATTCCTTGGTCATTTCTTCAACTTGATCAATTCTTTTATCCGGACCAGGTACATAAAAGGACACTCCGTCATTCATTTCCTCGATGACGGGGGGTGGAGCCAATCGATGAAACCATCTTTTTTCTTTTTGCCCTGGAGCGGGGTCCATATTTGCAACTAAGGATGGTTCTCTTTCCATTAATTCCTGAAGGGTTTCGTCCACATCGGAAATTCCATCAAAAGGAAACATTCGACTGGCCCGATTGTTTAATTCTCCGGCAGTTTGCGGTCCACGATTTAACAATTCGGCTAAAAGGGCTCTTTCTGCCTTTATTAGATCAAGCTCTTTTTCAGCATTATGCTGGAACTTTGGAACCCTTGACCCGACCAAATCAACCCTATGCACAAGGCGTTTAATTCGTAATTCTTCGATAACTTTACTGACTTGATCTTCATCAAGATTACTTTTGGGTAGCCGGTTGTTTTTTTGATTACAGGCATTAACCAAGCCATTGAGGCTCATTGGGTAATACTCTGGAGTGGTTAGTTCTTTTTCGATTAAGGAACCAAGAACTCTCGTTTCCTCAAAGGTCAATTCTATCAAGGATTCTAACTCTTCTTTGTCTCTCATGAAAAGTCAGACTCTAGGCTGGAAAGAATAAAAAAAGCCAGAATGAAATTTTCTCTTCTGGAAACGAAAAATTAGGTGATTTCGATGACATTGACCAAACGATGAGTTTTGTCAAAATCTACTTTACCCGGAGTCAGTGCAAAAAGAGTGTGATCACGTCCTAGTCCCACATTTGCACCCGGATGGTACTTGGTGCCACGCTGCCTTAATATAATATTGCCAGCCTTAACTGCTTCCCCGCCAAACTTTTTGACGCCTAAGCGTTTGCTGTTGCTATCTCTTCCATTTCTGGATGTACCTTGTCCTTTTTTATGTGCCATTTTAAGATTCCTTAATTTATTTTAAATCTATCGACTCAATTTCTATAACTGAAATATGTTGGCGGTGTCCTTTTCTCCTCTTATAACCCTGCCTTCTTTTCTTTTTGAAAATAATAATTTTTTTATCTTTTTTGTTTTCAAGCACTTTAGCTTTGACGGTTGCTCCTTCGACAGTTGGGGTACCAAATGTTGCTTTACCATCGTCAACTAGCATGAGAACCTGATCAATGCTGACTTGATCACCTTCGTTTTTGTCGGGGTAGCGATTAACAAAAAGCTTGTCGCCTTTCTGGACAGTGAATTGACTGCCTTGGGTTTGAATAGTGGCTTTCATGATAAGAAATCGGATATATAACCATCTAAGTTTCAAATTGGCAAGCGTCATCTTAGCTTCTACTGATTACATTTTTGTGATTTATTAAGACTTTAAAAATGTATAAGGAAGAGCAAGTTAATGAAAAGAAGGTACTTTCTTACTTCGAGAATCGTTCCGTACTTGATCATTATGAAGAAGCAACTAGGCGGGTTGGACTTTGGTCTTCCGAGGAATTGGTTTTCAAGCAGTCTTTCCCAGAATTATCGACAAGTTTATTGGAATTGGGGTGTGGAGTTGGAAGAATTAGTTTCTCTCTTTGGATGATGGGGTATGATGACCTTACCGCAACCGATGTATCCAAAAAAATGATCAGGCGAGCTTTATCTATTCAGAAAGAAAGAAGAAGTGGAATTCATTTTGATCAGGAAGATGCAACCAAGTTATCATTCTCTTCGGATTTATTTGATGGAATCATTTTTGGGTTTAACGGTTTGATGCAAATTCCTCATCGTGAAAATCGGCAAAAAGCCCTCCGGGAATGTTTTCGGGTACTTCGACCCGGTGGTCGTTTTGTTTTTACATCTCATGACCGAATGATACCAAAATGGCGAAAGTTTTGGGAAAATGAAAAGAAAAAATGGCGAATTGGGCTTCAGGATAAAGCCTTAATTGAATTTGGTGATCGATATGGCGAAACTCCCAATGGAAAACTATTCATTCATGTTCCAGATATTTCAGTCATTCGTAAAGACCTTAAAGAATGCGGTTTTCTTTTGGAACGGGATGTTCTTCGATCTCGAATTTGCGAAGAATCGCAAACAGTAAAAGAATTTTCAGATGAATGCCGCTTTTGGATTGTTCGCAAACCGGTTTAGAGGAACTAAAGATCTTTCAAGCATTCTAAATCTAGATTCATTTTTGCAACTCGAGTTGCTGGACCAGACATTTGTACATTGAATTCGTCATCTATTATGAGTCCAATTTCACCACCGGGCATTTCCACAGTAATTTTTTGATCACAAGCTCCCATTTTCCGGGCAACCGCACCCGCTGCCGAACTGCTGCTTCCAGATGCAAGAGTATACCCGGCACCCCGTTCCCAAATTTCAATTCTAATCCGATTGCGGTCGAGGATTTGTAAAAATTGAACATTGGTACGATTGGGGAAATTGGGATGATTTTCGAGGCTTGAGCCGAGTTCCATAGCTAATGGTTTATTAGCTTTTTCAACTGGAATCACACAATGCGGATTTCCAATGGTAGCGGCATAGTATTGCATGGATTTACCATTCACTTCAATTGTTTCGTTGCAAACTTCTCGGGCATCCCCGTCAATATTGACAGGAACGACTGCACTGTGAAAATTTACTTTGCCCATTTCGACGATAATGACAGAGCAATCTTCCGATACTTGACAGGTCACGATTCCACCCAGAGTTTCCACTTGGAACGGTTTGGTGGAGACTTTTCCGATATCGCGCAAGTAACGGGCAAAAATCCTCAATCCGTTTCCACTTTTTTCTGCTTCACTACCGTCCGGATTAAGAATCTTCAAACTGAAATCGGCCTGATCCGATCCGGTTGGCCCAAGCAGAATCCCATCTGAGCCAAGACCAAAATTACGATGGCAGATTCTAATAATTTGCTTCTCGGTTAAAGAGATTTTTGTTTCTTTTGGATCGAGTACTAAGTAATCGTTTCCGAGAGCATGATATTTTTCGAATTCCATAATAATGTTTTTTTGGCTCTTTAGCTCTCTCTTGATTTATTGATTCTAGTGAGCACCCATTGTACAATCAGCAGATCCTCTCCTCCGGATTTTTGTACAACTTGTAAAAATTCCGCTGGGTGGATATCGAATTTTGCAAAAAACGCCCGGTCTCCACCACAGCAAAACATTGTATCTGAGGGGAGCTCCCCACGAAGTTTAGCTCTGGCTTTTTTTATAATTCTTGGCAACCACGGGATTCCCTCAAGCTGTTCGTTTTTCCCTGGCAGCGATTGAGAATTCACAAATTCAAGAGAGGGAATGCTTCCCTGTTCTTCGATAAAAAAATTCCTCCTCAAGTGATGGATAAGAATAAAAGTGGCTAAGTCGGGTGCGCCTTCACAAATCCAGTCTTCCACATAATCGAAAATATCCATTTTGTTCAGTCCGATACTTTGAAGGAAAGGAAGATCTTCCTGAATGGGAAAGGTTTCAGGACAAGTATTACCCTGCCGATAGAGCTTCTCTGCGTTTTCCCAAATTCGCACCAGTTCTTTTTGATAATTATAATTCATCACAATGTGATTGAATAAATCTGAAATTGATCAAGTCAATATTTTATGCGAGTCGAAAATCAAGCTGTTTATCGGAAACGAAAACCTTATCGATTTGAACTCCAATTTCCTGCCCCAGTTTTAGGCGAATCTTTGGATTTCTAGCCACCAATGCGCTTCCATTAGAGGAAACACGGTATCCAAGGTCTCGAGGAAGAGTACGGATTGGCACGAAGCCGCGGGCCAATGTTTCAGTTAATTCGATAAAGAACCCACGTCTGGAAACTTCGGTTATGATTGCACGATGAACAACAGGTGGCTTTTTGCCCAAATCTTTTTTATAGTAAAGGAGTAATTTATCTTTCACTGATTCCCTTTCCGCATCGACACTGTTCCTTTCGGTCATGGATAAATGCTTTGCGGTTCCCTCCAAACGAGTCAGATCCACTTTCTTTCTTCTATTACCACGGACATGAACTTCAATCGTACGGTGAACGATCAAGTCGGCATAACGTCGAATCGGTGAAGTGAAGTGAAGGTAGTCTTTCTTGGCCAATCCATAATGGCCGTCTGGAGTACTTCGATAGCACGCCTGTTTTAAACTGCGTAGGAATTTAATTCTGAGAACCTGAGCGAGTGGATGCTTATTCATGACATTAAGCATTTTTGTGACTTCTTTACGTCCGGTTAATTCTCCGCATGAAATACCAAACACTTGAAGAAATGATCGAAGTTCTTCGAGGTTTTCCGGATCCGGATCAGGGTGAACCCGAAAGACGCCCGGTAATTTCTGTTTTCTTAATTCAATGGCTACCCTTTCATTTGCCAAAAGCATAAACTCTTCAATCATATGGTGACTTTCATCACTTTCGGAATGCAAAATCTTCTCCGGTTCTCCCTTTTCATCCACTAAAATTTTCACTTCAGTGGATTCAAGGTCAAGGGAACCGTTAAGCATTCGTTCTGACCTTAGTAAAGAGGCTAAATCAGCTAATTTTCGAATATTTAACTGAAGATTCTTAAGCAGTTCATTGGAAACTTCATTGAGTGTTTTTCCTGGATTTCCAGAATAACGGCTTGGCGGTGGCTTTGCTGATCTGATGGTTTCCAAGTCATTCTCCTTAATAAAAAGCCCGGCTTGTTCATAAGTAAGTCTTTTATCACTTAATATGACAGATTCCGAGATTTTAGACCGGATGACTTTTCCTTTGTTTGAAAAGATAAAGAAAACTGATTTCACAAGTCTTTCCTCTCCTTCCACCAAGCTACAAATTCCGCTTGATAATCGATGGGGAAGCATTGGAACAACCTCACCTACTAGATAGGTCGAATTTCCCCGCCGTAGGGCCTCTCGGTCTAATGCTCCTCCCGGTTTGACATAATGAGAAACATCGGCGATGTGAACTCCGATTTCCCATTCCCCATTCTTTAATTTTTGTACTGACAGAGCATCGTCAAAGTCACGGGCGTCGAGTGGATCAATGGTGAGTGTGAACACATTTCGGAGATCTTTTCGATTTTCTATATCCGGAGCGGTAACTTGACCCGGACATGATTTTGCTTCTTCAATGACTTTATCCGGAAATGTTCCACTTAATCCAAATTTGGCCATTACTCCTTTATGATCGGTGAGAGGGTCGTCACTGGGTCCAAGAACACGTAGAATTTTACACATTGGAATCCGGGCAGGTGGATCCCATCGAACAAATTGAGCCAAAACTTTATCATTTTCTTCAGCCCGTCTTGTATCTCCCAAAATTTTAAAGGGTATGAAAAGCCTAGAATTTTCTGCTTGGACTAGAGATCGACCAATATCCTTTCGTAAATATCCAAGGAAATCGACCGTACCCCTTTTCATGACCTTATGCACTTCAAACCGCTTTTTAACAGCCTTCTTTAGCTTTTTCCTTCGTTCAAATTTCTTTTTTTTGGGTGGTAGTTCTCTTAATTGTACCGTGTCTCCGTGAAGAGCTGTTCCCGATGCACCTTTGGCGAGGGAGATGGGTTCACCCCCTTCTTCTACAATGACTTTTGCACGCCCCTGTTTTCCAAAATACAAAACTCCGTGGACTTTATATTTGCCCACAGAGTTTTAATTTAAAGAATATTGAGGTAAGAATAAAACTGTAAACGATCAATCTTTGGTCATTTCCCAGCCAATAGGAAGAGCAGCAGAAATATCGTTGGTGGACTCAGATTTCTTGTCGGCTCCATCTGCCTTGTTTATGGCAGCTGTAAAAACACCATTTTCATCCTGACCTTTAGTGTCATCATACCAGCGGATTGTTCCGTCACTAAATAAAACATGACCACCTTCTCCTGCCCAAGGTGAATCCACTTTCCATTTGTCAGAGCCTGACTCTAAACCTCGGGTCCAAATAATGGGGTAAGCACCACTTTTTAAATTTCGATTAAATTTTCTACTTTCAGCATCATCACCCGGAATAGCAACGGAATATCCGATTGCATCTTTAACTCCATCAAGTTCTCCATACTCGCCTGGAATTTGAGAAGGAATTCCATCTGAACTTTCATCGTCGACTAAATCACGAACTTTTTCATCATCTGGAAGAAACCAAAGCTCTGGTCTAGTGTCGTTGGTTTTTTTACGGTACCAAACCGCAAAGTCTGCGGAACTTTTCACATCATCACTCATGGGAAAAGAGAATTGGCTATTAGTAACGAGGGATTCATAAATTGTTTTTAAATTCTTTTGTGCGGCAGTTCTTCCAGCCGTGCCAAATACATCACCAAAACCAACAAATGCTATACCGGCAAGTATGCCAATAATTGTAATAACGACTAGAAGCTCGATTAGTGTGAAACCTTTTTTCTTGGATTGTTTTTGATTCATAAAAGTAAGGAGGGTTTTCGGTTTAAAAATGATAAATAAGATTAATATGGTAAAGCAAATTGATCACTTAGTGCAAGAGCCTTATTTTGTGCTTCTTCAATCACATCTTTCTTTTCAGGATTGGCCAATACTTGGGTAATTATTTCGGCTATCTTAGACATTTCACCTTCCCTCATGCCACGTGAAGTCACCGCTGGAGTACCAATTCTTAGTCCACTGGTCTGAAATGGACTTCGGGTTTCTCCGGGAACGGTATTACGATTCAGCGTAATATTAGCTCCATCCAAAGCGATTTGCCCTTTTTTGCCGGTAAGGTCAGGGTGGGAAGGACGAAGGTCAAGTAGCATTAAATGGTTGTCACTACCTCCACTTACCAGTTGGAACCCTTGATTGGATAAATCAGCAGCAAGGAATGAAGAATTATTAATCACCTGCTGTTGGTAATCCTTAAACGAAGATTTAGCAGCTTCTGCAAAGCAAACTGCTTTTGCGGCGATTACATGCATGAGGGGCCCTCCTTGGTTTCCGGGGAACACCGCCGAATCAATTGCTTTACCATGCTCTTCTTTACAAAGGATAAGCCCGCCCCGTGGACCCCGAAGGGTTTTGTGAGTGGTGGTGGTTACAAAGTCTGCGTGGGGAACTGGAGAGGGATGCAACCCGGCGGCAACAAGCCCGGCAATATGTGCAATATCAGCTAATAGTAATGCACCACAGCCCTTGGCAATTTCTCCCATTCTTTCGAAATCTATAATTCGAGGATAAGCCGATGCACCCACAGTTATTAATTTGGGCATTTCCTTATTGGCGATCTCTTCGATGGAGTTATAGTCAATAAAACCGGTGTCCGGATTGACTCCGTAGTTGATCACATTGTAAAGCATACCACTGCAATTTTTAGGATGACCATGGGTTAAGTGACCCCCATCTTGGAGACTCATGGTAAGAATCTTGTCGTTGGGTTGGAGCATAGCAAAGTAAACAGCAGTGTTTGCCTGACTTCCAGAGTGTGCTTGTACATTAGCATACTCAGCCCCAAAAAGAGTTTTGGCTCTTTCAATCGCAAGGCATTCGGCCACATCCACATGCTCGCAACCTCCATAATATCTTTTTCCTGGATAACCTTCTGCGTATTTATTGGTCAAAACGCTTCCGGTTGCCTCAATTACAGCAGGAAGAGTAAAGTTTTCGGATGCAATCAGTTCGATATGCGTGCGTTGTCTTTCTCTTTCCTTTTCGATGGCCGCAAAAATTTCTGGATCAAGTTCAGAAAGAGGAGTTGCATCAAGCAATGAATTGGAAATGGTGGTAGCAGAATCAGAATTATACATATTCAATATTAATATAGGAAATTAGAGGTTTTTTTCAACCCAGTTCAATAATGAAGGGATCGCTTCTTTCATTCGGTCTCTACATTGACGATATATCTCAATGTCTTGACCGTATGGATCGGGTAGTTCTTTAGAGCTTCCTTCGATAAATTCCCTCATTAAAAAAATTGAAGTATTTTCAGGCACTTCAAAATACATATTTAGGAGTGCACGATGAGATTCGGTCATACAAAAAATTGCAGAGGCGTTTTCGAGGGTTGCTCGGGTTAAGGCAACACTACGGTGAGACTTAATATCTAAGCCAACTTCCTCACAAGCTTGAATGGAGTTTTCAGATGCCTGATCCCCGTCCATCGCTGAAATCCCGGCAGAAAAAACACGCACTTTTTTTCGGATACCCGATTCGATCAAAGATTCTTGAAAAAGTTTTTCTGCCATAGGACTACGGCAAACATTGGCAGTGCAAATAAAAACAATCAGTTTTTCTTTCTTTCGTTCTTTTTTTTCTCTGCTTTTTTTTCCCATGCTTCATAGTCATTCTTCTTGATCTTCCGAGCAAAAGGCAAGGTTGAATAATATCATTTTCTTGAAAATTCCTTGTGTCCAATATCCTTTCGGTAATATTTGGATTCAAATTTGATTAACTCACAAAGTGCATATGCTCGGTCTCTGGCCAATTGTAAATTTTCTCCATGCCCAACAGCTCCAAGGACTCTTCCTCCTGCACTTATGATCTCACCGTCAGAATTAAGATCGGTTCCTGCATGAATAATTTCACAATCTGGTAGTTGAGTTGTCGGAAAAGAAATAACTTCTCCTTTTGGATAGCTTTCTGGATAGCCTTTGCTGGCTAAAACAACAACAATGGATGATTGATTCTTTAAATCCACTTTTTCGGGTAATTTTTTACCAAGAGCAGAGCTTATTAATATCGGCAACAGATCTTCGGCCACAAGAGGCAAAATTACCTGGGTTTCTGGATCACCAAAACGCACATTAAATTCTAAAACCCTTGGGCCCGTCTGGGTAAGCATTAATCCGATATATAAAGTACCTCTAAAATCAATTCCTTCTGCCTTGAGCCCAGCTAGGGTTGGGCGGACAATTAATTTCTCATATGAGGCAAGCATTTCGGTGGTCACCAACTGAGTTGGTGCATAAGCACCCATTCCACCAGTATTAAGTCCCTCATCTCCTTCACCAATCTTTTTATGATCCTGGCTCATAGGTAAAGGCACATAGCTTTCTCCGGAGCATATTAAATGAAGAGAAGCCTCTTCACCCTCTAAAAAATCTTCAATCACAACTTCCTTTCCACTTTCCCCAAAGCTGGATCCGGTAAGCATATCTTGAACTGCGGTTTTTGCTTCATCCTGTGTACTGCAGATAATGACCCCTTTCCCTGCAGCAAGTCCGCTGGCTTTGACAACCACTGGAAGGTGGCAACTTTCAAGATATTGCATAGCAGGCTCAACTTCCTGAAAATTACCATAGGCAGCAGTAGGGATTTTATACTTTGCCAAAAAATCTTTGGTAAAAGCTTTACTTCCCTCAAGACGGGCGGCTGATTTGTTTGGACCATAGGCTGAAATACCAGCTTCACAGAGAATATCGACGGCTCCATTGCAAAGAGGGACTTCCGGACCAACTACAACAAAATCAATCTCTTTTTTTTGGGCAAGAGCCAGTATTTCCTGATTGCTTTCAACATCGAGTTTACTGGTACTAAACTCTTTGGCAATACCTCCGTTTCCTGGAGCGACCATGACTGATTCAACCACTGGACTTTTGGCACATATTTTAGCCAGAGTATGTTCTCGACCACCGCTTCCAATAATAAGAATTTTCATATTTTTAAACTTTATACCCATCCGATTTCCCCGAAAATTTCGAGTAAGTCGAGGTAATTTTGAAATTGTGAAGAACTTCCTGTGGATTTTGCTTTCCCTTCGACTCCTTTTTCCATAACTCGAATAGTATGCGGGTATTTTTTATTGGTATATGCGGTACGGCGATGGGAAATGTCGCTATTTTACTTAAAAAACAGGGACATTTTGTGGCGGGTTCGGATGCTGGGGTTTACCCACCCATGTCAGATGTCCTTGATTCGGAAAGTATAGAATTATTCGAAGGATTTAATGAAAAGGATATGCTTGACTGGAAACCAGATCGAGTGGTGGTTGGAAATGCGGTATCCAGGGGAAATGCTCAAGTTGAATTTGTTTTAAGAACCCGATCAATTCCATATGTTTCTTTACCCCAGTTAATTGGAGAGGATCTAATTCGAGAAAGACCATGCTTGGTGGTTGCCGGTACTCATGGCAAAACCACGACCACCTCTCTCGCTGCTTTTGCTTTGGAGCAAGTGGGACAGGCACCTGGTTATCTGGTGGGTGGAGTTCCACTTGATTTGCCACATGGAAATGAATTGGGAGGGGAGAAGTCTCCATTTGTGATCGAAGGAGATGAATATGATTCTGCGTTTTTTGATAAACGCAGTAAATTTATCCACTATCGCCCCCGCGTACTTATTTTAAATAATTTGGAATTCGATCATGGAGATATTTTTCGTGACCTTGAAGATATTTCCAGAAGCTTTTACCATCTCTTGCGAATCGTGCCGGATAACGGGTTTATTCTTAAAAATGGGGATGATGAAAATATCAATGCCCTTCCTCATTCGACCTGGTGTACCACTTTTTCGGTTGGTATGGGTAAGAGAAATGATTTTCGAATCGAACAATTTTCAGAAACTCGGGAGAGGGTTCAATTCGATCTTACTTGGCACGGTTCAGTAATTACCCGGGTAAGTTGGCAAATGCCGGGAGAATTTAATGCTAGAAACTTGGCAATGTCATGTCTTGCTACAATTCTTTGTCAGGCAATTCAAAGCGGAATTGAAGTTAACTCCGCAAATCCATTTGCCGGTTTAAAGATTCCTGATTATTCAAATTGCCGTGGGGTAAAAAGGCGTCAGGAAATCCTGATCGACGATGCTCAAATGGTTATTATTTCAGACTTTGGTCATCACCCGACTGCGATTGAAGGTACTCTTCAGTCAATAAGAGCCCGTTGGTCCAATCTAAAAATTACAGCCTGCTTTGAACCGAGAAGTAATACCGCCGTTACCAATATATTTCAGGATCGTTTTGCAGAAGTCTTATCTTTAGCTGACCATGTATTGGTGGGAGCAGTTCACCGGGCGGAAAAGATAGCCCCGGAGAATCGAATTAATCCGGAGGCGATGATCATAAAAATTAAAAAATCTGGGAAACAAGGTCGTTTTTTTTCCAAAAATGAGGAACTTTTTAACTTCTTGGTTAATGAACAAGAAAATACTCCATCACAGTTAGTAGTTTTCTTTTCCAATGGATCTTTCGATGGGGTAATCGGTCGTTTCGCAGAATTTGTAAAACAGAGGAAAAGAATATGAGAGAACTGGTTTTAAAAGTAATACGGGAGGCAAAACTTGCTAACAGTCCGATTCATGGAGTGGACCACTGGCAAAGAGTCGAGAGGAATGGTATTTATTTATGTCAGTATAATCAGGCAGATAAGTTGGTTGTTCAGCTTTTTGCTTTATTTCACGACTGTAAGAGAGAAAATGATCATCGAGACTTGGAACATGGGCCAAGAGCAGAAAGCTATCTTCGTGAAATCGAGAAGCATGTTGGCGTAACCCCATCTCAATTTGAAGATTTATGCATTGCTTGCCGTACTCACACAGTGGGCACAATTCCAGAAAATATTACAATTGCTACTTGTTGGGACGCTGACCGAATGGACATTGGTCGTGTAGGTATTGTGCCGCATGAGGATTTTCTATCGAATGAAGAAGCAAAGTGTATTGCCCGTGATGACGGATATCCATCGCTGGACAGATTTGATTATTCGAGTATATTTTCAAAAATTTGAATTCCTTATCTCTTTAATCCATTTTCGGTGTGGACCGGATATGGTGACTTTATCAATATTTTCCCATTGGATCCATTTAAAGGAACCATTTTTTTCGATATTTTTTTTCTCAATTGAAGCTTTGTAAATTGATTCACAATAGTCAACCAGACCTATAGTTCGTTTCTTTCTAGTTATCAAATTTCGTTTCCGAAAAAGAGAGAATTTATCACTTTTGGGAAGTTCGTATATTCCGGGCATACGTTTGCTATTTTTTTCTGCTTTTTGGAGTAGTAGACCGTGAGGATATTCAATCCAGAACCTTTCAATATTCTGTTTGACTTTCTTCTTTTTTAAGATGGCAGGAAAGTTTTCTGAATCTCCACGCTGCCCGGTTACGCAAAAAGATAGAACCGGGCATATCGTACATAAAGGAGATTGTCGGTGACAAATTGTGGCACCCAACTCCATGATTGCCTGATTGTAATCACCGGGTCGTTCACCATTGATCAGTGTCTGGGCAAGGGGTTGTAATTTCTTTTGGGCGGTTGCACCATCTTTAAACTTTGTACTGTTTGCAAAAATACGCGTAAGGACACGCACAACATTTCCATCGCAAACTGCCCTCGACTGACTGAATGAAATACTGGTTATGGCAGCTGAAATATAGGGACCCACTCCAGGTAGTGCCTGCCAATCTTTGATCTCTTTTGATATTGGATCCCAGGAGCAGACAATGTTGGATAATTTATGAAGATTTCTAGCCCTTGAATAATAACCAAGACCTTCCCAGTTTTTAAGGACCTTTTCCTCTTTGGATTTGGCCAGAATTTTAAAGTCAGGAAAAGTTTCAATCCAATTCCTAAAATAGGGTAGAACCGTGGAAACCCTAGTTTGTTGAAGCATAAATTCTGAGACTACTGTTTTATAAAGGCTTGGTTCTGTACGCCATGGCAGAGCTCTTTTATTTTTATCATACCAACCCAGAAGATTATTCTGAAATTTAACAATTCTACTCTTCTGATCGAGTTTGTGCTTTGTGAGTAAATTATTCATGGTTGGCAGTTGCTTTTTCTCTTTCTCTTTTTCATTGATAATCTAGACATGGCAAGCACAGCTTCAAATTTTGACGATAACGATCGAAAGAAAAAGAGTTCTTACACTTTAAAACTTACCAGCGAACAGATGGATAAACTGGGTGATGCATTACAACGCAGGGGTTGGTCAACCCGTACTGTTCAGTATGCCAGATATGCATATGATGGTGAGTTGGTCAAAGTGGTTGTTTACGAAAGTGGGAAACTAGTCGTACAGGGTAGAAACACCGAGGACTTTGTAGCAAATATTTTAGAATCCGAGGTTACGGGTGAATTTTTGCTTGGGTATGAAGAAGTTAATAATCCCGACTGGTTTGAACCTCACGCTGGCTTGGATGAAAGTGGAAAAGGTGATTTATTTGGTCCGGTTGTAACTGCCTGTGTAATTGGAGACGGGGATATGGTTCGATCCTGGATGAATTCCGGTATTCGAGACAGTAAAACAATTACGGATGTTGCTATTCTCAAAATGGCTAAACAGATCAAAGCTACAAAAGGAGTTGTAATTAAAGTGGCCTATACAAGTATGCCAAAATATAATGAATTGTATCTAAAGTTTGACAGTAATTTAAATAAATTTCTGGCTTGGTTGCATGGTCGTTCATTAAATGATGCATTACAGGAAAAAAAACCTGAATGGGGCTTGCTTGATCAATTTACCAAGCAACCACTGGTTCAGGAGTATGTGGGTGAAAAAGATTTCGAATTGAAGATGCGTACGAAGGCAGAGGAGGACCCGATGGTGGCTGCAGCATCCATTGTGGCCAGGGCAACCTGGTTACAGCAGATGAAAAAACTGGAAAAAGTAGCCGGTGAAAAGTTACCCAAGGGTTCAGGAGCACTGGCGAAGGAGAAGGCAAAATCGATCTACGAAAAATGGGGCGAGGAACGGATGGGCGAGTTTTGTAAACTCCATTTTAAAACGGCCTACGAAGCAATGGGTAAAAAGGCTCCGGTTAAACCAAAATGGAATAAAAATTGGCATAAAAGCTAGTTCCCTTTTCTTCCTAAAATGCTGAATCCACTTTGGACCTATGACCGAAAGAGATCTAAGAACCTTGCCGGCATTCTGGGAGTTGATGAAGCTGGTAGAGGATGTTTGGCCGGTCCGGTAGTTGCGGGTGCAGTTCTACTTCCAACTTCATTTTTTACTGTTCCAGCCAATCGGAAAGCCTGCCTTCATGTTAATGATTCAAAACAGTTGAAGGAGGATCAAAGGGAGAAACTTTATGATTCAATTATTGAACTGGGTGAAAGAAAACAGTTATTTTGGACCTCTGGCGAGGCAACCGTTCAAGAAATTGAATCAGAGAATATTGTGGGTGCCACATGTCTGGCTATGAAAAGGGCAATGGATAAAATTTCTATTAAAAGTAATCGACTCTGGAAACCTCAAATGAAAAGAGAAGGTGGATTATTTGATTCGAAAAAGAAGTCTACTGATTTATGGATTGTAAGTGTGGACGGTCGACCTATGAAAAAATTACCTTTTGAACACGAGGGAATCATTAAAGGGGATACACTTTCTTTGGCAATTGCAATGGGCTCTCTAATCGCTAAAGTTACCCGTGACCGGCAGATGAAAAAATTATCTGTTAAATTTCCACAATATGATTTCTCATCCAATAAAGGATATGGTTCTCCAAAACATTTAAAGGCACTTGATTCGGAGGGGACATGCATTCATCACCGCCCTCGTTTTCTTCGCAATATTCTTAACAAACCCGAACTCGATCAAAGTGAGGATAAAGATCAGCAAAGTCAGTTGAGTTTCTTTTAAAAAAAAGATATTTCTAAAGATATGATTTTATTAGGAGTTAACATTGACCATGTCGCCACCCTTCGGCAAGCCCGCTATCGGGATGAGGAAGAAACTTTTGGAAATTTTATTGAACCCGACCCTGCAGAGATGGCCTGGTTAGCTGAGGATGCCGGTGCGGATGGAATAACTATGCATATTCGTGAGGATCGTAGACATGTCCAACTCGAGGATGTTCAGAGATATCAGGAAAAAATGAAAACCCGTTTGAATCTGGAAACCTCTATGTCTTTGGAAATGGTCCAGCTTGCTCACGAAATTCGTCCGGAAAGTGTTTGTCTGGTACCGGAAAACCGTAAGGAAGTAACTACCGAGGGCGGCTTAGATGTTCGGGGTAATATTGAACGGGCGAATGAAGTGGTACGCGAATTATTACAGAATGGTATGCCTGTTAGTATGTTTATTGATCCGGATCCAGATCAACTGGAGGCTTGTGCTGAAATTGGGGCTCCCTGGGTTGAATTACATACCGGACGTTTTGCTCGGGCTTGGTATGACCTTGAAAAAAGAGAGGATGAATTAAATACTTTAAAAGATAGCATGAAAATTGGTCTAGAGCTTGGCTTGAGAGTTAATGCTGGGCATGGTATTAATTACGATAATGTTCAGGGTGCTAAAACTCTTGAATCAATCTATGAGTTCAATATTGGGCATAGCATTATTTCCCGTTCTGTTAGAACTGGGCTGGAAGAGTCGGTACAAAAAATGCGTTCTTTATTAAACGAATGATATCAGTTCCCGAGATTCCGTCAGGCACAAATGTAATCGGTGTGGGGATTGATACGATTGAAGTTTCAAGAATTAGAGATTCGATTGAAAACCATAGTGGTCATTTCCTGAACAAAATATTCACTCCCGGAGAACAGGAATACTGTCAGGATAAATCTGATCCAGCACCCTTTTATGCGGTTCGATTTGCATCCAAGGAAGCGATTGCCAAAGCTTTCCGTACGGGTATGGGCAAAGAATTCGGCTGGTTGGATTCCGAAATTATTCACGGAGATAAAGGAGAGCCATTTGTTCAATTGAGTGACGCCGCAAAGAATATTTTAGAAAATTTGGGAGGCACACATATTCTTGTCAGTCTAACTCATTTATCGACCACCGCTTCTGCGGTAGTCATAATTATTAATTCATGAATAACTTACCCATCGACCCCATCCTTTCTTGTGAGGAAGCTCTTTACTTTGAATCAAATTATTTTGGGGGCGATCTCGAACGCGAATGGGAGGCAATGAATCGAGCAGGTGAGGCGGTTGGTGATAGTCTGTTGCGAGACATGAAAGAATTACGGACAATCCCTCCTCGTCCCCGTATTCTCGTATTGGTAGGGAAGGGACACAATGGAGGGGATGCGTTAATTGCCGCAAAACGTTTTCTGAAAACGATCCCCACAGCCCGTGCGGTGGTTTGGCCTTATTGCTCATGGAATGAGGTACGTCCTTTATGTAAACGGGCCTATGATGAAATGATAAATTTAGTGGGTAAGCGGGTAGAAGTAATTAAGGATGTGAAAGGCTTTATCGATGAGAGTGAGATAGAATCAACTTTTATTCGTTTATCTGAGGAAGAATTCTCTGCATCCATTGATGGTTTACTCGGAATGCAGGCCAAACTTCCGCTCCGTAAACCGTTAGCTAATTTGGTTTCTTTACTGAATCGATCTGAGAGAATTGGAGTACGGGTCGCAGTGGATATTCCCACCGGAGTGGGGGAGGAACCGGTAAGCGAAGAAGCCTTACGGGCTGATTTTACATATGCCACTGGAATTGCAAAGTCACCGATCATTAATGAGGATAATCTCCAATGGATCGGACGACTTAGATATTTAGACTTGGGCTTTTTTTATAAGGAGCAGGATGAGGTTTCAATTCAAACAAAGATTGGGGTGGTCCGCCCCTCTGCTCTTCGAAATTTACGAAAATTAAGACCGGTTCATTCTGATAAGCGAACCAATGGACATCTTTTTTTACTTGCCGGTTCCCGGGATCTTGGAGGTGCGGCCATGATGGCTGCACGGGCTGCCCTTAAGGCGGGGGTTGGCTTACTAACAGTCGGTATTCCTGAATCTTTGCATCCATCCTTTGTTGCCCGACGGCCGGAGGCGATGTGGATTCCTCTCCCGGAAACTCCAACAGGTGGTCTTGCCCTGGAAGGTCTTGGTAAAATTCGCCAGTTTCTCGGCAGGGCAACTGCACTTGCGATTGGACCTGGAATAGGCTTGGAAGCGGAGACTCACTCTTTGATCAGGGAAACTTTAAATTTATGGAATGGCCCCGCAATTTTGGATGCAGATGCACTCCGGGCTGAAATAATTGAAAAAATTTCTTCTCCTGAACGACTGGTTCTTACTCCCCATGCAGGAGAATTTGATCGCCTCAGTGGTTCTGAACCGGTTGAGGATTACTCTTCCAAAACCGGCTCGATTATTGTGCTGAAAGGAGCTCATTCTGAAGTGGTTTCACCCGATAAGCGGGTATTTTCATTCTCGGGAAGCTCATTGCTCGCCCGAGGGGGTAGTGGGGATTTGCTTACCGGAATCATTGGAGCCCTCCTTGCCAAGGGTGAACATGATCTTTTTTCGTCGACCCTTCTGGGTGTTCTTTGGCATGGGCGGGCTGCTGAAGTGCTTGCCCGACAACATGGGCAGGAAGCGGTCAATGTGACCGACATACTGGATTATTTATCTTTTGCGATACGAAATGACTTCTAAATCGCCATCCCTACTGGTTCTTGCCGCTGGTATGGGATCCCGCTACGGTGGACTTAAACAACTTGATCCAGTCGGACCAAACGGGGAGACCATTATGGACTACTCTATCCATGATGCTCAAAAGGCAGGATTTACTAGGGTTGTTTTTTTAATCCGTGAAGAAATTGCTGAGATCTTTCAGGAAAAAATAGGTTCGAAATATTCAAATACAATTGAGGTGTGTTATGCATTCCAGGAAAAAAATGATCTGCCTGATGGATATAAATGTCCAGAAAATCGGGAAAAGCCATGGGGTACCGGGCATGCGGTCTGGTCAGCAAGGAAAGAATTAGGGAATTCTCCTTTTGCAGTCATCAATGCAGATGATTTTTATGGTGCTGAAACCTTTGAAGCTCTGTTTCAACAATTTTCTGACTTTTCCATCCATTTGCCCAAAAAACAAATACCATGTGCAATGGTTGGCTTTCTTCTTTCCGAAACTATTTCTGAGCATGGAGCGGTTTCCCGGGGGATTTGTAAAACAGAGGATGGGATTCTTAAAAATGTTGAGGAATGGACCGGGATTCAGGGAAGTCCTATTATTGGAATAAACAGTGAGGGAGAGGAAGGAGAATTATCGGGTAAAGAAATAGTCTCTATGAATGTATGGGCATTTCCTACCGGCGTCATTAAATTTTTAGGAGAGAGCTTCGTTCAATTTATGGACTCTCTTTCTGATCCGGCTAAAGAGGAATTTTATTTGCCCTATGCCGTAGATCAGTGGATTAAGCAGGGAATTGCAGAGGTGCAAATTCGAGAAGCAAAATGCCGGTGGATGGGAGTTACCTTTAAAGAAGACAAGCCACGGGTTCAGCAATCTATTAATAAACTGGTTGAGGAAGGACTTTATAAAAGCCCTCTTTCGCTTTGCTGATTAAGAACCTACCACTGAGCATAGGTCTGAGTATTGTAGTCCCAAAAAGTAGGGATTCCACCCTTCACTCCAAAATAATATACCCATTGGGCATTATTGTTTATCCATAAATGCGGCCAAAGATCCTTTCTTGACCAAGTCCATTTAAAATTCTCACTCCACACCCATATTCCGTTGCCGTCTAGGGGACCATGGTAGAGCCAGCCTAGTTCCTGATGGAAAATCCAGCTTGCATTTCCATGCACGAAAGAACCAAACCATTCCGAACGGTACCAGTTTCCACCCATTGGACTACCATCAAAGGGAGCGATGTAATTTTCTTCTATTTTGATCCGCCGGACTGATCCATAATTCATGCCCGCAGAATTCTGAGCAAATGCACGGACATAATAAGTAGTTCCAGGGCTAAGTTCATTAATTTTGGCGGAATAATTTTCCCCGTCCCTTTCTCCTTCAATCATTCTGGTTGATGGATCAGAATCACGAACCAGGATATTCTGGGATATCCAAAATCCGAGTCTGGTAATGGAATCTCCCCCTTCGTCCATGATCTGAGCCCGGGCGGTGGCATCCTTCTCATTGATCAATGGTGGTAGGGTAAGGATTCCGGGCAATCTGGCCTTTACAATAACTTGGGGAGTTTCTGCTTTTTTGGGATCTGTATTTGCATTTACTTCCTGACCATCCGAAATTCCATCCCCATCGGTGTCAGTTTTCAGGGGATCGGTTCCAATTGTGGATTCTTCCAAATCAGTCAAGCCGTCTCCGTCCGTATCTGCTTTGGTTATGTTAGTGCCGATGGAGAGTTCAATTCCATCACTAAGTCCATCCCCGTCCTGATCAAGGGGAGCAATTTTGATCTGCCCGATAAAACCACTCATATTTTTAAAATCAGGCAGGTTTTTTACGGATATTCCACCAAATGGTTCAACTGCGGAGAAATTTGAATAGCTTTGTGAAGTTGCTTTTCCTGCCAGAGGAGCAAAGGAATCTGCATCAATTGAATATTGAACCCCATTGGGCTGGGCATGGATCCAGGAGAAAAAGGGAAGGAGGTAGAAAAAGAACAATATCTTATGTAACTTCATGGCTAAATATTTATAAAACGATTATGTCGAATAGTTGTCAAAAAATTAATTGGGTAGGATTTTCCATAGTTCTGTTCCACTTTTATCTTCAAATGCACTGAAAAAGAGGGTACCGTTCACATTAGTTAAGTAATAAGGACTGGAACCTGAACTGCCCGAACGAATATCTTTAACCAGGGTCGTACCAGCGGATGTACCTTCCGATTTCCAGAGTTCATATCCGTTGGTACCATCAGATGCACTGAAAAAGAGAGTACCGTTT
>CACHJU010000012.1 GCA_902580225.1 uncultured Verrucomicrobiota bacterium
CAGCCTCCTCACGGGAACCTATCCTCATCAGGCGGGAATCGGACATATGATGAACGACACCGGACTTCCTGGATACAAAGGAGATTTGGGGAGTAATGTTCAAACGATCGCCGAAGTATTAAGACCGGCAAAATATTCGACTTATCTTTCAGGTAAGTGGCATGTGACTCCCAAAATTCAACCGGGTGCATCGCAGCACAACTGGCCCAGGCAGCGTGGCTTTGATCGTTTCTATGGTACCATTCATGGAGCTGGTAGTTTCTTTGATCCCAATTCCCTGACCCGTGATAACACATTAATTTCTCCCTATGCGGACAAAGAATATAAACCGGAAGTCTTTTATTATACCGATGCCATCAATGATCACGCTACTCGGTTTATCAATGAGCATAGCAGTGAAAATCCGTTTTTTCTTTATGTTGCCCACACCGCTCCGCATTGGCCAATGCATGCACTCCCGGAGGATATTAAAAAGTATAAGGGACGCTATGATGAAGGATGGGAAAAAATTCGAGAAGCACGATATAAAAAACAAATTGAATTGGGACTGATTGATCCGAAGTGGGAACTGTCCCCTCGGGATGCAGAGCCATGGAAAGACGCAAAGAATAAAGCATGGGACATTCGAAATATGGAAGTATACGCAGCCATGGTCGACCGGCTAGACCAAGGACTTGGCCGTATTATCAGTGCTTTGGAAAAAAGAAAAATATTCGAGGACACATTAATAATATTCATCGCAGATAATGGTGGTTGCGCCGAGGGGATGGGTAGACGCGAAGGGATTCAATACAAGGACAGTGATCCCGAAATTTTAAAACCGATGAAGGCAACCGATTTGCAAATGGATATGATTCCTAAGCGAACCCGAGACGGGGTTGTAATGAAGCAGGGGACGGAAGTAATGACTGGGGGTGCGGACACCTATCACGGATACGGAAAGGCCTGGGCAAATGTCAGCAACACCCCATTCCGCCAATATAAACACTGGGTACATGAGGGTGGAATAAGTACACCACTTGTAGCTCACTGGCCCAAGGGGATAGCTCAAAAACTTCGCGGAAAATTCGAGCAACAACCAGCACATCTGATCGATCTGATGGCCACCTGCGTGGACTTGGCCAAGGCTGATTTTCCGGAAGAAAAGAATGGGGAAAAAATCGTTCCGATGCAGGGCGTTTCTTTAAAGCCAGCCTTTTCCGGAAAGACATTCAAGCGACCAAATCCGATCTTTTGGGAGCATGAAGGAAATAGAGCGATACGAATAGGAAAGTGGAAACTGGTGGCCAAGGGAGCTAACGGGAATTGGGAATTATACGATCTTGACGCAGACCGTTCAGAATTAAATGACTTAAGCGAAAAGCATCCCGACCGGGCCAAAGAGATGGCAAGTAAATGGGAAGCATGGGCAATCGAAGCAAATGCCAAGCCTTGGCCCTGGAATAGAAACAAAAAGAATCAGGGAAGTAAAAAAAAGGCGTTTACACTAAATATGGGCAGCAACCTAACCAAGGAATTGTCCCCAATGATAGCAAAAAAGCCTTTCGAAGTTGAGGTTCATATTGAAAAGCAGGGAGAAGGGGTTTTAGTTGCACAGGGTGGAGATACGCACGGATGGGTTTTATTTGTAAAAGATAACATTGCCCATTTCAGCCTCAGTCTCGGAGGAAAAATTGAGACGGTAAAAGCAAAAGAAAAATTAGCAGAGAAGGACGGAAAAGTTTTAGCTAGATTGAATTCGAAAGGGATAGTGGAGTTGTCTACAGGCAAGCGTAAACTAGGCAGTGGAAAAGTGAGTAGTCTAGTCAAAGAGATGCCCCTTGACGGCCTTCAAGTTGGTCGTGATGAGGGTGGAACGGTGGGAGATTACAAGGATGCATTTGCCTTTAACGGCAAGATTAAGAAAGTCAGAATCAAAATAAATTAACCATTTCATGAGTTTTATTAACGACAACTTTCTCCTTACCAGCGATTCTGCCGTTGAGCTTTTTCACGAATATGCCAAGGACGAACCGATTCTGGATTTCCACAATCATTTATCACCCAAAGAAATTGCCGAGGATCGAAGATTTAATAATCTGGCTGAAATTTGGCTCGAAGGAGATCATTATAAATGGCGGGCTTTACGAGCGAATGGAATTCATGAGGAATTAGTAACTGGTAATGGAGACCCCAAAGAAAAATATCTGGCTTGGGCAGAGACTATTCCTCATACCCTAGGAAATCCACTTTATCACTGGACCCATCTCGAATTAAAAAGATGCTTTAATATTGATCTCCTTCTCTCTCCCGAAACCGCCGAAGAAATTTGGGAACAGGCGAACGAGAAGCTCGCGGAACCAAATTTTTCTGCCTGTGGTATGCTTGACCGGTTTAAGGTCAATGCTCTCTGTACTACTGATGATCCCGCCCACCCTCTTATTCATCATGAAAAAATTGCCCAAAGTAATCCAGCTTGTAAGGTATATCCAACTTTTCGTCCGGATGCCGCCTGGGGTATTGATCGGGCCGAAAATTTTATCGAATGGATTGAAGACCTTGAACAAAATTCGGGAAAGACAATTTCCAGTTTTGATGGTTTCCTTCAAGCTCTAGCGGATCGGTTGCAAAAATTCCACGAACTTGGTTCGTGCCTGGCTGATCATAGCTTTCCCTATTTCTTTGCAGACTTCCCAAGTGAAGTCGAGGCAAGGCAAATTTTTGAACAAACCATTCACGGTCAGAATGCAACTCCTTCTGAACGCGAAAGGTTCGGCTCTTTTATTATGCTATATTTAGGTAGATGGTATTCTGCAAATGGATGGACGATGCAAGTACACCTTGGTCCAATGAGGAATAACTCGACAAAATTGCTCAACACCTTTGGTCCGGATGCGGGAACTGATTCAATCGGCGATTGGAATCAGGCAGAAAGAATGTCTGCTTTTCTCGATCGCCTGGACCAGGAAGATGCCCTACCCAAGACCATTGTTTATAATAATAACCCATCCGATAATTTTGTAATTTCCACGATGCTGGGTAACTTCCAAAGGGATATTCCTGGAAAAATGCAATTTGGTTCAGGATGGTGGCATCTCGATCAACGGGACGGAATGGAAGAACAGATTAAAACTCTGGCCAATACAGGCTTACTTTCACGCTTCATTGGAATGCTAACCGACTCCCGTTCCTTCCTTTCTTTTCCACGCCACGAATATTTCCGCCGAATTCTCTGTAACCTCCTGGGTTGCTGGATGAAGGAGGGCTTTATTCCCAACGAAATGGAAATGACCGGAAATTTAGCTCGGCGTATTTGTTATCAAAACGCAAGCGACTATCTCAATCTTGGAAATTAATCCCTTTTTTTGGAACTGTATAAAATTCTTGCATTCATACATTCATTATCAACCTATAAACAAATAAAAATATGAAAAAATTACTTACATTTCTTTCCCTATTTTGTCTCGCGACTGCATTAGTGGCGAAGCCCGAAAAGGTAGGAAAAGGAGGAAAACCAGGTCGACCATCCCGTGAAGAGATGATGAAAAAATTTGATATAGACGGAGACGGAAAGCTCAGTGAGAACGAAAAAGCAGAAATCCGTAAAAATATGGCCAACCGGCAAGTCCCTGCTCATATTCTCGATAAATTTGATAAAGATGGAGATGGAAAGCTAAGTGATGAAGAAAGAGCCGAAATTCGTAAAGAGATGATGGCAAAGTTTGATAAAGACGGTGATGGAAAACTAGGACCTGAAGAAAGAAAGGCAGCAATGGCAGCCCGGTCCAAGTTAATGCAGGGAAAAGGAAAAAAGAAAAAAGGGGAAAGTAAAAAAAAGAAATAGTCCTTATTTTTTGAATTCAAATTTAAAAAGCGGATCAATTGATTGGGTTCGCTTTTTTATTGAGAAAACTACGAAAACTCTTCACCCAAAGGAAAACTTTGTGTATTCAATAGAATATGTCGGAAAAACTTCCCAAATTAATTGAAAGCTTAGCGAAACGGGCACGGACTGCCTCCCTCTCCCTCGCCAAAGCCTCCACCGCAGATAAAAATGATGCCCTCCAAAAGATTGCCGAGGTATTGGAATCCAATCGAAAACTTCTGGCCGAAGAGAACCAGAAGGACTTGGATGCTGCTCTCGAAAATGGATTAAGTGAGGCCATGATTGACCGCTTACGGTTAACCCATAAACGAATTGACGGAATGGCCAAAGGCTTGCGTGAGTTAATCGAACTGCCCGATCCGGTTGGAGATATTCTCGAGCAAAGAAATCGACCCAATGGATTGAGAATTAAAAAGGTCAGAACTCCAATAGGCGTAATCGGTATCATCTTTGAATCCCGCCCCAATGTTACTGTGGACTGTGCTGGATTGTGCCTAAAGTCAGGAAACGCTTCTATCCTCAGAGGAGGAAAGGAAGCATTTCATTCCAACCAGGCACTTGCTCAGATTGTGCAAGATGCCCTTCAAATTTCAAACCTTCCTGAAGACGCTGTTCAACTGGTCCCCACCGTGGATCGCCAAGCTTTGAATCATCTGCTCACTCTAGATGAGTACATCCACTGCATCATTCCGCGCGGCGGTGAGGGTTTAATTCGCTTCGTTTCTCAAAATAGCCAGATACCGGTAATTAAACACTACAAGGGAGTATGCAATTTATTTGTTGAGGAAGAAGCTGATCTTGCCAACGCAGTGGATATTGCAGTTTCCTCAAAATGCGGCCGTCCGGGTGTCTGCAACGCAATTGAGAATTTAATAATCAGTTCTAAAATTGCCGGAGAATTTCTTCCGCTCTGTGCGAAAGAGTTAATTGCTCGTGGTTGCGAACTGAGAGTGGATAAAGAAGCAGCCGCCATTCTTGGAGATTTCACGACTGTGCCCGCAAAGGAAGAAGATTATGCCGAGGAATTCCTTGACCTCAAAATAGCGGTGAAGGTGGTCAACTCAATTGATGAGGCAATCGCATTCGTAAATCGTTTCGGGAGCGGACACAGTGAATCAATTCTGACCCAAAACAAAACAAAAGCCGATCAATTCCTCAAGGAAGTGGATGCCTCCTCTGTATATTGGAATGCGAGTACCCGATACACCGACGGTTTTGAATTCGGTTTAGGAGCAGAGATTGGAATTTCCACCGATCGCTTACATGCCCGAGGACCCATGGGACTCGAGGAGTTGTGTACTTACAAATACAATATTGTGGGTACCGGTCAGTGGAAGTGACATAACCTATTCCCCCCCTCCCTTGCTCCCTTTAAAAAAATGACTGACTTACTGATTACCGGGAGCACTCTCATTAACGAAGGTAAAAGATCAGAGAATGATCTTCTGATTCGCAAAGGAAGAATTGAATCAATTGGACCGAGTCTAGCCGTCCCTCACTCCTGTCAAGTGATGGATGCGACTGGAAAACTCATACTCCCGGGCCTTATTGACGACCAGGTTCATTTCCGTGAACCCGGCCTCACTCACAAAGCATGCATTCAAACAGAGTCCATGGCCGCAGTGGCAGGAGGCGTGACCACTTTTTTTGAAATGCCCAATGTTGTCCCCCCCACCCTCAATATGGAAAAAATTGAGGAGAAATGTGCCATCGCGAACCGGGACTCACTCGCCAATTACGCTTTTTTCTTGGGAGCCAGTAATGAAAACCTTGAAAATATAAAGGATGCTGACCCCACAAAAATTGCCGGTATCAAAGTGTTCATGGGGTCATCCACCGGAAACATGCTCGTTGATGAAGAAAAAGTACTCGAGGGTATCTTTCGTAATGCCCCTACCATTATTGCCACACATTGTGAGGATACCCCTACAATATTGGCTAATGAAGAACAAGCACGGCAAAAATTCGGAGTAAATGTTCCCTTTTCCGAACACGGGAATATCCGTTCAAGAGAAGCCTGCCTCAAGTCTTCTTCTATGGCGGTGGAATTGGCCAAGCACGAAAATGCAAAATTACATGTACTTCACATCTCCACCGCCGAGGAGTTAAACCTTTTTGAACCGGAGTTCGATCGTATCACAGCCGAGGCCTGTGTCCATCACTTATGGTTCGAAGAACTGAGCTATTCAACTTTGGGCTCTTTAATCAAATGTAACCCAGCAATCAAAAAGGCAAGTGATCGGGACGCAATTCGTAGAGCAGTCAGAGATGGGAGGATTTCCATTTTGGCCACCGATCATGCACCTCACACATGGGATGAAAAACAGGGAAATTATTTCAGTGCTCCTTCCGGACTCCCTCTTATTCAACATAGCCTTTTACTCATGCTGGAAATGTGCGAGCAGGAATGCTTTTCCATTGAAACAATAGTTGAGCGGGCCTGCCATGCACCAGCCCGCTTGTTCCAGGTTGAAGAAAGAGGATTTTTAAGAGAAGGATATTGGGCTGATATTGTAATCGTTAATCCATCACAAAATACTTCGGTTCAGGAAAGTGAGCTTTACAGTAAGTGCCAATGGTCCCCCTTTCCCCATATGACTTTTACAAATTCAATTGAAACCACAATTGTTTCTGGTGAAATTGCTTACCAAGACGCTAAATTAAATAATGCATGCCGTGGAAAACGGGTTAACTTTAGCAACCATAGAAGATAAGTAAGATCGAGTGCTAAAAATTTTTACTTCTCCAGTAAAAATTATAAATCTTTTTTATAATTCAATTAATCCTTTTTTCACATTTTTTACTTTTGTAGAAAAAAATTTAATCCAAAGCCAATTTATTGTCATTGTTAAGGGCGATTACTAGCTAGTTTCTGACAAGCAGTAGTTAAGATTATCACCATCAGACAATCTTTGTGCCCGTGGATAAAAGGAATTTTTAAAAAATAATTAAAATATACTTGCATATCTCAATAATTATGTATTTAGTGTATTTACATTCTTTAATAAATACAATCCTATGAAAAAAAATATCGCATCAATCTTAGTAACATTAATCCTAATCGGTTTTTCTTTTTTTAACCCAATTGAAGAAAAAGGTGAAACCATTTCACAGGTTCCCGAGCAAACGGAACCAAAATCGAGTACTCCTTTATCTAGTGAGCAAGTTGAAGAGCCTGTTCCTTCAATAAACAAGGTTAATAAAAAAGTTGATGCAATGGTTGCAGAACAAAAAAAAGTTGAGCCTCTTCAGGCACAACAGGAAAAATCACTAACTAGCAGGATAAAAGAAGTTATTGAAGATAATACTTTAGCCGTTGAAGAATCTAAAATCATTACTCAGGAGAAAGCATCAGAGAGGCAGACAAGGTTATCTCTTATGAGGACAACTTTCAAATATCCCCTTCTCATTCTCGAAGAAACGGGTGACTTCAGCGACCCGGAAGAAGAAAAAATCGAGTCAGTAGAGGCTCAAGTTGCCGGTCACTTCATTGTCCGGTTTTTGCCTTTTCTTCCAAAGGAACTTCTGCAGGAAAGACTTAGTGAAGTCGGATGCGAATTAGGTTCATCCGTTGGAGACGATGCGTATTTAGTAAAAATTAAAGAAGAACCCACCATTGATTTACACTTCACGAAAAAAGAAGCGGTCCAAAGTATGATTGATGTAATTGAAGATGTGGAACCGGACTATTTTGTAACCACCGTCAAACTTTCTGATGACACACGACTTCATGATCTTTGGGGAATGAACAATAAGGGCCAAACTGGTGGAACCGAAGATAAAGATATTGATGCTCCAGAAGCCTGGGATATCACCACTGGTAGCAAAGATATCCTGGTAGGTGTTATAGATACTGGAATTGACCGTGACCATGAGGATCTAAAAGCAAACATGTGGACGAATCAAAATGAAATTGCCGGTAACGGAAAGGATGACGATAACAATGGTTATATCGACGATGTCCATGGTTGGGACTTTTACAACAATGACAACAACCCGGATGACGATGACTCACACGGTACACATTGTGCCGGCACAATTGGAGGAGTTGGAAATAACGGCAAAGGAGTCGCTGGGGTTTGTTGGAATGTTTCCATGGTGGGCATCAAATTTCTTGGTAAAGACGGAGGTTATATTTCAGACGCTATTAAATCAGTCACCTATGCAACCAAGATTGGAGTCAATTTAACATCCAACTCATGGGGAGGCGGAGGCTATTCAAGCACCTTGAAACGGGCCATTGATGAAGCAAACCAAAAAGGGATCGGTTTTGTGGCTGCTGCGGGGAATCATAATGGAAATAATGATTCCCGTCCAAGCTATCCCGCTTCCTATAAGTCTGAAAATGTCATCTCCGTTGGAGCTTCAGATCATCGTGGACTAAAAGCTTATTTTTCCTGCTATGGAAAAACAAGTGTCGACCTTTTTGCTCCCGGGGTAAAAATTTTAAGTTCTGTACCCAACAATAAATATGCAAGTTTTCAGGGTACATCCATGGCTGCTCCCCATGTATCCGGTGCATACGCACTCCTGCTTTCCGCAAACCCAACCTGGAGCGTTGCCCAGGTAAAAAGTGCCTTAATTAATTCAACAGATGCTGAGTCACTGCTTAAGGACAAATGTGTTGCCGGTGGAACTTTGAATATTCACAAAGCTCTTTCCGTTGAACCCCCCAAGGAAAGATTAATCAGTGTTAATCCATCCAAAATTGATTTTGGAAGAATTTCAAAAGGTGAATCCAAAAGCCTCGCGTTCACAATTTCAAATACAGGAACAGATCCTTTAAAAATAACAAGTGCAACGGTCGGATCCCAGAATTTTGTTCTTTCTTTGGAAACTCCAAAAACTATTAAGAAAGGCGAGGAATTAAAGGGAAATGTTTTATTTACTGGTAATCAGAATGGTAAGATCACTTCTTCTTTGACCATTTTAAGCGATGCAAAAAATCAGCCTCGTTTAAGCGTTCCTTTAAATGCAGAGGTATTCAGTGCACCGAATTTGGTTGTCACTCCCGAAAGCATGCATTTCGGACTTACGGACAAACAAATTAAGACTGAAAATCTCTTCCTTGCAAATACCGGAAATGGTGATTTGAAGTACGAAATTTACCTATCCGATAATGCAGGTTCCCCAAAAACAAATACTTCTTTATGGGGTATGGGTAACAATTACTACGGTCAGCTAGGTAATGGAAGAACTGACGTAATTCAAAAAACACCTGTTAAAATTTTTGATAAGGGCATTAAAAATATTGTTGCTGGTAGTAACCATACTTTAGTTCACAAAGAGGATGGTAGTGTCTGGGGTATGGGTTACAATTACTTCGGCCAACTTGGTAATGGAAGAAGTGACCGAATTCAAAAAACACCTGTTAAAATTTTTGATAAGGGTATTAAAAATATTGTTGCTGGTTACCACCATACTTTAGTTCACAAAGAGGATGATAGTGTCTGGGGAATGGGTCGTAATTCCTATGGTCAGCTTGGCAATGGAAGAAATGACCAAAGTCAAAAAACACCTGTTAAAATTTTTGATAAGGGTATTAAAAATATTGTTGCTGGTGGTTGGCATACAATGGTTTTTAAAAATGAAGGATACGGTCAGTCAGTTGATTGGCTAACCCTGGATAATAATCGAGGAATTCTAACACCTGGTAAGAAATTCACCATAAAAGTACAGGCCAACGATCAAAAGTTGGATCAGAATGAAAGCACAGCTTACATACATCTGCTCTCAAATGATCCTCAAAACCCTTCCAAAGTGATCAAAGTGACGGTTGAAAAACTACGTTATGACGGTGGTCTAGTCTTCCGTCCATCAACACTTAATTTTGACCATACATTCGTGGGGCAGGCAAATAAAAGAAAAGTAACCATCAGCAATGCCGACACCAAATCAATTAGTATCAAACAATTTGCTTTTGACAACGCTGTGTTCACTCACGATTTAAAACTTCCCGTTACCTTAAAAAGCGGTGAGAAAATAGAGAAGGAATTTATCTTCACCCCCACAAAATCCGGCAAGATTGAAGCCTCCGCAACCATTCTATCTGATGAGGGTGGATTAAAAGTTAGAAATTATTCAGTGAGCGGAACCGGATTGGTTGCCCCTTCCATGGTGGTATCGCCAAATTCTTTCTCAACCACTCTGGCGATGAACAAGGAAAAAAATCTTTCCCTTTATATTTCCAACAAAGGAGGAAGCCCACTCAGCTGGAATATAAAAGGTGCCACCCAAAAAGGCGGAAAATCTCTCACCGAACAAAGAATTTTTGATCTTTCTCATTTTTCTCCTTTGAGCAAGGGACAGGTTGATGAAAGAAAAGGAATTCCCGTTTCCAAAATGGGTGGGGGTCCTGATCGGTATGGATATTCATGGCAGGACAACTTGGATGCAACTGGTCCAAAACACCAATGGATTGATATATCCAAGACAGGTAGACGCCTCGATACATTATCCAAAACTGATGACGGATATGCACGGGTTACCATGCCTTTCAGTATCGAATTGTATGGTGAAAAATTCAACTCAGCCTACATCAGTTCAAATGGATATGTGACTTTTGAAAAAGGTTCCAACGAGCATGGGCACTTCCCCCTTCCCTCTTCCATGATGCCCGGTAATTTAGTTGCTCCCTTTACCATGGATCTGGCTCCAAACAGAGGAGGAGATATTTACTACAAAACAAGCCAGGATGAACTTCTCATTCAGTGGAACAAGGTAAAAGATTTTGCCGGACTGGGTGAGTTTACATTTCAGGCATCCCTGAATAAAAATGGAACTATTTACTTCCATTATGAAAAAATGAATGGCCGTGTTGACGGGGCAACCACCGGGATTCAGAACAAATCAGCAGATGTCGGGCTTTTGGTTGCGTATAACAACAAACAGGTTACTTCGGATTCAACCATCCGAGTTTCCACCTCTCCAAGATGGTTAACTTCATCTGTTCACAATGGAGTCGTTGTGGCAGGCAAAACAAGTGTGGTTCCTTTCACTGTAATGTCTTCTGAAATGCCTGCCGGAAAATACATGGCAACCCTGACAATTAGTGGCAATGATCCATTAAACCCAGTAGATGAGGTACCTGTCACTTTGGTGGTTACCCCAACCAAGAAGATCATTCTTGAGCCTGCTACCTTAAACTTTGGCAGTGTTTTGGTCGGAGAAAAAGTTTCTAGATTCGTTAAAGTCAGAAATCAGGGAAATACAAAAATCGATTTATCTAAGCTTGAATCAGGCATGAATGTATTTACCGGAAGGCTATTTTCCCAGAAAATAGAAGCGGGTAAATCAACCGATTTACAAGTTGAATTTACTCCCCAGAATGCTGGCTCTCTTCGGGTTAATGCCAAGCTCTTATCAAATGCGGACAACTCCCCCACCCTTCTTACCTTAATTGGTAAAGGATTGGCGAGCCCAGCCCTCACTCTTAATCCAGACAAATTAATGGTCACTGTTCAAGCAGGACAAAAAACATCCAAAGTTGTACAAATGGGTAATGTAAAAGGTAAGGCAACAGGAACTTATGAATACAATGGAATTAGAACAAAATCTTTTGCCTCCAGAATAAACCCTGCTGAATCAACCGAAAAAGCTGTGGATCCATTCCTCGCGAACCATCATGCCGATCGATTGATTGTAGGTTTTAAAGATGGACACACCACTTTTGCAAATCTTGCCGGATTGAGTACCAGTGTTACTCTTGAAAGAACACTTGGAAAAGCCCGCACACCAGGCAGTGGAAAGTTGGCTTTAGATGGGATGAATATTTCCCTCGTAAGAACCAATGGCAGTGAAAGTTTAAAAAGCGTTGCCGAAAAGCTCTCAAGAGATCCCGCAGTCGCCTATGTCGAACCTGATTACATTGTCAATCGAACAGCCAACGCGAATGATCCCCTTCTTTCCCAACAATGGGCACTTCCCAAGATCAAAGCTGCAGAGGCTTGGAAGATGACCAAGGGTTCACACACAGTATCCGTCGCAATTATTGATACAGGAATAGACTACAGACATCCCGACTTACAGGGTAATCTTTGGAAAAATCCGGGCGAAATCGCGAATAATGGGAAAGATGATGATGGAAATGGTTACATTGATGACATCTACGGTTGGGATTTTATAAATAATGATAATGATCCAATGGACGGACATGGTCATGGAACTCATGTCGCCGGATCCATTGCCGCAGCAACCAACAATGGAAAATTAATCGCCGGGGTTGCCTGGCACTCTAAAATGGCTGGAATTAAATTCTTGTCAGATAGAGGAAGCGGAAGCATATCGGATGCAATCGATGCAGTCGCCTATTCCGCTGCAATGGGATTTAAAGTAAGCAATAACAGCTGGGGAGGCGGAGGAAAAAGTCTTGCTCTTAAAGCAGCGATTGAAAAAGCAGCAAAAGCAGGTCAGTTATTCTGTGCTTCCGCTGGAAATTCAAGACGTGACAATGACCGTTCACCTCACTATCCATCGAGTTATGATTGTGAAAACATCATTTCAGTTGCGGCTTCTGATAGCTCGGACCGCCTTGCCAGTTTCTCATGCTATGGAAAAAACAGCGTGGATCTTGCAGCTCCAGGCGTTCGAATCTTAAGTCTTTTACCCAATAATAAAACTGGAAGTTGGAGCGGAACTTCCATGGCAACTCCGCATGTGGCCGGTGCAGCCGCCCTTATTTTTGCGGTCAATCCGAATGCAGGATATGCAGAAGTTAAAAAGGCAATCATGTCTTCCGTTGATCCGGTTAAAGCATTCGAAGGAAAAATGATGGCTGCTGGCCGACTCAATGTTGCCAAGTCACTCGGGGGTGTGAACTCCACCTGGATCACAGTTTCTCCGAATAAAGGAACCGTACCTGCCGGAAGAACAGCTAACTTAAATGTTACAGTTGACGCGACTGAACTAAACGCAGGGGAAAAAGAAGTAATCGCTTCATTCACAACCAATGATCCAAAGGCAAAAAACCTTGAATTGCCCGTACATGTGAAGATCATTGGAGAGCCCAAAATGGAACTTAGTAAAAAATCCTTTGACTTTGGTGAGGTATGGGTAAACCAAAGAAAAGAGGTAAAATTAATTATCCGCAACATGGGTACCGACACCCTCAAGATTTCATCTCTTAGTTTCGGAAACTCCACATTTGGTAGTGCTCTTGAAAACCTTGACGTTGCACCCAAAACCGAAAAGGGAATCGTCCTTTTTGCTGCTCCTAAGCAAAGCGGAAACATAAAATCTAATCTCACCATTGTCTCTAATGATCCCGAACAAAGAAATGTAAACGTCTCCTTAGATGTAAAGGCTGTGACTCCTCCTTCCCTGGCAATCAATCCAGTAAGTATAGAGTACAAACTCGAGCCTAATCAAAAGGGTGAAAAAGAAATTACAATATCAAATTCCGGTCAGGCAACGGCTATATGGGAAACCAAGATCGTAGAAATTGACAAAAAGCGCTCTAGAACTCAAGACATGAACAGCCTTATTGCAGGGCTGAATGCTAATGGAAGAGCTCCTGAATATACAAATCCATGGGGTCCACTAATAGGGTCTAATTCCAATTCTGATCAAAATGAATCAAAGCAAAATGCATATCGATTTGTTGGTACCAATACAAAGAATGGTTTAGAGGTAGCGATCTTAGGTGCAGATTTCAGTAATGACTTAATTAAATTTGGTAAAGAAATTGCCAAGAGGGGTAACATTGCAGCTGCAACAACTATCAATGTTCGTAGCTTGGTGCCCAAAGAAAATGAACTTAAAGCTTTTGACTCAATTATTGTATACAGCAATTATGCTTATAGAAATCGCAATGATTTAGGTAACGCCATTGCTACTTATGCAGAAAACGGAGGTGGCGTGGTAACAATGAATGGAGAAAATATTTACTACTTAAATTCAAAAAACTGGTCACTAGGAGGCAGTTGGAGAAATAAAAACTACCCTTTATTTTCCATACAAAAACAATTCTCAAGAAATAAGAGTGTTTTAGGTCAAATTAAAATGCCTAATCACCCCTTAATGAAAGAGGTTAAGAAGTTTAATGGTTCTTTGAGAATCTTGCATAACACTCCACTAAAAGGGTCTACGGTAGCAGCACTTTGGCAAGATGGCACTCCTCTTGTTTCATTTCGTGATTCTCCAGGAGCAGTGGTGGATCTAAATTTTTTTCCTACACGCGGACTTTGGGATACAACAACTGACGGATGGATAATGATAGCCAATGCACTTGAGTGGGCTGCCCAAGGTGGAGCACCCAAATGGATTACTGGAAACCCTCTTGCAGGTGCCGTAAAGGGAGGAGATACAAATCAACAAAAGCTTTCCTTTGATGCTACCAGTTTGGACGAAGGTAACTACACAGCAGAAGTTCAATTCACCACCAATGATCCGAAAAATCCATACCAGGCTGTAAAAGTGAAGTTAATTGTAAGAGAAAACCAAGCACCTGTTGCCAGCTCATCCACAATCCAACTCAAGGAAGACACTCAAAAAAGTTTCACCCTCAAGGCAGTTGATCCGGACGGAGATTCCATCCGTTACATCATTACGAATTCTCCCAAAAACGGAAAAGTAACAGGTAGTGGAAAAACATTCACCTATCTTCCAAATCCAAATTACTTTGGTAAAGATGAATTATCATTCAAAACTACAGATGGAAAGAAAGAAGGAAACACTGCTAAAGTCACATTTATCATTGATGGAGTAAACGATGCTCCCTGGATCCAGTCTGAGACTATTAACACTAAAGAGGACGAGCTCATCGTTATCGCCCCAAAATATGGGGATCCAGATGGAGACAGGGTTCAAGTTAATTTAGTTCAGGAACCAAAGAATGGATCTGTTCATAATCAGGGAAATAAATGGCTCTTCTTCCCCAATGCTAATTATAATGGAAATGATTCACTCCGCTTTTCTGTAACCGATGGAAATTTGAAAGCAGAAGCTTTAATTAATCTTCAAATTGAAGCTGTCAACGATGCTCCCCTTGCCTCAAATTCCTTAGTTCAAACAGAGGAAGGCAGAAGTGTCTCATTTGAATTAAACGCAACCGATGTAGAAAATGATTCAATCACTTACCGTGTCATCAATTCGCCCAAACATGGAACTCTTACGGTAGATAAAAATGGCAAGTGCAAGTATGTACCATTTGAAAATTACAATGGTAAAGATTCCTTTTCTTTTCGTGCCTCAGACAGTGAATCTGATGGGAATCTTGGAGTAGTTACTCTTGACATAACGCCAAAAAATGAAGCTCCCCAAGTTATGGAAGCAACATTCGCACTCGAAGAGGATGGCAAGTTACCCATTAAATTAATCGCTTCCGATCCAGATGGTGACTCCCTCACATTCAGTGTGATCAGGCAACCTGAAAATGGTTCAATCACAGGGTCCGGACCTTCTTACAAGTACACTCCAAAAGCTAATTATCATGGTTCCGATTTCTTCCTTGTTACTGCAAAGGATGGCAAATTGACAAGCAAGGCTGCTAAAATCACTCTGAACATTGCAGGAAAAAACGATGCTCCAAGTTTTGTGAATAACTTGAAGTCCCTTTCTGTTGGATATAGAGAAACTCCTTACAGAATGAAGCTTGAGGTAACTGACCCTGAAAACGACAACTTGACCATTCGGGTTAAAAATAAGCCTAAGCAGGGAACTTGCTACATTGACGGAACAGAGTTCCTTTATCTTCCAGATCCAGGATTTACTGGAATTGAAAATATCAAACTTGAAGTCACTGACGGTGAACTCTCCAGTCAAACTATTCTTAATCTCCCCATCGAAGAGCATGCAAACTCGATTGGAATCGCAGTCGATTTGAGCAAAGCTGGAGACAACGAACAAGCTTTCGTAGATATGGTTTATCAAGTTAACGAAAAGCTTAAAATCTCTGCTGACCATATCCTTAGAATGGACCAGAAAAAAACATCATCTAATTTTGAGGGAACTATCAAAGATAATTTAGACGGTTTAAATATCATGACTCTGGACGAGTGGAAAATGAAATTACCAGAAATGAAAAAAGAAACCAGTTTCTCATTCTGCCCCGTCATGGAAAACGGAACTGTAATCTGGAAAATTCAATCTTCTTTGGATCCAGTATCTGGTGTAAATACAGATTTAGATAATAATAACACCTATGTACATAACCCAATAAATAATGAATCAGACAGTCAAAAAGACAATTCTTTGGATCCAGTATCTAGTGTAGATACAGAACTAAATAATGAAAGTGAGAATACTAAAAATTCTAATAATGAAAATATAAATAATAACACACCAAACAAGTTAGCAGTTTCTGATTTGTCAAATGTGGAAAAAATTGAATCCGCTCCAAATTGGTATTCGTTGCCAGGCTTAGGTTCATTCTTCGATGCGGGTAACGGTTGGTTGTATCAGCCTGAAATCGGATGGTGCTATGCAAAAGCTTGCCAAGATGGTTGTTCCTTATGGGTCTACAATCAGAAGACTGGATGGATGTGGTTCAAAAATGACTTACCAAATGTTACTTACACAATGGGAGACTTGGGACAGGGTTGGATGTATTTTCCAAAAGAATCTATCGGAAAAAGTGCAGTCGTTTTCAACTACGCTAATAATGTTTGGATTAAATTAAACTAAGAATTGTTGGATTATTAAAAGTGGACTCATTCAGTTGGGTCCACTTTTTTTTCTTCAATCGGAATTAAAAAATGTGTGAATAATATTTCTTTTTACTATCATTATTAAAAATCTAATAACTTCCTATTAAAAAAACTTTCGTATTTAATAATTAAAAGATTTTGAAGGAAGAATGTTATGGTATAGTTGTAAACAATTGTCCTTATACTGCCATATATAGTTTGCTAAAATGAGTAAAGTCTTCGTTCTGTTCACATCCATAGTGATCCTCTTAGGATTTTCAAATGCCCTCGTAGGGAACCCACTCAAATATTCCGCTACTGGGAAGAAGAAAAAAAATAAACACCTTGTACTCATTGCCAGTGATCATGAATACAGAGCAGAAGAAACGATCCCCGCACTGGCACGTATTCTATCTTTCCATCATGGCTTTGACTGCACCGTTCTTTTTGGTCTCGATGAAAACGGTGAAATCAAGGCGGGAGCTTCCAATATCCCCGGACTCGAAGCACTCAAAAAAGCGGACGGTGCCGTAATCTTCACCCGTTTTCTTGCCCTTCCTCCCGAGCAGATGAAGCACATTGACGAATACCTGGACCGTGCGGGTCCTGTGTTGGGTCTTCGTACATCCACTCACGGATTCAATTACAAAGACGATAAGGATCCTTATTATAAATACCATTTTCGCTACACCGGAAAGGAATACGAAGCCGGATTTGGTCGTCAAGTTTTAGGACAAAGCTGGGTCGGACATTATGGAAGAAACCACAAACAAAGCACCCGGATTTCGATTATTCCCAAGCAAAAGGAAAATCCGATCCTTCGCGGAGTGAAGGATGTACATGTACAGGCTGGGGGCTACAATGCGGAAGCTCAAAGGGACTGGAACATTCTTACCATGGCTCAACCACTCATGTCCATGAAAGCCGATGGAGTCCCCGATGAAACCAAACCTCCAATGGCCAGTGAATGGACCCGTCACTATCAGGGTAAAAACGGAAAAAAAGGCCGGGTTTTCACCTCACTCTACGGAGCATCCGAAGATCTTTTAAATCTTGGATATCGCCGAATGATTGTCAACGGGGTCTATTGGATACTAGGTTTGGAGAAACAAATCAAACCGGATTCAAAAATCGATTTCGTCGGTGCTTACAACCCAACCACATTCAAAAACGGCGGTGAGGTTAAAAGAGTCAAACCTGCCATGTATGTTAAATTGGACAGCCCCATCCCTGCAGAAATAAAAGCCCAGCAAAACTCCTCGAAAAAAGAAGCTTCCACAGGTATACGTTTTCTTAGAATCGAAATTCCCGGAGACAATAAAATCCTAACTTTGAACGAGGTGGAAATTTTCAGTGGTAATAGAAATGTCGCCCGGCAGGGTAAAGTCAAGCAGTCCAGCGTGGGGTCCGGGGGGATTCCAGAACGCGGAATTGACGGAAATAAAAACCCCGACTATGGAGGAGCCGGTCAGACCCATACAGATGGATCCGGATCTACCAATCCTTGGTGGGAAGTGGATCTGGGTAAAGAATATTTGATCGATAGGGTGGAAGTTTGGAACCGTAAAAGTCTGGAAAAACGACTGGATGGATTCACCCTTCAGTTATTCGATTCCAACCGCAAAGAAATCTATAAAAGTGGAAAAACAAAAGGGGCTCAACGGATAAAGTTCACTCTCAAAAATAAGGCCATCATTGATTATATGCTTTTCAACGGAAAACCGGAACCCAAACTTATAGATAATTCCAAGCCTCCGGTTGAAGTGCCAGCAGAATATAAAGATGAACTCCCTTTCTCCTTTAAGAAAGGGGACACCGTGGCAATCCTCGGAAACGGACTGGCCGACCGGATGCAGCATGATGCATGGACTGAAACAGTCTTACAAAGTGCTTTAAAGGGACAGGAGATATCTTTTAGAAATATGTCTTTGTCAGGTGACCGACCAAACAAATACCCCAGAAGTAGAGGCTTCATACCCATGGATCAATACCTCCAGCATGTGAAAGCCGATGTGGTATTTGCAATGTTTGGATACAATGAATCGTTTGACGGAGTCCAGAATGCAGAAAACCACAAAAATTTACTCATTGATTTCGTGGGTAAAATTCGAAGTTACAAACCGAACGGCAAAAGCTTCCCCAGAATTGTGCTCTTCAGTCCGATTGCATTTCAGAATTTGAATGATCGTAACCTACCCAATGGAAGAGCTCATAACCGCAATCTTGCCGCTTATGCTAAAGCGACCGAAAACGCGGCTAAAGAAATTGGAGTTCAATATGTTGATCTCTTCAATCCCACACTCAAACTATTTGAACAGAGTAAAAATCCGCTGACTATCAACGGGGCACATCTCAATGCGGAAGGAAATCGCTTACTCGCCGAAATTATTGCTCAGGCTCTACTACGAAAAAATATTACAGCCTCGCCCACCCTTCAAAAACTTAAAGAAGCCGTACACAAAAAGAATTGGACTTGGCATAACCGGTATCGGGCAACCGACGGAAATGATATATGGGGAGGACGCTCAAATCTTCGTTTCGTAGATGATCAGTCCAACGCAGAAGTGCTTCAGCACGAGCTTGTCATGCTTGATGTCATGACCGCCAATCGCGACAAATTAATCTGGGCGGTTGCTCAGGGGAAAAAACATAAAATAAACGACCGTAATGTACCAAAGCCCATCCCGGTAATTTCGAACATTGGGGGAAAAAGCCGTAGTTCAAATGCGGGTAAAGAAGGAAACCCAAACTATCTCAGTTCAAAAGACAGCATGAAAAGATTCGATGTCCGTGAGGGTTTTCAGGTAAATCTATTCGCAGATGAAAGCCGTTTCCCCAAATTAATCAATCCGGTACAGATGCAAGTTGACACAAAGGGACGCCTCTGGGCTGCGGTCTGGCCAACCTATCCAATGTGGGAACCTATGAAGGAAATGAATGATGCCCTGATCATTCTTCCCGACGAAAACAAGGACGGCCAAGCCGACCGTGTGATTGAATTTGCAAAAGTGCACAATCCATTAGGTTTTGAATTTTGGAATGGTGGTGTGCTCGTTACCTCCGGCCCCGATCTTCTCTTCTTACGGGATAATGACGGAGATGATAAAGCAGATGAACGCTATGTTATCCTACAGGGACTGGGAACCTCCGACACTCACCATGCGGCCAACAATCTGATTTTTGGTCCCGATGGCGGAATTTATTGGCAGAGTGGAATCTTCCTGCAACATAACCATGAACATCCATGGGGGCCCTCGCTTAATACTGGCAGTTCCGCGATGTATCGTTTCGATCCACGCCGTTATACTATCGCTTTACATGGCAGTAACAGCCCAAACCCTCATGGTATTGCCATTGACGGTTGGGGATACCAATACGCAACGGATGGCACCGGAGGCAGATCTTATCAGGTACGCCCCGATGGAAAAAGTTGGAAGATGCACACCTTGCTTAATAAAGAAGTTCGCCCCGTACCAGCGTGTGAGATTCTTTCCTCTGATAACTTCCCTGATGATATGCAGGGGGATTTCCTGATTTGTAATTCGATTGGTTTTCTTGGAATTAAACAGTACAAGCTCCATCGGGACGGAGGTTACGAACTGACCAAAACCATTGGGAGAGGAAAAGATGCCAAGAAAGTAACGGAAAAAACCAAGCTCGGACAAGTTTGGGGAACACCCAATGGAGAGAAGCTCAAGGTTACAAAATTACTTGCGGACGGATCAAAGCAAGATGAAGAATCCGATGGCTTTATGCTTTCTGGAGATAAGAACTTCCGTCCGACCGATGCTCTATTCGGAGAGGATGGCGCCCTTTATGTTTCCGACTGGCAGAATGTGATTATCGGACATATGCAACACAATGTCCGAGATCCCAATCGGGATGATAAACACGGTCGTATTTTCCGAGTCAGCTACTCCAAAAAACCGACCCAAAAACCGGTTAAAATTGATGGCGAGCCCATTGGAAAACTCCTCGACAATCTCAAGCATTCAGTGGACGGAGTTCGTCATCGTACCCGTGTCGAATTGAGCGAACGCGACACCAACGAGGTAATTAAAGCCACCCAGGAATGGATGAAGCAATTTAATCCGAAGAAAAAAGAGGATGCCCATCACCTTCTGGAAGCCCTTTGGGTTCATCAACAGCATAACCGTAGGAACGGAAAACTTCTTAACGATATGCTTAAATCCCCCCACCCTCATGCCCGCATGGCTGCACTTACGGTACAGCACCACTGGTACAATGCGGATCCCGCAAAAGGATCACAGGTTGTGGAGGAAGAGGAAGTTGAAGTTGTTCAGAAATCCGGTATCCTGTCTGATACCGAACAAATGACCACCATTCGGATTGCCACAGTTGTGGAAAAAATGAAATATGACACTCCCAATCTGACTGTAAAAGCAGGAAAAAAGATTAAACTGATCTTTGCCAACCCCGACTTCATGCCCCACAACATTGTCTTGGTCAACCCCGGCAAAGCTGACGCTGTTGCAATGGAAGCCTTAAAGCTAGGAGCAAACGGTTTTGACTTGGGCTTCGTTCCGCCAGGCAAGGAAATTATCTGGGCAAGCAAACTCGTGGATCATAATGCTGAAGAGGTTATTGAATTTAATGCACCTTCCAAACCGGGTGATTATCCATATGTCTGTACTTTCCCCGGGCATCATATTATTATGCGGGGCAGCATGAAAGTGATTAAATAATCTTGCTATCTAGTTCCGACCGGAATCAGGGGATAAATTTCACTCAACCCATAAGGACTAAACCAATGATTATTCCACCAAGTACTAAGAGAGTAACTCCCAAAACCACCCACTTTTTCCAAGGTGCCGGACCCTTCACTTGTTTCACTCCTCCCATTCTTCGAAGTTGCATTTGAAGATTCAACATCCTGTCGGCAACATCCCGTTCCTCCTCACGCAGTTCGTCTAAGCCAGGGTCATTTAATCCTGCGGATAATATTGCCTGCCCCAAAGTTGCAAAAGCTTTTGAATGGGTCTCCACCTTGTCAGAATCTATAGACTTCTCCAAAGACACCCATGCATCCGCAATTTCATCTTCACGAAATTCAATCTCATAGGCACGTCGGCCAATCGCTTCAGGGAAACCAGCCCTTTTCTTTCGCAGTTCAACCATGTCTTTCTCCATCTCTTCAAATGAGGGTGGCTTAAAATCCTCTTCAGAATAGGAAGCGAAAGCAGAACCGCTTGGTTCAACCGCACTCTCCGATTCAGGTTCAGCTTCAACAGTTTCAATAGGCAATTCTTCAACTGATTCATCAACGGAGACTTCAATACTCTGTTCTTCTGCCATTGACTCACTTTCTTGATTAGATTTCTGTTCTTCAGTAACATTTTTTTGGACAGGTTGATTGGTCTTTGGAGGTGGAGCAACAATTCCCAAAGCCTGCCATTTTTCATGATTCAAGGGATACCAAGTGTCCATTCCATCATGCCATGCAAGCGTTGACGAATCCAATTCCCCAGAGACCAGCCTGGCCGAAATCCTCGGCAATGTAAAAGGCCCTTCCTGTTGATTGTTTTGATGAAGATAAATTTGCATGGGTATGAAGAATTAAGGAAGCCAAGGATACTTAGAAAAGTTTGGCGCCCTTTTTTCAAGGAAAGAGTTTTTTCCCTCCGAGCCCTCTTGGGATAAATAATACAATAAAGTGGCGTTCCCCGCCAATTCCTGAATACCCGCCTGCCCGTCGCACTCGGCATTAAAGGCTGACTTTAAGCAGCGAATGGCCAAAGGACTTTTTTCCATAACTTCGCTCGCCCATTGCAAACCCTCTTTTTCCAATTCATCAATTGGCACAACTTTATTAACCAACCCCATTTCCAATGCTTCTTTGGCAGTGTACTGTCGACAAAGGTACCAAATCTCACGTGCTTTCTTATGTCCCACAATCCTAGCGAGGTATCCAGACCCGAATCCACCGTCAAAACTACCCACCCTTGGCCCAGTCTGTCCAAAAATTGCATTTTCCGCCGCAATTGTAAGATCGCAAACCACATGCAACACATGACCTCCACCGATCGCGTAACCCGCAACTAGAGCAATGACCACCTTAGGCATGGAACGGATCAATTTCTGCAAGTCGAGAACATTGAGCCTGGGTACCCCATCCTCGCCAATATATCCAGCATTTCCACGAACACTTTGATCCCCGCCCGAGCAGAATGCATACTTACCATCGGTGTGCGGACCGGCTCCAGTTAGTAACACGACACCAATTGTAGAATCCTCACGAGCATCAAGAAAAGCCTGGTACATCTCGCTGACCGTCTTGGGCCGAAATGCATTCCTCTTCTCCGGACGGTTAATCGTAACTTTAGCCACCCCCTTCCTTTTTTGATAAATTATATCCTCGAAATCATTTATTTTTTCCCAACTCATGTATCTAATTCTTGCTTTTTTTGAGCCTTTCTTTGCTCCGGATCCTCATTTTCTTTTTTATTATAAATCTGTCTTCCCTGCATTCCCCATTTTTCTCGAAGATACTTTCTTTCCTCCTTCCAATTAGAAAAAGGCTTTCCCCGCATTGAAAGTAAATCATCCAATGGTTTTTCTCTCACCTTATCTTTACTCATGGATAAAAACGGTTAAGGATCCAATTCTGATCTGACTCAAGTTTATAGATAAACCGATCGTGCAACCGATTAGGACCACCCTGCCAAAACTCAATCGAATGAGGATTTAAGGCATATCCACCCCAATGCTCCGGCCTTGGAGGATCATCACCCATTTTCTCACGGGCTTCCAAGAATTTCTTCTCCAAAGTTTCGCGGGAATCCAATGCTTCACTTTGCTGCGAAGCCCACGCACCCAATCTACTCATTGATGGGCGGGAGTTAAAATACTCTTCAGATTGATTGATCGAAACTTTTTCAACGGACCCTGAAACAACTACTTGCCTTTCAAGTGAGAACCATGGAAAATGCATTGTTGCCTGAGGGTTGACTTCGAGATGCTTGGCTTTTCTACTGTTGTAATTGGTATAAAAAGAAAATTTCCCTGACTCTAATCCCTTAAGTAAAACTGCCCGTGCTGCGGGGGCTCCACAATCATCTACAGTCGATAAACTGCATGCATTAGGATCAAAAATATCTGCATTTTGAGCATCTTTTAACCAGATTGAGAATTGGGTCAATGGAGATTTAGCTAATTCCGACTTTCGCAGGGGAACACCATCGTATTCTTCGCGCATATCTTGTAATTGTTGAGTTAAATCAGTCACAATTAAATTTTCCTTATATATTGCATTATTGGCAATTGAAAAGAGCTCAACCTTTTGCCTCTAAGGCTTTACGCAAAGATTCACTTGCCTTCGTCGGTTTCACACGCATGAGTATTTTTTTTCTTACTTTCAAATTCCAGATTATTAAACGACGAGCGAGAAACCCGCGAAACGATTTTTTAAACAAATGTAATTCTCGAACTGGTTCCACATGAGTGGCAATCTTTTCTTTGTAGTCTAAATTACCCGGCAAAAAATCTACCTTTCTTTTCTCCTCCCAAGCACGCCGCAGATTAATTTCCATTAATTGTTTTCCTGGTGAATACTTTTTCCAATCCTGAGCAAAGGACAAATTATGAATCCCAAGGAAATTCTGATCCAATAAGTCAAGTTCCCATGCAATTGGCTCTTCATCCACACGAATCATAGTCAACCTTACTCTGCCTTTTTTTGCCAATTTGGGAAGTAAGTCAAAAAAGAATGCCCGTTTCCCGCGTATTGAATATAAACCGGTAACTTCCTCGGACTTCCAAGAATTTACTTCCACTAAACAAGATCCTGGCAACAAAGACTGTACATCTTTTTCTTCGGTAGCCAGTTCAACTTCTAGCTTTCCTTTTTCATGCAAAGATTTTCGATCATAACGCAATGATTTTCTAGTTTTCGTACCCAGTTTCATCTCCCAGAAATCATCAAATGAACCTTCACCACTTTCAATTATTGAAGTCTTTCGGGGTACTCGGGCGAGATGAAAAAAATCTTTTTTGAAGATTACTTTCGCAAAATATTTCTCCCAAAAAAAATTATTCATGAGGGGAATCCAAAAAAAATGAAACTCTTTTAACTGGGCTTCTAATCCTTCAATTAAAGCATTGACTCCCCATTCTGTAGCAATCGGAATAAAGTAGTTCGCCTCATCGTAGATCATAGGCCATAAACCCTTCGACCATAAAACACCCGGTCTTTCAATGAATGGCCAAAAACCCTCCAACCTTCCTGATTCACTTCGGGATAGGATCACAAGAGGTTTACTTTTCGGTTGCACTCTTTTCCACCAACATTCAATCCACTCTGGAGAAAAGTACGGATTTCGAACAACCGCTCTTTCGAGTAACTCTTCTAACTCATTAAACAAAGCGGGAAAGTCGCACGAATCCCGACATAAAGAAAATGTGGTCATTTTAAAGTCCGCGTAACTCCTGCTTCGCGAACTCGGAACGCCGACATTGCAAAATGATTATCTGTTTAAGTTTGAAAAATCTTCAAACTCTGCACGAAATCCACCGTCTACTCCACGGCAAAGAACTGCCACTGCATCATGAGAATGGAGTGATTCGAAATGAGAGCAAACTACCCGAAAATCAATAATTTTTGGCTCTTCATTCAACTGAGCGTAAAGCAAACGAGCGGCGTCTTCGACAAACTTAACATTAGCCCCATTCAACTCTGCAAATGCCTGTTCGTCTTCGCGTCGTACCATTACTTGAGTTTCGGTACTTAACCCGTTAATACAAAGATCTCTCAATTCAAGAAGAGAGATCTCCTTATCCGGGTGCACCTCGATACTAATTCTTGCCTTGCTTCTCTGCGAGTGTGGAATCGCAAGCAAATTACGCTTTTCACGTGCATGCTCTGACAGTTCAGATGCACAGGGACAGGCGGAGGAATAAACAAAATCAAAATGTATAATTTTACGAATGCGGTCAGCCCGGTCAATGATACCCTCAAAACAACAATCGTAAAACTGAAAGCCCTGTAATCCACTTCTTAAACTCTCCTGGAGCATGGGGTAAGAAAACTGTGCTTTTAATCGTGCTTCTCTTGAATCGAGTCTGTTCTTGTACTCTCTCAAAATACTGGCGAAAATCTCTGGCGAAAATATCTCATCTTTGTATTCGTAAAATATTCGGATGATTCGGGACATATTAATCCCCTTTTTATCCGCATCCAGACTGACCGTCCCAGTCACTGCGGTTTCGATATTCAAGTTCTCTCCATCTGGCCCCACATAACTTAGGGGTAGGCGAAAGCCGGAAATCCCTACCTGTAATATGGGCACCCGAGCACCATTCAGTTCCGCACAACCAGAATTTTGTACATCAGGAAGAGAATCTCTATATTCCGAAGTAATCTGAAAATCCGGATCATATTTACGGATTAGTTTGTTAGAGGAATTTGGTTTAGTTTCCATGGAATGAAATTCTGTTCAGTTTTTACGCGGAAGCAAATCGTGTGGGCAAGAAATTCTTATTTGGCCTTGCCTTGGTTAGCCACTGCTTCCATTGCTTTGGCGACTTTTTCCGGGTCACCAAGATATTGGCGGGAAACAGGCTTGAGGTTTTCATCGAGTTCATAAACCAATGGCATACCAGTAGGAACATTCATGCCAAGAATATCCTCATCGGTTACATCATCCAAGTATTTAATAAGTGCACGGAGAGAATTTCCATGAGCCGCAATCAACACCTGCTTACCAGCCTTAATCTGTGGAGCAATCGTCTTTTCCCAGAGAGGAAGAAAACGATCAACCGTATCCTTCAGGCATTCGGAAAGAGGCAGATCATCTTCACTCAGATAAGCATACCTTCGGTCCTTCCCGGCATAGCCCTCGTCGTCTTGGGTCATAGGTGGAGGCGGAATATCGTAACTCCGACGCCATACCAAAACCTGATCATCTCCATATTTCTTTGCAGTTTCCGCTTTGTTTAATCCCTGAAGTGATCCATAGTGCCGTTCATTCAAACGCCATTCCCTATGTACTGGAATCCAGACCTGATCCATTTCAGTAAGCGCCAACCATAGGGTCCTAATTGCACGGGTTAACACCGAGCAATAAGCCATATCAAACTCAAAACCCTCGGCTTTAAGCAGTTGGCCAGCTTCTCTGCCCTCGCGTTCACCCTGCTCAGTCAAGTTGACATCATGCCAACCCGTGAATCGGTTTTCCAAGTTCCATTGGCTCTCGCCATGTCTAAGTAGTACTAATTTGTGCATGATAAAAGTGTTATAAAACATAAAGACATTTCACGGTTGCGTCACCACCAAAAGTTTAAGAACCATAAAAATCAGTCAGGCAAAAAACCAAAGTCTAGGATTAATTTTTCAATTTAACTATCTTGTCTATTGGCAAGAGATGTGCAAAATAACATTTCTATGTTCAGTCGTATGTTATTTCTTTTTATTTTAATTCCTATTGCCGAGCTTTATCTTTTAATTATGCTTGGTGCGAGGATTGGTTTTCTCCCCACGCTTGGCCTAATTGTATTTACCGGAATTTTAGGGGCGTCTTTAGCCCGACAACAGGGGCTTTCTACACTTACAAAAATCCAAAACGAGCTTCGTAACGGTCGTCCGCCGACCGACAAACTGATTGAAGGGGCTTTGATTGTGGTTGGAGGCATTGTATTACTTACGCCCGGTATCATAACTGATCTTTTTGGATTTGCACTCATGGTTCCAAATTTCAGGAAATCACTGGCAGAGAATCTGAAAAAGAGTTTTGGAGGAAACTTCTTTACCATACGACCGAATACGAGACAACAGACCGATGAAAAGAAATCTTTTAAAAACTCGCATGATGATGTGATTGATGTTTGAGCCGAAGTTACAAGTTAAATCTCTCTGCTGGTAATGTTCTCGATTTCCTCAATCAAACGGTCCCGAAATTCGGAGCCAATCCCCTCCCTTTTCGCAATTTCAATATAAAATGGTATGTAATCATTCTTCCCAATTGCTTTAAGTGCAATATTGTGGAATGGATCAGAAGACTCTATGAAATAAGTCCTAGGACCAAAAGAAAGAGTAATACCTGAATCACTCCTAAAAAGCGCGAGTCTTCGATGGGATTCATATTCCATACCTTTAAGAAACTAGAGTTTTAGGAACATTCAGGCAAGCGGGTTCAAGACTATTGCCTTTAATTTTTTGATTAGTTAATAATTGGATGTGATTTTATTTCCCTACAAAGATGACAATCAAACCCAAACTTTTCCTTGGGTGAATTGGTTTATAATTGCGATAAACCTATGGGTATTCTTCTTCTTGCAATTCCCACTGAATTCGGATGAAAAAGAGATTTTCTTTTCAAGCTTTGGGTTTATACCTTCCATGTTTTTTGGCCAACTTGCCAATTTATCTGTTGAAACTATTGCTTGGGAATGGAGCACAGTTTTTACTTCCATGTTTAGCCATGGTAGTATTTTTCATCTGCTTGGCAACTTACTCTTTCTATATCTTTATGGAGATAATGTGGAAGAAGCGATGGGTAAAATTTGGTATTTTTTATTCTATTTATCCTGTGGTCTCCTTGCCGCTTTCGCACAAGCATTGACCAATCCTGAATCGACCGTGCCGATGGTAGGTGCATCAGGTGCAATTTCAGGAGTGATTGCAAGTTATCTTTTACTTTATCCAAGAGCCAGAATTCGGTTTTTTTATTGGTTTATGATTTTATTTGGAACAATCCGCATTCCCGCATTCTTAGTTTTGGGTTGGTGGCTCATACAGCAAATATTGGCTTTTCCAGAATCTATGAAAGCTGCGAGTGGAGTTGCCGTAGCTGCCCATCTCGGGGGTTTTATTGCTGGTCTTTTTTTAACGCCACTCGTAAAGAAAAAAGACATCAAGTTATTTCAAAATAGACAAACACATCGTTTTGCTCGCAATCGTTAAATTTTTCATACATAGTTTATTTGTTTAATCTTTTTTGCATTACCCTCAAATTAAACAATATCTATTTAAAAAATCGGACTCTCATGGAAAAAGTATATCAGCCCAGTGAAGTTGAGGACCGCCTTTACAAGAAGTGGATTAAGGAAAAGTGTTTCACAGGAACACCCGATCCTTCGAAACCCGCCTACTCTATAGTAATTCCACCTCCGAATGTAACGGGAGTGCTCACCATGGGGCATGTTTTAAATAATACCATCCAAGATATTTTGGTCAGGCGGGCTCGACAACTGGGTAAGTCTGTCCTTTGGCTTCCCGGTACTGATCATGCAGGCATTGCCACCCAGACCAAAGTGGAACAGGCTTTGAGGGAAGAAGGGAAATCCAGAATGGATTTGGGCAGAGATAACTTCATTGACCACGCAAAACTCTGGCGAGATAAACATGGAGGTATTATACTAGAACAACTTAAAAAACTTGGATGTTCATGTGATTGGGAAAGAAATGTGCATACCCTCGATGAAGGATATTCCCAAGCAGTAGCCTCTGCATTTGTTAAACTTTACAAAAAAGGATATATATACCGAGGTCAAAGGATGGTCAATTGGTGCCCTGCTAGCTTAACCGCCTTGTCGGATGAAGAGGTTATTATGAAGCCCCAAGAAAGTATCCTCTACAAAATACGCTACCAAATACTTGAAACTCCTGGTGCATATGTTGAGATATCAACTACTCGACCTGAAACTATTGTCGGAGATGTTGCATTAGCTATTCACCCGAAAGACCCAAGGTGGATTAATCTAGAGGGTAAACATGTGATGCGACCCATTAATAACCAAGCGATTCCAATCATAGCCGATGAGGGAGTTGACAAAGATTTTGGAACTGGAATTTTAAAAATTACCCCTGCTCACGATCGTCTTGACTTTGAAATTGCTCAAAGGCACAACCTACCCATGCTTGAAATTATGGGTCCTGATGGAATTCTCAATGAACTAGCAGGAGTGGATTTTGTTGGGAAAGAAAGATTTTCAGCCAGAAAACTAATTGCCGATAAACTCAGAGAGGATGGTAATCTGATTGCCGAAGAAAAGTATCAAAATAATGTTGGTTTTTCGGAGCGTGCTGAAGTTCCTATTGAACCTCGTTTATCTGAACAATGGTTCCTCAAATATCCTCGCGTGGAAGAGGCCAAAAAAGCCTTAAAAAATGGGCATATTAAATTTTATCCACAAAGATGGGAAAAGACTTATCTTCATTGGCTAAATAATATTCAGGATTGGTGTATAAGTAGACAACTTTGGTGGGGTCACCGCATTCCCGTTTGGTACAAGAAAGGTAAAATTCGATCTGATCCTGCAAATTGGCATATTTCTGAAAAAGCACCCTCAGATATTGAGAAGTGGGAGCAGGATGAAGATGTTCTAGACACTTGGGCATCTTCTTGGCTTTGGCCTTTGGCAACGTTGGGATGGCCTGATGATGAAACGATGGAAGAAAATGGATTTGATTATTTTTACCCCACTTCTGCTCTCGTGACCGGACCGGATATTATTTTTTTCTGGGTCGCCCGAATGATCATGGCTGGACTAGAATTTAAAGGGAGAGCCTACGATCCCCAAAAGTCCATCCCTGATTCCGAAATTCCAGATAGAATTCCTTTTAAAGATGTTTATTTCACCGGTATAATTCGGGATGAAAAGGGTAGGAAAATGTCTAAGTCTTTGGGCAATTCCCCTGATCCTCTTGATCTGATCGCCAAGTACGGAGCCGATGGACTTCGCCATGGAATAATGAGTATTGCCCCAAAGGGTCAGGATATTAGTTTTTCGGAAGAGCGCATTGAACAAGGAAGAAATTTCTGTAATAAGCTATGGAATGTTTCAAGATTCCGATTAATGGCAGCTACGATCGAAGACAATTCGATGGTTGAGTTAATTTTACTCCGCATTCAACAAGAAGTTTTAAACGATGACGATCAGGCTATTCTTCTTCGTCTTGTTGAAACTTTAGACCAAGTTGAAAAACTTTATGGCGAATATGAATTTAATGCTGTTCTGCAGACTGTCTATCGATTCTTCTGGAATGATTTTTGTGATTGGTACGTTGAAGCTTCTAAAAAAAGGGTACTGGATAACTCCTCCAAAAATACCTGTCTCGCCGTTCAAGATGTTTGCTTACGTCATATCCTTTTATTACTTCATCCAGTGACTCCTTTTATCACTGAAGAGCTGTGGTTTCTTCTTGGATTTGCAAATGGAAATTCAATTCAAGGAGTGCCACCCGGCACAGGAGAGGAACTTCTTGAAAAATTTTCCAATAGTGGGCTTCAATTAGATCTCAATGTACTTAATGAAATGCAAAACATACGAGAATTAGTTACCTCTATGCGATCTTTAAAAGCAGACCGAAACCTCTCCAACAATAGAGAAGTCGTCTTTTCCTATTTTGCGAGTGAAGAAAAAGCAGACATTCTCAAAAGACATACTGAATCAATCTTAACCACCGTCGGAGCCACAGCTCTGAATCGTGTTGAAAATCCTCCATCAGGGATGCCAGCTATAGTTTCTTCATTTGGTTCTGTTTATCTCGACTTGAGTGTTGGAGTTGACCTGAATGCTGAAAAATCAAGATTAAATAAAGACTTGGATAACTTAGAAAAAATAGTCAAGGGAGTGAAGGCTAAATTAGCCAACGAGTCCTTTACTTCCAACGCTCCTCCGGAAATTATAGAAGGGGCAAGGCACCAGCTTCTAGAGAATGAGGCCAAGCTCAATGAAACTAAAGAAGCTCTTACAGCCCTCGGTATTTAATTCAGGATTTTTATTGTTAAATAAATTAAAAAACCAAGGTGAATCACTTTAAAAGTCTAATCCTAGTTAGTTTAATTCCCTATTTTTACTCTTTTGGAAATAGCTGGAACCAGTGGAGAGGAGAATATAGAAACGGTGAATCATCAAGTAAAATAAAACTGGCTGAAAAATGGCCTCCTCAAGGTCCATTACTTCTATGGGAGAGCGGTGAGATCCCTAGTCAAGATTATGGTGGTTTTGGAAGCGTAATTTCAAATTCAAACCAAGTTTTCTTATCCCTAGTCTGGCACAAAGATGTACCCACTCAAACCAGAACAATCTCTGACTTAGTACTCAGAAAAATGGGCGTAAGGAAAATAAACCTGCCTCCCGAAATAATCCATAAGTTGGAAGATGCCCGGCTTTCACTCAGTCCGAGATTAAGAGGATCAAAATTGGATGACTGGATTGATGTTTGGATTAAACAAAATCTAAATTTAAAACAATCCTTAAGTATGGGTGATTTATTGGCATCAAGGTTCAAAAAAGGCAAACTTGCCATGCCTATTGATGTGATTAATCAACTGCACAACATTAAAAATACGGTTTTTCCCTCTCAGAAAGCTCTGGATAATTGGCTTTCAGAGCAAAATTTCAGCGATAGTATAAAAAAGAAAATTTCTCTGGAAGTTCCACCTACAAAACAGGTTGCTGAGGATGTAGTTATTTCCCTGAACTTAAATGACGGATCTGTACTTTGGAAAACTTCCCTTAAATCAGTTCCGACTGGAAGAAAATCTTCATCCACTCCATGTTTTACAAATGGAAAAGTCTATGCAGTTGGAAGCGAGAGAATTTATTGCCTAGATTCTAAAAAAGGAGTTCTCCTTTGGGATCAAAAACTACCCACAAGTCAAATTGCAAGTTCCATCTTAGCCCATGACAAAAAGGTCTTCGTTTTGGCAGGAAACTTACGAGCTTACGACCAATTAGATGGTACTCTGATATGGGAAAATAATAGCGTTCAAGGAAAAACTGCATCCCCCTCAGTTTGGCAAACACATGGCAAAACATTCATAGTTTGTAATTCAAGCAAGAATGTCGTTGTGGTTGATCCAATAAATGGAAAAACTTTTTGGGAAGGACCCGGGGGTGGAAGTTCAACTCCAGTTTCGGAAGAAAATCTTTTACTCGTACATGGGAAACAAGAGGAAGTCGGTCTGATTGCTTATGAATATGAGGCTGGGGTAATTCAAGAATTATGGAGAATTCCAAAACTGACCAGACGAACAGATTCAAGTCCTATTCTTGCAAATGGGCACGCTTATCTGATAGGAGCAGGCATGAGATTGTGCGTAAAATTAGATTCTGGCGAAGTAATTCGAAAAATAAAGGCTAAGCATGATATTTCATCTCCTATTTTGGCTGATGGTAAAATCCTTGCCTATGAAATCAATGGGAGTTTCTTAATGATGATCGATTCTGACCCCAATCATTTTAAGGCAATACAAAAGGCAAAAATAAATGCGTTGAAATGTACTTCTCCGAGTTTAATTGGATCTAGGTTATTGGTTCGAAAGCAAAATAAAATTGTCTGCCTTGAAATGGGAGAGATCGAAAAAATTTAGATAAATCCTGATTTGTTTGCACTTTGATACCTATCCTGCTGACGAAAAGGGAGCTCTGGCAATTCGGGTAATTCTTCGTTCGCTGAATCCACTCCAATAATTAACCGTGCGGCATTCTGCAACAATTCCCAACGTTTGAAATCTAGCTCGGGTGATTTAGAAATAAGAACAAGCAAACTCCTCCACTCAATGTAAACTCGTTCTATATCGCCAACACTCAAATCTTCAGAAAACTGAATTTTTGAAGATGAAAACTCTTTCGATTTCTCAATCGCTTCTGATGCACCATCCCCGTATTCAATGGGCAAGCCATTTTTCAAATACCCAGGACAATTTCTAAAACCAAAGGCTTGACGGCAAAGCAGAGCGAGTCTGGATTCCGACTTGGCATAAGCACCAAATCGATGACCTGCCCTTAAATTTGCCAAGTCACGGATCAATTCATCTATCGGATAACTTAAGTCCTCTAACGCAACTGCGATCGCTAATCCTTCTCCTCGAGAAAAGAAACTAAATATCAAACCTCTACGAGTCGGAACCCCCTCGGAATCAATTAAGCCAAGCTTTGCCCACACTTCAGCCGGATATAGCGTGCTTAAATTTTCTAAATCTTCTGGCTCTGACTTTTCCCTAAATGGAGATTCGAAGATCCGCGTAGCTTTGCGTAAAGGGGGATTAAGGAGAATTTTCCCACGGGCATCCTTCCAGCCAAGCACGGTCGCATTTTCATAGCGGAGACGAACCCTTAAGACACCTCCTCTATCCACAAATTCATCCAACTCCCCGCCCATAGTAAGAGCAGGGAAAAAATCTCGAAAAACTTTTTCTAATCCGTTTCTTTTCCATGTTTTACGGGAAAACTTCTTTTTTAAATTGGGATATTGATGAGCAATTGTCAGCCGCAGTTGCCTTCGGAAAGATTTGGTTAAAGTTACAAATTTACCATCGGATTCTTTTTCATAAATTCCCAGAGGTAACTCTCTCCCATAAATTGGATTTTTCTTTTCACCAAAACGACAAGGATTCCCAACTTTTACTTTATTCAAAGTATCAGGTAATCTCAGTGCCTTGATCCATTCTCCCTTGTAAAGAACATATGTTTCTGCAAGTGGAGCCTGGCACTGCCCTCCCCTACGCTCCCACAACCCTGAAGAATTCCTCATTTCAACAACTTGATTTCTTTCAGGATCTTCACTTGATTCTTTTGCTTGAGCCGAAACCTGATTTTTTCGCATCGCAATATTATTAATCGAATCACGAAGACCCAAACGCACGCTTTCAACAGAGAATAATCGATGAGCCAAAGTCCTAGCGGCTTCCAAATGATCATCTCCTCGATCTACCGCGTATTTCATTACACGCAATATTGCAGGCCAATCTAAAGTATTAGAGCGCTTCAACTTAAGTGGTCTCCCGTCACTCAATCGTGCCTGTTTTGGTGCAACAATAACAAATCCCCGATCATCTAACCCCCTTCTTCCAGCCCTCCCAAACATTTGTAAAAGCTCATCGGGACGTAACATAAAAAGCCCATCATCGACACGATACTCTCGGTCTGTAACCAATACCGAACGCATCGAAAAGTTGACTCCGGCACCAAGACCAGTGGTTGCAATAACAACTTGTAATTGACCTGTTTTTGCCAAGGGTTCAACGACACCGGCACGTGATTGGTAATCAAGTCCGCTATGATGATAAGCTATTCTCTTTCTGAGCAATCCACTTAATTCTTTACCTGCTATTTTTTTTTGTTCTTTAGTTAATTCAAGCAGGTCGACATCAGATAATTCAGTTGCCAATTGTTTGGCTAATTCCTCTGCCGCTTTTCGACGCGGAGCAAAAATAAGAACTGGTCCCATTCCCGCACTCAATGCACCGGAGACAAGCTTAGGCCAATGCCCTCTTACCTTCCTGCCTCGAAAAGGCCTTTTTAAAAGTGCCTCCGCAAATATTTCCTCTAGTGGCACTGGTCGAACAAACTCGGTCACTAATTCAACTGAACGACCGTGACTCTTCAACCATTCAACTACATCACCAGGGTTAGCAACACTTCCACTCATTAATAAGAGTTGTACTTTAGGCGAAGCCATAGCCATTGTAATTTCGTAGCTCGGTCCACGTTGCTGATCTCCCAAAAGCTGATATTCATCAACCACAAATAAATCCGGCCCCTCCCCGCGAAGAATGCTTGTACGCTGTGTTTCTAATGTCGCGACCACCACTCTTGAATCAATATGATATCGCAAATCACCCGTTACCAGACCTACTTCCCAGCCCCTTTTTTTCCATTCCCTGAATTTATCATTTGCAAGGGCACGTGTGGGTACTGTGTAAACTGCTCGTCCTTTCCAACCAGATTCAATTAATTGTTCAAAAACATAGGTTTTTCCTGCACCTGTCGGAGCATGCAGAACCAAATCATTCCCTTCCCTTAAAAACCCGAGGGCTTTTCTTTGCCAAGAATCAGGTAAAGAAATTCGTTCTCCAAAATTATTGGTGTTGGTTTGCATTTTATGTACAAACCCATTGCATATCATATAAGAAGAATAAATCCATGAAAACCCGTCAAAAAATAATTTTAACAACCTTCAACTAAGTTCGAATTTGATAAATATAATTGTGGCTTGTGACCAAAACAAACTGATCGGAAATAGTGGCAAACTGCCATGGAACATTCCTGAAGATTGGGAATACTTCTTAAAAACCACTCATGGGGGCGTTTTAATAATGGGTCGTCGATGTTACTTGGATTTTGAAGAGTACGCAAAACATAGACATGTAATAGGATTGAGTCGAAATCCGAATTATCACTTTCCTCATGCTGATAAAGCATCTTCTCTGATTGAATCTTTAAAAATTGCAAAGAAAACTAGGAAGATAATTTGGATTTGCGGTGGAAAGAGTATTTACCAAGAAGCCCTTCCCTTAGCAGATCGATTATACCTAACTGAAATAAATGCCGAGTTCACTGGTGATGTTTATCTACCTGCGTGGGAAATGCATTTTAAAAAAGAATTGTCGAATCGTTTTCTAAAAACAAATACATATGAGCTTAGCTTTCGCATATTAACCAAATAATATTTCAACAAGCTCGAATGCTTGCCTCCAGATTACGAATCTTTTATAAGAAACACTTAAATATAAATTAAGAATGGAACAACCTCGATTTCTCACTCCTGAAAACCTAGACCAAATCCGAATAGATTTTGGTACACCCACTTTTGTTTACGACGAGAATACCTTAAGAAATAATGCACATGCGGTTAAAGATTTCCCCAATGCATTTGGCCTTTTCCCAAGATATGCTATGAAATCGGCTCCAACCGCAGCCATTCTAAGAATTTTTAACAACGAAGGTCTTGGCATTGACGCCAGCTCAGAATTTGAAGTAGAACGAGCAGTTCGCTCGGGTTATGGTACAGAAGCCATCTCTATGAGCACTCAGGAGTTTCCAGAGAACTTTCGCTATTGGGTACAGGATGGAGTAAAAGTAAATCTTTGTTCTTTAAACCAGATTCATAAATTCGGAGTTTGGGGAGGAGGAGAATCGGTCGGTTTGCGCTTTAATCCAGGAATGGGTTCTGGAGGAACAAATAGAACAAATGTGGGTGGACCAGCAAGTAGTTTTGGTATCTGGAAAGATGATCTCGAAGAGGCAAAGACTCTTTGCAAGGATTACAATTTAAAAGTTGACCGAATTCACACGCATATTGGTTCGGGTTCGGAACCAGAGGTTTGGCAAAAAGTTGCTGGAATGAGCCTTGATATAGTTCGAAGTTTCCCAACGGTAAAATCGCTTAATCTTGGGGGCGGGTATAAAGTGGCAAGAATGCCGAACGAACAAGCTACAGATTTGCAAAAGATCGGTCAGCCAGTCAAAAAACTTTTTGAAGATTTCGCCGAGGAGACAGGAAGAAAATTAAAGCTTGAGATTGAACCCGGCACTTTTCTTTTAGCCCATGCCTGCAGCCTGGTTACCACGGTCCAGGATGTGACTACAACCGGCACCGAAGGATATCGGTTTTTAAAATTAAATGCCGGTATGACAGAAATCTTAAGACCAAGTCTTTATGGTTCGCAGCATCCTATTTTCGTAATTCCTGAAGAAGGGCAGAAAAAGTTCAGAGATGAAGTTGAACAAGTGGTTGTTGGACATTGTTGTGAATCGGGAGATTTACTCACACCAGCTCCTAATGAACCTGAATTTTTGGCACCCCGCTTATTGCCCAAAGGAGAAATCGGAGATGCATGTGTGATTGAGGGTGTGGGCGCTTACTGTTCTTCAATGTCGGCCAAAAATTACAATTCCTTTCCAGAAGCGGCTGAAGTGTTAAGGAAGTCAGATGGCTCCCTTGCTCTCATTCGTAAAAGGCAAACCTTCGAACAAATTATTGAAAACGAAGTTGTTCCGTGAGAACATCTGGATTAGGGAAGTTTGCTCTTGGGCAAGCTGTGCCCAACCGTGATCATGCAGTCTGTGTCAGCCTTCCGACTGTCAATGACTTGATTGGCTACGAAGAGAAAAGAGCAGATACTATCCAAGCATTGAATACGGGCTACCCAAGATTTATCCAACATCATTTTATAAGGGAAGTCATTAAAGTAGAAGAAAAAAGCGAAGATGTGATCGAAATGAAAAGCTTTTTATTTACAGATTCTTCTCATTGTGAAGAAGCTCTGAAAAAATATTCCATTCAAAATGCAATCGTGCGGGAACGCGGAAATTACCTATGGATGCAATTGCCCAAAGCAAGTAATGAGGCTCTTCAAGTGGATTCATTTATACAGCATACCGGAGGAACCATTTCATCTCGTCATGCTGAGGATATTTTATTCAAAAACGGGTGCAAACTAAGTAGAGAAAGTCTTTCTAACCATGAAAATCCACTCAAATTTGCAAAAAAGATCATAGCTGAAGTTCATGGAGAAGGAGTTTTTCCAGAAGGAGTTCTGTTTGCCTCATCAGGAGCAAATGCTTTTTATTCTCTCTTTAAAAATGCTTATAATTATTCTCTGCGAAAAGGAAAAAATCTGTGGATATGCCTAGGATGGTTATATCTTGATACTCTTGAAACGATGAATTTGACTGCAAAAGAGGATGAAATTATCACTCTGACTGACCCCACAGATCTTAAAGAACTAAAAGAGATATTTTCGCGCTACGGAAATAAGATTGCCGGAGTAGTGACTGAATTTCCAACCAATCCACTTTTACAATCCTGCGACCTCGAATGTGTAAGGGTAATATGCGAAAAGGTCGGGGCGATGCTAATTATTGATCCAACCATGGCATCTCCCAAAAATTCTAAAGTTGCGGATTTGGGAGATGTGCTCGTAAACAGTTTAACAAAATATGCAAGCTGGGAAGGCGATTTAATGATAGGAAGTCTTGTTTTCCCTGAGCATTCGAAAATTGGGAAAGAATTATTTGAGGCCACAAAAGAAACTATTTGCCCGCCTTTTGATAGAGATTTATTGCGCCTGTGTGAACAACTCCCGCACTATCCTAGTTTTGTAGAAAAGACTAATCGTAGTTTACTTGAAGTTGTTGAATTTCTTGAATCCAGTAATTCGGTTAAAAAAGTATACTGGGCGTACCAAAAAAATTCCGCCGAGAATTTTCAAAAAAGAGCAGGTGAAGAAAAACCAGGCTGTGTGGTGAGTTTCGAATTAAAAGGGGATTTTGAAAGTTTTTATAATGAGTTATCTATGCTTAAAAGTCCGAGTTTTGGAACTGAGTTCAGCTTATGTTGCCCTTATGTATATTTAGCACACTATAAATTAATTAATTCTTTAAATGGCCAGCAAACCTTAAAAAAAGCAGGTGTCTCACCTGAATTGTGCAGACTTTCGGTCGGTTTGGAAAACTCGCAAGAAATAATACAAACTTTGGAGGATGCCCTGCAAAGTATGAAAGATTAGTCTCAAAATATCACCTAAGAATTATTCGAAAGAATGGGAATCCAAAACTTTACGAATCCTTTTTTTGGAGAGACGAACAAATGAAGGCACTCCATTTTCATAAGGGACTTCAACCTCACCCTGAATTAATGGTTGGCAGTACTTGATAAATTTTGCTGTCATGCTAACTCGATCTTCGGATATCCAGTCTGCCGGAATTTCTTTTACTCCATTGGCAATTTCAGATAGAGGAGCGAGGCTGGTCTCACAAGTGTAGGTCTCACCCTCAGCTCGAACTAAAATTACCATTTGATCCGTTTCACCTGCAATCGCAGCTTTTACAGCTGCCTGTCCGGCCATAAAAGCTTCGTCATTATCAGTTTGGGAAGAACAATGTGCAGCTGCACGCTGTCCCGTACCCAATTTTGAGGAACGGGCTTTGACGGCAAGGTTTTCTTCGACCAATCCGGCGAGAAAATCGCCAATCCCCCCAAGCTGCTGATGCCCAAATGAATCCTGTGCGTTGGTGCTGTTAGCGACATAATTACCATCATGATCAAGCAAACCTTCTCCTACTACCACTAAACAATATTTATTTCTCTTAAGGACGCGTTGTACATCATCTATAAATTGTTCCTTGGAAAATGGTAATTCAGGAAGATAGATTAAGTGAGGTGCGTCATCCGGATTTTCTTTGCTTTTGGCAAGAGTTGCACCTGCAGCGATCCACCCTGCATTTCGGCCCATAACTTCTACAATAGAAACAAGATCATGCTGCCCCATAGCTTCATGATCCAAGGCAGTTTCTCGGATAATGGAACAAATGTATTTAACCACACTGCCATAACCCGGACAATGATCGGTTGTCACCAAATCATTATCAATTGTTTTAGGAACTCCAATTACACGAAGTTCATAATTTTTTTCTTGGGCCAGTTTAGAAATTTTATCTGCAGTATCTTGAGAATCGTTACCACCAGCATAGAAAAAATATTTGATTTTATGAGCTTCAAAAACCTCAAGCACCCGCTCGTAATCTTGATCGCGTTTTAGTTTAAAACGACATGTACCCAAAGCAGAAGAGGGCGTGTAGCGAAGTCCACGGATATTTTGCTGAGATTCTTCAGCAAGATCGATTAATTCTTCCTTAAGAATTCCAAGAACTCCATTCATACCACCATATATTTCTTCAATACAGGGATTGTTAAGAGCTTCTGTTACAACTCCGGCAACACTTGCATTGATAACAGCGGTTGGTCCCCCGGACTGGGCGACCAAACAATTTCCTACTAATTCTTCTGCCATAATATTAAAAGGGTCAAATATCGAAAAAAGTGACTATCCCACAGACGAAAGTAAAAAATGGCAATCGCAAAATATGTTTACAAACTAATGAAAATGGGGGAAAGAAACAATTATAATATAGGCGGCGGTTTATAAGCATTTGCGTCAGGGTACCGCTTATCCCACGAAGAAGCTTTTTTTACAAAAGAATCAATTTGAGAATGAGCAGCACCGATTCGTTTATGTCCCTCCTTAATTATTGTATTAATGGCACCGGCTTTCAAACCCACTCTTTTATCTTTTGCCAACCTTTTGGCTAAATCATTTTCCTTAATCTTCCCTTTGCGTAAATCTTTAACTGTAGCAACGGCATGTTCCTTAATTGCGGCATGAGCATCTTCTCGACCAGCACCTTCTTTTACAGCCTCCATCATTATCGTTGTGGAAAGTAAAAAAGGTAAATAATGAGCATTCTCCCTTTTGATCATTGCAGGAAACACCTCCATTTGTTCGAGAATAGTTAAAAAAGTATCTAATAATCCATCAATTGCAAAAAAAGCATCCGGTAATGCAACCCTTCTAACTACCGAGCAAGATACATCGCCTTCGTTCCATTGATCACCGGCAAGATTAGATAGCATGGCCAAATGACCATTCAAAATTGCCTGAAAGCCATTGATTCTTTCGCAACTTCGACTGTTCATTTTATGGGGCATTGCCGAAGAGCCGGTCTGCCCTTTGGCAAAACCTTCACCGAGGAGCTCATGCCCAGCCATGATTCGGAGAGTCTTGGCAAAACTCGATGGAGCAGACGCAAGACGTACCAGTATCGAAACCACTTCAAAATCCAAGCTGCGTGGATAGACCTGACCCACATTTTGCCAGGTTGAAAGTGCTCCCAAGTGCTCCATTACCTTACGATCTAATTTTTCCGCTTTCTCAGCACTTCCCAGAAGGGTGATCTGATCTAAACGAGTTCCTACCGCTCCCTTCAATCCGCGATATGGATAATTCACGCATAAACTGGTAAGAGAATCGAGAACACGTTCAAGTTCCTCTCCCCAATATGCCATTCTTTTACCAAGAGTTGTGATTTGAGCCGGCACATTGTGAGATCGTGCGGTAAGGGGTATTTCTTTGTATTGTTCAGCTTTTTCAGCAAGTGACAAAAGAGCCGCCACTCCCTTATCCATTATTAGGCTTAAAGAACGATGGATTTGAAGCTGCTCCACATTTTCAGTTAGATCTCGGCTTGTCATTCCTTTGTGAGCATGTTGATGCCCCGATTTTTCTGCAAACTCCTCCAACCTAGCTTTCACATCGTGCTTTGTAATTTTTTCGCGTTGCTGAATGGCTTCCAAGTCAACCAATCCTTTAACCGCAATCGATGCGTCAATAGCCTTTTTTTCAATTTTGATTCCAAGTTCTTTTTGGGCTTTCATAACTGCAATCCAAAACTCTCTTTCAAGTATGATCTTACCGGTCGCAGACCAGAGATTTTTCATTGGATGTGAAGCATATCGTTCAGCAAGAACATTCGATATTTCAAATGGCATAAGTATTAGAATTAAAAGGTTTCAAGTTTTTCGCATACCGAGCGAATAATAAACTCAGGAGTGGATGCACCAGCAGTTACGCCAACACATTTAAATTCAAGAAAGCTCTCTTTTTCAATATCATCCGCGGTTTCAATATGAAAAGTGGGCTTGTCATAACTGGAAGCAAGCTTGGCCAATTTCCGGGTATTTGCTGAATGTTTACCTCCTATTACAATAAGAACATCTGCACCGTCATCCACTAATTGAACTAAGTCAGATTGCCTTTCTTTAGTGGCGCCACAAATGGTGTCAAAGATTTTAAGTTCTGGATATTTTTTGGATAATATTTGTGAAAGATTCTTAAATTCATGAGTAAACATAGTTGACTGAGAAACCATAACCACTCCAGAATTAAATTTTGGTAGTCTTTTCAAATCGACTTCATTTCTAATCACATGCCCTTGACCGTTCGCATACCCAAGTAAGCCGGCAACTTCCGGATGATTGGGATCTCCAAATATAACCACATCAAATCCCTGATCGGCGTGCACTTTTATTTTACCAGCGATTATGCCAACATCAGGACAAGTACCGTCTCGAAAAGGAAGTCCAAGTTCTTTTAAGTATTTTCTTCTCTCCGGAGAAATTCCATGAGCCCTCACAACCACCACGGACTCTTTTTCGTTTTTCTGTGGCAAGTTTAATTTTGAGTCACTCTGATAATTTCCGACTTCTCGAATATCTTCTTTGCCAAGTTCTGCCATCATTTGGCTATTGTGTATGAGAGGTCCGTCCGTGTACACGGTTTTATCACCTCCTTGAGATTCGTCGCGAGCGACCTGAATAGCTCTTTCAACTCCCCAACAAAACCCTGCACTTTTTGCTCTAATAACTTTCATTTTAAAACAATATTAATAAATAGATAACTCATGTAGCACAATATTGATTTGCAATCATCATCAAAAGAATAGCAAAATAATATTATGTTTAAACTTGTTTCCCAAAATATATTTCAACTACTCCCCATTATATTCTTATTTTCTCTGTCATTTTTATGGGCTGAAGCAAACGAGATTTTTTACAAAAAAGGCAAACGAACAACTGACGGAATTGGTAAATACTATATGGATAGAGAAATCTCTCAGGTAATGGGACACTTAGGTGCAGGTTGGCTTGAAAGACCCAAAAGAGAACAGGAAGAGAGGACTGACTTGCTGATTAAGAATATGAACCTCTCTGAATCGGACCAAGTGGCGGATATTGGAGCCGGTTCCGGTTATTTTTCTTTTCGCATCTCCCCCCTTGTCCCCAAAGGGAGTGTGTATGCAGTTGATATTTCTCCCAAAATGCTAGGAATTGTTCGGGCCAAAAAAGCAAGAGGCGGCTTTGATAATGTAATCGCGGTTCAAAGCTCAATCAAAAATACGACCCTTGATCCCGATTCTATTGACTGTGCTCTTATCGTCGATGCTTACCACGAATTTTCCTATCCACGTGAAATGGCTTTATCCATATTCAACTCTCTTAAAAAAAAAGGGCGGCTCATTTTGATTGAATATCGAAAAGAGGACCCTAATGTTTCTATTAAGCTGCTTCACAAAATGTCTCAAAAACAAGCAATCAAAGAAATCACCCAAGTTGGTTTTGTCTGGAAAAAAACCCTCGATTTTTTACCTCAACAACATTTTATGATTTTTGAAAAACCTAAAAAGTAAATCCTTATTATATGAATTATTATTTTTCTAAATTCTCTACGAAATTTTTTGCTTCACACACTCTTTATTTCACGATTTCCATTTTTTTGATTGGTAACCTCTATGCAGACAAAATTGATGTTGCAGGCTATCAGTTTTCATCTCCTGAAAAATGGGTATCTTCTCCCCCTTCATCCAAAATGCGTAAGGCTCAGTTTACTGTTTCGGGAGATGAAGGGAAGGATGCAGAAGTTGCATTTTTTCATTTCGGTAGAGGTGGAGCCGGTGGAGTGAAAGCGAATGTGGATCGATGGATGACTCAGTTTGAAGAAGCGAAAGACCGTATTATCAAGAAAACAGTGATTGGAGATATTCCAGTTACCTATGTTCAGGCAAACGGAACTTTTTTAAGTGGAAGGGCTTTTGGTCCCAAAACCCCCAAACCGAACTTCGCTCTATTAGCTGCGATTATCGAAGGGAAAGGTGGTTCAATCTTTATTAAAATGACCGGTCCGAAAAAAACAGTTGAAAGCCAGGTTTCTAATCTTAAAAAAATGGTACTTGATAGCTTGGATAAATAGTTAGAAGTTTTTACCTGATAAATAGGCAACTGTTTCGAATACCCTCGAGTACGCTTTTTGCATACTCCTCAACCAAACTATATTTCAACTCGCCATTTAGTTTTTTTTTGCCCTTATAATCACCAAGTATTATCCGACCAAAAGCATCACGTGAATTTACGACATAAGGTTCAAGAAAGACAACCGGGCATCGATAAATTCGGTTAGCAAGCAAATTCCGAGCCCATACTCCGGGTACGTCGCCAATTTTTAATGCATTTGGTCCTTTGTAATTAAATGCGGGAAGTTTAGTAATTCGGGAAAAAGCATTAGAAAGATTTTCGGCAATTAGCTTTTCTTTTTTGTGCCAACCATTTAATAACCGAAAAAGCATTTCAAATCGTTGGTTGTCGTCTGAAAGTTCCCCTCCCATATAACATCCATTGACCAAAATATGAAAATCATTTCTCTCCACAAGTTCAAACTTATCAGGGTTCGCCCATGGGGCGGCATTCAAATGCAAGCATATTGTAAGATCTGGGCGAATCACTTTATTAATATGATCAGCACGAGCATGAATTTCACTCACTCGATAAAAAAGTACCTCCTTTCTTTGTGTTAGTAATTTTTGCCTTTCAATCCTACTATATTTCCTTTTGAGCTGAATCTCTTTTTGTTTTAACCAATCTTCGGATTCCTTTTCAAAATCTTTTGGACGAAATGTAGTTACAGGTTTATTTTGCTCCCTCAACAAATGAACTTCAGCTCCCAGGATACTTAATTTCTTAGACAAGCTTTTTGCCACTGCTAAGACCAAATCTCCCTCTTTGACTGGCTTCTCGCCTCCTATTGAAAAATGACGTCCTTCCATTTTAGAAAAAGCTCCTCCAATGTGCCCGGGGTCCAATGCTATACAGAAGCCATGCAAAGAATTATTTTGATCGCTGATACTAAATTGGCGAGGAGCATTAGAACTCAAATTTCCATCCCTAAATGAAAGAATATACCAATCGTCCTTTCCCATTTTTTTACGAATTAAAACTTCTCCTCTGTTAAGCTTTAACCAATTTTCATACCAAGAAACTCTTGGGCAATAAATAGTTTTTAACGTATGTTCAAATTCTTGTTTTGTTAAAAGACCTTGAAATGAATCAAGTAGATTCCAATTTGGAAGGTTTTCACGAGCAAAACAATCCACTAGTATGTAAGTGCAAAGAACCGGTATTATGAGCCTTTTTATATTCCAAAAATTCAATTTATAATAACATGAAGATGGAAAAAGGGTTTGCAAAGTTTTTCTTTTTACTGAGGACTCTAGATACAACTTTTATTGTTGATGAAATTTAGTAAACAACCCTCCGAAATTTTTAAGGACAAAGAAATTATCGTCCTTGAAGATGATCTGCTCCTTGGTAAACAACTCTGTGCCTTTCTTGAAGAAAAAGGCGCTGAAATTACTCGTTGTAAAAGTATTGAAGAAGCAAGGAGAATGCTGAATGAGCTTAGCTTTGATGCCGCCCTCTTTGACCTAAACCTACCTGATGGGGATTGTCTCGAACTTCTAAGAGAGGGAATTGTACCAGAAAATACTTCGACGGTTCTCATGACAGGCGAAGGCGGGATCCGCTCAGCCGTTGAAGCAATTCAATTGGGAGCTTCTGATTATCTGAGTAAGCCTTTTGACTTAGATGAACTGCCCTACGTCTTTGCTAAAGCAGACAACCGGAGAAAAAATGTTCGACTCAGGCAGCACAACCAAGAGCAGGAAAAAAAGAAAGCGGATGATCTGTTTTTTGAAGGTTCTTTTGCTCAGGATTTAGAAAAACTAAAAAAAATACTTGAGGCCGACCGACGGCTCAAAGCAAACCTACCTGCCCTTCTCATAAATGGCCCAACTGGTTCAGGAAAATCAACTTATGCTCGATGGATTCACGCTCATGGTCCAAGAGCTGAAAATTCTTTTGTTCAAGTAAATTGCTCCACGATTCCTGACAATTTACTCGAGTCAGAACTTTTTGGCCATGAAAAGGGTGCATTTACAGATGCAAAAAATGCTCGAATCGGACTTTTTGAGGCAGCCGATGAAGGAACCCTTTTTCTTGATGAAATTGCTAGCCTTTCTATTCCTGCACAAGCCAAGGTTTTACTCGCAATCGAAAACAGAGTTATTCGAAGGCTGGGAGGAACAAAAGAAATTAATGTGGATGTCAGGATTATTGCTGCAGCCAATCAAGACCTCAGACAAATGATTGAGGAGAAAACTTTCAGAGAAGACCTATTTCACAGGCTGGACCTTTTGCGTGTATCAATCCCAGCCTTGCAAACAAGGGGAAAAGATATTATTCCTTTTGCGGAGCATTTCCTTTCTGAGCTTAGCCGTAAATATAAGCTTCCTCAACCTATTTTATCGGAGAAAAGCAAATTATACCTTCTCTCTCATACTTGGCCAGGGAACACACGTGAATTGATTCACGAGTTTGAACGCTCTCTGGTAATGCACGAAAAAGGAAAGGAAATCGAGCTTGCCGCGGCAGAGTCTCTAGATCCTAAAGAGCAACATTCGTCAAAACTAAATGATTGGTTAAACGCGAACTTTACTTTTCCAGAGGCAGGGTTTGACTTGGAAAAGGAGTTGATCCGCCTAATTGAAGCCGCAATCATGCAGGCCGATGGAAATGTTTCACAAGCTGCACGACTCTTGGGCGTACCACGCGACTATATACGCTATCGCCTGCAGAAGAAATAAGGCCTGGGAATTATTCCCCTAATTTTTTATCGCGGCTTGGGTATTATTCCCAAAAAATATCTTTTATTACTTACCTAAGCATGATTTCTTATTTGCTATTTCGTTCATTGGTAGTTACTTGCGAAAACCCTATCAATTGGCACGACAAATGATGGATACCTTCTATCTTTATTACAAAAATAAACCAATAATTATGAACAAACTCATCATCTCACTAATCGCAAGCTTTATGCTCTACAATTTTGCCTTTGCGGAGGACAAAGAAAAAACGCAAACAGGAGGAACTGATCCAAGACAATTTCAAAAACCTGGTGAAGGGTTAGAAAAACCGGAAGTCGGTCGTCCTAAATCTATTTTCCCTCTGCATTGGGGTCGCCCACCTGAAATCCAGTTGAAGGATTATGTCAAGCTTCCAGGTAATTTTGGAATGGGTAGCTCCACACTTGCCCACTGGATCAAGGAAAATATTAGTGAGGACAAGGCAAACGGAAAAGGTCCTGGTGGTGCTGACAAACCTGAGGGTCCCCAAAAGCCCGATGTTTTGACCGACAAAGAAAAGCTTGATCCACGGAAATACGAAGGAGAAATTATCAAGAAAGTCAAAGAAGGAAAACTGTCTCAAGAGGATGCGAGGAAGAAGCTCGATGCCCTTCGTACAGAGATGGAAAAGCTTGGGGAATTCAAGCGCCCCAAGCGTACTCTAAAACCTGAATTATCCGACGATGTTAAAGAAAAGCTTAAGAATATTAAGAGCTTGCAGGATGCATTGGCCAAGGAAATGAAGACCAAACTGGACGGCCTCAAGAATGACGGAGCGACTAAAGAGGAAATGCGCGAAGCTGTCCATGCTTTCCAAAAGGACAACAAAGATCGTCTCGAAGCAATTAAGGATGCTCACAAGAACATCCACCAATCTCTTAAGGATGCTCGTCCGACTAAGCCAGAGCGTCCTGAGTTAACCGCAGATATAAAGGTTAAAGTCGAAGCTCTAAAGGAGAAACAAAAGGAATTGCACACGGCTCGTAAAAACCTTCAAGAAAACCTCAAGGACAAATCGAAGGAAGACCGTGAGGCATTGATTGCCGATTTCAAGGAAGCAAACAAAGTAAAACACGAAGACATCAAGACCAAGGCCAAGGAGGTCAAGAAAGAGATACGGGCTTTGGTGGAAACCGAAGCAACCCGCACCTCAGACCTATGATTTTTTCCGTAAAAGCGATATAGGCTTTTGTTAATTCACATTATTTTATAGACACGAGTACTTTTTAAGAGAGGCGGGTTGATTCCGCCTCTCTTATTTTTGTTGGCAGCACTGTCAGGCTAAGGAATGATTATTTTATATCTTCAAGAACCCCCTCTTCACTACCTTCTTATTTATCTCTGCTTTCATTGACCCTTAATCTCCATAATTCATCCCGTTCGATTGTTCGTTTTTTCCTGTTTTTTACTGTCGGATACTTCTCTGAGGGTCAACCCTCCGAGAATCTGAATGTTGCTGGCAATGATATCAGCGAAGAGGAAATCAAAAATATTCTTTTCGGGGAAGACGCCATTGAAGAAGAAGTACAACCACTCGAGAAATTGGCCCAAAAGAAGAAATGGATTGCTTCTTTTTCCGCCAAGCTTGGTCTAGGCTACTCCGATAATCCCATGTATGGACCTTACATTAGTGAAGAATCTGGCTACTTGGAAATGGAAAGCGAACTCTTCTTCCTCCGACAAGGAAGCCGGAACTTCATGACCTATCTCTACCTGTTCGGCGACGGCAAATGGTTTGAAGGGCTGTCCGAATATGACTTATCCGGTATTCTTATGGCTCAAGCAGAACACACTTATGTAACCGATGATTCGATGAATTCTCTCGGATTGAGACTTCGACATACTTATTATGATCAAGCATTCGATTTTTCCGATCTTGGACTTCCCTACTCGATGCAGGTTCAATCCAACAAGTCTGAAATTGTTCCTCACTTTTCCCACCGCTTATCGAATGAAATCACGGTCAAAATGGAAATTTCCGGTGGTAGCGAGAGATTCGAGGACCCATCGGAAAATAATTCCGATCAACAGCTCCGGTTAGCCCTGAACTGGCAAGTCACTAAAAAGGTCAATCTTGAAGCCAAAGTATCAGGGAGATTAGTTGACTACGATGCACGCAGAAGGAGAGAATCCGATGGATCGCTCTTGACGGAAGGAAAACTAGAAACCGAAAAACTCGGATTCGCTTTGGAAATCGAACAGGAATTCTTATCGCCTTGGATCAAGGCTATCGAGATGAAAGCCAAGGTCGATGGACTCGAGGATAACGCAGGAGGCTATTATGATTACGAAAGGCTTGGTGCAGTCTTTTCTTATTCGGTCAATTTGGAAAAATGGTTAATGGAAGTTGAACTAGGAAGGAATCATTTTCGTTACGGCCATAGAATGGTTTCAAACGGAGAAAAATTCGAAAGGCAAAGCTTTACTAACCAGCTGAAGTTTACCCGTTCCATCGATGAAAATTGGAATGCCTACTTAAAATGGAACAGAGAAGAAGATCATTCGAATTCAAGGGATTACGAATATTTCTCAAATTTTTACTCAATCGGAATCTCTTGGCAGCAATAGTATCTGGCGAGGAAATGAAAACCACGAATTGCAAACGATGACGACCGAAAAAAAAGGGTGGTTTGCCTTTGCTGTTATTTTGGGAATATTCGGCGTTCTTACTGCTACTTTACAACTCTCTTCGCGTGATAAACTTTATCAATTGGCCTTGGATCGGGAAGCATCTTCCTTTGCTCCCAACTTGTCAAATTTGCAAAAGAGCGTGGAGGAGGACTTCCTCGAGGAAGACCTTCTCTTCATGGATTTAGCCATGGAAAATCTTATCCACTCCGAAAATGATTACCTCGAAGAAATTGCCCTAAGATCACTTGAAATTCAGGAAGTAATAGGGGTATTTGCATTTGACCGAAAAGGCGAACTGATTGAGCTCCCTACCAACTCGACCCGTCAGGCGGCGAATTCATCAAGAACGAAACAACTAAAGGAAAAACCTTACGATTATCTGCTTTCTCAAGGAAAGCCTTTTTCGATTTTATACCCAATTGGAGAAGAAGCCGAGATGGGTTTCCTTGAACTGCTCATCAAGACCGCTCCTCTCTTGGCTGAAAGAAATGCCATCGAGGAGGAAATTTTGGAACAGGGACTATGGGCCTTTGCTATCGGAGCAGGCTTGCTCTTTTTGATCTTCCGTATTCTCCTAACCCGACTCTTGCGATCAGAGAGGGATCTACTGGTCAAGTCAATCAACTTGAAAAAGGCAAACCTTCGACTTTCACAAGCTTGCAAGACTGCAGGAGTGGGAGCCGTAACGGCTCACTTGATGCATGCCCTGAAAAGTCCACTCATGGGGCTTAAGAATCTGAAACTCGATTCCGGCGAGCGAATGGAAGCGACCGAAGAAAACCTCCGTGCAACTACGCGGAAGATCGAAAACCTGATTACGCAAACTCTGAATACTTTAAAAGAATGCGACTTAAACGATGAAAGCTACTCATTCGAAGCTAAAGAAGTTCTCAACTTGGCTGCCAACCAGTTTAATTCGGAGGAAAGCGGAACTAGGGTCAGCGTGATCGAAAGCCCATGTTCCCTTCAAACCATTGATAACCTGAAGGCCAACTTGATCCTGCCTATTCTTCATAACCTTATTCAAAACTCGCTTGATTCCGGACCGGACGTAAAGGTTTTCCTCTTGGTCGAGCTAAAAAACGAATCCCTATCGATTTGCGTACGTGATAACGGTTCAGGTATTCCACTCGAAATGAAGAAAAATCTATTCAAGCCGATTCAGAGCCAAAAGGAAAACGGTTCTGGAATCGGTTTAGCCATTTGCAAAGAGTTGGCAGACCGGGCAAATGCCACAATCAAACTGGACAAAAGTACGGATAAAGGCACTTCCTTTTCAATCGCTTTTTCTGTTGTTTGAAAATGTTGACGCGAATAACATGCCTTTTAGCATGAAGAAGAATTGGAAGCATATTATATTATAAAAAAGACCATGTCCCGACTCTCCCTTCATGCCCTCGTCCGTATTTCCCGAAAGTTTCTCTTGGGGTTCTTTCTGATCCCTTTCGCTTCTTTATTCTCAAACCCCTCGCTCTCTTGGGTAACAAACGCAACAGACGGAGTTATTTTCTCTTCCCCAGCAATCGCATCAGATGGGACGGTTTACATTGGTTCGAACGACAACAAGCTCCACGCTTTTAATTCCAATGGAGCCAGTAAATGGACTTTTACCACGGGAAATTGGGTGGATTCGACCCCCGCCATCGGATTGGACGGTACAGTTTATGTGGGATCATGGGACAACAAACTCTACGCAATCGATCCTATCGACGGAAGTAAGCTTTGGGATTTCAACACGAGCAGTAGCATAATTTCCAGCCCGACGATCGGCTCGAATGGCAATATTTATTTTGGATCCATGGATTACTTTTTTTACGCATTGAATTCAAGCGGTACCAAGCTATGGGAATATTTTGCTGGTCAACCGATATCTTCCTCGGCTGCACTCGGCCGAAACGGAACCATTTATTTCGGGGATGAAAATGGGACTTTCCATGCCGTCAATCCAGATGGCTCGACCAAATGGACTTATGTCGCAGACAATGTCGCAGACACGAACAAATCTATCCTCTCCTCTCCAGCCCTCGATCTTGCGGGAAACATATATTTCGGTAGCGGTAATGGTTATTGTTACTCGATTTCAGACAATGATACCAACGCAACTCTGAATTGGAAAGTTTTGACGGGCGACAGGGTTGACGCGTCGCCAGTTCTAGGAATTGGAAACGAAGTTTTCTTCGTTTCCCGCGACGGATATCTTCGCTCCATTGATACCATTACCGGAATTTCCAATTGGGAAAACCTTGTCGGAGATGTTTTTTACAGCTCACCAGCAGTCGATTCCAACGGAAAAGTTTATGTCATCTCTTACATAGGTGGTGGAGAAAATCACCTTTTTGCCTTCGAATCTAATGGATCAAAAGCTTGGGACACGAATGGCACAAATGCGCCATTCACCATAGGTGGGCTAGTCGATTCTTCCCCAGCCTTGGATACCAACGGTAAACTATATTTTGGATGCTTCGATAAAAAGCTTTATTCCGTAAATGTCGGAACCGGGGTTGCCGATTCGGATTGGTCTCAGTTTAAAAGAAACACTAAGCGAACAGGTGCGTGGCCAAGCCTCAACATAATTACTGACTCCTTCCCGACTATCGGAGGAAGCGTATCGGGAAGCGGGCAATACAATGAAGGTGCAACAGTCAGCTTGGAAGCGACACCTAAAACCGGTTATGCCTTTGTTAGCTGGTATACCGGAGGAAGCACCCTCAGCACGACCAACCCCTATGAATTCAAGGCATCCACCGACTTGGCGGTTGCAGCAAACTTCACCCTTCAATCCTATGCTTTCACGATCTCGGCAGGCTCAGGCGGAACCGTACCAAGGGGACTCTCCAAATCGTATACTCACGCATCGGTCGTCCAAATATCAGCCACCCCGAACACAGGATACAAGTTCTCCACATGGACCGGGTCAGGGATCGCAAACCTTACTGCCAAGGACACCAACATTTCCATCACTGGGATCCAAAGTGCCATCGCCTCTTTTACTCCAATCAACTATTCTCTGACTGCTACTGCAGGAAATGGCGGAATGATCAACGCCCTTAACAATTCGTATCCCTTCAACACCAATGTTTCCCTCGTAGCCACCCCGGACACTGGGTACGCCTTTTCCGCATGGACGCAATCGGGGAGCGGGATTTCCGATACCTCGAGTGCGTCCACTAACCTGTATATCAATGGGAACCAATCCGTCCAGGCAACTTTTTCCCCCCTTTCCTATGAGCTGTACCTTTCGGCGGGAACCGGAGGAGCCGTCTTAAACTATCCTAAGGGTACCTCGCACGATTTCGGCAGTTCAGTCACCATCTCAGCCACTCCCGAGTCTGGATACTACTTCACCGGATGGACAGGAAGTGGAGTTCATGATGCCAATGCTTCCACAACCACGGTTACCATATCTGGGTATCATAGCGTCCAGGCAAACTTTGACCAAATTCCAGCTGGGAATTTCGTCGTGCAATTGAATTCCAGTCCCAGCAATTCGGCATCCGTCCTGACGGGTGCTGGAACTTACACGCCCAATCAAGTCATTCAGATCTCCGCTTCTCCGAATGACGGATATTCCTTTCAAAATTGGTCGGGTGGAACTTTTGCCGATGCGAATTTGTCGACCACCATGGTGACCGTATCCCAGGACCTCAACCTCACCGCCAATTTTCTTGTATCAAGTTACCAGCTAAACCTAAGTGCCGGTACGGGAGGCTCGGTAACAGGTTCCGGAACCTTTAACTACGGCTCAACCACCCAAATCTACGCCACACCAAATACCGGTTATTCTTTTGATAAGTGGGACGACAACTTTACCTCTGCCAATCCATTCGACTCGAGCACAACAGTCACAGTCACCAAAGATGTAAACCTCAGAGCCTCCTTTACACTTAGCTCGTATACCGTCTCGACTAACATCTCCGGCTCAGGCTTCACAACTGGTGGAGGAACCTATCCGCATGGTTCCGAGGCGACCTTGACGGCAAATGCCATAGAAGGAAATCATTTTTCAGGATGGAGCGGGTTAGGAATACAAGACTCGAACGAGTCTACGATTACCCTGACAATTACTCAGGATTTAAACATCACCGCGAGTTTCGCAAAATCACCGGATAAACTGAATGATTCGATCGGTGCGACCGAAGCCATCGCAAGCTGGTATTCAACCAATTGGTTCGGTTATTTTTATCAAGCTGATAATGGTTGGTGCTACCATTTTAAGCTCGGATGGATCTTTCCAGCGGCTCAATCGGATGGCTCGATCTGGGCTTGGTTACCACAGCTCGAATGGATTTGGCTCGAGCAAAGCACTTTCGCCAACTTTCTCGTTTGGTCTTCCGAAGACAAAAACTGGTTTTATTTCGACTTCAGCTCAGCTTCTGCACCTCGGATTTACAAATATAAGACGGAAAAGTGGTCTAACTTCGATAAAGACAATGCTATCGACTTGCTCGAATCACTTTTTTAAAAAAGCTCTTGTACTACTATTACTGATTCAACTTCGTCCTTCCATCCAAAGCACTTCGAAGCGTTACCTCGTCGGCAAAGGTAACATTACCGCCGCTAGGCAATCCAAAGCCAATTCGAGAAACACTTATCGGACGGTCGGCAATGATTACCTCCTTAAGGTAGTGACAAGTAGCTTCGCCTTCCATGTCGTTACCCAAGGCCAAAATTACTTCCTTTATACCATCACCATTTATTTTTTTGCTTAGGGAATCGAGGTTAAGCTGTTCAGGACCCACTCCACGGATCGGAGAAAGTTTGCCATGTAAGACATGATACTTACCACGATAGGCCCCGGAGCGTTCCATAGCAAAGAGGTCTGGAACGTTTTCCACTACGCAAATTGTTTCACCCAATCGTTCAAGATCCAAACAAATCGAACAAATATCTCCTTCGGATAAGTTGCCACAACTTTCACATGCACCAATTGTAGAGGAAGCATCTTTCAATTGGTTGACCAACTGATCCAATTTTTCAGATTTCTCTACTAATAAATGTAAAGCAATTCTTTCCGCGGAACGAAAACCCAATCCAGGTAAACTCTTTAGTAATCGAACTATCTGGTCGTAACCAGGGGTCACAAAATCAAAATCAAAATAGGCCCGGCATTTGCATGCCACCAGTCAACCCACTCATTGTGTCATCATTTTTCTTTTTGGCCTGCTCGGTTGCATCTTGTAAAGCTTGTAAGATAGCTTCTGAAACAAATTCGGCATCTTCATCAAGAAAAACTGGGTCTAATTTAAATTCCTTAAATTCTCCTTGACCAGAAATCTTGATAAAAACTGCACCTCCACCTCCTGAGACTTCAATCATTTCTTCTGATAAAAGAGACTGTGCCTCTTCCATCTTTTGTTGCATCTTTTGAGCCTGTTTGAGTAATTTGCCGACGCCGACCATAATTTTATTTTTAGGAATGTTTCTCCAGTATAGACTGATATCCCGATTGATAACTGCTAAATTTCGGAAACCAAGAAAGCTCATCCAATATTCGATTATTGGAAACTTTTCGGTTTGGAGTATTCTCATCATCATCTTCTTTAAATATTGCTTCACCAGAATTTAAATTTTCTGCAATCCAAGATACAATTTGACCTCTTGTGGCATGATTACCATCAGACACATTGTAAATTCGCCCAATATTCGTATCTTCTGAAACCAAACAGGTAACGATTGCATTTACAGCATCATCTCGGTGAATAAGGTTCAAAATACGATCCGAATTACCAGATAGTTCTTCCCCTGCTTTTATTTTATCAATCAATAAATGTCGCCCAGGGCCGTATAATCCGGCTAATCGTAAAATAAAGCTTCTACCGATTGAAGGAACCGGGGGAAAACATTTTTGCTCTGCAGCAAGTAAAAGACCGGCTTTCTCTGAAACGCCAGCAGAAGATGCAGTCTCGTCCACAAAACGCTTTCCTGTTTGAGGATAAACCGAGCTGCTGCTAGTAAACAAAAAGGTGCCCACATTTCCATTTTCCAACCAAGTCATCACGGAATCTTGACCCTCAACATAGGAAGTGATGTAACCATCAGTATCACTAGAAGAAGCCCCAACGCAATTTACAACAAAATCTTGATTTGGATCTAACTGAGTATGCCAATCTTCATTCTCAATTCGAGACTCAACGACAAGAGTAACTCCCATGTTACGTAATTTAGTGGCAGTTTCAGAATTTCGAGTCAATGCAGATACCTGCCAGCCTTTACCTATACAAACTTCAGCAAGAGCCGATCCTAAATATCCGCAACCTATAATTGTTATTTTACTGCTCACTAGTTAATTTATATCTAAATTTTAACATAAAAGTCAAGTTTGAGTCTGCCCAACGATCTTGCTTGAACTTACAACCTTTTTGACTGTAAAAGATTCATTATGCATATTGTATTTGTTTGTTGGGGAAATATTTGCAGATCACCCGCCGCAGAGGCAACATTTCGTAAAATTTTAAAGGAAAGGTCTTTGGAAAAAGAAATTACCTGTGATTCTGCAGGCACTATTGCCCAACACCATGGCAATCCACCAGATCCAAGAATGCAAAAGGCGGCAAAGGCACGGGACATTCCCTTAGGCGGAACCGCAAGAATCGTAAATGATCAAGATTTTCATCAGGCCGATCTACTGCTTACCATGGATAATTTTAATTTCTCAGAACTTTCCAAGCTTGCTCCAGAATCCTCGTTGCTCTCAAAAATCAAGCCTTTCTGTGATTATGTTCAACCCGATGTAAATGAAGTTCCTGATCCGTATTACGGAGGAGAATCTGGTTTTGAAAATGTCCTCAATTTGCTCGGAGAAGGATGCTTTAATCTCCTCAACGAATTGGAGAAAGAATTACCACCCAATAGTAATTGAGGAAGTTTCTACCTCGTGGAAAACCTCTCATTCATATGCGATGCCATTTCCGAAAAATCAGGGCAACCATTTAGGCTCACGAATAAAATTTCTCTTTCAGGCGGATGTATTAACCAGTGCTATAAATTAAAGGGACATAATTCATCTTCCTTCTTTCTTAAACAAAATAGAAAGTCTTTCCTTGCATTCTTTAAAGCTGAAGCTCTCGCCCTGGAAGAGATCAAAAATACCGATTGCGTTCGTGTGCCCGAAGTAATTACTTTTGGTGTGACTGATGATTCATCCTTCCTCGTTTTGGAATTTATTCCTGAAGGTATATCCAATCACAAAGGACAAAAAGAACTCGGAATACAACTTGCCAATTTGCACAAAATACAGAAACCTTATTTTGGATGGGTTTGTGATAATTGTATTGGAGCGACCCCCCAACCCAATCCATCGACGCAAGATTGGGTTTCATTTTACCGCGATTCAAGGCTGCTTCATCAATTTGATTTAGCCCATAAAAAAAGCGTTATTTTTGACGGAGAAGACGCCCTTATCAATAACTTGGAGTTTTTCTTTCATGACTATTCTCCCCACCCTTCTCTATTACATGGTGATTTATGGGGAGGAAACACAGGGTACACCCAAGAGGGAGTACCCTTCATATTTGATCCTGCTTCGTACTATGGAGACAGGGAAACTGATCTTGCCTTTACTTATATGTTTGGTGGCTTTAATTCTTCCTTTTACGAAGGTTACGAAGAAACCTTTCCGCTTCATTCAGGATTTTCCATTCGCAAAATACTGTACAACCTATACCACGAACTTAACCACTTTAATTTATTTGGAGGAGGATATGCCGACTCTGCCCAATCAAGTATTAATCAACTGATCCCAAAGCTACCTTGAAAGAAGATTTAAATAAAATTCTACTGACACAAGAAATCATTGATAAACGAGTCCAGGAACTTGGCTCGAAAATCGACCTACATTATCGGGATAAAGAAATTGTTATCATAACCCTACTTGATGGTGCCATAGTTTTCACTGCTGACCTAATTCGTAATCTGGCAATTCCTTTACGCCTGGACTGCCTACGTGTATCCAGCTACGGAAATTCAACTGACCCTGAAACCGCTCCCAGAATTTTAAGTTCACTTAAGTCCGATGTAAAAGGAAAGCATGTGCTGTTAGTTGATGACATACTGGACACGGGCAACACCCTCCAAAGCGTGCACAATGAGGTATCCTCCAAGTTACCGGCATCGGTACATAGTTGCGTCTTTCTTGACAAACCGGACAGAAGAGAGAATGGATTTAAGGCCGATTGGTCAGGTTTTTCAATTCCTGATGAATTTGTTGTCGGATATGGACTTGATTATGCCGGCAAATACAGGCAACTCCCTTATGTTGGGACATTAAAACCTTCCGTGTACAACAACGATCATTTAACCTAGGAAAAGTTTGAAAAATCCAATTAGACAAATTTATGATTGGACACTCTCCTTAGCCAAAAAAAAGACATCAAGTATTTGGCTTGCCTGTATTTCTTTTGCTGAGGCTAGTTTTTTCCCCATCCCGCCGGATGTGCTGCTGATTCCATTATGCTTAGGTGCCATACGAAAAGCATTATTTTTTGCATCCGTCTGCTCCATTGCCTCGGTTCTGGGAGGACTTGC
>CACHJU010000013.1 GCA_902580225.1 uncultured Verrucomicrobiota bacterium
GCAGGAGAAATTCGTAAAGAAGTAAGCAAAAATGTTGTTCTTAAGTATTCCCCCAAATTAAAATTTGTTCGAGATTTCGGAATTGAGCGTGGAAACCGTGTGATGGAAATTCTTGACGAACTTGAATCTTCGAATCCTGACCCAGACTCTGAACTAAGGTGACTCAATCTAAACGAGACATGAGACATAAATGTGCCATATTGGCACCGATAGAATGTATTTTTTTCGTAAAAGCTTTATCTTATTTTCTTAAGTAGTTTACTACCAATATTATAAGTGAATCATGAGATTGGGCATGATTGTTGCATACCTCTTTGCGTGAGTAAAATAATTGGAATAGATTTAGGAACAAGTAATTCTTGTATGGCAGTTATGGAAGCGGGTGACGCGAAGGTCATTCCGAATGCTGAGGGCGTTCGGACCACACCATCCATTGTTGCTTTCAGTAAAAATGGTGAACGGTTAGTTGGGCAAGCTGCTAAAAGGCAAGCGGTTACTAATCCAGAAAATACTATTTATTCAGCTAAAAGATTAATAGGGCGAAAATTCTCAGAAATCAAAGATGAAACAAGCACTCTTCCTTTCAAAGTTATCGAAGGAAAAAATGGAGCTGCAGTTATTGAGTGCGAGATTGACGGGAAAACAGAAACTTTTATGCCTGAACAAATTGCATCTATGATTCTTGCCAAATTGAAGGCGGATGCCGAGGCTTATCTAGGTGAGCCTGTTACCCAAGCTGTAATAACCGTGCCGGCATACTTTAATGACGACCAAAGACGTGCCACTAAAGATGCTGGATCTATTGCCGGACTAGAGGTAATGAGGATTATCAACGAGCCAACTGCTGCTTCTTTAGCGTATGGCTTGGATAAAAAAGGCGAAGAGACAATTGCAGTTTACGATTTGGGAGGCGGAACTTTTGATATCTCTGTCCTAGAAATTGCAGAAGGTGTTTTTGAAGTAAAAGCCACAAATGGAGATACTCAATTAGGCGGAGATAATTGGGATCAAAAGATTATTGATTGGTTAATTGCGGAATTCAAAACTGACCAAGGGATAGATTTATCGGGGGATGCAATGGCTATGCAACGTTTAAAGGAAGAGGCTGAAAAAGCTAAAATGTCTCTTTCTTCTTCTCAATCCACTGATATAAATCTTCCCTTCATTACAGCTGATTCATCCGGACCTAAACATTTGAATGTGACTCTTTCCCGATCGAAACTTGAGCAAATTTGTGACGATCTATACGCTCGTACCAAGGGTCCTTTTGAGGCTTGTCTTAAAGATTCTGGACTCAGTTTAGGGGATGTAAATAACTTGGTCCTAGTTGGCGGAATGACTCGTAGTCCCAAGATCGTTGAGTTAGCAAAAGAGCTTGGTGGAAAAGATCCCAATCAAGGTGTAAATCCGGATGAGGTTGTTGCAATTGGTGCGGCTGTTCAAGGTGCCGTTTTACAAGGTGATGTGAACGATGTTTTGTTACTCGATGTGACCCCGCTTACTCTGGGAATCGAAACAGCAGGGGGAGTTTGCACACCAATGATTGATCGTAACACCACAATACCTACGAAGAAAGCTCAAACCTTTTCAACCGCAGCGGACAATCAACCTGCAGTTGATATAGTTGTTTTACAGGGGGAGCGTTCTATGTCACAGGATAACAAAACCCTAGGTACTTTTAAATTGGATGGGATTGCTCCTGCAGCCCGTGGAACTCCCCAAATCGAAGTCACTTTTGATATTGATGCTAATGGAATTTTAAATGTAACCGCTAAAGATCAAGGAACAGGTAAAGATCAAAAAATTACAATTTCTGGCTCTTCTAGTATGGACGAGGCAGAGGTGGACCGTTTACGTAAAGAAGCTGAAAAATTTGCCGATCAAGATAAAGACAAAAAAGAGCAGGTGCAGATTCGTAATGAACTGGATTCTATGGTCTATCAATGTGAAAAACAACTGAATGAGATGGGAGATAAAGCAACCGAAGATCTCAAAACCAAGATTAATTCTCTGTTAACAGATACCAAGAAAGTTTTAGAGAATTCTGAATCCAGTTTAGACGAATTAAAAGCCGCGAAGGATTCCCTTCAAAAAGGATTCGAGGAACTTGGGCAAGAGGTCATGAAAAGCGGGGGAATGCCTGGAGCTGGTCCAACAAAAAACTCTGCTCCTGAATCAAGTGAAACGGAAGAAGACACTAAGAAAAAAATGGATGAAGATATCGTCGACGCAGACTTTGAAGTCGTGGACGACGAAAAAGAGAAAAGTTAATTTTATTGGACTCAATTTTTGAATATTTCAAAATTCGTGTTCAATCCCTAAAATCTAGTATAACCTAACCCAAAACAAAAGGAATATGAGCAAACCAAAAATAACTCCGTTAGGAGATCGCGTCTTGGTCAAGCATGTCGAAGAAGACGAGCAAATCAAAGGCGGTATTATCATCCCAGACTCTGCTAAAGAAAAATCCCAAGAAGCTGAAGTAGTAGCTCTTGGCACAGGCAAGAAAGACGACGATGGCAAAAACATCGGTTTTCAAGTCAAAAAAGGGGACAAAGTACTTATAAGCAAGTACGGTGGAACTGAGGTCAAGCTTGACGATGTTGAGTACCAACTCGTTCGTGAAGACGATATCCTCGGTATCATTGGATAAGTCCTCTTAGTTAACAATTAAAACAAAACTTAGAAAAAAAAATTATGGCTAAGCAAATATTATTCGACGAAGCAGCACGTAAGAGAGCCCTTAAGGGTGTAACCACACTGGCTGATGCAGTTAGCGTAACCTTGGGACCTAAGGGTCGTAATGTATTAATCGACAAAAAGTTCGGTTCTCCAACAGTAACCAAAGACGGTGTTACTGTTGCCAAAGAAATTGAGTTGAGCGACCCATATGAGAATATGGGTGCACAAATGGTGCGTGAAGTGGCTTCCAAGACATCTGATCTTGCTGGTGACGGAACCACAACAGCGACTGTTTTGGCTGCTTCGGTTTATCAGGAAGGATTAAAGAATGTAGCTGCTGGAGCAAATCCAGTATACTTGAAACGTGGAATTGATAAAGCTGTTGAAGCTGGAGTTGCCAAATTACTGCGTGACAGCAAAAAAGTTTCCGATCGTGAAGAAGTTCGTCAGGTAGCAACAGTATCAGCAAATTGGGATGGTGAAATCGGTGAAATCATTGCGGACGCAATGGATAAAGTTGGAAAAGATGGTACTATCACAGTAGAAGAAGCTAAGAGTATTGAAACCACTCTTGATGTAGTTGAAGGTATGCAGTTTGATAAAGGATATTTAAGCCCTTATTTCTGCACCAACAATGACACTATGGAATCAATCCTTGAGGACTGTTATATCTTGATTAATGAGAAGAAAATAACTGCTCTTAATGATTTACTTCCAGTTCTTCAGTTGGTCTCCAAGCAGGGAAAACCTCTTCTTATTATTGCTGAGGATGTTGAAGGAGAAGCTCTTGCCGCATTGGTTGTCAATAAATTACGTGGGACTTTAAATGCATGTGCCGTGAAGGCTCCTGGTTTTGGTGACCGTCGTAAAGAAATGCTTCGTGATATTGCTATTCTCACAGGTGGTCGTTGTATCACCGAAGATTTAGGAATTAAGCTTGAAAATATTGAACTTGCCGATCTCGGTCGGGCAAAGCGTATTTCTGTAGACAAAGAAAATACAGTCATTGTTGAAGGTTCAGGAAAAGCTTCTGATATACAAGGTCGGGTTAAGCAAATTCGTCGTCAAATCGAGGAAACTACCTCTGATTATGACCGTGAGAAACTTCAAGAACGACTTGCGAAACTTGCAGGTGGAGTTGCCGTCATCAATGTAGGTGCTGTTTCCGAGCCTGAAATGAAAGAAAAGAAAGCTCGTGTTGAAGATGCATTGCATGCGACCCGTGCTGCTGTTGAAGAAGGTATTCTTCCTGGTGGCGGAGTAGCTCTTCTTCGTGCCGCTAATGCGGTTGAAAAAGCTGCTACTGCACTTGAAGGAGATGAAGCTATCGGTGCTGCTATTGTACGCCGTGCAATTGAATCTCCATTGCGCAAGCTTTGTGACAATGCAGGAGTTGAAGGATCGTTGGTTGTTCAGCAAGTTCTAAAGTCTAAGGCCGCGATGGGGTATAATGTTGCCACTGATAAGCATGAAGACTTGATTAAAGCAGGAGTGGTTGACCCAACAAAAGTAACCCGTACCGCTCTTCAAAATGCTGGTTCTGTAGCTGGTCTTCTACTTACCACTGATTGCATGATTACTGATATACCTGAAGAGGAGAAACCCGCTCCGGGTGGTCATGATCACGATCATGGAATGATGTAAGATATAATCTTACTTCTATTTTTCATAGAGGCGTCCTTTTGAGGGCGCCTCTTTTTTATTTGTATTCGTGAAAAAATTCATTGAGTAGATCATTTTGGGTTGGAACTCATTTTTTTAATGCTCATGCTTATTCTATGAAAAAACTTTTCATTGGGTTATTTTTTCAGTTATTTTTTTGCCAAGCTTATGCCGAGAATTGGCCTCAATTTAGAGGTCCAACCGGGCAGGGGCACTCCATGGTTTTGGAACTGCCTATCAATTGGAATCAGACTGAGGGTGTTGCTTGGCAATCTGAATTATCTGGTAAGGCTTGGTCTTCCCCCATCTGTGTAAACGAACAAATATTTTTAACCAATGCATTATTCGATAAAAAACTTTTAAAACTAGAACTCATTTCAATATCATTTGAAACTGGTGAAGTTGAGTGGAGAAAAACTTTGTTTACCTATGAAAATCAGCCCAAAATTCATAAAAAGAATAGTTATGCGAGTCCTACTCCTTTTTATGATAACGGTAAAGTTTATGTTCATTTTGGAAATCTAGGTACTGCATGTTTAGATACTAAAGGAGATTTAATTTGGAAAAGGAAACTCGAATATTCTCCAGTTCATGGTGGAGGATCGTCCCCGGTTATTTTTCAGGACCTTTTATTATTGAGTGCGGATGGTGCCGAGGAACCTTGTCTGTATGGACTCGAAAAGCAGACAGGAGAATTGAAATGGAGAGCGGTAAGAAACAGTAACGCTCGGAAGAATTTTTCTTTTTGTACCCCTCTCGTTGTTGAGGTAAATGGAGAGAATAGAATAATAAGTCCCGCAAGCGACTATGTTTTCGCTTACGATATGAGAGGGAATCAGATATGGAAATTTAATTATCCGAACGGGTATTCAGTAGTTCCCAGACCCGTTTTCGACCAAGGAATAATTTATGTGAGTAGCGGCTATGATAGCCCTGTATTTTATGCAATTAAGGCAGGTGGAGTAGGCGATGTGACCCAAAGTCATCTTGAATGGAAAACCCGAAAAGGTGCTCCAAGGAATTCCTCTATAGTGGTTACTGATGGGCTCGTTTTTATGGCAGCGGACAATGGAGTAGTATCCTGCTTGGATGCAAAGACGGGTAAGATTTATTGGATGGAAAGAGTAGCAAGCAGTTGTTCCCCATCTATGCTTCATGCAGTAGGAAACATTTTTCTTTCCGATGAAAACGGAAAAACCTTTATCTTTAAAGCTCAGTCCGAATATAACTTAATAGCAACCAATGATTTGAACGAAAGAATGTTAGCCTCTCCAGTTCCCTATCAAAAATCTCTCCTTATAAGAACAGAAAAGAATTTATGGAGAATAGATCCTTGAGGAAATTATTTAGATTAAGCAGGAACTCTTTGCTCAGCGGAAAAACGGGCTGATTGCTCATCAGCGTGGTAAGAAGAGCGAACCAATGGACCAGACTCAACCACTTGAATGCCCAAATTCAGTGCTTCGCTTTTCCAATTAGCAAATTCTTCTGGTGTAGCCCATCTGTCAATAGGTGCATATTTAGGACTAGGTTGAAGATATTGTCCAAGAGTGAGAACATCCAGTTTTATATTGGCAAGATCTTTTAATGCGGTTCTAATTTCGTCTTCTTTTTCCCCCAAGCCAAGCATGATCCCTGATTTGATCGGGAACCCCGCTTTTTTGGCATAGGAAAGAACATCAAGGCTTCTTTGGTAAGTTGCAGTTAATCTTACAGGACGCTGCAATCTTTCAACTGTTTCGAGGTTGTGATTAAAAATATTCGGTTTTGCACCAAGAACAATGTCCAAATTTTCAAATTTTCCTTTAAAATCTGGAACTAATACTTCGATCGCTGTATTCGGATTTTTGTATCGAACAGCCCGAATAGTCGCCGCCCATACTTTTGCTCCACCATCCGGTAAGTCGTCTCGTGCGACCGAGGTAAGAACACAATGTTTAAGACCCATTTTGGATACTGCATCTGCAACGCGAGGTGGTTCAGCAAGGTCGAGTTCAGTGGGTTTTCCAGTTTGCACAGCACAAAAAGTACAGGCTCTTGTGCATACATTTCCCAAAATCATCAAGGTCGCTGTTCCTCTAGACCAACATTCCCCCATGTTTGGACATTGAGCACTTTGACAAACTGTGTTTAGTTGATTGTCATCGACTATTTCTCTAACATTTCCGTACTCTGGACCAGATGGTAATTTAGCCCGAAGCCAAGTAGGTTTTTTTTCTTTCACGTCATTTAAGTATAGCCTAATTTATGTATTTCAGTCCAATATATTAGGAGAAATTTTAGTGGGGCCTTGATCCCCCAAAGTACGAAAATATTCACCAGAAGAATCTTTTTCATACTTGGAAAAGCCGTGATTTTTTAAATTATCAGGACAAAGGGATTTTTTTTCGTTTTCGGATGTGTGTTTTAGCGAAAGGGACGGACTTGTAAAGGCACGCTTCACCGGTTCAAAGGTCAGGGGATGCTCTGTCAGAGGAGGATCATCTATTTTCTGCTCAACTTCAAAGATTTCTTGAGGTTGTTTGCCGTTTACAACATGGTACTGGTAGATCGGCATGGCTTTCTTAGGCAGTCTTCTTTTTACGGGGTGGAAATTCAAAGCCAATGCCCCCGTTATCTTTAAGAATTAAGTTAGCATCAAAAGGACGTTTCGTTCTTCTAGAAACAAAGCCTTTTATGAGACCTGTCTTTTTCTCATTTACAAGTTTCAAAAATTCTTCAACTGGGATTTCCTTGTCGAGTAATTTTCGAGTTATTCTAAAAGAACAGGACCCATCGTCCGAAACTTTTTTATGTTTGGTACAAACATATGAGGTTTCAGTATGTTTGACCTCATTTTCACAAACGGGACATTGAGCAATAACGGGAGCGTCCTTTATGCTTTCTTTTTCCTCCGCTTCCTGTTCCTCATTATTTTGAAAAACAAAATTAACCTTATATTCTTCATCTAATTGAAGAATAGCGGAGAATGGACGGCCGGCTTTAGAAATAAAATTGTCAAGTGGCCCGATTTTTCTGTCTTTGAGGAGAAGATCGATTTCTTGGACTGGCAGTCTGCGTCCGGCAATACTTTTGGGAATTTTAAAATCTCCTTCAATGTTTTGGTAAAATGCCAAGCCTTCAAAAAGTGGCTCATCGGTCACAGGTGAGCGAAGCGGAGTTTCTTTCAGGTTTTCCGCAGTTTCAGTGAAGCCAGTAGTTTTGGAGACAAATTCTTCAGTCAGTTGTCCAATTTCCTTCATGAACTGATCTCGGGTCCAATTTCCTTCCTCAATTAATCGTAATTTATGTTCCCATTCACCGGTCATGCTTGGACTGGTCAAAATGTCAGTCCCAGCTGCGTCAAGGAAATGAAATAAATCTTCTGCCTTTAAATTTGGGTGAATCTGAGTTCCTTCGCGACGCATGTATTTTTCTTTAATAAGATGGTCAATGGTGGATGCACGGGTTGCAGGAGTACCTAATCCCTTTTCTTTAAGAGCTTCTGCAAGATCATCATCGTCAACATGTTTACCCGCACCTTCCATGGCAGAAAGCAGAGTTGCTTCGGTATAACGAGCCGGTGGTTTTGTATGTTCACATTCTAAATCCGCTTTGAGAAAATCCGCCTGATTCCCATCTTCGGAAGTAAGTGCAGGAAGAGCATCTTCAGGCTGATTATCTTTCCCGTAGATAGCCAACCATGATGGATTCACTAACACACGACCTTCTGTCCGAAACTTATGATCCCCAAGAGAACTGGTACGGGTGGTAACATCCCATTGGGCAGGCGGGAAAAACACAGCTATAAATCGCTTGGTTATAAGGTTGTAAATCTTCCATTCATTTGCATCTAAATTAGATGGAGAGCTTGAGGTGGGAATTATGGCAAAGTGATCACTGATTTGCTGATTGTTAAAAATTTTTTTATTTTTTTCATTTACCCAGTTTGAATGGAGTGCTTTCTGAGCATGGGTAGTAAGTTCTCCCTGAACAGAGGCGAGCAAGTCTCTACAGGTGGGTGCGTAGTCTTCCGGTAATGCTTTTGAGTCAGTCCTTGGATAAGTTATTACTTTATGTCTTTCATAAAGAGACTGGGCAATTTGTAAAGTACGACTGGCAGGGTAGGAGTGTAAGCGGTTTGCCTCTCTTTGTAGAGTAGTCAGGTCATAAAGTCTGCCCGGGCTTTGTGGTGAGCGCTTCTTAGTTTCAGTAATTTCGGCTTTCTGAACAAGTTGAATCTCTGCATGAATTTTTTCGGCTTCTTCTTTATCCCATAAACGATCAATACGATCATGCTTGTCGTCATCGGATTTTTTAAAGTTTTGTTTCTGATAGAGTCCCTTATATTTACCTTCGGTTAATTGGAAGGTAGTGGAAATTCGATAGAAGGAACGGGGTACAAAAGCTTTGATTTCTTTTTCTCTTTTAATTACCAGGGAAAGGGTGGGGGTTTGCACCCGACCGACCGTTGAAACCTGACGACTCATGCTTCTGGATCTTTTGAGGGTAACCGCTCGTGTACCGTTGATTCCAATTAGCCAATCAGATTCTGAGCGACATCGAGCGGCATCCTGAAGAGGCTTTAATTCCAAACCTTCTCTCATGTTAGCAAAGGCATCTTTAATAGCCTGATCTGTCATGGATAGCATCCATAATCGTTTGATCGGTAACTTGGCTTTGGCCAATTCGTAAATGTAAGTAAAAATGAGTTCACCTTCACGACCGGCATCACAAGCGTTAATCACTTCGCCAATATCTTTTCTTTTTAATTGTTTCTTGAGTTGTTGAAACTTCTTTTTTGTGTTGGTGATTGGTTTAAGATGAAATTCGGGTGGGATTATTGGAAGGTTGGTTAATTTCCATGCTTTAAGTTTTTTATCAAAGTCGTCAGGCATAAATAATTCAACCAAGTGTCCCACTGCACAGTCGATCACCCATTCTCCATTTTCATAATAGTCATCTTTTTTGGGAATCCGACCGAGAACTCGGGCTAAATCTTTGGCAACACTAGGCTTTTCAGCAATGACTAATTTTTTCACTTAACAAAGTTGAGGATTAATTTAGGCGGGTAAAAAAGAAGAAAGGACTTCATCCATGTTTGAGATTAGATGATTGATGGAGTCAACTGTTTCATCACCCATATTCGAAATACGGAAGGTTTTACCTTTAATTTTACCATATCCACCATCTATGGAAATTTTTTTTTCTTCACGTAAAGTTTTTACAAATCCTCCTACATCAATATTCAAATTGTTCCGGACACAGGTCAGAGATTTCGAGGCAAATTCTGGTTTTGGTAGCAATTCAAACCCCTTACTTTTAACCCACTGATGAACTAGTTGATTAAGGTGGTCGTGTCGCTTGTGACGATTTGGAACTCCTTCATCCATGATCTTTTTTAGTGTGTAGTTTAGAGCGTGAATGAGAGGGATAACCGGAGTGCTTGGAGTCATTCCTTTAGTGTGATTCGAACGGAACTCTAAAAAATCAAAATAATATCCTCTGCCGGCAACTTGCTCGGCACGTTGAAAAGCTCTTTCAGAAACAGAAAATAAAGCAAGACCAGGAGGCATCGCCAAAGCTTTTTGCGAGCCAGTTAAAATAACATCAATACCCCAATCGTCTTTAGGAATTGAGACCACAGAAAAAGAACTTACTGTATCTATGACAGAAATAACATCGGGGAACTCCCTCAATACCGACATAATTTCTTTTAAAGGATTCATCATTCCACAAGAGGTTTCATTATGGACTAGAGTAACCAAATCATATTCACCGGTTTCAAGACATGACTTAAGTTCAGCCGGGTCAATGTTTTGGCCCCACTCTACCTGCAAAGGATCAGCATTCTTTCCTGCCCGCTTTGCCACATTAAGCCATTTGTCTGAAAAAGCTCCGCACATACAGCACAAAACTTTTTTTTGACAAAGATTACGAATGGCACCTTCCATCACACCCCAGGCACTAGAAGTAGCCAAAAAGACCGGGTCTTTGGTTTCAAACAATTTTTGCAAACTTGGCTGGCATTTTTGATATAGTTCTACAAAGTCAGGACTTCTATGACCCATTACTGGAGAAGACATTGCCTGATAAGTTTCCTTGGAGACATTAACAGGACCGGGAATGTATAATTTGTAGTCAATCATTTTTAAGCTTCGATTTGGTTGTTAATCATTTTAAAATTAGTATTTTTATCTTCTATTATAACAAGTCTCGGTTCCCAAGCAGCGGCTTCTTCAGGGTCAAGTTGAATAAAAGTGAGGATAACGAGAAGATCGCCGGGTTTGCCTTTGTGGGCCGCGGCTCCATTTAGAGCAATTTCTCCAGAACCAGGTGCAGCTGGTATACAATAAGTTTCAAATCTTTTACCATTAGAAATATTACCCACGAGGATTTTTTCATGATTCAGGAAGCCTGCAGCCTCCATTAAACTACGATCTATTGAAAGACTCCCAGAATAATCGGGAGACACGGATGTTACAGTAGCACGATGAAGTTTCGATTTTAAAAGAGTGACCTGCATAGAAAGGAAGGTAAAAATGAAATACTCAATAAATCTTATTCGTGCTTAAAGTCAATCGATGAAGGGGCGATCAATCAGGAAATCCGATTGTCAGCCCCAATAAATTCTATACAAAAGAATATTTTATGACAGAAAACAATGGGAAATGGCTTAAGTCGAAGTGGTCAGATTTCGAGGGTTTTGTAGAAGGAGTTATCTATGACCGAGACCTTTCTGTGTCCGCAAGACTTTTTGGACTTTTCCTTCGTCCATTTTCATTACTTTTTTCGGGAATCGTGCGCCTTCGGCTGTTGCTCTACAGACACCGGATAATTTTAAAAAATAAACCTGTAGATTGTTTTGTTATTGTAGTAGGTAATTTAACCGTAGGTGGAACTGGGAAGACACCCGTGGTTGAAAGATTCACAAGGGAACTAATGGCGAAGGGGCGTCGGGTTGCGATTTTAAGCCGGGGTTACAAGAGTAAAGATGAAAAACCAAAGAAGAAATGGTATCAATTTTTTTCAAAACCAGATTTTCAGCTCCCCAAAATAGTAAGCGATGGCAAGGACGTGCTTTTGGACTCTGAAGAGGCCGGAGACGAGCCTTACATGCTTGCCAAAAATTTAAAAGGAGCAATCGTGCTTGCAGACAAAGACAGGGTGAAGTCGGGTTTGTTTGCTATTGAAAAATTTAAAGTTAACACATTGATACTCGATGATGGTTTTCAATATCTGCCGATTAAGGGTCGCCTTAATTTGTTACTTGTTGACCAAACCAACCCTTTTGGAAATCACTGTCTTCTTCCTCGTGGAATATTGAGAGAGCCTGTGAGGCATCTGTCCCGAGCATCCTATGTTTTTTTGACTAAATCTGAAGTTGATCCAAGTTTGGATTTGCTTCAAACAATTCGAAAATATAACCCAAACGCTGAGATTATTCGCTGCGTTCATAAAGCGAGATATTTTCAGGAGGTAAATACGGAGAACACAAAGCCTTTAAGTTTTTTGTATGAGCTATATGTCGGAGTTTTTTGTGGAATTGCATCTCCTCGGGGTTTTGAAGATATAATTCAGCGAATGTCTGGGGAAATGAGATTCAAAAAACGATTTCTTGATCATCATAGATATTCACATCAGGAATTGGATCGACTTTTTTTGCAGGCGAAAAATGCCGGGGCTGATGTTGTAATTACAACAGAAAAAGACGCTGTACGGATACCCTCAACCTACAATCCAATTCTTCCTTTCTATTATGTCAGAATGGATATAGAAATTGTTGAAGGCTTTGACGATTTTGAGGATGCGGTTGCAGATATCTGTTTTCCAAATCGGGAAAACAGAAAATACCAACCTCTTTCTATAGATAAGATTTAATAATTTAATCCGTGACCATTTCAGGATATTCCAATACTGTTGCAACCAGTGACTCCATGCATTCAATTTTTGCATGAGGACGAATTCCATGGCCAAGATTTAGTATGTGTCCACCGTCTCCTTCCATTTTATTTAACAATTCAAGAGTTGTTTTTTGCACTATTTCTGGATCTGTTTCCATGAGAGCAGGATCAAGATTTCCCTGAATCGTAAATTCAGGAGGCAGAGTCTTTCTAGCAAATTCCAAATCAGTTTCATGATCAATACTGATACCTGCTACTTTACAGTTTGAGAGCAAAGATAATCGCTCACTTGGTGACTTTGCATAGAGTATAACCGGTACTGATGATGTAACCTCGGCAGTAATCTGATCGATCCATTTAAGCGACCATTCTCTAAGTTTTGAGTTCGGGCAAAGAGCATTCCAACTGTCAAAAATTTGTAAGGCATCAATTCCAGATTCAGCTTGAGACTGAACATAACCGATTAGGACTTCGGTTAATTTCTCCATTAATTTCGCAAAAGATTCAGGCGAGTTTTGGGCCCAGTTTACTGTTTTAGGGAAATCGGGAGAGGAGCCACCATCAATCATGTAGCAAGCGAGGGTCCAGGGTGAGCCACAGAACCCCAAAATTGCTTTAGATTCTCCCAATTCTTCTCTCAATCTGGTTAGGGCTTGGGTGACATAAGAGAGTTTTCCAACGGCTTCGGTGGTATTTAATTTATTAAGGCAATTTTCAGATTCCAGGCTGAAATCCATTCCAATTCCCCCTTGATCACGAAAATGATAGGGTTGTCCCATGGCCTCAGGCACAACCAAGATATCGCTGAAAATGATTGCGGCGTCCAAGGGAAACCTGCGCAATGGTTGGAGGGAAACCTCGACCGCAAGTTCGGGAGATTTAACCATTTCCACGAAATTGTGTTTTTTTCTGAGTGCCCTGTATTCAGGCAGATATCGGCCCGCCTGCCTCATTACCCAAAGGGGAGGGCGTCCCACATTTTGATTTTTTAACGCCCGTTTAATTTTTTCCCGAGAGTTCATTCGATTTCCAACCAGTCTTTGGGTTGCAGGTAATTTTTATAGAGTTTTTCTTCAGGAGAATTTTTTTTGGGTTCCCAACCATAATTCCAGATTGCTTCTGGAGGCATGGATATTAAAATCGATTCAGTTCTTCCGTTTGATTGAAGGCCAAAATGCGTACCACGATCATAAACCAAATTGAATTCAGCATATCTACCCCTTCGGTATTTTTGAAATTTTTTTTCTTCGTTTGAAAACGAAATTTTTTTTCTTCTATTTAAAATAGAAAAATATGCCTTTTGAAAAGTTTCACCGACTTTTTTCATGAATGAAAAACTATGTTCGAAACCGCCTTCACAAAAATCGTCAAAAAAAATACCTCCGACACCTCTGGTTTCATTTCGATGGGGTAGGTAAAAATATTCATCGCACCAATTTTTTAATTTTTTATACAAATTCTTTCCAAAAGGTGTACAGGCTTCAAAGGCGTGCTGATGCCATTCGATTACATCTTCATTAAATGGATAATAAGGGGTTAAATCAAATCCGCCTCCAAACCACCAGGTAAGAGGTTCATTCTTTTGTTTAGCCTCGAAATAACGAACATTTGCATGTGCCGTTGGTATGAATGGATTATCGGGATGGAAGACTACTGAAACTCCCATTCCACGAAAGTATGCACCTTCAAGTTGCGGGCGGTTTTGCGTGGCAGTTTTGGGGAGTTTTTTTCCTGACACATCCGAAAAATTTATTCCGCCTTTTTCAATCAGTTTTCCTTTTTCAAATGCCAGAGTTTTACCCCCGCCTCCCTCTTCCCTAATCCATGAATCCTGTTTACATTGAATTTCTGAATCGGTGGCTAGTAATTTGGCATTCAGGCTTTCTTGCAAAGCCAAGAGGGATTGTTTAACTCTTTCTGCTTGGTCATCCTGCACAGTTGGAAGAGAAATTTTAAAACGAGGAAAAATAAAGGTATAGATGAACGAAACTTATTCTTCGTCCTCTTCCTCAGGATCTTTGTCCAAGTGTTCCTTGGCTCCTTCGATGTCCTCGCAGATGCCCCATTCTTCACAACCGTCAAGATTATTCCACATCTCAGCTTCTTCTCCAGTAGCGACAATAGCTCCCCTCATTGGCAGTTTCATATCATCAATTTTTTCGGCAAATTCTCCGACTACTTCGATGGCTTCTTCACCAACTTCCTCGAGTGCAGAGACATCAATAATAAGTTTTAAGATACCCTCGTTTATTGTATTGCGTATACGATTATCCATATTTTCTTTGATATCATTAATAACAAAAGGGGATAATTCAGGTGGCAATTTGAAGAAAAGATAGTCATCTATGAATTTAAAATATCTTGCGGATGAATCCAAATTCATGACCTTATACATTACCGCATCCGCTTTATTAGCATTAAATGGCTTAGTTATGCAATCAGCAAAACCCGAGTTAAGGGCTTTTTTCTGTGCGGCTTCATCCCCTTGAACAATCATTCCGATCACAGGGGTATTGAGGACATTATGATTAGTTTTTAATTTTCGACGTAAATCAACTGCAGTGTCATCTACTAATGCCATACTGATTAAAATTGCTGAAAAAGATGAATTTTCACAGATTTTTAACGCACCTGCCTCATCGGGAGTGCTCTGAACAACCCACTCATTTTTGGCAAAAATGTCTGTAAGTTGTTTAACGATGTTTGGCTTGTCATCAACCACGAGGATTTTAACCACAGACTCTGTACTAGAAGAGGAATGGGTATCATTGGCAGACATTTCCTTGGAAGCCAATCGATTCATTCTGTATAGACGTCTGCCCAAGGTTCTAATCAATTTGACTGAAACCTTCGGATTTTTGGTAACAATATCTTCAATGCTTTCTTCAACATGTCTGACTTTGGAAGGAGATTTCGCTTTTATTACAGCATCTCTTTTTAAGCCCAATATTTCGCTAAGTTCGCCAAAAATTGAACCTGGTTGGTCGATTTCACTAAGGGTTTTTCCCTCTCGAACCACTTCAAGAGCACCGGACTCCAGTATACAGAAGCCTTTGCCCAGTTCACCATCGTCCAAAACAATGTCTCCTTCAGCGTATTCTTGTAATCTAATCATGTGATAAAGTAATAAACATCAACTAATACATTAAAGGTATCAAATAAATTCGTCCATCAAATATTCATGATTTTTAAAAGTTCTCACAAGATTGATGATTTATCATTCTCCATCAACCTCTACATTTTTTATAATTACAGATAAATTTCCGATCATTTCCATTATCCCGAGTCCAAGCTCAGCTAAACTTTCCTGTTTAAGGGATGAGACTGAAAGAGTTATTCGGTCGGCATGAGTTCCTATTTTCCGTAACGCGGGATCCAATCGCACCCATTTTCCCCTAAGGTGAAATTCGGTCCACATATGAAAGCCCATCACATTTTTTTTACCCTTAAAGTTCTTCATGTATGCAAGACCGGTGGCAACCCTTGTAGGTATTCCCATTGCCCGACCAAGTGCGGCCAGAAAGACCGCATGTTCAGTGCAGTCACCTTCCCTTTTTTTCGCGGTCTCAGAAGCGGAGGCAAAGCCGACTTCAAAATTTTTGTGAATCAAATAATTTTGGGTGAACGAATAAAGCTTTTCGGAAAGCTCGAGTATATTTCCAGCCCCTTTCCCGGCACTTTGGGCAAGTTGACGAATAAATGGATCATCGGAATCGATCATTACATTAGCGGTTTTGAATTCCTGACTTACTCTTAGGCTTTCTTTGCTCCTGTTGGAATTTTCACCCCATTTCTCGGCTTTGATTTCAACCATCAAACTTTTTGAGTCCACTTGGGTAATTCTTTGGTTTTCGTATTGATATATAGGTTTCGTTAGCTCGCCATTCATTAATTGGATGTTGAATCTAACGGATTTCGCATTGTGAGGAATTTCTTTGTCCAAAAATATCATTGTGCTTAGAAGAAGTTCTTTTGGCTCAGGGTTTTGAATAGCATCTATTTTCTTACATTGTTTAATTTCTATTGGAAGGCCTCCAAGTTGCATATTCGTTTTGACTGCAAAACCAGATTCATCCAGCCAATTGAGTGTTTTAATTGTTCCAATGCTGGTTGACATGGAAATTTCTGTTTTAAAAACTTTCCTGGCCTCACCTGAAATTATGATTTCAGATTCTCCTATTGTTTTAATTATTGCTTTGGTTGGGGAAGCCATCCCAAAGTCGGCTGAATATACTTTTGTTTCGAAATGCCTGCCAATTTCCTTAAAGCGGTTTTCCCGAAGTGCGTTGATTAATCCCCAAGTCATTTTTCCATCGGGATCCAGAGGGTAACGCATTTCTTTCTCTCGAAAGAATTGTTTTTCGACTACCACAATTTCATTTCCCTCGACCCATCCTTTTTTACTTATTGGTACGCCAGCCATTTTCATTTCTCCAGAAAAGCTTATTATTTCACCCGAAAGCAACTCCCTGGTACTTTCCATAGAATTTATTTCAATTGAAACTCCTGCCCGCTGAACAGTCATAGTAAATGTACTTTTAGATACGACCTCGCCATTTTCTAGCTTCACGGTTGAATGAGAATGACCCACTTTAGATCCACCTAGAAAAACTTCATACCATCTATCCAGTCCAACAAATGACTGATTGATTTGAGGATTTTGAGCCAAAAGGCCTTGGAAATTAATTGAACAACAAACTAAAAGAAAATGCAAAAAACTTCTTTGATTCAATTTGTGCGAAAAGAAGTGAAATAAATGATAAAATAACGGGGCCATTAGTGATGTGATGGACAACTTGCATATCTTTCTTTTAAGTGTCGAGATAACAATATTATTAACATGGTGCAAAATTTTGATTTGATAATTTTAGGTGGAGGGAGTGCCGGTTATGCAGCAGCCCGGACTTTTCATGAATATGGTGGTTCTGTAGCTTTGGTTGACGGAGCGGATGAGTTGGGTGGTTTATGCATTTTAAGAGGCTGTATGCCATCCAAAACGCTTATTTACTCCGCAGAAATGCTTCATCTTGCTCAAAAAGGGAGCATTTTTGGATTTGTTGGAGAAACCCCGGAGGCCAACATTGAGGCTATGCATGCCCGTAAAAAGGAAGTGATTGCGGAGTTTGCAGATTACCGGAAAGAACAACTTGAAGATGGTCGGTTTTCTCTGTTTCGTCATTACGGCCAATTTGTTGATGCACAAACTGTTCGATTGGGTGATGGTACAACATTATGTGCAGATAAAATTATAATATCAACCGGTTCTCGGGTAAAAGTGCCAGATATTCCGGGATTGTCCGATGTAACCTACAAAACCAGTGATGAAGTTCTGGACTTAAAAGTGGTGCCTTCTGAATGTGTTGTTCTAGGAGGTGGAGTAGTTGCCTGTGAATTAGCTCAATTTCTTTCTCGTGTAGGGTCTCGGGTAACTCTTTTACAGAGAAGCCCGCATTTGCTTAAGGAATTTCCCAATGAAGCTTCTCGAACATTGGAAAATGCTTTGGAACTAGAAGGGCTTGACTTACAACTCGGAGTCAATTTCAGGAGTTTTTCTCAAATCGATAAAGAAAATATTGAGGTCCTTTATGAGCATCAGGGGCAGGAGAAAAAGATCCAAACAACCTTTTTATTTTTGGCCCTTGGGCGAGAGCCAGCAACCCAATCTTTGAACTTGGGAAATGTGGGAATTAACCTTTTGCCCAGTGGGCATGTTCAAACGAACTCCTTTCAGCAAACATCCTGTCCAGATGTATACGCAGCTGGCGACTGTGCAGGTCCTCATGAAATTGTCCATATTGCTATTAAGCAGGGCGAAACTGCTGCATTACATGCAACGGGACAAAAGGTAAGGCCGATCCAATACGATTACCTGCTCTCTGTTGTATTTACTGATCCGCAGCTTGCCATTGTTGGATTAAATCCATCCGAATTAAAGAAAAGGAAGATCGAATTTTTATCGGCATCTTTTCCTTTTGATGATCATGGAAAGTCGATTCTTATGGATGCCAAATACGGGTATGTTGCGGTTCATGCTGATAAGAAAACGGGAGTTGTTTTGGGAGCCGAATGTACGGGTAAAGACGCGGGCGAATTAATTCATTCCCTATCCATTGCGGTTGGTTTAAAAGCTACAGTTCATGATTTATTGAATGCGGATTGGTATCATCCCACTTTGTCAGAAATTTGGACTTACCCACTGGAAGATCTTGCTGAGGAAATTATACTTACCGATCAAAAAAAGTAAAAAAGCATAAAAACTGCACAACCAGCCAATCCACCTGCCCACAATCGATCTTCTTGAAAAACGGAAATCGCTTCTTCCGCGGCTTTTACTTGAGCTGAAAGGAAAAAGCAGAGGAATGTCCATATAGCACTAATCCATGCAGCATGCACAGGCTTTATCGTTTCCAATACCACCAAGCTTGCCAGCGTTGCGTATATGAGAAGGGTAGTTGCCAGGGTTTTTCCAAAAACAACAAATTGTTTCGAGGTGAAAATTTCAAGTCCAATCCAAGTGAGTTTTCCTTTCTCAGGATCCACCTGAGTTCTTTTACTAACAATGATGTGAACGAGAAGACTTAGAATTGCGGAGAGAAAAGCACCGTGCATGAAATTGAGCTTAGTTCCGAAAAGATCAATGAGAACTTCATTGCCCTGTGCAATCGATGCGTACAAAGGAGGAATGCCGTAGCTGAAGAAAACTCCAGCAATAATCGCAGAAACTCCACCCGCAGCGGTTGCATTTTTCCAAAACATACCAACCATGAAGGCAATGACAACCCCAGCAATTAGGTTTCCCTGGTGCTTGGCAACATGAAGAAAGAAGCTATCCTGAGAATTTGGATCCATAGTAAAAATGGTAAGAATTCCAGCAAAAATTATAAAAACAACAATCCAGGTTCGGCCAATTGAAATTAATTTGCGATCATCTGCCTGGGGATTGATGAATTTTTTGTATAAGTCAAAGGTCATAATGGTGGCAGCTGAATTCATCATTGAGTCTAAGCTCGATAGAATGGCACCAATCATTCCGGCAGCAATCAAACCGACCAATCCATAACCAAGTGGCGAGATTAATTCAGTTAGCAATTTTATAAACACTGCATCCTGAGCCACTTCAAGATTACGGTCCTTAAAAAGATAATAAGCGGCAATTCCAGTACCAATTGAAAAGAATGGAATTAGTAACTTAAAAAAACCGGCAGCTAATATACCGATTCTGGCTTCTTTGTCCGTCCTTGCGGAAAGAGCTCTTTGCACAATAAACTGATTGGTTCCCCAATAGTAAAAATGTAAAACCATGAGCCCGGTTAATACTCCGGTCCATGGAAGGGATGGGTGATTTGAAGCATTGTACAAATGGAGCCTCTCAACCCCTTCACTGCCTAAATCTCTCGCCACGAGGTTGGCCCAACCTCCAATTTCAGGTTGAGAAAAAGTTACATATGCAACCAATAAACCAGCCAGAAGTAGGAGGACTGATTGAATGACATCCGTAATAATGACCGCCTTCAATCCGCCCAAAATAACATATGCTCCAGTAACCAAAGCCATAATCAAAATACCCAACTTGTAGTAAATAGGTTCAACATCTCCAGGTGAGAGTTCCGGGTTGTTCATATTACCTCCAATAAAGGAGACGGGTAGTGGCATATCGGGATTTAAACCATTTATTTCTCCATTAAAACTAACTCCAGTAATTTTACCATTTTCAAGTTTGGAGGAAAGACTTTCTTTAATTTTGCCACCGATTTTGACCTTTGGTGCTGAGCCATATTTTTCTCCGCCAAAGTTAATTTTTATATCAGTTAATTTACCATTCCTATCAACCACAGACTCTGCTACTGCTTTTCTCCCCGTGTCCCCCTGTAAAAGAAGGTTGATCGAGCGTGAACCGATGTAAAACCCAGGAACCATTTGAATGACAACCATAATGACAACCATAATCAGTGCATAACTCACCCTGCTTTTATCATCATATCTTTTGCTTAGATAATCACTCAGAGTGTAAACATTCAGTTTCCTGTAGACGGGTAGGAAGAAATAACAGAGCATAAGCAAGCCTGCAATGGCAGTGATTTCAAAATGGCTTTGTGCGAAACCAACTGCGAAGCCCACCCCCATCATTCCAACTATATGGTTAGCTGAAACATTGGATCCAAAGATCGATCCTGCCACTCCCCACCATCTAGTACTTTTGCCAGCAAGAAAATAGTCCTCGGAGTTTTCCTCTTTCCTGCCTGACCATAATCCAAATGCCATCACGGCAAACAGGGATCCAAAGAAAATGATTAGGTCTTGTGTTGAAAGTAGGCTGTTCATACTAGAACTTACTCGAAAACTACCTTTACAGGGAAGTCAAAACTTGAAGCGACTTTAAGAATCGTAAAATGGGTTGTGAATCGATTTTTACAGGGGCGATTTCTTAATTTCAGATTTTGTTCATTTAAGAAAGTAGCTGATATAGAAATTATAGATCATTTTTTGAGTTCATTTTAAAAGACAAATTTAATCTTTTGTTGGGGTGAGCTTATTCTTCCTGTAATGAATTCTTCTGTCTCTGGAAAATAGAATTATTATTCGTTAAAACTTGTTTCTTTGTTCTAGTAATCATTCGACATTTTAAGCATCATAACCCAATGAAAATAATCCTTGTCCTATTCTTATGTTGTTTATTTTTTTGGGGATGCGGGGGGGCGAATAATACCCTGATCCAAAATTCTGATTCAAATACCAGTCTGCAGGATGGAAATAGTTCTCCTGTAAGCGAAGGAGTTACTGATAATAATATTACCCGGGTTTCTTCCATTAAAATTGACGGTTCTTCGCAAAACAGTAATACGGAAAACATGCCCGAAATTTCTCCCTCGGTTAGTCTAGTTGATAAGATTCAGGAGATTTTATCGAAAGCAAATTCAAATTACAGGGGGCAGGGCAAATTACATGAAGAGAATGGTCAGATCATCGCGGCCGAGTTCCCTAATTGTGGATTGAAAGACTTGTCCCCCTTAAGAGGGCTGAAATTACAGGCACTGGACTTGAGTGGAAATCCGGTTCGTGAGATTAGGCATTTGCGCGGTATGCCCTTAAACCGGCTTTTTCTGGAATATACCCTAGTGGAAAGTCTAGAGGAGTTGAGGGAAGCTAATTTGGTTGAACTTCGGTTGAACGGAAGTCCGGTTCGTTCCCTTGCTGGATTGGAGGGACAACCATTGGAAAATCTTTATGCTGTAGGAACGCAGATTAATAATATATCTGCACTCGCAAATAGTAACCTGAGACAATTGTGGCTGACCGAGTCCCCGGTTTCCGACTTTTCCCCACTCGAGGGACTCCCCTTGCTCAGCCTGACTGCTCATCGTACCCTGGTTGAGGATCTTTCCTTTGTTCGAAAATTACCAGTTATTCAACGATTACACATTGGTGAGACTTTAATTGAGGATCTTACTCCACTGCGAGGACTGAATCTGACCCGTCTTGTTTTCACACCAAGCCGAATCAAACATGGGATTGAAATAGTAAGGGGATTATCGAACTTGCGTGAAGTTGGGACGAAATTTGACGATCAGGGCAGAGATATCATGCCACCAGATGCATTTTGGGCTCAATTCTAGCCCAGAAGCATTTTATAATATAAGATTATTCGTTAAGTCCGAATTCAACAATAAGCTGATCAACGAATTTTTTATGGTTTAATTCAGTGCAATTTTTTTTCCAATCCATTAGATAGGTTACAAAGCTCCTTTTTTTATCTGATTTATTCACATTGATAAAAGCACAGGAGCCCCAAAGGCCGGGATTTGTCTCAAAAAAAGGAAGCAGTTGGGAGGCAATCCGAACATTTCGATCTCTTTGGGTCGGTTTATTAGAGAGGAAATTTTTTTCCCGGGAATACCACTCGGCAAGAGTTTGATTTTGCGGCCAAGGAAATTTCTCCAATCGATTTTGAGCATATTTGGCAAATTCTTTACCATATTCGGTTCGTTCTGGGAAAAGCGGCTTGGTTTTCCATTCTGTTGTCATTCTTCTAAGAGCGAAGAGGGAAGCGGTCTCACAGAGTGTTTCCTCGAACCATAAGTTCGAACGATTCCCTTTTTTAAAACCGCATATAATATGTCCAAATTCATGGGCAAATTGAAAGGCATATTGCGACCAAAAAGTTTTTTCGGAATTTAATCTTACCAGATATTCGCCAAATTCTCCCCTACGATACAAAACAATTGGACCAGTTCGTGATCTTTCAACCCGAATCGGGCTGATTCTTTTCTGTAATACATGAGGCCAGATTTGTCTAACGGTAGAATTTAGAACTTTTTCGATATCTTTTGCGGAGGCACCACTCCATATATTTGGCTTAACCATAATGGCTGGAAAATTTTTCTTATCCCCGTAGGAGTATATGGTTATCGAGAACATAAAAATAATGAGATTTATTCTTATGAAACCAAAAGGAGGCAGGGTCTTTTTTGAGAATACTTTAGAGTTCACCATTCAAGTTAAAAAGAAGTTTGGGAAAACTTTTTTTGTCTACCAAAAAAGGGTAATGGAATCTAGGTGGAGTCTAAGGGGCTGGAGGTGGAGCCAAATACCTGGATTCACTGTAGTCGTAGTAAATGGGTTGCCCGTTAAAGTTTTTGAGAAAATAAAGCCAAGTTGAACTTTCAAAACGATACAGGTAGGGCCAGACTCCATCTTCAGTCCATTGCCATCCAAATTCTTCAGTCCATAACCAGACACCTTTACTTCCATCTTCAATAACATAGCTCCATCCGATTTCCTGATGGTAGATCCAGTCATTATCAAAGGGAAGATAAGAACCGAACCAATCGGAAGATTTCCAGCCTGCTTCCAAATCGAAATTATTTTCATCCCATGATTGAAAATTTTGTGTCCTGAATTTTTTAATGGAACTGAAAGATTCCCCGCTTTGATTGGTAGCAAATGCCCTGTAGAAATAGCTCCTGTTAGGTTCCAGATTATCTAGAATGACCGAAAAGAACGGCTCATCTGTTCGCTCGGCTATCAATCTAGTTTCATTTATAAAATTCATAGATTCAGATACTATAAAACCGAGTTCAAAAATCGGGGAATCACCGGTGGCGAGTATCTCAGCAGAAAGAATAAAGATATCATCTTCAATAATTTCTGCACTCTCAGCTTGAACGATCGGTTGTTGAGGAATTAGTAAAACATTTTCTTTGTCTAGGTATTTCTTATTATCACCGGCAATTTCGGGATTTTCAAAATAGAGTTTATCTATTCCCAAAGTATCGGTTGAATACGCAGTTTCCCTCCAATCGAGGGCGTCTATAATAATGACATTATGAGCATCTCTCCAAAAGGCTTCAAAATGGCCGGCAAAAACAGAACCGTCCATATCAACAATAAGATTTGGAATTTCCGAATTCTCCTCGTTTTCGATGGATAAATTCCAGACTAATTCTGCCTGATATTCAGCAATGGACTTATAGAAAAAGGGATCACCCGCAATCGGATAGAAATTTGGATCATATTCCTGTGGGTCGCTGAATGGATCAAATCCGGTTGGGAGGTAGAACTGGAAGAAAATATTGTCATAACCTTTGGCCAACTCAGCCAATTCCATAGGATCAGATAGGTTGATTTGATCAATAACCGTAAAGTCAAAGGGCGGAATTGTTGGACTGGGTGGATAGGTGGGCTCGCCGAGGATTTGAGGATGTTGGTTATAAAGGTTTTCTATGCCGAGTGTATCGTTGGAAAATGTGGTTTCGTGCCAGTTGGGGTCATCTATAGAGTTAACATTGTGAGCATCTCTCCAAAAGGCTTCAAAATGACCAGCAAAAACAGAACCGTCCATATCAACAATAAGGTTCGGAATTTCCGAATCCTTCTCGTTTTCGATGGATATAATCCAGATTAACTCGGGTTGATCGGTAGGATAATCATATGGCACTGCATCCTGATCGAATTCAGTGAAGGGTTCGTAAAATAGAGGGTCTCCTGCAATTGGATAGAAATTTGGATCATATTCCTGTGGATTGTTGAATGGATCGAATCCGGATGGGAGGTAGGACTGGAAGAAAATATTGTCATAATCTTTGGCTAATTCAGCCAGTTCTTTAGGATCAGAGAGGTTAATTTGATCAATAACAGTAAAATCGAAGGGCGGAATTATTGAGGTTGGAGGATAGGTGGGTTCCCCCAATATTTCGGGATGGTTTGCATACAGGGACTCAACACCAATCTCCGAAGCAGAATATTCAACCTCAAACCAATCAGGATCGATATCAACATTTACCTGGTGAGCATCTCTCCAATAGTCGCCAAAATGGCCGATGTAAACATTTCCATTCCTATCCACAATAAAGTTGGTTTCATCTGGATTGTCATTTTCAATCGATAAAACCCAAATAATATTCTGAAATTCGGAAGGGGCGGTAAGATCAAAAGGCATTCCATTAGATTCTTCCATTCCTTGATCAAAGAAAGAATTTTCAGGATACATAACTTGGTCAAAAGGGATACCTGTTTGGTAGCCGGTGTAATACTGGAAAAATATTTTGCTGTGATTCTTGGCTAATTCAGCAAGCTCACTTGGATTATTCAGATCAATAGTTTTGAAAATTGTGAAATCAAAGGGAAGTACATTGTGATCTGTATCAAGTAGAAAGCCGGGAGAATCAGCATACCCCGACGGATTTGGATCAATGGGGTTGGTGTCGAGTAGAAAGCCGGGAGAATCAGCATAACCTGAAGGATTTGGATCAGTGTATCCACCGTCAGGGGACTGGTATCCATTATCGGGTGTCTGGTATCCATTATCGGGTGTCTGGTAACCAGTGCCGGGGGACTGGTATCCACTGTCAGGCGTCTGGTATCCACTGCTGACCGGAGAACCGAAGGGCACACCGCCGATCTGGTTTAAAGTGTTGAAAGAAGGATCACCGCTGAGATCAAAAAGCGAGGGGTAGCTGGTAAGAATACCGTCATCCAAATTAGTGTATTGATATTGATCATCCAAGTTTCCGGTAATCCCGTCCGGACCGGGTCCAATAGAAACCACTGGTTCCATATAGAGTTGAGGGGTAGCCATGATCGGATCATGAGTCTCGGTGAAGGCATAAAATCCGGGAGTGTAGGATTGTGAGGGTGGTGCCCCTCCCTGATAAGCAAATCCATCAATTGTTGGTGAGTCCAAGTTGTAAACTGCCAGAGGGGGAGCGTTGGTGGGCATGCCGGGAGAAACTTGTCCGCGAATAGTTGGGTTTACCAAGTAAGTTTCAACTTCGGTCATAGAGGGAAAATTACTGACCAGACTAATAGAATCATTCTCCGGGGAAAATTCATAAGGATCGTCACTAGTGCCTGGGGTTCCGTCATTTCCGTAGGAAGGACCTGCACCCATGAGGGGGTCGTAATAAGGAATAACGGGTTCAAGGGATAGGGTTCCGTTGTGATCGTGGAAGGCATAAAAATAGCCAAAAGGCAGATCCGATTGTCCGGTCAAATAAAGAAGTTGTGCTGTACTCAGTTCGTAGACTTGATGGGGCGGATCGCTGACCGGAGAACCGAAGGGCACACCGCCGATCTGATTTAAAGTGTTGAAAGAAGGATCACCGCTGAGATCAAAAAGCGAGGGGTAGCTGGTAAGAATACCGTCATCCAAATTAGTGTATTGATATTGATCATCCAAGTTTCCGGTAATCCCGTCCGGACCGGGTCCAATAGAAACCACTGGTTCCATATAGAGTTGAGGGGTAGCCATGATCGGATCATGAGTCTCGGTGAAGGCATAAAATCCGGGAGTGTAGGATTGTGAAGGTGGTGCCCCTCCCTGATAAGCAAATCCGGAAATCGTAGTTGAATCCAGGTTGTAAACTGCCAAAGGGGGAATATCCACAATATTCAGGTTAGCTTGCATGGTATTCAAGTGGGCAGTACAAAAATAGATCAAACTACCCGAAAAACCATTGGGAATGGTTACAATGAGCGATGTTCCAAGTCCATTAAGTGGGGTACCGGAAACAAGGGAGGAATTATTAACAGTATCTTCGCCCACCATAAATGGGTGTCCGGATGAAACTCCATCATCGATGAACTGGTAAGTTTGGCCTTTGATCAGATTATAAGTAGTTATGTCAATGGTACCGCCTGTGGAATCTGTAAAGGTGTAAAAGGGAGCAGAAGGATTGCCGTTACTAACATTTATAACGGTTGATGCTTGGGTCTTTACACTTCCGAGTACGCAAAAAAAGACCGTCCAATAAAAAAACGATTTAATGGATAAGGAAATCTTATTTAACTCTTTAGGCATGGTCTCCGAAAGCGAATTCTTGAGAAAAACTCAAGTATGCCAATTTATGGAGTGTGGGTACCGACTGGCAAGATTGCGGTGGGTCTGGATGCGAACCAACTGTCGACGGAAGTCGGACTGGTGAAACCAGCTGTGACAGCGGGGTCAGCCGGGTCGGTCCAGCTTTGACTAAATGGGCCAGAATAGTAATCGTCATCCGCGTTTCCAGGAATGCCATCTGGGCCATCACCACGAATGAGAGCCCTAATTTGCCACTGGGGTCCGAATTCGAGGACATACACATAGGCAGGAAAGTCAGTTGAACTCCGACCTGTGCTTGTCCCGGCTAAGGCCAAATAGTTAGGATGATCGATTTGGTATACATTATAGGAGGGAGATTGACTAACAGGAGGTTCGATAGGAGGAGGAGGGTTTGAATCTGAAGACCAATCAGCAGGATTAGTTGGTGGAAACATTCCCGTTTCCGGCATTAAGTGGCCAGGTCCGTGAAAACCACCAGGGACATTACCGGCAGTGGCCACAACACGAATTCGGGTATCAGGAAAAGAGCCAACGGGCACTTGGCCATTATCTGTGAACCAGATGAAGGATTTTTGCATACCAGGTATAATATTAGGCCCGTGATCTGGGCCGGAAAGAGATGTGCATTTTTCCCAATGCTGACCTCCGTCTATACTAAAGAAGGCTTCCACATAGACCATACTTCCTGGAGAGGCTAAATTATCGGATAAATTATAAGTAACATTGACCGCATCACCGTTGATCGAAGTGATCACATTAGAGACCATTGGACCGTTGGGATCATTTCCTTGAGCAGGTGGAGTTGCAAGAGTGCCACCTAATTCTTGCCAATATACATTAGTAATATCATCAAGAGGGGAAAAACCCATGGGAACGGCAACTAATGATGTGTATGAGGATGTTCCGTAAGATACCGTTGAGCCAGCTGGATATGGAGATAATGAATCCCACATAGGAGCATAGGTATCTGGCTGCAAGGTTATCGGTTGGATGGGAACAGTCGGTTCCAAGGTTATCGGTTGGATGGGAACAGTCGGTTCCAATGTTATCGGTTGGATTGTGGGATAGGGCTCCAATACAATGCCAGGATCTTGTGCTTGGGCAGTAGTATAAAAATTTGCAACTGCAAAAAAAACAATGAAAAGAAATTTATTTTTCATACTAAATAGATTATTTAATTGATTGATTTCGAATATTAGCAGTTAGCAGAAAGAAAGATAAAAATACACAAAATAAAATAATTATTAAAATTTTTTTAATGCAACATGCTTGCGGTTTTTTTTCCACTGCCCATTATTGAAGGTTTATTAGACAAATGAACTATAATATAAATCCCCTTATAAATCTTTTCCTTTTCAGCTTTTTATTTGTAAAAGCAAAAGCGGAAACTCTAGAGATCTGGATTAGTTCTTTTCAGGATCAAGTTTACTATGAGCAGATGGGGGAAATGTATGCGAAAAAGAAAAACAAAGACTTTACCATTAATGTAAAAGCCTATGGATTTCGCGAAATGCCAGACAAATTGGGAGTGGCAGTTCGTACAGGTCAGGGAATTCCCGATTTGGTGCAGTTGGATGAAACCTTTTTTGGGGTCTTTTTAAATGAAAATTCGCCTTTTGTAGATTTGACCAAAAGAGTAAAAAAATCCGGTTTGTTTCAGGATTTGCACCCAAGACGATTGGAAGTATTTACTTACAAGGGAAAAATTATGGGGGTTCCTCAATCTCTAAGCGCTATGGTGCTCTATTACCGAAAGGATTTATTTGAAGAATTTGACATTGACCCAAAAAGCTTAAAGACATGGGCGGATGTGGCAGAAGTAGGAGAGGAATTGCAATCCAAACATGGACAGAGATTTATGGCGTTGGACGGTACACTTTTTGATGTACTATTAAGGCAGAAGGGAACCGATTTATTCGATGCCAAGGGTAAATTCCTCCCCGATGAAAAAAAAGCCTTATCTGTTCTCGAGGAATTTGCCGCCATGGCAGCAAATGAGGTGGCGGTCATGCCGGATCGTGGTTCTATTTTTGACCCGGTCTTTTTTAGTGGTGATTTGGAAACTGGAGAAGTCCTTTGTGTTCCCGGTGCCGACTGGTATGGCCTTGATTTATTTCAACAGTTTGCTCCTGGGATGGAGGGTTTGTGGGGGCTTTTACCTTTACCAACCTGGCGGACTGAAGAGGGTGAACTGGGTCCGCGTACTGCAACTTTTGCTGGGCAGGGCTTGATGATTTGCAAAGGTAGTCCCAAAAAGAAACAGGCTTGGGAATTTATTGAGTTTGTGATGAAGGACAAGGAGGCCAATGCGGAGCGTTTTTTACAGGGAAATAGTTTTCCTGCTTACCGGCCATCTTGGAAAGATGAGAGATTGCTTGGTAAGCACGAATATTTTGAGCAGTCTATTGGAAAACTCCTAATTGAATTAGAGGATGAAATTCCACCTGTGATCGTAGATCCGAGGAGACCGCAGGCTATATTTCTGATGCAGGAAAATTATTTTGGATCGGTAATGTTTGGAGCCATTTCTCCCCAGGATGCACTTAAACAATACAAGGATGCGATGCAAAACAGCGGTCCTCGATAAATTTTCCTAATCAATTTTGATTTTATCAAGGAAAGATAATTTTTCGCTTTTCGCTTTATTATTTCCTTTTTTTGCTCTTTGGGCATTTTTTTGGGTGGTGCCCTTATTTTTTAGTGCAGATTTGGCATTGCAGAATGCCTCTTTCCATCCAGATCACAGAGTTATATTGGAGACTCAATCCGAGGGACAATCTGGATTAGAAATCGATTGGTTTGCACAGAAATCTGCGGATTTCAAGGCTAAACCTTCCGTACAATATGTAGGATTGGAAAATTTCTATCGGGTGATTGGTGATGCAAAGTTTTATAAAGCCATGAAAAATACTGCAATTTATACATTTGGCTCGATTTTTATAATCCTTCCTTTGGCTTTATTATTGTCCTTAAGTTTATTCCAACTGTCCAGAATACCCAGGGGAATTCTGGTTTTTTGCCTGATGATCCCGGGGCTTGCTTTGCCGGGTGTACTATCAACATTGTTTTATTTATTTTTTCATGGTCGGACCGGTGCCCTCAATCAGTATTTTGTCATTCCATTTGGGTTCAGACCAATAAATTGGATGATGGATCCACTTTTTATTATGCCTTCTTTAATCATACAGTCGGTTTGGAGATGGACCGGACTGGTAACTTTATTTTTTTTATGTGGTTTGGAGGCAATTCCACGCTGGCAATTTGAGGCATTGAAAATGGAGGGAGCCAGTTTCTTTTTAAAATTAAAAACAGTCTTTCTTCCCAGTCTTTGGAATCTGGCATTATTTGCGATGGTTTTTCTGGTTGTGGATGGATTTGCTTCTTTTTCCGGAGCTTATAATCTCCTGGGCGGATCAGGTGGGATTATGGATGCGGGTCTTCTTTTTGTAACTTATGTATATCAAGTTGCCTTTCCGGGTGGATCTGGTCGTTTTGATTTTCCCGGTGCTACTGCGATGAGTTTAATCGTAGTTCCCCTTACTGCATTTACACTCTTTTTAATTTTACAATGTAGAAAGATAATGATTCGAGAATGAGAAAATGGTTGGTAAGAATTTTTATAAGCGGAGTAGTTCTATTCTCCTTATATCCTTTTGTCTGGATGTTTTTATCCTCGTTTAAAACAAATCGTGAAATTTACATGCCAACTCAATTATTTCCAAAGAATTTTGATGGGCATGCATATTATGATTTATTATCCGATCAATATATCTCCTTTATTTCCTATTTCACAAATTCAATGGTTATATCCGGTTTGCAGGCGTTCTTTGCAACTCTGGTGACCGCTATGGCAGCATTTGTATTTGCAAAGTATAATTTTCGATTCCAAAGTCTTTTGTTTGGAGTGGCGATATTGGTGATTTTGATCCCCAAACAAACGATCGCGGTTCCTTTGTTTGATTGGATGTTATTACTTGGTCTTCAGGGGAGCCGGTGGTCAATGGTATTACCTGGTATCGCCAGTGGGTTGGGAATTGTTTTTTTTACACAATCATTCAAGCAAATTCCAAATGAATTAATCGAGTTGGCCAAAGTAGAGGGTTTTTCGTTATTTCGAACTTTTTTATTAATTATTCCTTTGTTTGTACCTGCCTTACTTACCTATGGATTGCTCCATTTTATTCTGAGTTGGCAGGAACATTTAATTCCTCTTCTCCTATTGGATGATGAAAATATAACTTTACCCATAGCCTTGGCTAAGCTGAGGGATTCCAGTCATCGGATCCCCGAGGCCGTGGGGATGGCAGCAGCCACAATTTCTTTTATACCGATAGTGGTTTTGTTTGGATTCTTTTTTCGAAAAATGAAGACTGCTCTGGTTGATTTATCCTTGTCCTAAGATTCTCTCTCCGGTCGAGGTATGAAACCAGTGTACCCGTTCCCAATCCGGAGTGAGGTTATGGGTTTGACCAGTCTGAAAATCATGTTTGCTGGACTTGAGAATGATTTCAGTATCCAGAAATTTAAAATAAAGAATTTGAGCATCGCCAAGATTTTCAATTCGTTTGAGCTTTGCCCTTATTGATTGAGAAGAAGAATTTGATTGAATCTGCCAATTTTCGGGCCTCACTCCCAATTCAATTTCCTTGGTCTCTGGAAGGGGTATGTCAGGAAGAGACAGGGAAAATTGTTGATTGGAAAAGTAGACAAGGTTTTCCCTATTCTCTATTTTACCTTGAAATAGATTAATGCTGGGGGAACCAAAAAATTGGGCGACAAACCGATTTATGGGATTGTTGTAAATTTCGGAGGGCGGGGCAACTTGTATAATCTTTCCTTGGTTCATTACACAAAGTCTTTGGCCAAGAGTCATGGCTTCGACCTGATCATGAGTCACGAAAAGGGTAGTTTTTTTATGCTCCTCATGCAATTGAGCGAGCTGATTACGCATTGAATTACGGAGGTTGGCATCCAAATTACTAAGCGGTTCATCAAGCAGATGGATTCCCGGATTTCGTGCAAGAAGACGTCCAAGGGCAACCCGTTGTCTTTGACCCCCAGAGAGTTCCCCCGGTTTTTTTTGAAGAAAGTCCGCAAGGGCCAACTTTTCGGCAATAGGGGCAACTTTTTCGCGAATGATCTCTTTTTTTATTTTCCTTGCCTTAAGACTAAAGGCGATATTTTCAAAAACATTAAGGTTAGGAAAAAGAGCATAGTTTTGAAATACGAGGCCAAGATCACGATCTTTCGACGGAATTGTAAGAGCATCTTTTCCACCAATTCGAACCATTCCGGTGGTTGGTTCTTCCAGTCCAGCTAACAGACGAAGCAGCGTGGTTTTACCACAACCTGAAGGCCCCACCAAAACCACAAATTCACCCTTTTCAATTTCGAGATTCACCCCAGTGAGAGCCCGAGTACCATCTGGGAAAGTCTTACCTAAATCTTGAAGGGAAATTTTGGACATTTCTAGTATCTTGAAGAAGTAATTGAAAAGGGTAAAGCAAAGAGCTCATACTTTGTCGCTTGAGGACTGACAGGTAATTTGTACATTGAAATCTATATGAAGAACAACTTCATTCAAATCCTTCTGACCGTCGGCCTCTTAGGCTTTGTCTTTTCCTGTTCTCCCGAGTCTCAGACAGGAGATCAATTCAAGGGCTTGTCGGATGTGCAGAGAGCCGAGGCATTGGTCTCGGAATGTTTACTTTGTCACAGTAACAAAGAGGCACAACGGGGACCAGTACTCAATGGGATGGAAAACTGGTATTTATTAGATCAACTGCAGAAGTTCCGTTCCGGCGTTCGTGGAAAAATTGCTTCAAATCGTTCGGAGTATTTGATGGGCGTGGGAGCAAGAAAAATTAATAATGATTATGAACTTGCCTATGTTGCAAACTGGTTCGCAGAACAGGATCCATTACCCGCCATACGTACAATAGATGGGGATCTGAAAGAGGGAAAGAAATTCTATGAACAACGCTGTATATCCTGCCATGGAGAAAATGGTGAAGGAAATCGATTAGTGAACGCTCCTTCTTTAACCAGGCTTGAAGGCTGGTATTTTTATCAGCAAATGAAGAAGTTTCGATCCGGGGAGCGTGGTTATCATCCTCATGATGTCGGGGGACAGGCAATGGCGGCGGCCTCCAAAGAAATTTCGGACCGTAATTTACGCAATGTGGTCGCTTATTCTGTGGATAAGTTTGGACCGAAAGAGGAAATATCGAACCGGGAGCGATATGCTCCAAAAGGTTCTAGGCAACCTTTTTAAATTTTAAGTTCCATGTTGATTTTGGATCGCCCTGAGTCTTTCAGGAGTTCCCACATCATCCCATTCTCCCTCATATAATATACCAGCAACTCGATTGGATGAAATTCCTTTCTTCAATCGGGGTACTATGGAAAATTTTTCCACCTTAGCTCCGTCTAGAATGGAGGGGTGATAAAGAGCAATACCCGCGTATAAAAAGGGTGGGTTTTCAGACTCGGTGACCCGGCCGTCTTGGAGCGAGAAATCTCCGCGATTCCGCCATTCGGGCTGGGGAACCAGATAAAGAAGAGCAAGGTCATTGGGGTCGAGTGAGGTTGGAATGTTCCTGAAATCCAAATCGCACCAGACATCTCCGTTGATCAACAGAAAAGTTTCCGAGCCCAGTAGGGGAAGGGCTTTAGTCAATCCACCCCCAGTTTCAAGGGGATCCGGACCTTCATCTGAGTATTCAATCGAAAGACCCCATGTGTCACCGGTACCCAGAGCCTCGGAAATTTTGGAACCTAAATGACCAAGGTTAATCACCACATTCCGAATTCCAGTTTCGGCAATTTTTTCAAGGTGGTGAACGATAAGAGGTTTACCTCCTACGGGTACGAGTGGTTTGGGTGTGTGATCGGTTAACGGGCGTAATCTTTTTCCGTAACCGGCGGCTAAAATCATAGCTTTCATAAATTTATTTCAATATGGTCGCTTGGTGGACCAAATTTTTTAATTCCTCCAGTTCTGGGTGACGATCCAGGACCTGATGAATGTATTCAAGTACGCGGGGCACATCTTTGATATACTCCGGTTTTTGATCCCGTATTTTTAGACGGTGAAAAATACCCACACATTTTAAATGTCTTTGCAGTCCGGAAAAATCAAACCATCGTGTAAATTCATCCGGTTCGACCTGAGCATATTGAAGACCAGCTTCCTGAAGACTTTTTTGAAACTGTAAGACCTTAGGTACGATCCATTCCACTTTGTTATCGACATAACAATCGCGTAACAGGGAGACCAAATCATAGGAGACAGGACCGTACATTGCTCCCTGGAAATCAATTACCCCTAATTTTCGGTCGGTGCAAAGGAGTAGGTTTCGACAATGAAAGTCCCGGTGCATAAAAGCTTTGGGGATTTGATCAATCGAATGTGTAAGTGATTCTGTAATTCTTTGGTAGTCTGATTTAGATGTGTCGGGTAGGCACCATTCCCGAAAAATTTCAAGTTCCTTGGTTTGCCAGGAAGTGTCAAAAGAGGGAAGGTTTTCCTCTGGTTTGGAGAGTGTATTTTGTAATTTTACAATTTCGTTTATTGCCAAATTGTAGAGTTCGTCCTTGTCTTCACTGACCAATGCATCCTGAAAATGAAAATCCCCAAAATCAGAGAGGACCATAAAGCCAAGTTCTAAATCTTTTGCAAAAATTTCGGGAACATTAATACCGGATTTTTTCATCCATTCTCCAATTTGCACAAAGGGTAGGGAGGCTTCTAAGTCAGGAGGTGCATCCATTATAATATAGGAATGCCCTTGATGCTTTAGACGAAAATATCTACGAAAGCTAGCATCGGCAGAAGCTATGCTGAGTTCCCCATCTTTAAAGGATGTTTCCATCTGCAACCAATCCGCAAGTAAAGCTCTTCTATTATCCACCACCGAAATCACAAAATTGTTTTGTGGTACCCTAGGGATAGGGTCAAAGCAAAAATGTGTATCGTTTTTGGTGTTCCGAAGAAATTGGTTAGGCTAGGCAAGCAATTCGGGAATAATTTTAGGATGTTCAACACCGGTAAGACGCTGGTCGAGACCAAGGTATTTGTAAGTGAACCGTTCATGATCAATACCCAAGGTACGAAGAACGGTGGCATTTAAGTCATTCACATGAACCGGATTTTCAACAATATTGTATGCATAATCATCTGTTTTACCATATTCAAAGCCAGCCTTGAATCCACCCCCTGCCATCCACATGGAGAAGCTCCGTCCATGGTGGTCCCGTCCATGGTTGTCTTTGGTCAATTTACCCTGAGAATAAATGGTTCGTCCAAATTCTCCACCACAAATAACTACAGTGTCCTTGAGTAACCCCCTTTGCTTGAGGTCTTTCACTAGGGCTGCAGCAGGCTGATCGACATCCTGGGTTTGTCCACGTATTTGCTTGGGCAAATTATTGTGCTGGTCCCATCCACGATGAAAGAGTTGAACAAAAGGGACACCTCGTTCGGAAAGTCGGCGGGCGATCAGACAGTTGTGGGCAAAGGTGCCTTTTTTCATCGCATCCTTGCCATATAGGTCAAGTACATGCTGAGGCTCATCCTTGAGATCCACCAGATCGGGAACACTCGTTTGCATACGGTAAGCCATTTCATACTGAGCAATACGGGCATCGATTTCCAAATCTCCCGATTCCATCTTTTTGGCTAGGTTGATCTTGGCAATTCCATCGAGCATATTACGACGCATGTCCCGGGATATACCATTGGGGTTAGACAAATAAAGCACCGGGTCTCCGGCCGAGCGAAATTTTACACCTTGGTGTTTGGAAGGTAAAAAACCACTTCCCCATAGACGGTCGTAGAGAGCCTGAGCATTTCCTTTTCCTTTAGAGATCATAACCACATATCCAGGCAGGTTTTTATTCAGACTACCCATTCCCCAGTCCAGCCATGCTCCCATTGATGGCTTTCCGGGTTGTTGCGAACCGGTGTTAATGGCAGTAATTGCAGGGTCGTGGTTAATCGCTTCGGTATGAACAGATTTTACCAAGGTAATATCGTTAGCGATAGATGCAATATTGGGAATGATTTCGCTGAACCATGAACCATTTTGGCCGTGTTTTGAAAACTCAAACATAGGAGCAACACAGGGAAAGGATGACTGTTTTGAAGTCATTCCAGTTATTCTCTGTCCATTGCGAATACTGTCTGGCAATTCAGTGCCATGGATTTCACGCATTTTGGGGTGGTAGTCGTACATATCAATATGCGACGGTCCACCTGATAAAAATAAGTAAATAACCCTTTTTGCGGTAGGTTTAAAGTGAGGTTTTCGCAAGGTCCCGGCAAACCCATCGGATGTTTGTGTCGAGGCTGCGTTGAGGAGTGCGGGGTTTAATAAGCTTGCTGCACCCAATGCCCCGAGTCCACGGGCTCCGAGCCCGATCAGTTGTCTGCGGGTTTGTGCTAGGTGGAAATCAAATGAATTCATCATGATTATTCTCTGTTTAAGGTTTCGTCCAAATTGAGGATCATGGAGGCGAGTACTGTCCAGGTTGCGTGTTCTTGAGCAGGGATCGTAGAATCGCGTGGCGATTCACCAATTTTGAGTAATGCTTGTGCTCGTTCAGGTTCATTTTGAAAAATTGATTTTTGGTAAGAATGGGCATCCTTTAACACTTTCTTGCGAACGGAGTTGGCAGGGTGTCCGGTAGCCAATTCAAAAGCCCAGTCCAGCCGATCTGAAAAAGTCTTGGCAGAACTTTTTAGGATTCGCTGTGCAAACGCTCTTGATGCTTCCACAAATTGTTCGTCGTTCAATGTAACAAGAGCCTGCATCGGTGTATTCGTACGCTGTCTTTGGAGAGTGCAGGTTTCACGTGTGGGGGTATCGAATGCCATCAGTCCGGGGTGGGGGGCTGAGCGCTTCCAATAGGTATACATGCTTCGGCGGTAGAGATTATCTCCCTTATCCTGAACAAACCTTCGGCCTCCATTGAGAGAAACTTCATTCCAAAGTCCGGGTGGTTGGTAGGGTTTGACTCCGGGGCCTCCAAATGTCCGGTTGAGGAGCCCGCCTATGGAAAGCGCATTGTCCCGTACAAATTCACCCATTAATCGAAAGCGAGGTGCCCGCGCATGGTAGAGATTAGTCGGGTCTTTTGCCAGGTGTTCCGGACGAGTGATGGAAGCCTGACGATAGGTGGAACTTATAACCATTTGTTTGATGGTTCGTTTTACATTCCATCCATGATCCACAAAATCTTTGGCAAGCCAGGAGAGCAGATCGGGATGAGAGGGCCAGCTTCCTTGGGATCCAAAGTCACCCGGAGTGGAGACCAAGGGGCGACCAAAAATGGTCTGCCAGTATCGGTTGACCGTAACCCGTGAGGTTAACGGATGATCTTTATCCACAAGCCACTTGGCAAGACCAAGGCGGTTTTTAGGTAAATCCTTTTTCATCGGAGGTAGAAAAGACGGAGTATCAGGCAGGATTTCTTTTGATTCATCCGGGGATGCATATTGTCCACGCATTAATACATAGGTTTTTCTCATTTTATTAGGCGGATTATCGCCCATGATCATGGAGGTAAGCTTTTTGTTCTTTAATGTATTTAAATCCTGTCTTTTTTTGGTAACCGCGGCCAAGGTTTGTTTGTATCCTGAATCATGTCGGTTAAGGTAATAATCAATAACAAGATTTCGCTGGGCCGGGTTCAGATATTTAGGTTCCCGTTCAATGAGGGGGAGTATAGGATCAATATAACCCAGTCGATCAATTTCTGTGGTGCTGAGTACTCGGGAGTATAGGCGAAGTTCGTCTATTTCGAGCCCATTGGTTGGGGAACCGTTAAAACGGCGGCCAATGCGAAATGCTTTTTGAGTTGAAATTGTTTTCGAGAGCGAATCATGAGTCACCTCCATTGCCTGAGTCTTTCCATTGAGGTAGACTTTCAATCCACTACCTTTCTGTTTTCCGTTATAGGTGATGGTCAAGTGGTGCCACTGGTTAACTGGAATTGGCTTTTTGGAAACTGCCTTGAGAGCATTGTCGGGGAACTCGTTCACTATGTGCATGCCAACCTTTCCACCCTCGAGCCAAATATCGTACCCACGGTGTTTTTGAGATTCATCCATTTTACTAAGGATTGCACCGGTGAAATTTTTAGGGGTTTTAATCCAGACCGACCAAGAGAACGGTTGGTTGTGTTCGAGCTTACCAATTTGGGTAGATTCAAGAAATCCGTTTTTCTCAATTTTAAATCCATTGATTGATTTCCCTAAATCCGTCTGTTTTGCTCCCCCATGGAGAACAAAAACCCTGCCTGGACTGGCGATATCTTTGGTTTTATTGCCATCAAAGGCATCAAAATTCAGTCCGGCAGTTAATCCTGAAGGTTCAGGAATAGACTGGTATGGCAGGGACATAATAACTTTGATCTCTTTAAGGGAGAGGGTTCGGTTGTAGACCCGCACCTCATCAATTTCGGTGCCATTGACTTGAGCGGAATTGAACCGACGACCAATACGGAAAGGTTTGTCGTTTTTAATGGTGTTCGCTTTCAGTGTGTTAGTTGCAATGATTTTTTCCTGCTTGGTTCCATCCATATAAATTTCCACGGCATTGGCATTTCTTTTACCGTTGTAGGTCACGCAAAGGTGGACCCAATTATTGGCGGGGATTGTTTTTTTGGAAACAATTTTGAGAGCATTATTGGGCCAGGCGTGAATGATGTGAGTGCCCAGTCGTCCTGCATCTAACCATAGGTCATACCCGCGGAATTTATTACCTTCATCCATTTTACTAAGGATGGCTCCTCCGAGTTTGTTTTGAGAAGTTTTAATCCATGCACTCATGGAGAAAGCTTGATTATGCTCAAAATCACCAAAGTTTGGCAATTCAGCAAAGGAATTATTTTCGATTTTGATACCTCCTGAAAATTTGGCCTGTTTGATTGCTTTCGGAGAGTGATGGAGAATACATGATGTCGCTCCCTTATGGCCTACTTTGGAGGTATTATTATCAAAGTTAAATCGGTCAAAGGGGAGGTGGGCGACCAAGCCCTGAGGGTGGAGTGCTTCCGGGTTTTCTTTCAATTGTTTTTTGGTTTTTTGGGTCCATTGATCAAATGATTTTAAGGATTTTTTTCGTCTGCTTTGCAGGGAAGCATTGGCCACTTCGACCGCTTTAGTTGCTTCGGATAAGAGTTTTTTCCGCTCCGGTGTAACAACCTCTAACATCGGTGCGGTGTTTCCCCGTCTGGTCTGCATTCCTGGGTCGGCATTATTGTTATAGAAAGCATAGAACTTAAAATATTCTTCCTGCGAAATGGGATCATATTTATGGTCGTGGCATTGGGCACACTCCATGGTCAGCCCCATCCACACATTTCCTGTGGTTTTAACCCGATCGACCACATATTCCACCCGGAATTCTTCCGGGATCACTCCACCTTCATCGGTAGTTGCATGGTTACGATTAAAACCTGAAGCAATTTTCTGAGCATCGGTAGCCTCGGGCAGAAGATCACCGGCCAGTTGCTCGATCGAAAATTGGTCGAAGGGCATATTGTTTTTGTAAGCATTTAGAACCCAGTCTCTCCATGGCCACATATTCCGAGGGCCATCGTCATGAAAAACGGAAGTATCTCCGTAACGGGAAGCATCCATCCAAACCAGGGTCATTCTCTCGGCATAAGCATTGGAATTCATCAGTCGATCGACTCTTTTTTCGTAAGCATTGGCGGAATGATCGAGTAGAAAATCGTTAATTTCATCGGGGGTTGGAGGTAATCCCGTAAGGTCAAAGTGAAGTCTTCTAAGCAAAGTTCTGCGATCGGCTTCCGGAGAAGGATGAAGGTCATTTTTTTTGAGAGTTTCTAATACAAAAGAATCAATCGGGTTTCGGACCCATTGCGGTATATCCGTCTTAGGTTCTTCGCTTTTGTTTATCGGAATGAATGCCCAATGACCTTCCCATTTGGCACCCTGTTCAATCCAAGCTTTGATAGTATTGATCTCCCCCTTAGTAAGTTCCTTCTTGAATTCAGGCGGTGGCATGACCTCATCCGGGTCATCGGAAGTTATTCGGTGCCAAGCTTCGCTGTCTTCCAAATTATTTCGAACAAAGGCGGCAATTTCATCCCTTTCTCTAAATGCATCCTCTTCTAGATCAAGTCGTAATTTCGCCTTGCGCGATTTTTCCGAAGGACCATGGCAAAAAAAACATTTGCTTGAGAGAATTGGTCTGATGTCCCGATTGAATGATATTTCGACTGAAAACGCTTTGCTGAAAAACGAGGATAAGGAAATTAAGGAGAAAACGGTTATCGAACTTAAGGATTCTCTAAACATAATTTAAGTGAAAATTGGATTTAGCAAAAGTCTTAGAGCTAGTTTAACAATTAGAGGGAGGATGTAATTTGATATTTGAGCAACGATAATATTAATAGTAGAAATTGTTTTAATTAGGACAAGGAGTTTCATTGTTTACGTTAAATAAATATTATTTTTATGCATTTTAGGTCATGTTTATTTGTTAATTATTTTAAATTATTAAAATCATATTTAATAAAGTACTTCGCCGGAAACAATTTTTGCCCCAAATATGTGAAGATCATTTCAAATCTTCGAAACCTGTGTAAATTCTAGAATTTTTAAACCTTTTTGAATGTGTTTATTTTGATGCAAGAGTTTCCAAATGAGCTGGGAGGAATAGTTTTCGAACATCAATAAAATAAGTCCTTTATCGATGCCCAAATAGCTTTTCGCAATCCATGGCTGGTTACCCTTTGCTTTAGTTTTGTAACTGTAGGCATCATACAGTCCATATTTTCCCACCAGTCCAGGAATAGTATACATATATTTTAAGGCGGCAATGGATGCTTTCGGAGTAAAAGGAAGAAATGAAAGAGCACCGTAGGGTGCCACGGTACCATCTTCCAAGAGTTTATATCCAACCCCGATCGGATAAGAACCGTAATGTCCACTGTATCCAGTAGTGGGACTAATCGAGGCGGACATCCCCCATGAATTTTCTCCTAATCCTTTGATCCGGTGTGCATTGTCAATTGCATACTGCCGGGCGGCTAAGGCTGCGTGCCTAGAATTTGTGAACCAATCCCGACCGAGTTTATCGCGAAGGTTACTAAAATCGATAAAGGCATGAGTCCATTGGTAAGTAAAAGCTGACCCTGTTCCACAAAAGATAAAAACCTCTCCCTTGTAACTTCCTTTATAAGTTTTCATTGCGTAGTATGAATCAGCTCCGCAGGAGAAATCTGGTTTGGGAGAACCGGCTGCGAGGATGTAGAGAAAAATATGTTCCGCATAAGCAGACCATCCGCCAAACATGCCTTCTTCTGTTATTCCAGGAGGTACTTTATCGGGTAGATCCTCTGGATAGCAGGCTAAGTATGGATGCTTGGTTTCCGGATTAGTAAACCATTTCCAATTCATTTCCCGATACAGTTCATTGGTTAAGGTTTCGATTTCCCCTCCAAAGTATTCCCCAGCGGCCAATGCTCCTAAAAGCATGGTGCCCGCTGATGCATTGCTCAGTTCGATATTATGGGAGTCTTTCCATCCGCGTTTGCCGCTGTCCGGATCAATGAAGTGGTACCAAAAGCCGTTGATGCGTTTTAAATTCTTCAAGGATTTTAGGGTGATTAAGATTCTCTTCTTTCCTTGTTCTCGGGTGATCCATTTTCGTTCGACTCCAATAATAATTGCAGAGAAATAAAAGCCCTGTTCTTCAATTGCGATTGGGCTGTAATTATTCATTCCCACATAATCTCCATTGGTCATACCGTAAGTCGGGCTATTTTCATCATCATTCCATTCTTCCCAAAAAAAATCAAAGCAACCGCGAAGTTCCTTTTCCATAAGCGGAGTAAGCACTCGAAGATTTTCTTGGACAGGAAAAGAGTTTCCCTGAAGTGTACTTGCAACACATGAGAAAATAATGGAGATGAAAATTTGGTTAAATTTACTCATTAATAAAATACAGTTTTCATTTATTATAATGCTAAAAATATGATTTCACATTGATTCAAGTCATTAATTTATACATTAGTGAGTTAATGAGCGAAACTACCAAAGAAGAGGATCTGAGTAAAAAGCCTGAGGAAGACACGGAGTTATCCTTTGACGCCGTTGATTTGATGTTGGAGGGTGATCTTAAGTCTCAGATAAATTATTCGATGATTAAGGGAATAGCTATGGCTTTGGATGAAAAGTCTCAAATTTTAATTAAGGCCGAAGAATCTTTTGAACCGCAGGAAGAGGAGACTTTTGCCGAAGTAGCTTTGCCCGAAATTGAAGCAATGGGACTGGCTGTTACCGAGGGGTGCGTGGACTTCACCAAGATTCGGTTTTGGGAGGCTTGTGCAACTGCGGAAGTTGCCTGGGAAGAATCTAAAGATGCGGACGGGAATGTGGTGAGCAAGATACCTTATGGCAATCCATTGGAAAATCCAGCGGATGGGAATCGTATTCTTGCAAATTTGAAGCAAATTTCCACTTGGCTAGGAGAGGTTCATTCCTTGCACGAGAAAAATGGTATGGGTTGGGTATCCCCTTATGGTTGTCCGGAAGACGGGCAACAAGCTTACGATAAGCGTTCCAAATCGATCAATCAATTATCCCATATCATCAATTCGATCGAGAAAAACTTTGAGGCTTAGGAATTTTCTTTATTCCCTTTTCGTTGAATAAATTCGTGGAACTCGTTTAGTAATGGAACAAAGCAGTTCCCAAGGAATGGTTTGTGCCTGAGTCGCAAGTTCAGTCAGTAGAATTTCTCTTTTCTCCTGTCTGCCTATTAGCGTCACAGTTTGTCCCAGTTCGATGCCATCAGGAGCATCCGTCAAATCAATCAGGGTTTGATCCATGGTTACCCGCCCAACCAGTGGGTAGGGTTGTCCATTAATTAAGCCAAAAGCATGATTTCCAGAGGCGAGTGGAATCGCATCCCCATATCCGGCACTTATAATTCCGATACTGGAATCTTTTTTTAGAGTAAATTGTCTACCGTAGCTCAAGCTGGTTCCTTTTGGTAGTTTTTTAATCATTGCCAGTCTGGAGTGGAAGGAAAGGACAGGTTCAACGGGTAAATCAGCTAAAATACTTCCTTGAGGGGGAGACACACCAAATTGAAGAAGACCAATACGAACTGCATTGAAAATTGCCTTTCGGTCGAAGGATCGGAGGGAAGAAGAATTATCGGCGTGTACCCAAAATTCCGGTTCATTGTGAATTTGAGTATTTTTGAGTACAGTGAGGAAATGGCTTCTTTGCTGTTCCGTATATTCAATATCGCTGGGCTGGGCAAAATGAGTGAGTGCACCACAGAGTTTAATTTCAGGGCACTTTTTAATTTCATTGATGAGTTCAGGTGCATCTTCCCACCAAATTCCATACCTGCCCATTCCTGAATCAATCTTTAAATGAGTAGAAATTCTTATTTGATATTTTTGTGAGAGTGCCTTTAGCCGATCCAGTTCAATGTGAGAAGACAAAGTAGGAATCAGGTCTAGTTCAACTAAGGCTTCATTCTCCTCTTCTAAAAGGGGACCTAAAATAAGAATAGGCCAACCAGAACCCATTTCCCTTATGACCGAAGCCTCTTTTACATTTGCCACTGCAAATAGATCAACTCCACTTTGCATAAGTCTTGCCGCAGTGGGTAAAATTCCATGCCCATATGCATCTGCCTTGACTACAGATATGTAGCGAACATGTGAGGGAAGGGAATCTTTGATTAGTCTGAGATTTCTTTCCAATGCGGCTAAATTAATTTCGGCCCAATTTCGTTCCACCATCATTTATCTGATCATTCTACTGCGAGGAAAGAAATTTTATTTGCGGATTCCATTTTTTAAATTCGGGTGGACGCGGTGAATAAATCTTCAACTCATTGACTGGTTCGGAAATGGAAAGTAAATCCTGCAGTCCTGATATTTTCTTCAAATCGTATTCTATGATTTTTTCTGATTCTATAGAGGGAAATTTAGTGCGGGAATCTTTAAGGTGCATTGAGTCGGGAAACTGTTTGAGTGCTTCTTCGCTTTCAAAAATCTCTTTTTTCCCGATAGGTTTTTGGTTCGGGGAGGACCGTACCAGTCTCCAACCCATTCGAAAAGGGGCTTGTAGGAAAGGGGGAGGTTTATCGCTCATTTTACATGCGAGATCCAATGCATTGTAGGAAAAAAGTTTGAGTTCATTCTTTCTAACCCATTGAAGAGTTTTGGCAAAAGCCAAGGCAAGGCGAAGACCAAGGGTTGAACCTGGACCGGCACAAAAAAATAATCCATCCACTGTACGGAGATTAATGTCTAATTGATCAACGCATTGAAAAAGGCCATCCATTGCCTGTTTTTCGGAAATACATAATTCATTCCAATTATTTTTATTGGGAATGCCAATCTGGATTACAGTAGAGGATACATCAATTACCAAAGGATGGAAGGATTCGAGTTTTAGGTTATCCACTCCCATCAAATTAAGGCAAGCAATAGAACACTAATACCTGCGCCGAAGGTTGGTCGGAGAAATGCCCAGTTCCTCACGATATTTCGCCACGGTTCGACGGGCGAGTTTAATATCTTTTTCGGCAAGTAAATCTACAATTTTTCGATCGCTTAGAGGCTTAGTGGGGTCCTCCTGCTCGATAATATTTCCTATAATTTCCTTTACACTAGTGTTGGAAACGGAGTCTCCGTCTTTGCTCGAGTATCCAGGGGTGAAAAAATATTTTAAGGGAAAAGTCCCGTGAGGAGTTCTCAGGAATTTATTAGCAATGGCTCGTGAAACAGTGGTTTCATGAACTTCAATTGAGTCAGCCACTTCAGACATTGTCATGGGACGAAGTTTTGAGGATCCTTCTTCAAAAAAACCAGTCTGTCGTTCAATAATTTTCCGGGTGATTCGTTCGATGGTGTTTTGCCTCTGATCAATAGAACTAATAAGAAATTTACCAGCTCTCATTTGATTTCGAACATATTCCTTCTCCTTGCTTGATAGGACACCTTTGGCGATTAACTCTTTGTAAGTGCGGTTTATTTTAAGCCTAGGAATAAAATCATTATTAAGACTGATAGTCCATTCATTACCAACCTTTTCAACTGTTGCATCGGCTGAAATTGATTGGTTATTGTCTTCTGAAAAACGTTTTCCTGGGGAGGGGTCAAGTTCACTTATTTTTTCTATTGCTTCGTGAATGACTTCATTGGGTTGGGAAAGTTTTCGAGAAAGTTCAGGTACCCGCCTTCGGACCAAAAGAGGGAAATAATCCCGGACGATTTTATACTGATCCGTACTTTCCCAACCTCGTGCATCCATTTGCCTTAATAGGCAATCCTGTAGATCAATCGAGGCAATTCCAATTGGTTCAAAAGTTTGAATTGTTGCCAAAGCCTCCTGCAGGTCAGCAAGGGACATAAAAGAAATTAAAGATATATCGGATAAGTTAGAATTGAGAAAGCCATTTTCATCAAGACTTCCAATAAGATACTCAGCTGCATTGCGAACCTCTTCTTTTATCTCAGTTAATTTTAATTGCTCGAGAAGGTGTTCCTGAAGAGATATTTCAGAGGTCAAAGAATCGAAGAAAAACTTTCTTTTGTCTTGAGCGTCGGTGTTTCCAAGTTTAGCTTCACCGTCAAATTCATTTTCATAATGTTCTCTTAAATCCTCCTCCATTTCTTTGAGGATGGCAAATTCATCGGAGAAGTCCATATCCTGAATATCGTCCATTGAATCTGAATCTTTGTCAGTTTCAGATTCTTTAGCCTCTGTTTCGCCAGAGTTTTCTTCGGGGAAGTCCTCGTTTTTTTCGCTTTCAATTTCATCAGGTGAAGGTTCGGTCTCCTCCGAATCGAGACTTTCATCATTATTGCCAAGTTCCTCGAGCAGTGGATTGGTTTGGAGTTCTTCTAAAATGGCAGATCTAAGTTCTAAGGCAGGAACTTGAAGTATTTTAAGAGATTGTCTTAATTGAGGTGCAAGTACAAGATTCTGTGTTTGTTTTTGAACCTGCCTTAGGCCTTGTGACTGCATAGCCATAACTGAAAAAATTAGAAATTAATATTCGGCAAAACCAGTCTCCCCGCGATGCCACCTTAGAGCAGCATTTTCACCATCATCCCCAAAAACATCGTATATATATGCTGCAAGTTTTTCATTTGTTGGACCATATCCATCGCCATAGATAAAACTTTCCAACTCGGTGAGCATTTCTTCGGATGATTGATAACGTTCTTCTCGTGCTCGCTTTAAGGATGTTTGGAGAATCTTATCAAGTGGTTCGTCAATATCAGGTCGTATGTCGCTGAAGTTAGGGATTTTCATTTCGAGGATGTTGCGAATGGTATCTTCTGGTTCATAAGCTTCGAAGAGGTTGTATCCAAGCAGAAGTTCTGACATTACAATACCACAACAAAACAAATCAGCCCGATGATCAGTCACTTCACAACGGGCTTGCTCGGGAGAGAGGTACTCATCTTTTCCCGCAATAACATCGCCTTCTTTATTATACATTAAATCGAGGGCTTTCGCTATGCCGAAGTCAGTGAGTTTAACATCGCCTTCCTTAGCAATCATAATATTTTTCGGATTTACATCACGGTGCACAATGCCAAGTAATCTTCCCTGATAATCTTTTTTTCGATGTGCATAGCCCAGACCCCGGCAAATTCTAGAAACTATAAAAACTGCAAGATCCGCTGGTATGTATTGTTCGGTTTCCACATGACGGTCTAAAAATTCTTCTAAGTTCCAACCAGTAACAAATTCCATGGTCATGAAATATTGCTCCCCAATTTTACCCAAATGATAAGTCTGAACAATATTGGTGTGGATCAGGTCAGCAACCAATTTGGCTTCCCCGATAAAATTATTTCTGAACTCTTCAATTGCCGAATATTCTTCCCTGATAAGCTTGATAGCTACAATTTTTCGGAAGCCACCAATCCCCTTTTGCGTGGCTTCGTAAACTAGTCCCATACCGCCTTCGGCAATTTTTCGGGTTAGTTCGTAATGTACTTCGTTAAATATGTGTTTCATTTATGCCAATAGGTTAACTCCTATCTTTTATCAGGCATTTTATCAAGGAAATTGTGATCCATTTGAGAGTTAATTGTGTGTTTGGCATACTTTACGCTGCAATTTGGTTTAATTGACAATTTGTCTGGTTTTATTATTGTGAAAACTATGATTTCTTTGACCCTTGAAGCTGCTAAACAAATTGAAAAAATGTCTTCGGATTCCGATTCAGATAACATACTTCGAATTTTTATAGAACCCGGTGGTTGTTCGGGTTTTGAATACGGAATGTCAATGGACAAACCCCGTGAAACTGACCAACTCGGCGAAAGTCAAGGAGTCCGATTCGCGGTTGATGGTGAGAGCTTAGAGTATTTGTCCGGTACAGAAATTCATTTTGATGATGGATTGACTGGAAAGGGTTTCGAGATCCGAAATCCAAATGCCCAATCCACTTGCGGATGCGGAAAATCCTTCAGTTGATAAAATACATCTTTAAATTCTTCATCATTTTTGTATTTTCCTCTCCGATTTTCTTATGTATGGGTATGAAAAAGTTTGGTCCTATTCAAATGGAATTAGTGACCGAACAAAAGGGAATTATACCGGGTGAAGAATTTTGGATTGGATGGAGAATAGTGAGGCAAGAAGGGTGGCACACCTATTGGAAGCACCCTGGAGATGTTGGGGTTGCTCCTTCAATAGAATGGGAATTACCTCATGGTTTTCTAATTGGTGAGCTTTTATATTGTTTACCCGAGAAAGTAAAAATGGGCAGCATCCGAGCAAATGGTCATTGTGGAGAAACTCTTTTTTTGGCAAAAGCCCAGGCACCTCAAAATTTGAAGGTTGGAAACTTCATATCCATCGAGGCTAAAGCATCATGGCTTGCCTGTTCCCGTAAGTGTTTACCGGGATTTGGCAATTTGAACCTTGAACTTGAGATCGTGCAAGAAAAAGTTTTTGATGCTTCTTTAAATAAAAGGTTTGAAGAGTTTAGGAAGTTGATTCCAAAATCTTTGGGTGATCACTGGAAAGCTTCTGCTTTAGAACGCGGTCGTTACATTGAACTGAGCTTAGAAAATGAAGTTCATGGAGTTAAAAAAGGGCAGAATCGTACGGTTTTCTTTTGTACGAACCGATTAATCCGATCCGATGGCATCCAATTTTATAGTCTTGAGCAAGACACGATCAAATTACGATTGGAGCGTTCGGATTGGGCTGATAAAGATGAAAAATTTTTGAGCGGACTAGTTTACAGGGAAGGTGGATGGGGTGGGGAAGTTGAAGGCGAATATTTTTCGATTCGAGTACCTTTGGTTCCTACTGAATAAATAGAATTTTCTTAGAGAAAATTATATTTTTTGTCCGAAATTAGAGAGTAAATGCAAAACTATTTCAAATAAAAGCAAAATCTTTTATATTTTTTTATAATTGAAAAAATTTCAAATTAAACAACTTTAAGTGAATGACATCAAAAGCTAAAACTTTCTTACCCCTACTATTTATATCTTTTTTTCCACAGGTTATTCCACAGTTATTAGGGCAGGATTTACCTGGGAATTCTTTGCCGGGGGCATCAACTGTAAATTCAATCCCTGAATCTAGCGATATTCCAGTTGAACCTGAAAAACAAAAGATGGATCCGGTTATGGTCAAAGAATTGAAGGATGTTGTAAAAACCAACATTTTTGCAGTTTCGAAGAGGAATATAAATATGGCTTTGAGTACTATACATCCCGAATCTCCGACCATGGAAAGTTCCAAAGATATGATGACCTACATATTTGCCCGACTCCAGTTGAAATATACAATTCAGCAATTAGAGGTAAAAGAAATTGATGGAGATGAAGCCAAGGTAGAAGTTCTTCAGGTTACCCAAAAACTTTCGGGTAATGCTGCATTTCGTGATAACCGAGTCAAGATGTTGCACACTATGAAAAGAGACGGGAAAAAGTGGAAGATGTACAGTTCCGAAGCCCTGTTAATTGAATATCTAAAATACTAAAGCTTTGCTCAAGGTGATCTTACATCTCCTGCAATGTTTCAATGCCCAAGATATCAAGCCCGATTTCTAAAACGCATAAAGTTCGGGCACAAAGAATGAGCCTGAGAAATTTAATTTCATTTTCTTCAACCACGACTTTATTTTGGCTGTAAAAAGAACTGAACTCTGTTGTCAATTCGTACAGATAGGTGCCTAAAAAATGAGGCTTTAATTCCTTGATGGTTTGCTTGATTGCCCCAGAAAAAAACAGAAGTTTACGAGCTAACTTTTTTTCCGAATCTGAAGTTGGGGGATAATCAGAAATTCGAATTTCATTTGGTTTTAAACCAACTTTTCGAAAAATACTATGAATACGGGCGACAGCATATTGCAAATATGGACCGGTGTTTCCTTGCATTGCTAACAATTTTTCCCAAGAAAAAACATAGTCAAGGGTGCGATCTTGAGATAAATCTGCATAGCGAATCGCTCCAAGGCCAATTATTTTTGCTCTCCGAGAAACTTCCGAGTTTTCGAGATCAGGGTTTTTCTCAACTACCAATGCTTTTGCCCGTTCTATGGATTCGTTTAATAAGTCGATTAATTTTATTGGTTCCCCGTCGCGGGTTTTAATAGCTTTATTATCCTCACCTAAAATGGTTCCAAACCAAACATGCTTCAAGATTGGGCAAATATTTTTTTCTTTCGAAAACCATTTTTGTACGGTCATGAAGAGCTGTTCAAAATGATCTCTTTGTCTACCGTCAGTAACATAAATAATTTGTTCGGATTGCCATTCTTTTCTTCGATATTCAACCGTCGCTAAATCTGTGGATGCATAATTGCTGGCACCATCCGATTTTCGAATGATAAAAGGCTGTTTAGAAAATCTCTTGTGTTCTGGATGGAAGACTACTAAAGCACCTGCGTTTTCAACGCATATTTGGTGATGAAGAAGTTTTTCGTAAACCGGTTCAACTTTGTTTTTATAAAAACTTTCCCCCAAGGAATAATCGAATTGTACTCCGAGCATTTTGTAGATACCAAGAAAAGAATCCATGCTGATATCTTTAATTTTTTGCCAAAGAGCAAGGTTTTCTGGATTCCCATTTTGTAGCTTCACTAATTCCTCTCTTGCCTGAACCAATTTGTTTTCATCGTCTTTGACCCAACCATTTCCCATGCGGTAAAGATTTTCCAACTTGGTGATGGGATCAGTGCCTAAGTCTTCCAGCGAAATGTTCTCCTTTTTGATTGCGAATAAAAGAATTCCGAATTGGGTTCCCCAGTCCCCCAAATGATTATCCCTGATTACTTCATGACCAATAAAACTGAACAGTCGAGCTAGGCTTTCTCCAATGATCGTGGACCGGATGTGCCCTACATGCATTTGTTTAGCCGTATTTGGAGAAGAGAAATCAACCACTATTTTCTGAGGTTTTTTTACTTCAGCAGCATTTCGAAAAGACTCGGCATTCTTAAACTTTTCAATCCATTTTTTAAAAAATAATGGACTTAATTTAAAGTTGATGAAACCAGGGCCGGCAATACTGGTTTCCCAAAAGTCAGAATGGGGTAGAAGGCCGATAAGTTTTTGGGCAAGGTCACGGGGATTGAGTCCAGCTTTTTTTGCAAAGGGTAAAATTCCATTTGCTTGGAAGTCTCCAAATCTCTCATCCGCTGGTCGGACTTGTGGTTCAAAAGATGCTCCGAAAGCATCATTTTCTAAAGTAATTTCTCGTAGGATGCGATCAATTGATACGCTTGGATCAAATTCAATAAACATGGAGCGATATCCAAGCATATTGACGGAAAGGGTCAAGTACCACTTGGAATAAAAGGCTCGACATATTTGAACTAATTACCTATATAAATTTTTTTGCCTTTTCTTTACACCCCAACACCGAACAAGGATAATAACCATGGCTAAAGCATTAAACTCCAGAAATAGTACTCCATCCTTTTCATACTTGATTGAGAAAAAAAGAGATGGCGGAGAATTCACCGATGATGAAATTCGTTTTCTTGTTGATTCAATTTTAGATGAGGAGATGCCTGAGTATCAACAGGCAGCTTGGGTGATGGCTGTTTATTTTCAAGGTATGTCTGCTCAGGAAACCGCTTTTTTTGCTGAAGAGATGATGCTTTCCGGTGAAGTGATTGAAATGACAGATGTTTCCCGTCCTAAAATTGAAAAATATTCAACGGGTGGGGTGGGAGATAAAACAACTTTGGTTCTTGGACCTTTGGCCGCAGCTGCGGGCGTAGCAATGCCACTGATGAATGGAGATGATGAAGAATTTCTTACATCCAATATCGAAAAACTGGCAGCTATACCCAAAATTGACACCAAGATTGATCTTGAAGATTTTGCAACCCAAGTTCGAAAAGTAGGTTGCTCTTTTGCAGATCGTAACAATGAAATTTCTCCTGTTGAGGAAATTCTTTATCAATTACGGCAAAATATTGGAGCGATTCCTTCGATCCCATTCATAACCGCAGGCACACTTAGTCGCAAACTTGCAGCTGGTGCAGAGGGAGTGGTTGTCGATGTGAAATGGGGAAAAGGATCTTTCATCAAAACCGCGGATGACGCCAAGCAACTTGCCCGCTCTCTTACTCGGGTTGGAAGAACTTTAAAGAGAAGGTGTGTAGCATTGGTTACCGATGTGAATCAACCCCTTGGATCATGCGTGGGAGCATCTTTGGAATTGAAAGAAGCGATTGAACTGCTTAAAGGCGAAGGACCAGAAGATTTGCAGGATTTGGTCATGAAATTAGGGATGGAAATTGTTCGTCTCGCTGGTGTTGCCGGCTCCACGCTTTCGGCAAAACAAACTGTTCGTAAACATTTAGAAGATGGCACCGCCCTTCAAAAATTTAAGGATGTCATTGAATATCAGGGAGGAGATGTAAAAGTAATCGATGATCCTGAAAAACTCCCCCAAGCCAAGCACACCAAGAAATTACCTGCCCCCAAGCGTGGATATGTTCACACCATTGATGCAGGTCAACTTGCCCGAGGCGTTCAAATTCTTGCCCATGGTGATGGAAAGAAATTTGATCCAGCTGCTGGAGTCGCAGAGCTTTGCAAAGTCGGCACTCAAATGAAACAGGGAGAACCCTTGATGATCATTCATTACAATGATGAGAAACGCCTAAGTTTGGCCATGGAGTATTTTAAGGCTGCCTATCGTCTTGCTCCAAAACGTCCAAACCCCGCACCACTTGTTGTCGAGCGGGTTGCCTAGTAAATTAGTAAAATTTACAAGGTGTTTTTTTTCGCAGAGGCTTCCTTTTTATTTAATTCACCCGACCCAGATATGATCGGTCGCTCGTACTTATTTTGATTACATCGTCTTTTTTAATAAACAATGGAACCTGGATTGTAATACCGGAGGAAATGGTAACTGGTTTGAGAACATTCCCCGCGGTGTCACCTCTCAAGGCTTCAGGTGCTTCGATTACTTTTGCTTCAACTGAAGCGGGTAATTCAAGCCGAATGGCATCCCCATCAACAAGCAAAATATCGTAAGTGTTTCCTTCCACAAGAAAATAGTCATCTTCTCCAATCACCTCGCTTAGTAAAACTGTATCTTCATAAGTCTCGAGGTCCATGAAGTGATGGCCTTCAGTATCCTTGTAGCTAAATTCGAGCTTCTGTGTGGTAGTGTGCATAAATTCAACATTATCTGTCGATCTAAATTTGGTAGTGGTTGTGGAACCACTTTGTAGGTTTCGTAATGTAGTTTGGACAAACCCAGCCTGCCGACCTTGTGTACGATGCTGCATTTCTAATACGAGGTGGGGGGCTCCTTGGTAGTCCATTACTCTGCCTTTGCGAATATCTGTTGGAGATGCCATGTTAATTACTTTTTCTTGTGGTTTTGTGTAAAGAGTAACATGGGTAATAGAATACCAACTCAATGCCAACCTTATGTTTATAGAATATTAAATTTTCATGAATTCAATAAATTCCACCATCGAACTGATTTCCTGGAATGTAAATGGACTTCGTGCGTGTCGCAAAAAGACCTTTGATTCTTTTGTTGACGAGAAAAGCCCTGATCTTCTCTGCCTGCAGGAAGTCAAATTAAACGATCAGGTAATCCCGAAAGATGAATTTGGCTATTCTTTTCGACATTATCATTTGGCGGATAAAAAAGGGTATTCGGGTACCGCAATATTTTCCAAAACTGAACCTCTTTCGGTTAGGGAGGATTTGCCTGATGAAAAACACAATGGTGAAGGCCGGGTAATCACCTTTGAGTTTGACGGTTTTTATTTAGTCAATGTGTATGTGCCAAATTCCAAGGGAAACCTTTCTCGTTTGCCCTACCGCTATGATTCCTGGGATCCAGACCTAAAGAATTATTTGATTGAACTTCGCGATTCTAAATCTGTTATTCTATGTGGAGATTTAAATGTTGCCCACCAAGAAATTGATCTCGCTAATCCGAAAACAAATCGGATGAGTGCCGGGTTTACAGACAAAGAAAGAGAAGGTCTCTCCAATCTATTAGCGGAAGGATTTATTGATACCTATAGACATCTTTATCCGGAAAAAACCGGAGCGTATTCCTGGTGGTCTTACCGGGCAGGAGCAAGGGCTCGAAATGTGGGATGGCGGATTGATTACTTTTTGGTCTCGGATGATCTAGCAACCTCGATTCGGGGTGCCAGTATACATTCCGAAGTGGAAGGTTCCGATCATTGCCCGGTAGGTCTTTCCTTAAATCGTGCCTAAAATGAAAAACATTAATAAGCTTTGGGAACGGGTTCTGACAATAGCCCGAAAAGGATGGGGGAAGACCCATCCCAATCCTATGGTCGGGGCTCTAATTGTAGAAGATGACGAGGTGGTAGCGGAAGGATATCATAAAAGGGCAGGCGGTGGACATGCAGAGACCGAGGCCCTCAATGCCCTAGGACGAAAACCGCAAAAAAGTGCCGTTCTTCTCGTTAGTCTTGAGCCCTGTTCGACTCATGGTCAGACTCCTCCCTGTACGGGAGCGATTCTTCAATCAGGAATTAAAAGAGTCTTGGTCGGATGTCTTGATCCGAATCCCGAGCATTCCGGGCGAGGGTTGAAAATTTTGGAAAATGCCGGTATTGAAATCACGCTTGCTCCAAAAGATTTTCAGGCCCGTTTCAGGCGTTTAAATTTAATTTTCAACCATCAAATGACTACAAGTGAGCCTTTAGTGGCACTTAAGATAGCCGAGACTGCCAATGGAATGGTTGCCGAACGGTCGGGGCATCCAAGTGTTGTAACTGAAGCCGAAGCACGGGCTGATATGATGACTTGGCGGCGGCTTTTTCAGGCAATTTGTGTGGGTTCGGGTACGGTGCTTGCTGACGATCCATCCTTGACCGCCCGAACTGAGCAGGAGACTTGGAGCCCAGTTCGCCTTGTGCTTGATTCCACCCTTGCCACCCTAGCCAGTGAGGTGACTTTACGAAAACTTTATTCTGATTGCTTTGTGAATCATACGCTTATTCTGACTACCACCGGTCTGCAAAACCCACAACGAGCTAAAAGAGCTAAGGAACTAGGCATTCAACTGGTTGAGGGGGCATCTGGTCCCAATGGGCGAATACTTCCAGAATCCCTGCGTTCGATCCTAAAAAAACTAGAATTAAACTCTGTTTATTGTGAGGGAGGACCCACACTTGCAAAGTCTCTTTTAGAAGCTGGTGAAATTGATTATCTTTTTCGCTATCGATCACCGAGAGTATTTGATCAACCTGATGCTCTAGCGGCACCGAATCTGGATCAGTACAAAATTAAGGATCCAGTTCAAAATTTTTTCGCAGAAGACCAGCTAACTCACGGATTTTTATGAAAACTATCTACTTAGCTTCGGGTAATTCCCACAAACTTAACGAGCTCCAAGTTGCCCTTGATCAGGTCGGACTTTCGGTCCGCGTATCCGGGCCGGAGCAAATAGGTGGTATGCCTGATGTGGAGGAGACTGGTTCGACTTTTGAGGCCAATGCCTTGCTAAAAGCAAATGGCCTTTGGAAGGTTGGGCCCAGGGATGACTGGTTTCTTGCTGATGATAGTGGAATTGAAATTGACGCATTGGGTGGCAGGCCTGGAATTATTTCAGCCAGGTATGCAGGTGAGGATTGCGATGATGAAGCTAATAACGAAAAAGTGATCAAGGAGATGAAAGAAGTTCCGAATCCTGAGCGAACTTGTCGCTTCCGTTGTGTTCTTGCTCTAGTTGGCCAAGGCTTGGAGGAAACTTTTGATGGAGCCTGCGAGGGATTTTTGCTTAGGGAAAAAATAGGATCTGGAGGATTTGGATACGATCCTCTTTTTCTTCCCCATGAGAGCAAATCAACTTTTGCCGAAATTTCTCTTGCTGAGAAATCAAAAATTAGCCATCGGGCCCATGCACTTTCTAAGTTAATTGATTG
>CACHJU010000014.1 GCA_902580225.1 uncultured Verrucomicrobiota bacterium
ACTTGCCTTAAGAACAGAAGCGGATGCAATTCCACTTGAATCGTGGGTATGAAAATGAATCGGTAATGAAACTTCATTCTTTAAGGCTTTGACCAATTGATAAGCCGCAATAGGATGACAAATCCCAGCCATATCCTTTATTGCTAGTAGATGAGCACCCATTTTTTCTAGTTCCTTGGCAAGCTCAACATAATATTTGAGAACATACTTTTCTTCTTTTGAATCAGTAAAATCACCGGTAAAACATAGTGCTGCTTCACAAAGTGAATTAGTCCGTTCGCTCACGGTTTCCATGGCAACTTTTAAATTAGGCAAATAATTCAGAGAGTCAAAAATTCTAAAAATATCCATTCCTGCTTCCGATGAGTGGATCACAAACTCACGAACAACATTATCAGGATAATTTGCATATCCCACAGCATTGGATCCTCTCAACAACATTTGAAAGAGAACATTCGGGATTTTTTCTCTTAATAAGCGTAAGCGTTCATAAGGGGATTCCCCAAGAAATCTCATACAAGTGTCAAAAGTCGCCCCTCCCCACATTTCAAGACTGAATAAACCAGAAGCACTCCGAGCAATAAAATCTGAAACCGCGAGCATGTCATAGGTCCTCATTCTAGCTGCGAAAAGTGATTGATGAGCATCCCTTAAGGTTGTGTCTGTTACCAAAAGTGGTTTTTGCTCAAGTATCCACTTGGAGAACCTGAGAGGACCTTTTTCAAGAAGAAGGTCTCGCGTTCCCCTTGGCGGACTGACTTTAGCATCGTATTCAGGTTCAATAAGGGGAAGATTTGCTTCCATGCGGGCTCGCCCTTTAACTTGAGGATTACCATTAACAATTATCTCTCCTAAATAGCTCAATAATTTGGAAGCTCGATCCCGCCTTGCTTTAAATCGAAAAAGCTCGGGGGTAACATCAATCATCCGGGTTGTCGCATTGCCACTAACGAAATCCTTATGATTAATTACATTTTCAAGAAAAGGAATATTTGTTTTAACTCCCCGAATTCGCATCTCCCGAAGAGCACGATGCATTCGGTCCAAAGCCTGTGATAAGTTTGGACCCGAAGTCGTAAGCTTAACCAAAAGCGAATCATAAAAAGGAGTTATAATTGCCCCGGTATCTCCCATAGCTCCATCCAACCTTACTCCAAAGCCAGCAGCAGAGCGATAGCTCAAAATCTTCCCATAATCGGGAGTAAAATCCTTTTCCGGATCTTCAGTTGTTACTCGACACTGAATCGCACAACCATTGCGGGGAATCTTATCTTGAGAAGGAATTCCAATTTCTTTCCCGTGCAAAGATTTATTCATTGCAACTAAAATTTGGGATCGAACAATATCAATTCCTGTAATTTGTTCGGTGACTGTATGCTCAACCTGAATCCGCGGATTCATCTCTATAAAAAACCACTCGTTAGTGTCTTGATCCAAAAGAAATTCTACTGTTCCAGCATTGTCATAACCGACTTTACGGGCAAGTTCCACTCCAGCCCCACAAAGACTTTCCACAACCTCATTCGGCAGACCAATCGAAGGAGCAACCTCAACCACTTTTTGATATCTTCTTTGGACTGAACAATCGCGTTCATGCAAATGAACAATATTTCCCTTTCGATCCCCCAAAACCTGAACTTCCAAGTGCTTGGCACGCGCAACATACCTTTCAAGAAAGACCGCAGCGTTTCCAAAAGCCCGCTCTGCCTCACCTTGAGCTTCCTCAAGCATAGATTTCAATTCACTTTCTTCAGAGACTACTCGCATTCCCCTTCCACCACCACCAAATGCTGCTTTAATAATTAAAGGGAAGCCTATTTTACGTCCCCATTTCAGAGCTTCGGAAGGTTTAGAAACGGCCCGAGGGGTTGCTGGCAAAGTTGGAACTCCGGCTTGTTCTGCCGCTTTCTTTGCAGCCACTTTATCTCCCATACTTTCGAGCAATTCAGCCTGCGGGCCGATAAAGGTTATTCCTGCATCTTCACAGGCTCTGGCAAACTCTGCATTTTCAGATAAAAAACCATAACCTGGGTGGATCATATCAACTCCTTTTTCCTTGGCCAATGTTATGATTGAATCTATGTCAAGATAGGCAGCGACCGGTCCCTTTCCCTTACCCACAAGGTAAGCTTCATCTGCCTTAAAGCGATGAACACCGAAACGATCCTCCTGTGCATAGATTGCAACTGTACGTAAACCTAATTCTGTGGCGGAGCGAAAAATACGTACCGCAATTTCACTTCGATTGGCGACTAAAAGTTTCTTCATAAATAACAATCAGGGTTAAAATCCAAAACTAATCCAATGCCGATAACCGATTAGTTTTTCAATGTTAAAAAGCTTCAACTTCAGAAGTATTATAAAACAACCCTAAAATAGGATCAAACCATGGATCAATTACTGAAGATGCTCCGGCAAAATAGATTATTCCTGAAATTGCAAGGTAAGGACCAAAAGGAACTTCCGCACCCCATTGTATTTCAGATTCTGAATTATTTTTGTCTCCTCTTGGAAGGAATTTCTGAATAAACATGAGTGGAAGAAGCAATATCGTCCCCAAAAACGCTCCACCAAAAATTGAAAAAATAGCACCTTGCCATCCGCAAAATGCTCCGATGCAACCTAGCAATTTGACATCGCCCTCGCCTAGTGCTTCACGACCGAAAGCAATTTGAGCCACAACCCCAATCCAATAAAGAAAGGCAGACCCAACAAGTAATCCGAGGCAAGAATGCATTCCACTCAAAAAATGCAGCCCCCAGGATGGATCTGAATACATTTGATTCAACTCGGGAAAAATAAAGCAAAAAAGAACTCCCAATAAAGCTCCACCAATACTCAGTCTGTCCGGAATAATCATAGTTTCAAAATCAATCACCATCACTGCAATCATAATCCAAGAAAAAATAAGACGGGCAATAAGACTAATCAAATCAAGATCCTGAGAATATAAAAAAGCAAGGTAAGCAAAAACAAGGCCCACGGCAATTTCCACCAACCAATAACGGATAGGAACCATGAAAGAACAACAACGTGCCTGTCCCTTTTGGTAAAGCCAAGTAAAAACCGGGAAATTTTGAAACCATGGAATATTTGTTCCACAATTTGGGCAGTGTGAACGAGGAGCAATTACTGATTTACCAATGGGTATACGATAAGCACATACATTTAAAAAACTGCCAAAAAAAGTACCGAGAATAAAACCAAGAAGAGGAAGAACCGAGGGATAATGGAGAAGTTCTAACACGAAATCTTAAAAATTACAGTGCCGTCCGAGCCGCGGCAAACATCGCCTCAGCAGAGATCTTCTCTTGGGTCCAAATCTCCAATGAACGAACTGCTTGGTACACTAGCATAGACAACCCATTCTCGCAAACCATTCCCATTGACTTCGCTTCCTTAAGTAAAGGCGTTTCCGCTGGGTTGTATATCATATCATACACCTTCGCTGACTTGGGAAACCCTTTGAGCGAAATCGGAGATGAGTCTTCTCTACTTAACCCTAATGAAGTCGCGTTAATGATGACCACTGATTCCTTTTCCAAAATCTCTCGGGGGATCATGGAAATTTCAAAAGGAACCATGCAATCCAAATCAAATGACTCTCCTAAAGCTTGCATCATATTTTGAAGACGACCAGAAGAACGATTCCCGATCCAAATACGCTCGCATCCACGGGATAAAGATTGAGCCGCTGCAGCCCGGGCCGCTCCACCGGCTCCAAGAATTAAAATACTTGCTGAACTTAGGGATATATTAAAATGATTAACCAAGGCACGCTCCAATCCATAACCATCCGAATTAAATCCGAGCCACTCTGAGCCATTATTCCATAGCGTATTAACTGCTCCGATATTTCGAGCTTCTTTGTCGATCGAATCAATCATTGAAAAAACTTCAACTTTATGAGGGATCGTGAGGTTTAAACCTCGATATCCACATTGGGCCAAATGAGGTAATGCGGAAGCCAGGCTTTGTGCATCCACTTCAACTTTATGATAAACCCAATTAGAAAAAGAAGGCAGACGGGAGGCAAGCTCTACGATCGCGGCATTATGCAATTGAGGACTTATTGAATGTTTTATTGGAGATCCCAATACAGCCAATCCAACTTGTCCGTCATTAAGCGGTACTACTTCTTCAATTGACAGAGTCGATTCAGGCATTGGCTTCACGCTGTTGTACTCTTTCAAACTCTGAAATGAATTTTATAAATAAACGAGAGCTTTCCCTATCTCCATTCTTTGCATATTGTTGTACAAGGTTTCTGCATCCGCGGATTAGGGTCTCAGCAACCGTTACGGGTAAAAGAAAGGAACCTGAATTCTCGATGGATGCATCTTGAAGAAAATCCGCCATTTGTTCGATTTCCAAAAACTTTCCTCCCGACCAAACATCAATGTAAAAGGGCTTTTTCTCTGAAAAGCAACCTACCATAAATCTACCTGGGAGGCCAATGGGATCAAGCTCTAAACCGATTCTTCTGGCAACAAGAATGTAAACTACAGATAAAGTTATTGGTAATCCCCTTCTTCTTTCCAATACCCGATGTAAGAAACTATTTTGAGGATCATAAAAATCTTTACGGGCTCCTCGAAAACCAAATTCATGAAACAACACTCGGTTGATAACCGAACACACCTGTTTGCCATTATGAGGGGGTAAAAGAAGTTCACGAACCCGATCAGCCAGACGATCAAGAAATATAGTGGATGAAGAAACATCAAATGTTGGCAGGATGGTCCGATCAAGCAAAAACCAACCTGATTCAAGCTCATATCTCTGGGAATTTATAAACTGGAGAAAACCCTTTACTCCATCTATCCATCCAAGCTCAGACAATAAATTATGAGCATGTTTTGCCAAAAGATGATCTGGTTTACGAACAACTTGCTCTAAAAAACGAACACCACCTTCCGGACTTCGTGACAGCTCCTTCATCAAAGCCTTGCGAACTATTGGACTCTCATCATCAAGCAGTCGATAAATATGGTTCCACTTAGCTTCTTTTTTACTTTGAAAACACTTGCTCATTTGAAACTTAACATTCGCGCCTTATGCATGCCGGGGCAAGCTTAGTTCTATCATAGACCATTCAATTCCTCTGCCCAAAAAGGGCTGAACCAACCCGAATCATGGTACTGCCTTCCGCAACCGCCTCCTTTAAATCTCCTGTCATCCCCATCGAAAGTTCAGGCAAAGAAAGGTTGAATTGAGAAGCCATCTGCTCTTTTAATATTCGCAGCCGGGAAAATGCATTTCGGGCAATCTCAGGAGCATCCGGTGCAAAGGGAGCAATCGTCATAAGACCCTCGAGAACCAAGGATGAATACCCAAGAGTTTTTTCAATAAACTCCTCGCATTGCTCCTCTAAAATTCCTTTTTTGGCCGGATCTTTTCCGGTATTTACCTGAATAAGAATGTTTGTTTTCAAGTTTAATTTATCTGAAGCATCGCTTAACTTTGCTAATAACTTAATGGAATCGACAGTCTGGATACGAGAAAACTTACCAACTACAATCTTTGCCTTGTTACTTTGTAAATGGCCTATTAAATCCCAATTCATATCTTGGACTTCCTTCTGTTTTTCAATTGCTTCCTGTACTCGATTTTCTCCTACACTCAAAAATCCGGCTCGTTGGGAATAGAGTACTGCTTTTGCACACCAATTTTTAGTAACCGGGAGTATTTTCACCTCTTCAACAGGACGGTTCGAAGCAGAACAAGCCTCGGCAACTCTCTCATTTAGTATAGACAATTTATTTTGAAATTCCGCTTCCGTGATCATGATATGGATATAAATTTTTCAAATAATAAGATTGAAGTACATAAGATCAATTAATAACATGCTATTATGCATATTCATAACTTTAAAACTTTTTGCGACCTCGTGGAGACACAAAGCTTTTCTAAAGCTGCCCGTTTAAATGTAGTTACTCAATCTGCGGTGAGTCAACAGCTAAAGGCAATGGAATCATACTATGACATGTTAATCATAGACCGTAACCAGAAGAAGTTTCGTCTTACCCAACAAGGAATAACTTTGTACAAAACCTTCAAAGAGATTTTAACCCTTTACGAAAAGCTGAATTGTGAAATTCAGGAAATGCGTAATGTGGTAAGCGGTTCGATTCAAATTTCCACTGTGAATAGTATTGGTCTTCACGAATTACCTCCTTATTTGAAATCCTTTATGAAAGAATTCCCCTCAGTCAATGCAAGAGTTGAATACAGGCGTGCGAATTTAGTTTACGAGGATGTTTTGCATGGCAATGCCGACTTAGGTCTTGTTGCATTTCCTATCAAACACAAGGAATTAAATTCCATACCTTTTGCTACCGACGAACTAGTGGTTGCCATGAATCCGAATCATCCATTAGCGGAAAAGGAAAACATATCCATAGGAGAGTTGCAAAATCTCGAATTTATTGCTTTTGAAAAAGACATTCCCACCCGAAAAGCAACGGATGAAATTCTGAGAAAAGCTGAAATTGAAATCTCCATCGTCATGGAATTTGACAATGTGGAAACTGTGAAAAGAGCATTAGAAATTAATGCGGGAATTGCCATAATTCCCCAAAACACCGTATCAAATGAAGCGGAACGAAAACAATTAGTTACTTGTAGATTAGACAATGGAATTTACATCCGCCCCCTTTCCTTAATTCATAAAAAATCTCGTATGCTGACACCTGCTCTTCGTTCTTTTATAGAAAAAATGAAACTTCTCCCCGAAGAACTCTGAATTAAATTCGATATAGATCTGAAGGCTTATTTTAAACCAGATAAATTTGTTAACTCAGCATTAAAACTGCCAACGATTACCTTACTACTTATTTTAACAGGAATTCTATTTTTATCCTCTGAATACCAAACCCGCAAAATACTGTTTGGACTTTTCTTGAAAACCCCACGGAGGTTCTGCATCTCGGGCTTAGTCTCGATTGCATAGAATGTTCCAGCCGGTACGGAAATCTTTTTCTTGGTTCCGGTTTGGATAACTATTTTTTTAAAACTCTTTCCATCGCATGTTGGTAAGGTTATTTGATGATTTTGTCTTAATTCATTTAGTCGAAAAAAATAAGCCATGGATAATGGATCAAACACTTCACCAGGTATAGAAGTGAGCATACTTAATTTACCATTCTGGAAATATTTTGCTTTGTTTTGCTTATAATCAAAATCAACAAAGATATTTCTCTTTGTTTTTCCCTCTTCTTGAACCTTTCGATAGCGTATAGATTTTCGAAAATCATAAGAAACGAAACTTTCGACTTTGGTACGAACTTTGTAAAAATTATCCGCAAAAGAATTAGTTCTTACAGAAAATCGAATCAAGTAGCAAAGCTCGCCATCTATTTTTTCCAGCGAATGAACTTCCATAGTTGCCTCGCCCACAGGAAAAAAACCCCAGCTCAAATCATACTCTAATTTTTCTCCGATTTTAAAAGGTAATACAATTTTAGAATCAGCAAACAGCCCAAAGTAAGAACAAGAAAAAATTAACAGGAATAAAAGAGAACAATTTCGCATTAATCATTAATAGGAATACGAACTGGTTTTAACTTCCAAACATCCTCAGAATATTCTCCGATGGTCCGGTCAGAAGAAAACTTACCTGAACCAGCAATATTTCGAATTGCCATTGCCGCCCATCTATCTTGATCCTGATATGCTCTGCCTGCGAGATCCTGAGCATCCACATAAGCTCGATAGTCAGCTAAAACAAAAAATGGATCTCCCCATTCGAGTAGGCTATTAGGAAGGTCGGAAAGAACACATCCTTCGTCAGGTGAGAAAAAATCCGAGGATAACCAATCCAGAACAGCTTTTAATTCCTCGTCTTCATCGTAATATTTACGAGGTTCATAACCGAACTGTTTTAGTTCCTCAATACCTTCCACTGTCTTGCCAAAAATAAAAATATTATCATCTCCAACCTCTTCAAGAATTTCCACATTTGCTCCATCTAAAGTACCCATTGTAACCGCTCCATTAAGAGCAAATTTCATATTGCCGGTACCCGAAGCTTCTTTACCTGCCGTAGAAATTTGTTCAGACAAATCTGTCGCAGGAATAATTTTTTCTGCCATAGAGACACCGTAGTTAGGTAGATAAGCAACTTTAAGTTTATCCTTTATTCTTGAATCACTATTTATTCGTTCTCCAACTAAGTTAATGGCATGAATAATGACCTTGGCCAAATGATAACCCGGAGCAGCTTTAGCTCCAAATATAAAAACTCGTGCAGGAATATCTAAATTTGGATTCTTTAAAAGCCTTCTGTAGAGGGTGAGAATATGCAAAAGGTTTAAATGTTGGCGCTTATATTCATGCAAACGTTTGATCTGAGAATCATACATTGCATCTATTGGAATTGATAATCCCATTCTTTCTTCAATGACCTCAGCTAAACGAATTTTACACTCCTTTTTAATCACCAAGAATTGTTGCTGAAACGAAGCATCTTCCGCTACTTTTTCCAAAGTTCTTAAATTGCTTAATTGAGTAACCCATTCCTCACCCGAAACAGAAGTCACCAACTCAGAAAGCTTTGGATTACAACTCAACAACCATCTTCGCGGAGTAATGCCGTTAGTTTTATTATTAAATCGATCAGGATATAATTCAGCAAAATCCTTAAGCAACCTTTCCTTGAGAAGTTTGGTATGCAATGCGGCAACTCCATTAACGGAATGACTACCGACTACGGAAAGAAAAGCCATTCTAATCTGACCATCGGCAAGAATTGACATCCTGTGATGCTTTCCGTGATCGTTTGGCCATTTTACCGCTAATTCTTTTTCTACAAATCTGCGATTAATCTCTCTTACAATATCAAGGTGACGAGGAAGAACTTTTGAAAACAAACCTTCGCTCCAAGTTTCTAACGCCTCAGGAAGAAGAGTATGATTTGTATAAGCAAAAGTTTTCTGCACTAGTGCCCAAGAAAAATCCCAACTTAAATGCTCAACATCAAGAAAAATTCTCATCATCTCCAGAATTGCAACCGCAGGATGAGTGTCATTTAATTGAATAACGGCGAGCTTGGGAAAATCCTTCCATTTTCTTTCTTTCCTACGAAACCTTCTGATTACATCCTGAAGAGAACAGGATACAAAAAAATATTGTTGGACTAGGCGTAATTCCTTTCCACTTTCCGTTTCATCATTTGGATACAATACCTTTGATATGGTTTCACCCATTGCTTTTTCACGAACAGCTTCAACATAACCCCCTTGGTTAAAAACCTTAAAGTCAAGTTGCTCGGAAGCTTTAGACTCCCACAAGCGTAAAAAATTAACGGTTTTTGCACCATAGCCAACAATTGGGAGGTCGTAGGGGATACCTTCCACTTCTTTTGTGTCTACCCATTGTGGAGAATAATTGCCTAAATCATCATATCCATGCTCCACCCTTCCGTATAAATGTACCTTTTGTGCATATTGGGGTCGGATAATTTCCCAAGGATTTCCATTTTTTAACCAATCATCAGGCTTTTCAATTTGTCGACCATTTTCAAATTCTTGTTTAAAAAGTCCAAATTGATAGTGAATGCCATAGCCGACAGCAGGTAAATCCAGAGTTGCCATCGAATCTAAGAAACAAGCAGCGAGGCGCCCCAACCCCCCATTTCCCAAACCCATATCATGCTCCTCTTCGCAAAGAACACCAAAATCGAAACCAAGCTCATTAAGTGCTTTCCACACTGCATCTTTTAATCCCAAGTTGGAGAGATTCACATTCAACAAACGACCCATTAAATATTCCAGACTTAGGTAGTACACCCGACGAGTATCTTGCTTGTTGTGTTCTTTCTGAGTCTCTATAAAACGATCGATCATCATTTCTCGAACCGCGAGCGAAGTCGCCATCCATAACTCGGATTTGGTGGCACTTGCCAAGTCTCGGGCCAATGTTAATCTGAGTTGATGTTTAATAGCCTCTTTCACATCAGCAACTAATGTCGAATCTGGATTTTGGGTGTTTATGGGATTTGAACGGGAAAGTATTTTTTGAATCATAGATTAAGAAACGAGTTAATGATACCAACGCACAGTTCGTGCCAACCCTCTTATATTCGCTAGGTTGTTTAAAATTTCCTTTAAAAGGAAATTAACCCTATTCGACGCTGAATTTATGGATTGTTGAATGTCTGTATGTTTCTCCGGGTCTAAGTACACAACTTTTCCAACCTTCCTCCCCCTGATGATTGGGACTATCGGGGAATACCTGAGTCTCAAGACATAATCCAGAACGTAAAGGATAAAGTTTTCCAGATTGCCCTGAAAAACTTCCGTCCAAATAGTTACCAGAATAAAACTGTATACCAGGCTGATCAGTATATATATCCATCTTTCTTCCCGAACCTGGATCGCGCAGGGTCGCTGCGTGAATCATATTATCAATTTTTTTTCCTCCTTGGCGAATTACCCAAGTGTGATCATAACCTTTACCAAACTTAAGTTGTTCATGATCAAATTCAATTCGATCCCCAATTACAAAGGGTTGAGTAAAATCTAAAGGTGTTCCCGAGACATTAGAAATGGAAACTGGAATGTTTGTTTCGTCCGTTGCCACGAATTGATCCGCATACAGAGTTAACTCGTGATCAAGAATTGTTGGATCACCCTCACCTGCCAGGTTAAAGTAAGTATGATTTGTTAAATTGATAATAGTTGCTTTGTCGGTTGTGGCCGAGTATTCAACTCTCAATTCATTTTCATTTGTCAATCTGTATGTAACTTTGGATGTTAAATTTCCTGGATAGCCTTCGTTGCCATCAGGGCTTCTCATGGTAAAAACCACCCCGGTGCCAGTATCTAAAAGTTTAAAATCCCATACAATTTTATCAAAGCCTACTTCTCCACCATGAAGATGATTAGGACCATTGTTGGTAGCTAATTGATATTCTTCGCCATCTATCGTGAACTTCCCCTTGGCAATTCGATTCGCATAACGACCCGCAATACATCCAAAGTAAGGGCTTTTGTCACAATAATCGTCTAAATTCGAGAATCCTAAGGAAACATTAGAAAATTTACCATTTCTATCAGGGATTAAAATATCTTTCACTGTAGCACCATAATCAAGCAAACTGACCTGCATTTTATTAGCATTTGTAAGTATGAATAGATTAACTTTTTGGCCATCAGGCATTTTACCAAATGATTTCATTTCAACGGTCATTGCTTTGGGGGGTGTTTTTTTATTTTCGTTTAAGCCCAGTTTTTCCTTACCCGTTTGATAAATTTTTTTACTTTTATCGGAGAGGTAAGACTTACTAGTTGAATAACCGTCTTTGGTTTTCTGAGAGACTTCTATAAGCGTACATCCCCCACAAAATAGAAACTGGACATAAAAAAGAAAGGAAAGGTAGGAAAATTTATTCATAAAGTATGTCTGTCTTGAAAAGACCTATTTTGAAAGAAAAAAATTATAATTTCCTTCGAAATCTATTTTCAAAGTCTCTCACTGGAAGTTCATAATAAATCGGCCTTCCCTGTGGACAGGTGTATGGATTTCGACAGGAGAGTAGTTGATTGGCCAATTGAATAATCTCATTTTCAGAATAACTCTCTTTTGTACCAAGATTCTTGGTTGCCTGTTTTATCATTGCCTCCTTCGCATACTTTTCAACCTGGATCATGCCACCAGATTCAGTAGCAATTTCTAAAAAATCACGAAGATAAGAAATGGCTTCGGCAGGATTTAACCAAGCAGGGCAAGCTTCCACCCGGAAAAAATTTCTGCCAAACTCTTCAATTTCGAAACCTATTGAAGATAATTCTGGTAGACACTCTTGTAAGAAGCCAGTTTCGGCTCCACTCAGTTCAATTGACTCTGAAAGAAGAAGGACCTGACCGCTTGTTTTATGGTTTATTGAAAATGAATCTTCAAGCTCCTCGAGCCGAATTCTCTCGTAGGCTGCCCGGCAATGAAAAACCAGTACCCCCTGTGGGGTTATAAACAAAGCCATATCCCCATGACTGTGATCGACCAAACGCCAAGTTGCGTGAAACTCGTCTCGCAAACCAACCACATAATGATTAAGAGAAGCCATTTTCTTACTCTCTAAAAGATCTCTGCTTTTCGGTAGTTTGAGATTATCTTCTGGCATTCTTTCGGTTGAAAGATTCAGTTCAGGTTTTGCATCCGAAATTTCAAAAGATTCCGAAGGCGCGGTTGATTTAAATCTTTCTAGTAATTGATCGCTGATCTTAGGTACCATTTCTCCCGAATCCGAATCTTTCTCGAACTCAATTTTCTCTTCCTGCGGGTTGATTTCTCCAGAAATTTCCTTGACTGACTTCAAGATCGATTCAATTAAAAAATTACGAGTTTTCATCTCATCTCGGAATCTAAGTTCGCTTTTTGCAGGGTGAATATTGATATCTACAAGACTTGAATCAATTTTAAGAAATAAAACCGCAGGTGGGAAACGCCCTCTGGGTGCATAGGTATGGTAAGCTTCTAATAAAGCATATGACATTGTTTTACTCTCAACAGGGCGTCGATTGACATAAAACAGCATCTCCTTTCGGGTAGGACGGCTGTACCCGGGTTTACCCAATAATCCATCCAAAAACATTCCATCTTTCTCTATTTGAATAGGTGCGAGACACTCAGATAAAGACTTTCCAAAAATCTCACGCACTCGATCCTGCAAATTTTCACATGCAGGTGAGCGAAATAAAGTTCGAGTACCTTCGATTAAGGAAAATGTAATTCCCGGATGAGCCAATGCATATAACTTGGACAAATGAATAATATGTGCAGATTCTGTATTCTCTGTTTTAAGAAACTTTCTTCGACCCGGAACAGAATTAAAAAGATGGGCCACTTCTATCCGGGTTCCCTTTGGCATTCCGCACTCTTTCACGTGTATGATTTTCCCACCGTTAATCAAAATCTCATTTCCTGCGGTGCTCAGTTCTGTTCGGGTTCTTAATGTAAACCTGCTGACGCTTGATATTGAAGGAAGAGCCTCTCCTCGAAAGCCAAAAGTTTGAATCTCATTCAAATCGCTTGCCTTTCGAATTTTACTGGTTGCGTGTCTTTCGAGACAAAGAAGAGCCTGATCTGGGGACATTCCAATCCCATCATCCTCGACGCGCAAATACGACTTTCCACCGTTGCGAAATTCAATTTCAATTTTTTGAGCTCCTGCATCTATGCTATTTTCAATTAATTCCTTTACCACTGCAGCAGGACGCTCAACCACTTCACCAGCGGCAATTTGATTTGCAACCCGATCAGGAAGTATTCGAATTTTTGCCATTATCTTTTCGTAAGGCTAAGGCTCAAATCTGCCAACGGGAAAATACATTTTTTATATTCATGCTTGGGCAAAGCCCTCTTCTCTGACATGAAACAAGTAGATGCAAAATCAATTATCTGATCAATCAAGTCTTTACCTTAGGCAACATGCCAATCAACCCGTGCAATGGATGCCGTGGACACGGGAGGCCTTTGAATTGGCTAAGAAACTCGATAAACCAATCCTATTATCAATTGGATATTCAGCCTGTCATTGGTGCCATGTTATGTCAGTTGAATCTTTTGAAGACTCCTACATAGCCTCGATTATGAACCGACACTTTGTCTGCATTAAAGTCGATCGTGAGGAAAGACCCGATGTTGATCAGACATACTTAGATGCGGTGCGAATGTTTAACCAAACAGCAGGTTGGCCACTAAATGTTTTTTGCCTCCCTGACGGTAGCCCCTTTTGGGGAGGTACTTATTTCCCAAAAGAAGATAAAGGCCAAGAAATTGTTCCCTGGCCTCAAGTATTAATGAGGATAGCCGAACATTATAAAAGAGAAAAAGCAGAATTGGAAGAGAATGCCAAGAATGTGGTAAGTAATTTACTTCATGCAAATAACGCTCTTTCCTCAAATGAGAATGAATGGACCAACGAATTGCTCTTAAGCTCTGCTAAAAGTATCTGCCAAAGCCATGATGATTTGGATGGTGGATTTACACCACCTCCTAAATTTCCATCCCCCATGAAAATTGATTTCCTGCTCTCGATTCGAGAAGCACAATCTGTTCGCTTAAATCGGAAGCTAATGGAAAAAATCGACCTTTCAATTTCCACCACATTATCCAAAATGGCCAGTGGAGGAATCTATGATCAAATTGGTGGTGGTTTTTTCAGGTATAGCATGGATGCTAAATGGCAGGTTCCACACTTTGAAAAAATGCTATATGATAATGCCTTGCTCATCTCAACATACTCCCGTGCATACCAAAAATTTCCTGATCCAAGCTTCAAAAAAGTTGTGGAACAAACTATTGGTTGGCTAAACCATAAAATGATAGACGAGAACGGAGGCTATTTCTCTTCCGTTAATGCGGATAATGACGAAGGAGAGGGCGAATATTATTTTTGGACATATCCTGAAATTCAAGAAGTTTTGGGGGAAGCAGATGCGAATAAATTTGCAAGTGCATATGAAATCTTGAAAGAGGGTATTTTTGAAGGAGGCAAATCTCTTCCAGTTCGCCCAGATAAAACCGGGAAAGAGGCAACTTCATATGAAGAATTAGAGAAAAAACTACTTTTAAACAGAGAAAACAAAATCGAACCAAGCAAAGATAGGAAAAAAATCACCTCTTGGAATGCACTCTTAATTCGGGGACTGGTCGATGCCGCACGGGCATTCAACCGAAAAGATTGGCTTCAAAATGCCATTAATTTAAATGGATGGATGACCCAAAAACTCATTTCCAAGGAATTCGATATTTATTCTATTTTATTTGAGAATAAACGACTTTCCTCCTTTTCATTCTTAGATGATTATGCATTCTGGGCTGAAAGTCTTATTAACCTTAGCTCCATAAGTGACTGGGTAGAGGAAGGAAGTTCCTCTAAATTTATTCACCAAGCTGAACAAATAACTCTTTCTGGAATCCAAAAATTTAAGGATCCGCAATTATGCGGTTTCTATTTCAGTAAAAATGAAAATAACGATCCCGCTCAGGTAAGAAAAAAGTTTTGGTATGACAACGCAACCCCCTCGGCAAATTCTTCTCTTCTGCGAGTTTTTTCTACCCTCTACGAAATAACAAAAAAAGAAAGTTGGCTTAAAGAATATAAGCAAGCTCTTGCCGGATATCCAAATTTATGCCGGCAAGCTCCACAAGGAATTGGGCATGCTCTCGCTTCCATTACCGAAATGGAAGTTGGCATATGCTCAATCTGCTGTTCCAAAGAACAAATAGATAACATTTTGAAAAAAATTTCGAAAAGCCCATACCGACCAATTTTTGTAACAATTTCGAAGGATCAAAAAAAAGATCAAATAAGACTAAAGATTAGGGGCGAATTTGACGAAAAAATGAACAGTGTCAACGAATCTATTGAAAAAATCTTTAAGTAAAATTAAGACTTTTTTTCCTTATCTATTAATCGACTTAATGATCGACCGTCTTCTTTTACCACCTTCTCCGCTATATCCATAATATTATAATTTTCATTCTCTAGGGACGCGTGAGCAACTTGAATAGCGGCTCTAATCAATTTAGAATCCGTCTTGATCCGCAACCCGGTCTTGGACATAACTCGCTCTATTCCATCTAGCAAAGAGAGATCTTCCTGGGTTAAGGTTATTGTTCGAACTACCCTTTTAGGCAGAGTTGACGATGATTTTTCTTCCATATCATAAATTTTTAACCGAAGACTAAATACATGTAAAACACAAATACTCCAAAACTGCAATTAGCTTAGATAAAAGCTAATTTAGGAAAAGATCAAATCCTTCAACAGTTGTTCTAGAGCTTTCACATCCGCTGAAAATTTCCTTATACCTTCAGCCAGCTTTTCGGTAGCCATTGCATCTTCATTCAGAATAAAACGAAAACTTGATTCATTAATCTCCATTTTTTCAATGGTCGAATTCTTCGCTATACTTGCATCTAGCTTTACTTCAATAAGAGAAAAATCATTTTGCATTTCTTCTAGAAGATTCGGGCCTACAGTGAGTAGATCACAACCCACTAACTCTTTAATCTCGCCCGTATTCCTAAAACTAGCACCCATAACTTCTGTTGGGTATCCAAATTTTTTATAGTAATTAAATATTTGAATAACCGATTGAACTCCAGGATCTTCAACACCTAAAAACTCTTTTCCATATTCCTTCCGGTGCCAGTCTAAAATTCGCCCCACAAAAGGTGAAATCAGCTGGGAGCCAGCCTCCGCACAGGCAACTGCTTGGACTAAAGAAAACAATAAAGTCATATTAGTGTGGATACCTTCCTGTTCCAAAACTTTTGAAACTTCTACACCTTCCCAGGTCGAGGCCAACTTAATAAGAATACGATCTCGAGAAACCCCATTTTCTTCATAAAGAGAAATAATCGAACGGGCTTTCTCTAAACTAGCATCATAATCAAAAGATAACCGCGCATCTACCTCTGTGGATACTCTGCCAGGCACCACATTTAAGATTGAGAGACCAAATTGAACAAGGAGTAGATCCATTATCTGATCCACATCATTAATCCCATTTAACTTGGCTGAATTGATTACCTGTTCGACCAAACTAGCATATTCTTGCTGCTTAGATGCTTTTAAAATCAAACTTGGATTTGTGGTGGCATCCCTAGGGGCGTACTGCTTAATAGACTCAAAATTACCAGTATCAGCAACAACAATTGTATGCTCCTTTAATTGATCTAATACAGATATAGCCATGTTAAAAAAGCGTAGAGATTATTTGTTAAGCAGAATTCCTGTTTAAACAATTCAAGTCATCAAAAGAGCGGGTTAACCTTTCTACAAATGCGGTTTCTCCACTCCGGAGCCATGCTCGAGGATCATAATATTTCTTGTTAGGCTTGTCGTCTCCGTCAGGATTGCCCAACTGTCCCTGTAAATAGTCCTTTTTGCCATTATAATATCCATGAACTCCATCCCAAAAAGCCCACTGCATATCGGTATCCAAGTTCATTTTAACCACACCATAACCTATTGCCTCTCGAATTTGCTCGCGGGAAGAACCGGAACCACCATGAAAAACAAAATGGATAGGTCGGTCAGACAAACCGTGTTTTTCTTTAACATACTCTTGTGAGTTCAGAAGTATTTTGGGCGTCAGTTCCACATTACCCGGTTTGTAAACCCCATGAACATTTCCAAAAGCTGCGGCTACAGTGAAACGATTACTCACCTCCGACAAAATTTCGTAAGCTTGGTTTACCTCCTCGGGTTGGGTGTATAAACGAGCTGTATCTATGTCCGTATTATCCACGCCATCCTCTTCTCCCCCGGTTACACCAAGTTCAATTTCAATTGTCATACCAATTTTGTCCATTCTTTCAAAATAGGTTTTGCAAGTATCCAAATTATCTTCAATCGGTTCCTCCGACAGATCAAGCATGTGTGAACTGTATAAGGGTTTCCCTTTTGTATTATAAAAATTTTCCCCGGCATCAAGTAAACCATCGATCCATGGCAGTAATTTTCGAGCTGCATGGTCAGTATGAAGAATAACTGGCACATCGTATGCCTCTGCCATCGCATGCACATGCATGGCTCCAGAAACGGAACCAGCGATAGCGGCTTGCTGATCATGGTTAGACAAACTTTTACCAGCATAGAAAACCCCACCTCCATTCGAAAATTGAATCATAACCGGGGAGTTTAATTCTGCAGCGGTTTCTAGAACAGCGTTAATTGAGTTGGTTCCAACCACATTGACTGCGGGCAGTGCGTAACCATTCTTAAGAGCGTCATCGAAAATAGCCTGCACTTCGTCTCCGGTTGCTACTCCACCTTTAAATTTTTTACTCATAATATATTATTTAGATTGTAAATTGATTTCAATTTTTCTCACATCTCACTTATTCAGGCAAAACTAAAAAACTAAGAATATATTTTATTTGTTTCTGAAATGAATTTATTTGTTAAGTAATTCACTTAAATCGCCGGTTCCAAGTGCCTCTTCAACTTCTTCTAATTTAATGAAAGTGGTTCGGGTGTGGGGCAATTTATACCGTTTAAAAACTCCTTTATCCAATAGATAATATAGCTTTCTGGAAGAAATCCTCAACACTTTAGCAGCCTCAGAAATCCTGAGGATTTTTGGGGTGGGTGGTTTTCTGAGATCGTTTAAAAAACCTTGCTGAGTCCGAACTGAACTTTCAATAACCTCGATTCTTTGATCAATGGCATCCAGGCGATCTTTGATTTCATTAAGTGCCAGAAAAATGATCTCATTTTCAAGTTCAGTTGAACCACGAATACCTAATTCCTGCTCTTTTTCATTCCGGAAACGAACCGCATCAATTCGACTTCGAAAATATTTACGATGCCGTTTTTTACGATAAATCCATGTTATACAATGTGGAGACGCCCGACCGCTTGCCAAAGAATAAGATACTTTCATTTTAATTTGAGCATTGAATTCATGAAAGGATCTTATAAAACTCTATACTGTTCATCTACTCAACCCTTAAGAATTTAAAATTAAATGAGTGAAAAGAATTTTCCAGAAGTTATTAAAGAAATACACACCAAAGACGATCGATTTGGAAAAGGAGCCTATTACTTTATTCGCGAAGCTTTGGATCACACTCTCAAAAACTTGGAAAAAGAAGACCGGAAAAATAAAGGTCATGTTTCAGGAATTGAATTATTAAACGGAATTCGCGATTATGCACTTGATCGTTTTGGACCTATGACAATGACTCTGATGGAACACTGGAATATTTCTAAGTGCAGAGACTTTGGAGATATTGTATTCAATCTGGTCGACCATGGAATTTTAGGTAGAACTGAAAATGATTCTTTAGATGATTTTGAGGGAGGCTATAATTTTAGTGAAGCCTTCGAACATCCATTCCTTCCCAAAGATGAAGAAAGTACAAATTTAAATTAAATTTTTCTAAAATCAGCCAATTATAAAAGCGTAAATTATTAAAACCAAAGCAACTATTCCAATTCCAGCATAAATCTTTTTCATTTGCACAGAATGTCGACCGGTTCCAAAAGCACCGCCCTGGCTTGGAATAAATTTAATATCATCCTCAATCAGCTTGGCTTTGGAGCAGGCGGGACATCTTTCCCCGTCTTTATGGTGCCATTCAAAATCACAATCTGGACAAATTTTAAACATATAATATACATATGAGGAAGTTACCCTTATTCACAAATGTAGATTAAACTTGCTCAACATGCTTTTTATGGCAAGAAAAGAAACAATTGCCTAAATTATGAATTTCTTTTGCCCAAAAAAGAACCTAAATAAAATTTACGGAACAAAAATTTTATCATTTTTGTTCATCTCTTTATTGTGGAATTACTTAAAATTTACTCCCCTTGCTCTGTCTGCTAAAAACCCAATTAGTGAATCGCTCAGCACCATACAATCCAAGGCACTAAGGGGAGATGCTCACTATCAGGGCACTTTAGCACTTTACCATAAATATGGTGAGCGTGGACTAGCAATTGACCTACAGGAAGCTGAAAGGTGGGCTAAATTAGCTGCTGAAAAAGAAGGTGCCATTGGGCTTTGCACACTAGCCGCAATTTCACTTGAAAGTGGAAAAACAAGTAGAGGGCATTTTTTATATGATGAAGCATACCTGCATTCAAACCTTCTTCCCTTAGCCAAAAGTAAAGATCCTTTAGCTTTGTATTGCCTTGGAATGATTGAAATGGATAATCCACCCAGAAATTTCACCAAGGCCATTAGGCATTTGGAGGCTTCAGCAGAAAGAGGCTTTGCCACTGCACAAGCAACTTTGGGGATGATTTATTTCACTGGCATTGGAGTTAAAAAGGACTCCAAGTTGGCAGTCAAGTGGTGTTCAAGAGCAGCGAAAGAAAAGCTTCCCTTGGGTATGTTTTATCTAGGAATGGCATATTCAATTGGCGATGGAGTCGAAAAAAACGATGATTATTCCCTTCGCTGGATTCGAACGGCTGCAGACCGAGAATTAGTTATGGCTCAATTTACCTTGGGAATGAAATACGCAACCGGTGACGGAGTTGAAAAAGATCTGGAAACTGCAGTCAGTTGGTTGCACCGTGCATCTATTGGCGGTTCTTTAGAAGCAAAACTTCAACTTAGAAAGTATGAAAATCATCTGGAGAGATTAAGAAACCCCCCCGCAGTTTATGTACCAGATAATCAGAAAAATTCTGTTTCCAAATTAGCTGAAACCAATATTCATTCCGCAGAAAAGAAACCAAATGAAATGATTCAGCCAAGCATGGAAGTACTTCAACCTGAAATTACAGAGGAAGATAAAATTGGATTCGATGCCGTCGAGGCTGCAATGACTGTACTAACAGTTGAAAAAAATCGGGAAAAAGCCAAACTCCTCCTCGAAAAACCTGCTCAAGAAGGAAGCTATATCGCCTGCAGGCAATTGGGTAAAATTTTTTACAAAGAAGAAAATTATAAATATGCTTTGAAATGGTTTGAAAAGGCATCCACAAAAAATGATCCGGAATCTCTCAGGTATCTTGGAATACTCTTCTTTTTAGGACAGGGAGTGGAACAGGATTACACAAAAGCAGATTTTTGGTTAACCAAAGCGGCTCAACTCGGTGATCTTGAATCATCAAGATACCTAAGAGTAATCAAACAATTTCAATAAAAACCCAACACACTTTTTTGATAACTGGTAAACTAGGGTATTTCGAGATCTTAGTTTTGGTTAATTTAAACAAAAAAATATCAAGTCTTATTGTTCAGATTGATTTACTCAGCCCAAGCAGAATCCCTTAAATCTAAGACTATACTGTTAGTTCCAGGTTTAAGGTCTATTTGTTTTGACCAAACAACACCAACTTGTCCCAGAGGGGAGGAACCCACAATGTAATAATCTCCAGCTTCAATATTATCTAAGTTGGCTTCACCCATTGAATTTGTCTTGATTCGAGCAAGACTATTTGTAGCCAACGCATTTCTAATTGCCGAGGCGACACCAGGGAAACGGTATCCCCGCTGAACGGAACGAGCCCAAAGTTCAGCACCTGATTCAATGCCCTCTCCCGATGGTATTCGAACCCTTGAACTATTTAAAAGTGACTCTAAATCATTCTTAACAAGAAAAAACTCGGAAAAACCTGCCGGCCTATTTTTATTATTTAAAAACTGAACCTGTGCACGGAGTTGGATACTTGCATCACCTTCAGGGATTTTTTGAATTCCAGGGGATATAACCGATGAGTTGGGTAAAATACTACTAACAGGACTTGAAGATCGGAAAGAGGGTGAAGGAAGAGGTCTTGGATTAGAGTATTGTCTAGGTAAAGATCTTGGGGAAACTGGCCTACTTATTCCAGAAGGTGATGAATTGTAGCTTCCTGATCTTCGAGAAGAATTGGGGATAGAAACTTTCATAGTGGAGGCATTACCCCCTCCCTTCTTGAGGACACGAATAGCTTCTCTTGCAGCAACTAAAGCGTTTTCCAAAGAAGCAATACGATTTTGTGCATCAGATAATTCACTATTCAGAAGACTCACTTTCATATTTGCGGATTGTCCACGTTCAACTACTTCCTGCTTAATATCTCTGGCTTCAGAAAGTTGACGTCGCAAATCTTCAACACGAGAGCGTTCCTGATCAAGCTGGATTTGTGCAGTCAGGTTCTTTTGATTGAGATCTCTTACTTTTCGATCCAATTGATCTCTCTGTGGAATTGTATTAGATGCAAGTAACTGGTTTTGTAACCGCTGGTTTTGCTCCCTCAACCGTAAAATTTCAGCACCATCAGCGGCATTAGGAATATTGCTTACAACAACTTGAGGTGGAGTATAACTGGGCACAGATGAAGGTATTCCTCGGCTTTGTGATTGTGCCTGTCTCAATGACTCTTCAAGCAAAGCAACTTTTTGATTCAGTGCTTGTATATCGCCCATAGCACGTTGTGCTTCGATTTTAGCACGAGTTTCACCATCACGGGCAGATTCTGCAGTTCCTTCTAATCGAACAATTTGAGCACGAAGTAAAGCATTATCGGGCTTAATTCCGGGAACCGACATCTGAGCTCTGGCCAATTCCTCCCTTAATCCCGTAACTCGATTATCACGCTCCCCCACCTGCATCCTCAGGTTGGCATTTTCCTTGGAAAGATCGTTAACTCTGTTTTGCAGTGAAGCTTTCAGTTCACGGTCTTGATTAGAAATTGGTGAGGAAGCTACTTTTTGCAACCTTCGGTTTTCTTCTTCTAAAATGGCAACTTGTTCTTTAAATCTAGCAAATTCTTGCATCGCATTCTTAAATTCGTCATTCAATCGTAAACTGTCATTTTGACTCGCATTCAGTTTCATTTCTAAAGCTTGGACGCGAGGTTCTTCAATTTCTCGAGCAGCCAGAAGATCCTGTTGCAAAAGCAAAAGCTCTTTTTGAAGTTCGATAAAACGAGGATCGCTAGCAAGATTGGGGCTCTCTGTTATAATGCTAGGTTGTTGTCCAGCTTCTAGGAGCAAGGCTTCCATTTCCTTCCTTAATTCCTCCGAATTACGAAGAGCAGTGGTTAAATTACCAATCCGTGAAATTGCCTGATTTTCTGCCTGCCTTGCACTCACTAAAATTTTGTCTAGTTCAGAGGAATTAATCCCGGGTTGTGCATTGGATTCCAAAAGGGAAAGTCTGGACTTAGTCTCTTCCAATTCAGTTTGCATTTCAACACTTTCAGCAACTGCGTCTTGTAATTGTTGATGAAGCTCAGCAACTATTTTTTCGTCCTGTATTGCTGGAGGGCTTTCTGTTCGTGCGGCCAACAACTCTGTCCGTAATTGATCAATTTCACTCTGAAGAATCTCTCTCTCACTTTCAGTCATAGGAGGAACAGATGAGTCTGTCGATATTTCTGTCGGATTGGTGCCTATATTGATAAGTGACTGTTCAGCACTAGCTAATTTATCTGCCAATTTTTCCATGTCTTCTTGAATACCTGCGGCAATTTCAAGCTCAGCTTCCTTTTCTGTCATTTCAACTATAGCCATACTCAATTCCTCCTCCAATTCATTGAGCCTTTTATCCTTTGATGCCAAAAGAGACTTCAATTCTTCGACGACTTCAGTATCTTCAGGAAGAGGTACAGTATGTGTACTTGGAATTTGACTATTTTCAATTTTATCAATGCTTTGCATTGCGGTAGCTAATTGATTCTCAAGATTCACTCTCTCTTCTTCCTCGGATTTTGTCTTAACAATCAATTCATCAATTGTTTTTTGTGCATCTAAAAGCTCGTTTTCCATGCGGATAAAATCCTCCGCTTGATTAATTTCCAGTGAATTATCTTTTTTACCTGAAGCAATCGAACCCTGGGCTAAACCGTCTAATTTTTTCATCGCTTCAGCAAGGTCATTTTCAAGGTTTTGTATGGCTTCATTACCTTCCATTACTATGGGCGATTCTTTGGGCAGGCTTTCTAATTTAGAGAGCCTATTTTGAGCTTCCATTAATTGATCCTCCAATTGTGAAACCATAGCAATTTGATTATCATCCATCATTGATTCATCCTTTGGCTCAGCTTCAATCAATAATTTCGTCTGTGATATTTCTTTTTCTAATTTGGCAATTTGTTCTTCTCTTGCTCTGTCCTCAATCTCAATATCATCAAGCTTTTTTAAAGCAGCCGCCAATTCAGTCTCCAATAATTCCACCGTTTTGCTTCTGCCAAAAGCTTTTTGAGACAATTCCTGTTGAAGTTCCTGATTCCGGTTTTTTTCCTCCGCTAATTCCTCTTCTAAATTAATTAAGGATAAAACCTCGCTATCCTCAGTCATTCCGGCTCTTTTCTCCAATTCAAGAATTCGAGACTTAGAAACTTCTAATTCCTCCATTAAAGCTGCATTCGATTTTTGAAATTGCACTCCGGCACCAAGTCCCTGACTTCGTAGCAAAGCAATCTCAGATTCTAAATCTTCTGACTGTTTTCTTAGTACATTTTTTTCATCATCTGCCCTTTGAAGCTCTAGTAATTGAGACTCCATAGTATTTGCCAATTCAGTTCGTAAATTATCGACCTCAAGATTTACCTTTTCAGACTCTTCCAAACTTTCTTGCAAAATCCTTATTGTCCCAAGAGCCTCCTGAAGTTGAGAGACTGCTTGTTTAGTTTCAACCGAATCACCCAGCCCAGCAGTTTTCATGCGGGAAATTTCCGATCGAGCAAGATCGAGTTCACTTTTCAAGTCCAACACAAGCTCTTTGGATTCATTCGCCTGATCTGCCTGATTTTCTTGTTCAGCCAGTAATTGATTACGGGTATTTTCTAGTTGAAATTCAAGCGAACTAATTATTTTGGCTGAGTCTTTTTTAAACTTATCATTATCCTCTAGGGCAAAAACCAATTCAACCTTGGCTTGATTGAGTTCCTCACGAAGAGATTCAACTGTTTGGTCCAGCGTCCCAGATTGAGAAATCTGTGTTCTTTTAGTTTGCTCCAGTACCGTGTTTAAATCTTCAAGTTGCCCAGCAATTACTTTTACCACTTCGAGTTCTTCCTTAAGTTTTTTCGAGTCTGCTTTAGCTTGCTTTAGCTCCAGGTCTTTTCCTTCCAGTTCAAGCTCTCTCTTGGCCAACTGATCCAAAGCCCGTTTCTGCCGAACCACAGCGGCATCCAATTCAACCTGTAAACCTTCGATCAATTCAGTTGCTTTACTTTGCTCGGCTTCAAATCGATCTGATAATTTTTGTATACGAGCCTCTGAATCTGCAAGATTTCTCTCCATCTCATCCACAAAAGGAATGGCCGGTAATTTACCCAGTGAAGCATCCCTCAATGAATCCTGTGCTAATTGAGCATCCTCTTCCAACCGCTGGATTGTTGATGCATACTCAAATTCTCTTCTGGCAATTTTTTCTTGGGAAGCATCGAATTCTGCCTGGGTTTTCTTTAAGGCAATATTTGAAATTTTAAGATCATTTTCCAGTGATGCAACTCGTTCAACAAGATCTTGACGACCAGCACGATTAAGAGATTTTGCTTTTTCGACCTCACTTTTAGCGGCGTTTAAATCGATCAAAAGTTTATTCACATATTCGGGACTTGCACTGCGGCCAGAAGAATCCCCAAAATCTTCCATAGAGCTTCGAAGTTTAACTAGCTGAGCTTCCAACTCATCTTTTTCATTAAGTTCAACCTGCATCCTAGTTATTTCTCCTAAGGCTTTTCTAAGTTCATCTTGAAGAGTCAGGTAAGATTCCTTGGTCGAATCCATTGGTGCCATCTGTGCCATTTGTAAAGCACGCCTTGCCTGATTAAGTTCACGCTCTAAAGAAGCAAGTCGCATAGAATCAGCCTTTGAACTGGTTGTGGCTGTTCTTGCAGAGTCAAGTTCTTTTCGGGTTCTTTCAAGTTCATTAGTTACGGAACGAAGCATTGAATTGGATCGTTCCTGCTCAAGTATAAGAGTTTGTCTTGAAGATCGAAGATCTTCACGGGCAAGTTGTAAATCGCTCTCTAAACGATTGATTTTTCCACTGACACTCTGAGCGGTGGGTCGGCCTCCTCCTTCATTTTGCCAGAGTGAATTTTTGGACTGTTCCAACTCCCTCGCCAACATTTGAGTTTCTTTTAGATTGGTTTGCAAAGAAACAATTTCTCGGTACGCCTTCCTCAGATCCCCTTGCAAATCTGAAGTGTCAGCGGATAATTCATTTTGAACAGATTTAGAAACCGCAAGTTCAGTTTTCAATCGATCAATAATCTGAGATGAATCTCCATTGTTTTCTTCGTTTTCTTTACCGTAAACAAACCCAGCGTCTGTATTGATGGAGGGAGAAAAACGACTTGATGAGCCAAGGGGAATGGCCTCTTTGGCATTTATTACATTAGCAACTTGATTTGCCTTTGGGGTGTAACCTATGGAAGCCGGATTTTGAGAGGGAGCAGCTGGTACAGCCTTGACTGCCAATTGATTGCTTTCATTTTCGATAACTGAATAAGCCTGAGTCGCATCAACTATTGCATTTTTAGATAAGTTACTCAGGGCATCAACCTCAGTTTCTGTTCGAGTTAAATTTTCTCGTAGTACATCCAGGGCAGGACCTGCTTCCTCTAGCCTGCCGGCGAAATTTTCACTGAGATCATTAAGAATTAGGCTGGCTTCGCTTAGACGAGAATCAACCGATGAAACAACCTGGTCAATTTCGCCGGAGCGGGACTCCCAGGTTTGATCGGCTTGTTCAATCATTCCTTGAATGGATAAAGCATTCGAATCTTTTTCTCCATAGACAGAAATCAATTGTTGCAAATTTCCGATTGCAGATTGTCTTTTCAAAAGAAATTGATCTCCGGATTGGCTATTCTCAACAACTTTTAAACGACTTTTTAAATCCTTTAATTTAGACTCTATAAATTGAACTTGCTGATCGGGCGGCAAAGATTCAATTTCAGCTTCTTGGACAAGTTGACTGAAAGCAAGGCTAGCGATCCCAAGAAAAAATAATGGAACACCAAACCAACCTTGTTTGCATAATGATAAACAGGTGGATTTCATGTTAGGAATTATGCTAAGCAACAACCGAGTGGCAAGACCTGATTTTTTTTAATCTTTCCGAGAAAATGTAATATAGAATTGAGTTCATTTGAGAAATCACCTATAAAATATCTTCAGGCCCGGGTGGCGGAATTGGTAGACGCGATAGATTTAGGATCTATTGTCTTAGGGCGTGCGAGTTCGAGTCTCGCCCCGGGCACCACTGTTAAAGTTAAAACGCGTCCCCAAATGGACCCTGCCAAAGGCCCAAAATAATTGAAATAACGGCAAGGGAAAGCATACATAACTTGAAAATTCCGATTCGGGAAAGTTGTAACCAGGGATCCTTCGCATGAACATTTTCATCATCTTTAAAGCTTGGTCTAGGATGAAAGGTAATTTCGCGAATCCAGCCGAAATAATAGTAAATTGAAATTGCCACCCCAATCACCAAAGCAGCTAAGGAAAAGTAGAGATTTGCCTCGTAAGCAACAGAGATTAGAAGCAATTTAGCAACAAAACCGGCAAAAGGTGGAATTCCAGCCAAGGAACCAATTCCGGACACTAATACAAATCCCATCCAAGGATGCTTTTTGGCCAAGTTTTCATAATGTGAAAATTCGTGCTCTGTATCATCTTCCAACTGAGCAAGTCCCATAACTCCAAAAACAGAAAATGAAGCAAAGAGATAAATAAAGAGATAAAAGAAAAGCACCCAAATCGCACGGTCGCTATCCCCTGCAAAATGCATAGAAGCCATTACGGCAACTAAAAGATAACCGGCATGTGCAACTCCAGACAGTCCAAGCATTCTCTTGATATTGCGTTGCCCACAAGCAGCCAAATTCCCGAAGAAAATAGTAAAAGTTGCGACAAATCCGAATAAGGGGAGTAAAAAATCAGCCATACCCAAAAATGGACCATTAACCAAGTTAATAAGAACAAAAAAACCAGCGGCCTTGGAAGAAACTGCAAGGAATGCGGTAACTGGCATGGGCGATCCATGATAAACATCTGGAACCCATATTTGAAAAGGGGCAGCTCCAATCTTAAAAGCGATTCCTGATATGATTAAAACCACACCTGCACGCAACAAGATATGATCTGGATTTGCCTCCAATAAATTTCCCAAATATTGAAAACCCAATGGATCTTGCCCTACATAATACTCATAATTTGCTCCCCATACCTCCGGGCTTGAAGCGACTCCATAAAGAAGAACAATACCAAAAAGAAGGAGCGATGAACTCAGGGCTCCAAAAATAAGATACTTGATGCCCGCTTCAAGGGATTTGGCAGATTCTCGATTGTAAGCAACCAGCGTGTAAAAACAGACTGCCACCGTTTCAAGAGCTACAAAAAGCATCAGGAAATGATTGCTTTGGACCAAAATCATTAAACCCGCAGTTGCAAGCATGGTGAGATGGTGAAACTCACCTGAGCGTAATTTCCTACCCTTTAGGTATTGATGCCCGAGAATCGAAACTAAGAGCGAGGATAGTAAAAAGAAACTTCTCATGATATCCTCTTGAATACCATGGTTTAACATTCCCGCAAAAGTATCGCGATCAAAAGTATGATGCCACGCAAGGTAATCAAATAGGTGAATGAACAAAAGAGCTGCCTGCAGAATAATGGCGAGAATTCCAGAGGAGGAGGAATTATTTTTTCGAAAAAGATCAAATCCAAGTATAAAAAGAGCTCCCAAAGCAAGAACGATTTCTGGCCAGATTTCCAACCAAATATTTGAATTTGAAAAGTTTAAATAGGCTTCCATCTTATTCGTCGGCAGAAGATTTACTTACCGGGGACTTTTCCTGAAATAAAGATAAAGTCTGGTTATTTTCTTGTCCGCCCTGTTTCACAAGACAGCAGGGAGGAAGAGACATTGATTGAGAAGAGTTAAAGTGATAATATCTTGAATAGATCTCATAATCAATTCGATCAGAAATTCCCCTTGGCCAAAGACCAAGAAATAAAAGAGCAGATAAAATGACCGCTGCCGGAAAAATTTCAGAAAGACTTAAATCGCAAATAGTATGTTCTTTCTCGTGTTCAATAAGACTGTTGGAGCTTTTGCCGTAAAAGATTTTGGCTACTGCTCGCAATCCAAAAACTGCGGAAAGAATAATTCCCAGTGCAGCTAGGAATAAGAATAAATGATGGTCTGAATTTTGACCTAGGGAAAGAAAAACCCCAAACTCTCCCCAAAAATTACCAAAGCCAGGCAGACCAATGGTTGCTAAAGTTGCAGCCACAAAAAAACATGACAAAACGGGAGTCTTTTTTCCAAGACCACCCATCTCATCCATTTCAAAAGTACCACTCCTTTTGTAAACATAGGTTGAAAGTAAAAACATTAATGAAACTGATAATCCATGGGCAACCATCAACATGACTCCGGATCCAGCTCCGAGCGGTGAACAAACAGCAACTCCTAAAAAGCAATAACCCATATGCATAACTGATCCATAACCAACCATGGATTTCAGATTATTTTGGGCAATAGCAACAAAACCAACAATGATCACATTGCCTAAGGCAAGCCATAATAAATAGGGACTCCATGCAAGGGCTCCATCGGGCAAGAGGGGGGAAGCAATTTGGATCAATCCGTAGAGGCCAAACTTTTTAAGCACACCGGCATGTAGCATAGATACGGAGGTTGGGGCACATTGATAACCTTTAGCCGCCCAGGTGTGAAACGGAAATAAAGCCACTAGGATTCCAAAACCAAAAAGTAACAACCCAAAAATCTTGAATTGAGTTGAATCAGCCAAGGCAAAATCAGAAAGTGCTAAGGAAAGAGAAGGGAAGTCAAACTTTTCTGCATCAACCATTACATTCAGAGCAACCAATCCACCAAGGGAGATCAAAGCACCTAAAGTAAGATAAATAGTAATCTCCAGAGCAATGCTGCGACGATCCCGCCCACCCCACAATCCAATCATGATAAAAGTTGGAATTAAGGCAAATTCATGAAAAAGGTAGTAGAAAAACAAATCTATACTTGCAAACAGACCCATTAAACCAGCCTGCATAGTCAATAAAAGAGCAAGGTACAGTCGAAGCCTTTCTGCCCCTGAATGAATTGCGGTTAATCCAGCTGCCAATCCTACCACTCCAGCCATAGCAAATAAAGGAGAAGACACTCCATTTAATCCGAGATGAAAAGTAATCTTTAATTTCTGAAGCCCCATTCTAGGCTGGAAAATTTCGAAACAATAGGCTCCATTTGAGCCGTCGAAACTTAAAAATAAAACAATGCCTGCTATGAAAGGAAACCCAAATCCAAAGTAAGCTAATTTCTTCAGTATTAATTCATCTCGCCCAATTCCGGAATAAAAAACAATCGAAACCATTGCGGGAACTACAATTGAGCCAAGAAGTAAAATTTGATATATTGACATTTGAATCAAATTATCAGTTCCCAAAAAGACCAACTGCATACGCTAGAAATCCTATTGTTCCAGCTACAAACCAAAAAGCGTAAGCATGAATTTTACCAACATAAAAAGCTTTTCCAATCAGAGCAAAAAGACCGGCAACACCGGCAGAGCCGCGAACCAATAAACCGGAAATGAACAACAATTCCATCACTTCGATAAAACGGACGAAGGGCTCCTGAATTCTTTTGACATAAAATTCATAAATTTCGTCGATGAAAAGCTTACTTTTACAGAGAGCAAAAAAGATCGGCAATTTTTGTTCAAGCGGATCTTGATCCCCCACCCTTCCAAATAAATTTTTAGCGGCTATTGCACCGATAACCCATGCAAAAGTTCCAAGTACAATCATCCATAAATGGTTCGACATCTCGGCTACCATTTCTATGTCGGGTATTAATGATTCAACAATGGCAATGGGAAATAGACTATGGTATCCTCCGAAAACTGAAAGAATCGAGAGAAGAATGAGAGGACCAGTCATTAAAGCTCCATTTTCATGGGCGTTGGAAGCTGAATCGGAACGGGATTCTCCCTCAAAAGTTATGAAGTAAAGCCGGAACATGTAAAACGCAGTTAAAATCGCACCAGAATACAGTAAGAAAAATAGAGGCATATTGGTATTATAGGCCGTTAGTAAAATAGCATCCTTGCTAAAGTAACCTGATAGAAAATTCACTCCGGAAATCGCCAATACACCAACTAAAAAAGTGAGTGCAGTGACTGGCATTTTTTTTCTTAGTCCACCATACTTAAAGATATCTTGTTCATGATGACATGCATGAATGACCGAACCGGATCCTAAAAACATGAGAGCTTTAAAAAATGCATGAGTCATCAAATGAAAAAGAGCAATTCCCGGTATACCAAGCCCAAATGCAGCAGTCATATAACCAAGTTGGGAAAGAGTGGAGTAGGCAAGGATTTTCTTAATGTCTCTTTGAACAAGAGCACAGAAACCGGCATACAAGCCCATTACTCCGCCGAGCACTCCAAAAAAGGAAAGGGCTTGCACAGTAAACATAAATTCAATTCGAATTAGAAGATAAATACCTGCGGCCACCATAGTTGCAGCATGAATTAAGGCGGAAACTGGAGTCGGTCCAGCCATGGCGTCAGGTAGCCAGACATGAAGGGGGAACTGGGCTGATTTACCAATAAAACCACAGGCTAAAGCCAAACCTAAAACGGTAGAAACAATAGTCGGGTCAAAATCAACCAGGTCGGCTAATTCAACCAGATTTACAGTACCGGCAGCCCAATATGTCAGAACTATACCAATCAAAAATCCAAAGTCTCCCACACGGTTTACAATAAAGGCTTTCTTTGAAGCCTGAGCCGCTTCTTCGGTGGTAAAATAATGGGCAATTAGAAGATAGGAACTAAAACCAACTAATTCCCAAAAAACAAAAATCATAATCAGATTGTCTGCAATAGTAATTCCGATCATGGAAAACATGAACATCGACAATCCACCAAAATACCTGGCTTTGGACTCGTCATCAGCCATGTAACCAAGACTGAAGATATGTATGAGAAATCCTACAAAGGAGACCACAAAAAGAAGTAGACGGGCTGGGGCATCAATTAAGAAACCAAATCCCAACTCCCACTCAGACATTTTCAGCCAAGTAGTCTGCCAGTGAAAAACTTCATTTTCTCCATTAAAAATAATGAAAAGGGAAAAGACTAAAATTCCCCCGGAAGTGGCAACCGATAAAAGGGAAGCAATATTTCCACGTTTGCGAAAGAAAAACAGGGTGACCAATGCTGAAAGTAAAGGGAGAAGAAGCAGGCTAAATAGAACAGTCTCGGTTTCCATGATTCTAATTTTTCAGGAGGGAAATATCTTCAGAGAAAACGCTCTGCCTTTTCTTGAATAACGCAACTAAAAGAGCCAGACCAACCGCCACTTCGGTTGCAGCCACAGTCATAATAAAAAAAACAAAAAGACTACCATCTAAATTCAGACTCGTTCTGGAGAAAGAAACCAAAGCCACATTGACTCCGTTCAGCATGAGTTCAAGGGACATCAAAACCAGTAATAAATTACGACGAAGAACCACGCCCAGAAAACCGACCCCAAAAAGAAGAAAAGCTAAAACTAAAAAATGCTGTGGGGTTACAGATTCCATTTTAGGCGTCTAAATCCGGAGTGGACTTCTTACTCAATACAATCACTCCAACCATTGCCGCTAAAAGTAAAAATCCGGCCACCTGTAGAGGAAGCATGTACTTTGTGAATAATCCATAACCAAAGTTTTTCAAGGAAGTTGAAAAAACCAAAGAGTCCCCGGTAACCGATTCAGTAGATTGAATAGCCTTCCAATTCGAAAGGGATGCATCTCCAATTCCAGAAAATTGCAAAAGTAAAATAACCAAAATCCCCACCGATAAACAACTGGCCAAACCCGATAGCATTTTGACCCTCGAAACTTTGCCACCCTCCGGACCGACATCAAGTAGCATAATAATAAAAAGGAAAAGTACCATGACTGCACCCGCATAGACCAAAACCTGCAAGATAGCCAAAAAGAAAGATTCAAGTAAAACAAAAAGGGCAGCCACACTGACGAGAGAAATAATCATGAACATAGCAGCAGAAACTGGATGGCGGGATATAACCATTAACAAACCGCCGCCAACCGAAAGGGTGGCAAAGAAATAAAAAAGTAAATCAACTGTATTCACAAATAAGAAATCAACTTTCCTGTCATAAAGGAAATCGTCAATAATAACATAGATTAATATGACTAGTGATCATTGCCTTCGTCTTCAGCATTCTTCTTTTTATCCCATTTATAGTGTTGATCAGGTAATGTGCCCCCAAGTTCATAGAGCTTTTCTTTTTTGTTAATCATCTCGTCTCGTGAATATCCCGATAAGGAATATTCATCCTGTAAGTAGATCGCTTCTTCAGGACAAACTTCCTGGCAATAACCACAATAAATGCAACGCAACATGTTGATCTCAAATTCTTGCGGGGCTTTTTCAACATGCTCCCGATCATCTTCGCTCTCCGGAACTGCACCTGGGGTAATCCGAATTGCTTTTGGGGGACAAACAAATTCACACAATTGGCAAGAAACACATTTTTCCCGTCCATTCGGATCTTTAACCAAAGTTGGAATCCCCCTGTAATTCTTAGGAATATTTGGTTTTTCTTCCGGATACTGCAAAGTCACCTTTCCTTTGAACATATTTGAGAAAGTTGTTTTCAGTCCGGTTACAATTTGAGGAAGATAAGTCCTTTCCGAGAGAGAAAGGGGTTTGCGTTGAAGAACTACAGTTTTGGCCATGATAAGTTTATGCGGGCGGTTGATCTAACCAGGTTACCAAACAAACATAAAATATTAGATTGATCAAAGCGAGGGGAAGCAGCTTTGTCCAACCCAGATTCATGACTTGATCGTACCGAAATCGTGGAAGTGTCCATCGTATCCATATAAAGAAAAAGATTAAAAAAATAGTTTTAGCTAAAAACCAGCCCACCCCGATTAAACTACCAATCCATGTAGCTGGCCATGGATCACTCATCCAAGGCATAAAGTGCCATCCACCCAAAAAAACAATGGTGAAGATTGCTGAACCTACAACAATGTGAGCGTATTCAGCAACAAAGAAAATTCCGAATTTGAAACCACCATATTCAGTGTGAAAACCACCAACTAAATCAGTTTCAGATTCTGGCATATCAAAAGGCAAACGATTGGTCTCCGCAAATAAAGCGATCAGGAAAATCAATGCAGATAATGGCTGGACTAGTAATAACCATGGGCTCTGTTTTTGAGAATCTACAATATCAACTAGGCTTAAACCCATTGCTCCTGTGCCCGGTTCACTCACCCACAAAAAAATCGGAAGCAAAGACAAGCCCATCGCAAGTTCATAAGAGATCATTTGAGCTGATGAGCGAATTCCACCAAGAAATGGATATTTACTATTCGATGACCAACCAGCCAGAACAATACCATAAACTCCGAGGGAGGAAACCGCCAAAATAAAAAGAATACCCACCTCCAAATTAGCGAGCATTAAAGGAAAAGATTCTCCATTGTCGGCAAAAAATTCTCCAAATGGAAGAACTGTCATTGTAGTCAAAGCAGGAACCAGAGCTACAATAGGAGCAAGATTGTAATAAAATTTGTTTACATGCCCGGGTATGATTTCTTCCTTGAATAAAAATTTTAGTCCATCTGCAAGAGGTTGAAACATACCCATCCCTTTTAAAAATTTTCCAGCAAAAGGTACATATCCGACAAGAGGCAAAACAGTACGGTTAGGCCCGACTCGACCTTGCATCCAGGCACTGACTTTTCTTTCCGCCAATACAGAGTAACCAGCCATGGTCATAACCGCTCCGATCATAAGTAAGGCAAATAAGACCTTTAATCCAATCATGAACAGCATTTCAAAATCAAACATTTAAATCTTACTTTTCTGAAGTTGTTTAAGAGGAGAAAAATGCATAGCTTTTTTTTCTATAAAAGGAAGGGAATTCCATTTTGATCCATCTAATTGGAGACCATCCCCGGGTATTTTTGAAAAGATTAATCCGTGCAATGGGTTGGTTCTTGATTTGCTCATTTGTTTCCAAATTGATGCCAGATCGGAAGATTGTTCTGCGTCCTCACATAAAGCATTAATAAGCGAAGCAATAACATGAAGATCAGGAAGTAGTCCAACCGGACCTGGTATTGCCTGTTTGAAAGACTGTAAACGAAAACTTCGGTTGATGAAAGAACCGGATTTTTCAAAAGAAGTGAGGGTTGGTATGACTACATCGGAAAAATCTGCGGTTGCATTTTGATGAGTACCTAAAAAGACAATCGGAATGGATTTTAGATCTTCCAGATCAACACCTGATTCGGACAAATCCTCCCCAATGACAAGGAGCGCATTAACTTGTTTTTTCTGTATCGAGATGGAAAGATCAGATAACTGATCCGATGGATACTTATTCGAAAAGCCAGTCACCAGATTACCCCGCAGGTTTGGAGTCCGGTCAGCAGAAAGAAGAATTCCATCATCTTTTCCAAAATGGCCTCTTAAAAACTTTTTTGCTTTAAGATTTTTGGAAAGTTTATTAAGCAAATACTGCTCTTCAACTGAAGATTTACAAGAACCAACCACCCCAAGCTTTTTATCTTTAAACATTTCACTTGCGGCTGAAATAGCTTCGGTCAGACTAGAGGCGTTTCCAGAAACTGAAGCAGATAACAGACGGCTATCGGAACTAACTTTTTTGTACAACACACGACCACTATCAGTCATCCAGCTATCGTTAACCGAATCATTCCTCCGTGGAGTGATACGATGAATTTTACCTTCGCGACTGGAGACCAAAATATTGGACCCCGCACTACTCTCCACACAAATACTGGGAGATTCCTTTAGAAACCAAACCCTCATTTTGAACCTGAAATCAGTACTGGTAAGAGCCCCAACCGGACAAAGGTCAACCGTATTGAGAGAGTAATTATTGGACAATTCCTTTCCCGGAAAACAGGTCAGCGTGGAAAAACTTCCACGATCGACAAAGCCAAGCACATCATCATCAACCACTTCTTGGCAAAAACGAATACAACGGGAACATAAAATGCATCTTTCGTCATCTAATGTCACTCTAGGTCCAAGCTTCGTTCTTTTGGGTTTAACATTTTTGCGTTCAACATAGCGGCTGTACCCACGACCGTAATCAGTAGCAAATTCCTGCAAACGACATTCACCAGCCTGATCACATATGGGACAGTCAAGAGGATGATTCACCAAAAGAAATTCCATAATTCCCTCCCTTGATTCAGTCACCATTGAAGACTTGGTTTTCACATGCATACCTGGAGAAACATTAGTCCCGCATCCTATTACTGGCTTTGGAACCCAACCAATTTTTTGTATCCCATTCTCATCTAAAACCGCTTCTCCAGTGGCCCGGTCTCTCATGGGCGTACCCATTTCAACAAGACACATACGACAATTCCCGGCCACGCTTAGTTGTGGATGATAACAGTAATGAGGTACTTCAGTACCATGAATTCCAGCAGCTTCAACTAGATTAATACCTGCCGGGACTTCAACTTCTTTTCCGTCAAGAATTATATTTATCGTAGATGGTTTTCCGTTACTGATCATAAAGAAAAATTATATTAGCTGCAATTTCGGTTTACTGCTTCCGTGTTTGGCTTTGTCTTGAAATTCACCCCTAAATTTGGCAATGAAACTTTGAGTCGGCCAGGAAGCCGCTTCCCCAAAAGCACAGATGGTTCGTCCTTCAATTTGATTAGCCACGGAAAGAAGTAAGTCCGCATCTTCTTTTCTGGCATCTCCGGAACACATACGCTTAGTAATTTTTCTCATCCATAAGGAGCCCTCCCGACATGGGGTACATTGACCGCACGATTCGTGAGCATAAAAAGCATTAATGTTAGCCATGGCCTCAACCATGTCAACCGTGTCGTCCATAACTATAATACCTCCAGAACCCGACATACTACCCACTGAGGCGGGGCCATCAAAATCGAGTGGAATATCATCGATCCCCCAATCAAATTCAGTTCCATCTTTCAATTTACCTGTGAACCTTTCATCAGCCCGTAAAACTTTAGAGGATGACCCACCAGGGATAACTGCTTTTAATGTACGTCCGGGCAGTAAACCACCACATATATCATAAATCATCTCGCCCAATGTCAGGGCCCCACACTCAAATTCGTAATAACCAGGTTTTTTTACATGTCCAGAGACACACCAAATCCGCGTACCAGTATTATTGGGTTTGCCAATTTTAGAAAACGCTTCCCCTCCCATTTGCATAATGTGTTTAACATTACAAAGGGTTTCAACATTATTAACGATTGTAGGACATTGGTAAAGACCGAGCACAGCTGGAAAATAAGGAGGCTTAATTCTAGGATTTGGTCTTTTTCCCTCCAGAGACTCAATAAGACCGGTTTCCTCACCGCAAATATATGCACCCGCCCCCCTGTGAACAATTAAATCACAAGAGTAAGAAGATCCTAAGATTTTATCTCCACAGAACTTTTTGGCTTTTGCTTCAGCAATGGCTTCTTCCAAAATACGTGCACCTTCAAAAAATTCCGCACGAATGTAAATAAAAGCCTGTTTTGCCTGAATTGCATATGCTGCAATCATCATACCCTCGATTAACTGATGAGGATCTTTGTACATGATTTGTCTGTCTTTAAATGTCCCAGGTTCGGATTCATCTGCATTGCAAATCAAGTAAATGGGCTTTCCCGACTTACGATCGAGAAACTTCCACTTCATACCGGCAGGGAAACCAGCTCCTCCCCTCCCCCGAACGCCCGACTTTAAGACCTCTTCGCCAATTTCATCAGGCTTCATTTTAATAGCCTTTTTCAACATTTTATAACCGCCATTTTTTAAATAACAGTTCATTTTATTAGAATAACCGGGATCGTCGGCATATTTTAAAATGATCCGTCTCTCTTTAGGTATATTTTTTTTGATCATTTTTTCTTAGTTGTTTTGGTTATTGGTAAGTCGGTCACCAAACCATTTTCATAACTTACAAATTCTTTAGATGTGTTTAACTTTTCCTTAACCAACAAGTCAGCAAATTTTTCTGCCTTTTTACCTTCTACATTTTCATAGGTTTCTTCCCCAACCATAACCACCGGTCCTTCTCCACAATCCGCAAGGCATTCCATGAACTCAATTGAAAACTCACCGTCCTCTCGGACATGTCCTTCTTTCACACCTAATCTTTCTTCCAATACCTTACAGGTTCCATAGGATCCTCGAAGTGCACAGGGTAAAGTCCGACAAACCCGTACATGCTTTTTACCCCAAGGAGTTTCACGAAGCATCGGATAAAAAGTAATTAATTCCTTAATATTAATAGGCTCAAGTTCTAGTTTTTCCGCAATCCATGTGCAGGAATCATCCGAGATTGCGCCTAGTTCATCCTGAACTAAATGAATGACCATCAGTGCAGCACTTCGTTTTTCAGGATATTTGGGAATTAAATCCTCAATTTTAGAAAGAGTGTGTTCTGTAAGTTCCATACGATAACTAACGATCACATTCGCCCATAACAAAATCCAGACTTCCTAAAATTACGGTAATGTCGGAAAGAAAATGTCCGGGGGCGAGTTTTTCTAGAATACTGAGGTTACAAAAACTGGGAGCCCGAATTTTCATTCGATAGGGAACCCCACCACCCTTTGAGACAACATAAAATCCAAGTGCTCCTTTTGGATTTTCCGCCTCGAAATACACTTCACCGGCAGGAATTTGAGGACCCTCAGTAACGATCATAAAGTTTTGAATCAATTCTTCCATACTGGTTAGAATTTTATCTTTGGGCGGAGCAAAAATTTTCTTTGCGTCTTCAGCATACCAAGCACCAGATGGAAAATCTTTAATAACCTGTTTAATAATACGAATGCTCTGAGAAACCTCTTCGATACGAACGAGGTATCTGTCGTAGCAATCACCTCGGGTGCCTATAGGAACATCAAATTCATACTGTTCATATCCCGAGTAGGGCTTGTCTTTTCGTAAGTCTAGATCAATTCCAGTTGCCCGCAAATTAGGCCCGGTCAAACCGTAAGCGAGTGCATCCTCCTTGGAAATTTCTCCTATCCCTTCAGTCCGGTCAAGAAAGATTCGATTGCGGGTAAGCAATTTTTCAACCTCTCCAATTGCCTTTGGTAATTCATCCACAAATTTCTCTACCCGCTCAAGCCAACCATCAGGAATATCACGGGCAACCCCACCGATGCGGGTGTAACTAGTTGTAAAACGGGCTCCAGTTAGTTCTTCAAAAAGAGTATATAGCTTTTCACGCTCGGTGAAAGTGTACATAAAAGGAGTCCATGCACCAGCATCCATTCCAAATACACCCATGCCTAACAAATGACTTGATATGCGGGCCATTTCACAAACCAACACACGAATGGCCTGACAACGGGGAGGAATTTCAATGTTAGTCAATTTCTCGACAGTTAAAGCATATGCGACATTGTTAGCCAAGGGTGCCAAATAATCCAATCGATCAGTGTAAGGAACAAACTGATTGTATGTCATATTTTCAGCAATTTTTTCATCACCTCGATGGAGATAGCCAAGAACAGGTTCACATTTTTCAATCAAGTCACCGTTTAATTCCATGATTAGACGAAGCACTCCGTGAGTGGTTGGGTGAGAAGGACCTACATTTAGGGCCATTTTATCACCATTTATCTGACTTTTAGCCTCGGCACCCCGGGCTCCAATATCCCCGACAGAAATTTCTTTGGTTGTTGTGCTCATAGAGGTTTTTCCTTTCTTTCCGTCCAACTCTCATCTTTTGCCCTCGGTTCAGAATCACTAATGGGACCCGAACTGGCGGAAACAAAAGGTCCACCCATCATGGGAGCCGGTTCTACTGACGCCTGAGTAACTTCAACCACATCATCTGCAGGCAAAGGCGTGTCAATCCCAGCTAAAGGAAATTCCTTGCGCAGAGGGAAGTAAGGATACTCATCCCACATCAAAATACGCTTGAGATTGGGATGATTTGTAAAGTGGATTCCGAACATATCGAAAGTCTCTCTTTCATGCCAGTTGGCGGCCGGGTAAATTTCAGAAATCGATGGCATAAAGGGCTTATCATTATCTGTGCAAAGAGAGTGAAGACGGACGTAGCCGCGATGAACGAGAGAATACAAGTGCATAACCGTTGAAAATCGGCATTCCTCCCCCTCTCCATGATCAATAGCGGTTAAATCAATTAAAAGTTCAAACCCTTGATTATCTCGCATTGATTTACAAAAAGAAACCAAATCTTTGCTCGGACACTCAACAGTAAACCAGTCAACAGAATCCCGTTGGACGAGGTAAGAATGCTCTTTCAACAAACTCTTTTTGAAATCCTCGTCGATCATAAAATCAACCCGTTGCTACTGTATCTGTCTTTCGGAGATTTCGAACCGAGGGTTCACTTCCAATTTTATCCTGCAATTTCATCATTGCGTCAAGCAAAGCTTCAGGCCTGGGAGGACAACCGCTCACATATACATCAACCGGTACAATATTATCTACTCCCTGCATCACTGCGTAAGAGCGATACATCCCACCGGTGGAAGCACAAGCACCCATTGCAACTACCCACTTGGGATCGCCCATTTGATCATAAATTCTTCGGACTACCTCAGCCATTTTGTAAGTAACCGTGCCCGCTACAATCATACAGTCCGATTGGCGCGGAGAAAACCTCATCACTTCCATTCCAAACCGAGAAATATCATAACGGGAAGCTGCTGATGCCATTAACTCGATCGCACAACATGCAAGTCCCATAGGCATTGGCCATACGGAGTGTTTACGAATCCAATTTATAACCGCATCCGCACGGGTAATAATCACATCACCCTCTACTTTTCCGTTATACGCAACATCGTTAGCTGTCATATGCATTTGTTATATATTTAACAAATCTTTCCAAACAAGCAAACCTCAAAAAAAAAACCTTTAAAAAAAGCTATTTAAAATTAAATCAATTCAAATCTATCCCATTTTTGATCATTGACGAATCTCTCATATCTTGCCATTAGATTGTTCTTGTTTTCGGGTCCTCGGAGAGGTGACAGAGTGGCCGATTGTGCAGCATTGGAAATGCTGTGTACCGCAAGGTACCGCGGGTTCGAATCCCGCCCTCTCCGCCACTTTCCCCAATCCTTAAATTAGAAAACTCGAAAGAATCCGGGAAGGTCGGTTACATTATGCCTCCCGTACAAATACTTTGGCGTTGTCGGAAAAAGTGGCTTCGGCAAGATCCAAGAGTGCGGGTGCGGTAATCGGTTCAGCACTAGAGGAAGCAGATGCCTGTCCGGCGACCAAAATTGCCACTTTGCCGTAAAGGTTAAGTGATTCGCCATCTGCGGGTGCATTCACTTCTCCCTCATTTAACCATCTACGTAGCCTCATTTGATCCCATGCATTATAAGGAGACTTTGCACCAATCAGGTTTTCAGCGAAACGTAGGGCAGCTGTCTTCCATAAACTACCCGATAATTCGGGAGACTCAGCCATAATAGCCTGCATAGATTCTGTAGTAAGCCAAAGGGCAGTCACCGAAGAATCTGAGACTACATTTGCGGTTCGAGGAACTCCGGCAAGAACAGCCATTTCACCAATTACCGCTCCGCGACCCATAATATCAACCACAATATCACCTATGGAAACTTTGACGCTTCCCCGGGTGATAACTATCATTCCATCTCCGTCTCCACCTTGTTTCATAATGGTGTCTCCAGCATTATAAACCTTGGATTCGGATGCAGTTACAATTTTGGATATCAGGGCATCTGGCATTCCCTTCAACCAGTTTACTTCACGGAGAACTTCTTCCGGTTCGGGTAAACGAAGATCAAGGGAACTTTCCATTACTTCCTTCATGCGTTCCTCTACCGCAATGATTAATCTACCCGCCTCATCCGCTTCAAGCATACCGTCGGACTTTAATTTTTTAATGGTATTTCGCTCGTGATTAAGAACCGAACGAATAGCATCCTTGGTTTCAATCCCAACCGTTGCCTCCGGATAATTTTCATGCATATTCCGAATAAAATTGAGGCCTTTTAGACGATTTTGTCGGATTTCATCCTTTAACATACGGCAGGTTTTATCTAGCTTTTCAGCATCTCCACTCTCATCCAGTTCCTTCGCCAAACTGTCGACCATTTTGGCCATATCCTGCTGAGCAACCACAAAGCCTTTGGCTGCATCATAACTCACAGTAATTCGGTCGGTGAAATGATTTTTCAAAAAAGGTAAATCTTTAAAAGCCTCAGTTAACTTGCTCACACCGCAGACTTTTTCAAGGTAACCTCGATCTGTCATCGGCACCTTTCCCTGCAAATCAAGGAATTCGCTCAGGTTGTTATCCAATTGGGCTACCGCCTGAGCACTAAGTAAGCCTGCCCGGAATTGTGCCCAGTAACTACTTCTTTCCCTCTCCAGTAACCGTCTCCTGGTTTCTGCCATAGTATCCATCCCGGCCAATTCGTCCGCAGTTAATGGATAAGCCACCGGATCGGGTAAATACTTCCTCACTTCCCCCCAATTTGCCCCGCTTAGAAAACGGTCATCTTTAAGGAGATCCATTTCCTGTTCGCAACCTTTGGCTACATTTCCAGATGCGTTGGAAAACATCAATTTCTTGACCGCGGGTAACTTGGTTAGGCCAAGATAATTGACCAGTGGTCCGACAGTCGTGGCATTGACCAACAGGGTTAAAAGAACGATACCGGATATCAGAAAAAGGAACTGATCCCGAACCCGTGAGGAAATTCCAACCAGAGAAGCCTTGGCAATTGCACCCGTCCCCTCCCCTAAAACCAATACAACTTTTTCTCCGCTGGCCAGACCCTCGCGAATCTTAGCCGCTTCCTGAGATGTCTCTTTACCCAGTGTCTTGCTTGCAGTTTCCTCACTCTGAGCGATACCAACCACTTTGCCACCCTGTATAACCGCTTCAGCATGAGCCAAAGAAGTCGCTTGGTACCAGTTTAAGTCTCTGCTGCTTTCAAGTTTGGACGCCTTTGCTTTATCTAGAATAAAAACTGATGTGGTTGATTCTTCATATCCGGAGCCCCCATCTTCAACTGTAAATTCATAACGAAAATGCTCGGTGTACACAACTAGGGCCAGGGCGAGTCCAATCGCTCCCCGCAACGCTCCCCACCAAACCACTATGGCGTCCTTTCCTGGAAGACCGTAACCAGCTTTTCTCATAAATGGGTAAAAAGTACCCATATTGATCGCACGGACTAAATGGATACCAACATAAACAAGACCAAGGATCAGAAAATCCATTCCGGTCGGATTCGCGTTTTGGGCAATCACCACACCAACCACAATAAATATGATCACATTGGCAACAAAAGCGATCAGTTCCCAGAATTCATGCATAAAATGCTCAACTTCCGGACTGATTCGAGTCCTTCCAATCCCAGCCATAACAATTCCCAAGGCAACTAAACCAAGAACACCGGAAACATGGAAAAAATGTTCGCAAATAAAGAAAACGGCATAAGAGGTAACCAAAACTACCGTGATCTCAATCATTGGGTCATTGAATACTTTTCTTACCCACAAAATCGCAATCAGGCCCAGAAAAACCCCGATCAAACCACCGGCCGCTCCAATTTTCCCAAAGCCAATTGCCGCAGTGCCAAGAAAACTTCCGGTTCCCGCGAAAACCTCGGCTCCGGTCACCACTCCGATCAACAGAACGAAGGCCACAATGGCGGTTCCATCATTTAACAGAGATTCTCCCTCGATCAGAGTACCCAGTTTTTTACTCGCACCCAATTCCTTGAGTAATGCCACCACTGCCACCGGGTCGGTGGCACTGACAACCGCCCCAAAAAGCATCGAGGAAAGCCATATAAAGGCCCCGGCCTCGGAATTCCATTGGGACAAAACGCCCCCATCTCCACCAAAAATCTGTATCAATCCCCAAAAAGCCAGACCGGACATCACCGTGGCAGTTACAATCCCAGGCCCTGCCAGATAGAATGCATTCATAAAAGACTTTTTGAATGTATGTACATCCAAAGCAAATCCCGCCTCAAAAATCAGAATGGGGAGAAACACATACAAAATTAAGTGACCGTCCAGATTACCTCCCCAGGTAATTGCTCCGCTTAAAGTGTCCACAAATTTACCCATAAGACCTTCCACATGGGAGGCATGGTCACCATTCTCAGAATGCCCGCCGTGCGGACCATAAGCACGATTTAATGCCCCCATCGCCAACCCAATCAAAAGAAGTAGGACAGTGAAAGGAAGAGGTATGCGCTGTAAAAAATGCCGGGTTGCAGCTCCAATGACCAGAGCAACGATTAAAAAGAAAATACCATACAGGTAGTCGTGACTACCTGAGGAAGCTAAGATTAACGGTGTAAATGAATTCATATTTTGAAGCGATTAATTCTGGATTAATTTTTTTTTCTTAATAGGGTTCCCGGTAAAGGTCTTGGATTACTAGTCAATGGAATAACTTCTTTTTCAGAAGTTTCAGGTTTGGTTCGTTGAGGAGCTCGTCCTAAAAGTTCGAATAATGGGTCAGTTGCCGGTATTTCATAAGACGAACGATTTTGGATCAAAGAATCTTCAGTAAGCTTTTCCACAGCGGGTTGGGACGGTTCCTTATTTTCTTCCGCCAAAGTGATAATTTCAAATGTATCCGATTCCTTGGCATCCCCGACTTCTGCCCGATAGGTCTTTCCAATGGATTCCTGCTGTGCCCGGACAACCGATGAAAGAGAGCCTTGAAAACTCGTTCCGTTTTGAAAACCGGAAAGAAGAAATGAAGTTTCAACCAGTTTTTCAAGATTAACATTGATTTTATCACCAAGACCGGCATTTCCCGGTTTCACAAAAACCAGTTCACCGGCGAGTAAATCCTCTTCCTTTCCTCCTTCTCCAAACCCGACATTCAACCGTCCCAAAATTCCGATAATTTTAAGTCCTCCATTGGTCTCTACTTCAAGCATACAGGTTCCAATCCCGGAAATACGAAGCGAAGACTCTGGGCTTTTAATCACAATCCGATTTCCAATTTTTCGGGACTGGATCATAATCGAACCCTCGTGCAAAAGAAGTGCCTCCTTTGAAAGGGTGAAACGGGTATCCGCACCGAATCTGAATTGATATCCTGCGGACATGGTTTCAATTCCACTGCGAGCACGCACCGAAATGCGGGTATCCTTGGGTAAAAAGCTTGCCCGACGAAGCGGTTCACTTGTTCCTTTTTCTAAAGACACAAATCCACCCTCTCCAATCTGAGTCATAATTAAATGCATGCCCTTTCCATTTATCATGGACATAAAAGAAAAGAAAAAAAGAAAACTGCAAAAATATTTTAGCATGTTCTATGATCAAAAAGGAGGATATCCTTTAGGTCAAACCTTCAAAATTGATAATTTCCGGTAACCGCAACTCCAATATCAATGGTTTTAGACTTCGATGAAGATAATAATAACGACTCTCCCTTTGTATTGGTGGACATATTGGTGTAATTAATAAAAGTCTGAAAACCAATCCATGGTTTCCATTGATAAATACCGGTAACGCCCAAATTGACTAAATAATCTGTTCTGCCATCATGGATATTTTTCAGGTATGCGGAACGGGTTACCCCCATGCTAGGCATTAACATCCATTGGTTTTCATCTCCGAATAATTTGATATAGGTAAGATTGAGGGAATATTGAAAATTGTCTCCATCATCGGCGAATACTCCAGGAGCTTCAAAGGCTACTACTTTATCAGTTTTATTATGTTTGAAAGTCACATCGTATAATAAAATAGACTTCTCGTTAAACACTTTGGCTTTTTGTAAATTAATTGAAGGTGCAATTGCATCAAACATCCGGTCCCCACTCGACTGACTGTTTAGAAGGTTATATTCAATCCCCGGGGTGATCGTCCAGTCCTTGGGGAAAGCAAATGCAAAACTTCCCTTAGCTAATGTAAAACGATAATCCAATAGATTACTAACTGTATCTTCTCCATAATTCGCCCATTGCATCATCACATCCAGACGGGGAATCATGGTCACATACTCACCCACCTGTACGCTCGGTCGGGTAACCGCACCTCCAATATTACTTTCCAATACACTGGATTTCTGTTCGCCTGAATTAACCCGCAATACATTGGATGTTTGATAAGCCCGTAAACCGGCACTGGCCGAAAAATCCATCCCGGATAAACTGGTGGAATCCTGAACCGGAACTTCTTCAGGCACAGGCTCGGCAACAGGACTTGAATCTGATCCCACTTCACTTTTGGGAAACCATCCCGGATGGATATTCAGATCCGACTTCGGAGGTACCAATTCAGTCTCCTTACCCTCCCTCTCCCCAAGTCCAATCGATTTGGGCAATTCCAACACATCGGGTTGAGAAATTTGTCCCGCCTTGACCGGCACACCGACCTCAATAATTTCCTGTAAACCAAGATTGGAATGAAAATTCGCATAGCCCGGACGACTGGGCTGGCCTTTTAATGAATTGATTGCCTGTCCATAAAGCGTTGAATACTGCCCCATGATGCCCAAAAAAAGAGCCGTTAAAAAAGATGATCTCATCATGGTATCAATATTTTAGGATTATTTTCAGGGAAGAGCAACCTTACCTATTGAAATATTTCCACCGTATTGATCGAAGGCCGATCGGTTGTTTAGTAAATTGCCACCCGAGGAAACATTCTTAATAAAATTGACCCGGCCAATCTGCTCGGCATTTGGAATTGAAGTTCCAAAATTCGGATATTTTCCATCGATTGCCCCCTTTAAGCTGTTTAAACGAACCATCGAGGAAGCCGGGAAATTCACCTCAGACAATCGAATTGTGGTTGCTTCCATAAGGATGGATGGAATTTCCCGGCTGAATTTCAACCCATTCACATTCAAATCCCGGGTCGCACGAACCGTTGCCAATTGACTCGCCCCGATAGTGGCATTGGTCAAACTCACATCCCGTAAACTGCGCAAGGCCACTTCTCGGGAACTCTCCAATTGAACATCCTCCAACAGTATGTCCTTCCGGGCCGCCAGGACTAAATCGCTGGTTGCTGATTTAAAATTCAATCCCTTCTCAGATTCAAGATTTTCACCACTCATTAAAACCACTCGAGTCGAAGTAGCCGAAGACCCAGTCAATTCCACGCTACTGGATAACTTAAACAACTCGGATCCACTCAACGCAACCGAACCGGTACCAATTACATTTGAAAGATCCAATTTACTAACATCCACCGTCAACTTTCGACCCGCAATAAAGGATGGCTTGCCCGCAACCAAAGACTCGGTCTCAAGTTGACCGTATAAAGAAGTGATTTCCAGGTAAAAAGGATTACTCAAAACCTGTTCTCCGGATAATACCAGACTGGATATCGGATTCACTGAGAGCGAGTAATCCTGGGCAAGCACATTTGCCACTTCGCCCACCTTGATCCATTCATCGGTCAGGGAACCTCCCGATAAAGTTTTCAATTCATCCATTAAATCAGAATTACCAGATTGCTTGAGCTTCTCTCCAAGAGCAAGCAGATTGGAATCGGTGGATACCGCTGCTGCCGGAACATTTTGAGAAGCCGAGGCTGAAACTTTGCCTGTAGTCAAAGTATCCACTATTACAGACTCACTTATCCTCTGATCAAGCAGGCTGACCAATGCCTTGTCTTCCAGTCCAAGAATAAGAGTTCGTGACTTATTGGAATAGCTAAAGAATATATTCGCCTGCTCAGCCTGAAAATAAGCAATATTTAAAATTCTTTTCAAGTCTGCTGAATCCATTGACATCAAGCGGGTCTGCAACGATTCGGGAAATTCATTGAACCTCTTGGTTTCATTGGTGGACAAACCAAACTTCACCAAAGCCTTCGAATGAACCGAAACTTTTCCTGTCTTCCTCACTTCCTTGATCTCCGCGTTATTTTCCAACACTTGGGCTTGCAAATTATTGGACGAAGGACTGTTTTGCATCGAGGAAGCACCAGCCGGACTTTGTTCAACCGCAGGAGCAGATTGCGAAGGTGCTTCTCCACTCTGGACCTCGCCGCCTCCATCCGTACCCTCCGAAGCCGGTGCCGACCCTTCACCCTGACTATCCGAGGAGTCACCGGATTCCGAAGATTCGCCCGCCCCATCCGAAGATTCACCGGAATCGGAAGATTCAGATTCAGTGGAACCCTCATCAGCGGGTTCAGCCGAGTCGGCCCCCGAAGACTCTACACTAGCGGTTGCTTCGCTCATTGCCTCGGAAACCGTACCCAGTGAAATATCATTGGTCGACTGAGTAGCCGCCTGATTAGTCGCCCCAATATTCTGGGCAACCGCCGGATTGACCGGTCGTGGAGCAGGTACCCCCGAGCTGGAAACATCTAATCCGTTCCCTTGGCTCACTGGCATGGGAGCTCCTCCCGGCGGAGTAAATGCAACCGTGGACTCAGTCACATCCAATTGAACACCCGTACCCGGATTTTGGGACATTTGAAATTCCGTACCCCGGATCCCCGCTGTACCCACCGGAGAATTAATATCAAAACTTGATTTCTTATTCAACTTCTTGGTCTTCACCACCATGGATCCCAAATCCAAATCAATGATTACCTTAGACTCACTCGGTTCTTCCTCTAAATCCGCCACCTTCTTATCCCCTGCCTCAAAGGGAACCTGATCAAACACGCCAATCTTAATCTTTGTGTCGGACTGCAGGGTGGAAATCGTTCCGTTGGAAAATAACAAAACTAACTTTCCGTCAATCCCAACTTCAATTGTCTGACCCTCGGTAATAACTTCCCCTCTCAACTCATCCCCAAAATTAATAATCTGCCCCGCCTGATCTAGGAAACGAACCGGTTCCTTAAAGTCTGCAATGATTACCGCACCCTTAGTACTCTGCTTCTCCGATTGTGCTTCCAACAGCAAACCAAAGATGGCCAGGAACATAAAAACAGTGGTTCCCAATTTGATCGTATTGCTCATGATTCTAATGTGACTATTCATAAATTTAATATATTATATAATAAAATGGAATAATTAACTCAGTTTGACATTCCTTCCCTGACGATCTGCAACCAACGTTCATCCCGGTAATGATAAAAGAGTATTGTTTCCTGACTTGCCCCGTAAAAATAAAGCCAGCCCGCAGAAGTATTCTGATATAAAAATGGATAAAATATTTCATCGGTCCAGAGCCAGCCCAGTTGTTCTTTCCAAAACCAGACCCCGTTCTTTCCACTTGCCATTGGATACAACCACCCCAGTTCGGAATGCATAATCCAGGATCCATTGGCATCATTTATATAAAACGAGCCAAACCACGGACTGGTCCACCAGTTCGCGGCATTACCGGGTTGAGCCTTGGCCCAGGTGGGTCCGCGGGCATGCACTTGAGTCACAAAATCCTTCACCAACCCATAACCCACTCCCTCATCATTAATCGCATAAGTTCGGTAAAAATATTTCTTATCTTTTTCCAGTTCCATCATCATGGCCTCAAAACTATCATAAGCATCCAAAAATCCTCGCTCCCGAATGACCCCTCTTGTATTTAAATTCGGATTTGGATCCGTGGATACAAGCATACCAATTTGTATAAGATCAATGCTCGAACCCTTATCCAATAATTTACCCGGCAGAATAGCCTCCTGAAATCCAACATCCACCGGATCGCCCGTCTCCACAATGGGAATGAAGGCATCCACGACCTGAATAGTAATGTTTTGGTCGAGATAAGCACCCAAATGATCAGTAACCCGAAGCCCAACTGTATGGCTGGAATTACTTTCAAAATCAAATTCCTGCTTTGTGAGCATGGTACCGTTAGGATCAATAGAGAAGAACTCTGCTCCCGTCGCATTAGTGATAAAGGAATATTGATAAATCCCGGTACCATTTGGATCATCAAAATCGATCGTTTTTAAATGCCCCACCACCGTTCCGACCGGAAGGTTTTCTTCCACCCGATTTGGAAAAAGGGAGATTTGAGTGGGTGCCCGGTTAGGCAATGAATTCGGATCCAGCGGATCAGAACCGTAGGCAATCTCATCATTATCTGAGAAACCATCATTATCATCATCAGGGTCATAGGAATTTTCTAAACCGTCCCCGTCCGGATCCTCCCATTGATTAAAGACCTGTATATTTAAGACTTCCTCCCGGCTTCCATTGAAATCATCCATCACCCTCGCCCGGATGGAATGACTCGCATTTTGTTCAAAATCGAAAACCACCGCGGTTCGCAAGACACCCCTTACATCAACCGTAAAGAATTGATTCCCACTCGATCCCACCCCGTTAATTAAAGAGTAGTGTACTACATCACCCTCCGGATCGACCGCATTCAATTTCCCCACCACGGTTCCAATCGGTTGATTCTCAGTCAAACTGGCAAACTGAATGGTGATAGCCCCTGGAACTTGATTATCAAACACATCAATCAAAGTCACCGTGAAGTTACCCTCCACAGTCGCGCTATATTCATCTCGGGCTTGCACCCGGATAGAATAGGTCGAGGCATTGGTCTCATAGTCGAAAGTGGTTGCGGTCTTGAGCGTACCGTTGGTCTCGAGAATAAAGAGGGAATTGTTTCCGTCTCCTACCCCGCTTACCAAGTGGTAGGTCAGTGTGGAGTTGGCATCGGATTCGGTCGCAAAGAATTGACCAACCACCGTGCCAATGAGTTGGTTTTCTGGAATGGTCAGAGGAGCGGACGAATTTAAATCACTCAAAGAAGAAGCCTCGGCCAAAAGGGTAATTTCAATATTCCCGTGATTTAAATGATGTCCTGCAATGCCCATTGGATCGAAACCGATATTGTAAGAACCACCGCCTCCTCCAGTGTTACTTACTCCACCGGCACCTCCGGAATATCCCCCTCCTCCACCACCATCGTGTAAAGAGCCATATAAATTTCCATCCTTGTATTTTCCACCGCCTCCGCCACCAAAACCACCATCTCCACCATATGTTCCGGCAGTCTTGTATCCACCCTGCGCACCATTTACAAAGCTCTTTCCTCCGGTTGCCTGTCCACCATTTTGCCCATCGGTTAGAAAACCGCCTCCACCACCGGCATCAGCTCCGTTTCCACCATTACCCTGCATGCCACCTTGGTAAGAATTATTGGATGTTAAACCATTTCCTGTGATTGGAGCATGAGCTGCACTGTTCAAGGAATCTTTATTCCCTCCATGTCCACCCCCACCACCTGCAATCAACATGGGCACACCGTTTATCACGAAGAAACTTCCACCGCCTCCTCCTCCACCGGGTCCAGCGGTACTTGTTCCCATCTGACCAATCGCCATGGTAACCGTATCATTTTGCTCGAGGGTAAATTTACCCGCTACCATAGCCCCTTTTCCACGATTCCCTGACGACAAACTTCCTGCTGCTCCAAAAGCTCTTACATAATAATCACCCCTAAACGGTGGAGTCCATTGCTGGATTCCCTGAAGGGAGGTAACCTTACCCGCCAAAGGTGTGTTTGCGTAAGCTGAATCCAATTGTGCCTGCGTTGGACCATTCTGCCCGGTAGCTGAAGCATTGGTGAAAGTCCAACTCGTTTCATTTGCATCCACAACCTGTACAGAATTCAGTCTACTTGTACTCAAATTATTTGAATAGGATGCAGTTAAATTTAAATTATAAATATTATCCCCACCCTGATCCAATGGGAGTTCAAAATCTGGAAGGCCAATAAAACGAAAACCCTGATTTCCAACCAGTTCAAACCACGAAGCGTCCGAGCCTCCAATCGTAAAGGTGAGGTTGCCATCCGATTGCTGACTAAAAGGCATCGGTATGACATTCCGGGTATTTTCAGTTACTATCGTCTGAGTTGAACCATTTCCATCAAATCCCAGATAAATCGGATATTCCAGCACATCGGTCAGCGTCACCGTAAAATTACCCTCGACGGTGGCGTTAAACTCATCCTCGGCTTGGACCCGAATGGTGTAAGTCGAGGCATTGGTTTCGTAATTGAAAGTGGTGGCGGTCTTGAGGGTGCCGTTGGACTCGAGGTTGAAGAGTGAATTGTTCCCGTCCCCTACCCCGCTTACCAAGTGGTAAGTCAAAGTGGCGTTGGCATCGGGATCAGTGGCGTTGAAATCGGCTACCAGAGAGCCGATTGCTTGGTTTTCTGCGATGGTCAGGGGAGTAAGTGCATTGAGGTTGGTGGGCGGAATATTAACTTGTTGGTAACCGACACGAAAGCCAAGATTAAGGTAGCGGTCATTGGGAGAATAACCCGCACCGCCCATTCTTTTAGCCGACCTCAGAGCTTCCGCGGGATAATTAAAGCCACCACCCCGTCTAATTTTGGAAGAACCCGAGCTAGGTCCAGTGGGATCCGAAACACTGGCTCCACTGGAGGCTCCACCCCACCAATCACGAATCCATTCCGAAACGTTTCCGTGCATATCATAAAAGCCCCATGGATTAGCCGCGTACTTCCCAACTTGGCGGCTATTGCCAATACCGCTTTGGTCATAGTTGGCGTTCGAAGCGGCGATGCTGTTACCCCACGAATAGATTGTTACCGTTCCCGCCCGGCAGGCGTATTCCCATTGCGACTCCGTCGGTAAAACATAACTCCAACCAGCGGGTAGGCGGCCTGCCATATGCTCGAACGAGTTCAGCCGGGATAGAAAAATCTGGGCATCATTCCAGGAAACTTTCTCCACCGGATGGTTCGGGTTACCTGAATATATACTCGGTGTTGCACTCAAACCATTGCCATAACCCGTCATCACCGATTGGTACTGAGCTTGCGTTACCTCGTACTTGCCCAAGTAAAAACCTTTGGTCAGGGTCACATTGTGCTCGGTCTCGATCGGGTCGCGGTTCGCTTCGCTAGTCGGGCTTCCCATCGTAAAAGTTCCCGGTTCCACCCAGATCATTTCGAGATTGGCGGCGGAGGAAGCGAAATGTGGGGGTCTAGATGGCTGGTACATTGCATTGACATTCGCCGTGGGAGAGGAAGAAAGGCTTTCGGAATAGCCTCCACCATCTGTGTAAGAAACCTGCAAGCTGATGGCGGCACCTTGATCGGCAGTTGAAAGAAGGTGGCTTGTTCCGCCGGTCGTTCCACGAAGAAGCTCGCCAAGTATCCCATCTCTTACAAACCAGGCGACACTCGAATAATGGGAGGAACTCGCATACAAATTACGCCCATCAGGAGATAATGAAAAACTCCAAATTCCATTCAATAAATTGTCTCCATTCTTGAGGGCCACATAGGAATTCCTGTGAACCAGGCCACCGGTGGAAGAATTAATATCAAACAAATTAACAGAGGAGTTTCCGTCGGTCCGTCCGCCTGTGCAGTAGAGGTGTTTCCCGTCTGGGCTGGTTTCCAAGCTACTGGTTATGTTAAGGCTGTTGATTCCCGGGTCTCCGTTTCTAATGATGTTGACATAGGTCAAGCTTCCGGTGCTGGCGTTTCGGTCGAACCAGGTAACTGAATGATCATGCTGACTGCTCGCATAAAGAGTGGAACCGCTGGGATTCGATGCGATCGAAGTGACCGCCCCGAGTCCGTCCACGCCGTTGGCTCCGTCACGAACCAAGCCCAGGTAGGCCAAGGCTCCGGTTGACTCGTTCCGGTCGAACCAGGCGATGGACGAATCCACGGCTCCGCTGACATAGAGAAACTCACCATCGTTAGACAATAGAAGATCTCTTGCTCCATCCAAGCCATCGACTCCGTTGACTCCGTCTTTCAGGAAGCCCAACCAAGTCAAGGCACCGGAAACGGGGTCTCGCTGGTACCAACTTAGGGCGTCGTCATCATAAGCGGTGATGTAAATGTGCGTGCCCTCGGGAGAAACCACCAATTTTCCTGCACTGTACAAACCATCTGCTCCTCCTTGGTCATCTTTGATCACACCCTGCCAAGTGAGAGCTCCGGAACTGGCGTTGCGATCATACCAACTGATGGCATTGCCTCCCCAACCGGATGAAATATAGACATGCTCGCCACCCGGAGAAAAGCCAAATCCGGCGACCGAAGTCAAACCATCCACTCCGTTCACTCCCTGTGTCAATTTCCCACCAAATTGTAGATTACCCGAGTGGGGGTCGCGTTTGAACCAACTGATCGTACCATCCGAATATCCGCCGACATAAACATGGTAACCGTCCGGGGATACGGCCGAATTCCTGGATCCGACCATTCCAGAAACTCCATTCTCCCCGCTTTTCAGATCTCCACCCAATACAATCGGGCTTCCATTCCGTTGCCATTGGTAAGATATAATCCCCATTCCGTCCGGGTCAGTTAGTGTATTCGATGCAGTCAGGGTCTGACCCACAATTGGCGAACCAATAAGGGTGACCGACCCGGTGGCCGATTCATTCAAGTTCGTTAAGGTCACCGTGAAATTACCCTCGACCGTGGCGTTGTGCTCGTCCCTGGCTTGCACCCGGATGGAATAAGTCGAGGCGTTGGTTTCGTAATCGAAAGTGGTGGCGGTCTTGAGCGAACCATTGGTCTCAAGGGTAAAGTGGGAATTGTTACCATCCCCTGCCCCGCTTACCAAGTGGTAAGTCAGGATGGCATTGGCATCGGGATCGGTGGCGTTGAAATCGGCTACCAGGGAACCCACGGGTTGATTCTCGGCAAAGGTCAACGGGGCGGTAACATTAAGATCGGTGGGATAGGAATTACTAGACTGCACAAGCGAAGTTCCCGCCGAGCTTATGTTGTGATCAAAGTTTCCCCCATCCGTGTAACTAGCGACCACGGTAATCACGGAACCGACATCGGCGGCAGTCATGATGTAATTGGCATCCGTCGCGAGGCCATAGAACAAAGCACCAGTAATCGAGTTGCGGGTGAACCAACTCACCGCATGGTCATTAGCAGCCGTGACATACGCGTAATTTCGGTCCGCGGAGAGAG